>CAXTVQ010000005.1:15203-49453 GCA_964247705.1 uncultured Acetobacteraceae bacterium | reverse complement strand
ATCCAGGACATAGCGGGCACTATCGCCGAAGGAGACGCCCCGCCATGCGCCCAGCCCTGATGGTCCGAACGTCGTTGACCAGCGCCGCCCTCCTGCTCGCCACCGCCTTCCTGGTCGCAGCGGGCCCTGCCCCCACCGGGCCAGTCAAGCTGGCGCCCATGCCACACACGAGTCTCGAGGCCACGGCCAGGCAGGTCGCGGCGGCAGACGTGGAGGATGGCGGCGCCGGCGCGCTCCTGCTGCTCGGCAGCCAGCATCTCGGCACCGCCGGCACGGGCCCGGCGCTGTTCGTGCAGGTGCAGTCGCCGCGGGCCTGCGGATCTGCCGGCTGCTCCACCTCGGTCTACCTGCCGAGCAAGACGGGATGGACCAAGATCCTGGACGCCGTCAGCGGCAACGTGGTGGTCGAGCCAGGGGAGCACCGCGGCATGCACGACCTGGTCGTCGGTCATGACGACCGGTGGGTGTGGAACGGCCGCGTCTACGCCGATACGCTCCCGGCGCCGCAGGTGGATCTGCGGCCGCGCAACCCGCACCGGGTTACCAGAACTCGGTCCCACGCGCACCCTTGAACGGGCCGATCAGGTTGGACGTCACCCAGCCGCCGTAGAACCCGCCGGGCTGCGGCGTCACCTGTTCCTCGCCGACATAGCAGGCATCCATCATGCCCGCATACACGGCCACGTGGTCCCGCAACGCTGCGAAGGCCGGTGAGGGCTCCGGATAGAACCACCCGGCGTCCCGCATCACCCGCCCGCCGCCGGTGACGTTGCAGTAGGAGGCATGGCCCTTCCACTCGCAAAATGACGACCGGGCGGACGGGCTGAGCGCACCGGGGATGAACGCATCGGGCGGAAGATAGTAGGTCGGCGGATGGGTCGTCTCGAGCACGCGGAATGCGGCCATGGTGTCGGCGATGGTCTCGCCGCCGAGCACGATGCGGATGCGCTGCGGTACCGGCTCCAGCCGCGGCGGACGCGGATAGTCACCCACGCGTTCGGGCGGCAGGTTCATGCTGCCGGCTCGGACAAATTCTCGTCCAGATCGGCGCCCCACATCTTCTCGAGCGCATACAGATCCCGCGCCTCGGGCTTGAACAGGTGGACGACGATGTCTCCCACGTCGATCAGCACCCAGTCCGATCCGCCAGCACCTTCGACAGGCACGTGCCCGACCCCGGCCTGATGCAGTTTCTCCTGCAAATGGGTCGCCATGGCGCTGATCTGCCGGTCGGCGAGCCCGGTGGCGATCACCATGCGGTCGGTGAAGGCGGCACGGCCGGCCAAGTCCAGCACGACGACGTTCTCGGCCTTGTCGTCCTCCAGGCTGGTCACGATCACGCCCTGGATGCGGTCCAACACCGACGGCTCGGCGGGCTTGGGCTTGCGCGGCGCGCGCGGCTTCGGGCCCGCCGCAGCGGCTTTCTTGCGCGGCGTGCCCGGGGCCTTGGCCGCCTCCTGCAGCGTGGTCACCGGTTTGGGCGACCTGCGCTTGGCGGGCGGCTTGGCACCGGGGTCGGCGGCAGTGGGCTTTCTGGCTATGGTCCTGCTCCGGCGCTCTGTTGGGATGCGCCGGAGTATGCCGCGCGCAGAGCCGTTGCAGATATGGCATTTTGCGAGGCCGGCAGAAAGGTCCAGGCCGGCGGCGCATCATCGGCCAGCACCGGAGCCTCGCGCGCCGGCCGCCACGCCCCGCGCAACCGCCGTGCCGCCTGGCCGGCCAGGGCGCGATGGTTGTAGCCGGGGCGGGGCACCACGGCAAACGGCACGGCGCGCGCGATCCCGGTCCAGCGCCGCCAGCGCGGCAACTCCGCCAGGATGTCCGCCCCCATCAGCCACACAAAATGCACCCGAGGAAACAGCCGGCGCAGCGCCCGCAGCGTGTCGGCCGTATAACGCGTGCCCAGTTGGCGCTCGATCGCCGTCGCGATGACCCGGCGGCCATCGGCGATCCGGCGCGCCGAGGCCAACCGCGTGGCAAGCGGGGCCATGCCGTCCGCTTTCTTCAAGGGATTGCCGGGGGAAACCAGCAGCCAAACCTGGTCCAGCCGCAACCGCTGCAGCGCGACCTGCGCCACATGCCGGTGCCCTTCATGCGCCGGGTTGAACGAGCCGCCGAGGATGCCGACCCGCAACCGGTGGCGATGGCCGAACCGGGGCGTCGCCGCGGGCGCGTCGAGGATCAGGGCCGGACCTGCCCCGTGCCCGTTACGATGGTGCGATAGCTGGTGAGCTGCTCCGGCCCGACCGGTCCACGGGCATGGATCCGCCCGGTGGCGATGCCGATCTCGGCGCCGAAGCCGAACTCACCGCCGTCGCAGAACTGGGTGGAGGCGTTCCAGAGTGCGACCGCGGAGGACACGCCCGCCAGAAACTGCTCGGCCGCGGCCGGGTCGGCGGTGACGATGGCGTCGGTATGCTCGCTGCCGTGACGCTCAATGTGGGCGAGCGCTCCGTCCACGCCGTCCACCACGGCCACGTTCAGCACGGCGTCCAGCCACTCCGTGTCGAAATCGCCGGGCTCGGCGGCTGGCAGGTCCGGCAGGATGGCGCGGGCGTGCTCGTCGGCGCGGAACCGGCAACCGAAGGCGGCAGCGGCGGCGATCAACATGGGTAACAGGCCCGATGCGGCGGCAGCGTCCACCAGCAGCGTCTCGGTCGCACCGCACACGCCGGTGCGGCGCAGCTTGCTGTTGACCAGCAGCGCGCAGGCCATCGCCGGGTCGGCCGCGGCATGGACGAACAGATGGTTCATCCCCTCCGCATGGGCCAGCACGGGCACCCGCGCCTCGCGCTGCACGCGCTCCACCAGGGATTTGCCGCCGCGCGGGATGATGAGGTCGATCAGGCCCGACCCGGCCAGCATCGCTGCAACATAGGCGCGGTCCGCATCCGGCGCGATCTGCACGCAGGCGGCGGGCAGCCCCGCTTCGGCGATCCCTTCCGCCATCGCGGCCTGGACAGCCCGCGCACTGTGCAGGCTCTCGGACCCGCCACGCAGCAGCACGGCATTGCCGGACACCAGGCACAACCCGGCGGCGTCCGCGCCCACGTTGGGCCGGCTCTCGTAGATCATCCCGATGACGCCGATCGGGGTGGCGATGCGGCGGAACTGCAACCCGTTGGGCCGGGTCCACCCAGCGAGCGTGCGGGCGAGCGGATCGGGCAAGGCGGCCACCTCCTCCAACCCCGCCGCCATCGCCTCGACGCGCGCCGGGTTGAGCGTGAGGCGGTCGCGGAAGGCCGGTGTGGCCTGGCTGGCCTGCAGATCCCGCTCGTTGGCGGCGAGGATGGCAGCGGCGTTGGCACGCAACCGGCCGGCCGCAGCCTGCAACGCGGCCGCACGCACCGAGCCGCTGGAACGCGCCAGGACAGCGGACGCCGCCCGGGCAGCCGTTGCGGCCTCATGCAGCCAAGTGGAGGCGTGGTCCAAGTCGGCGGTCATGCGGGATCCTGGCGTGAACGGCACGTGAGCTTAGTGCACGGCGGCTTTCCCTCCAAACCGGGCTACCGGAGCGGAAAGCCCAGCCCCTCCAGCACCGCCCGCAACCGGTCCCGCCCCGCCAGCGCCGACACCCGGCCCATCCGCGACAGCACCCGCTCGGTCCAACTGTAACGGTTGCGCTCGGCAACGCCGCTGAACGCCTCCAACGCCCGGTCATAGCTGGCGCAACCCTCTCCTTCGGCGTCGGTGCGGTAGCGCCCATGATGCAGCACGACCGATTGCGGCAGCCGCGGCTTCACCATCGCCGGCCGCGTATCGTCGGCATACCCGACGCACAGCCCGACGACGCCAGCCGCACCAGGCGGTAGATCCAGCAGCGCCGAGACCGCCGCCATGTCGTTGCGCAGGGCGCCGATATAGACGGTGGCGAGCCCGATACTCTCGGCGGCCACGATCGCGTTCTGCGCCGCGATGGCAGCATCCAGCGCAGCAACCAGGAACGTCTCAAGATACGGCAGCCCCTCGAGCGTCTGCCCGACTGCCTTCCCCAGCCGCTCCAGCCGGGACAGGTCGGCAACCCAGACCAGGAACAGCGGGCATTGCTCGATATGCGCCTGGTTTCCGGCGACCTTGGCCAGAGCCGCCTTCGCCGCCGGGTCGGTGACGGCGACCACGGACCAGGTCTGCATGTTGGAGGACGTAGGAGCCGACTGCGCCGCGGCAACCAGCATCTCCAGCGTTCCTGACGGCACCGGGTCCTGCTTGTAGCCGCGGACCGAGCGGTGCTGCAGCAGGCTCGCGATGACCTCGTTCCAAGGACCGGCCGGGAGCGCTTCGGCTTCGGCCCCGTAACGGGCGAGCATCGCGGCGGTGCGGGCTGGCAAGTCTTGCATGCATTCGGCTCCGGATTGGACGGTCCAACCTTGGCCTCAACCGGCGAGCAGCACCAGATCATCCCGGTGGATCGCCTCGTCCCGCCCACGCCAGCCAAGCAGCGCCTCGATTTCCTCCGAGCGGTGGCCGGCAATCCGCCGCAACTCTCCAGCGGCATAAGCGCTGAGCCCGCGCGCGACAGTCCCTCCCGAGGGATCATGCACCTCCACCGGGTCGCCACGCTCGAAACCGCCCTCAACTGCCCGGATCCCGGCCGGCAACAGCGAACTCCCGCTGACCAGCGCGCGCGCAGCCCCCGCATCCACCGTCACCGTGCCGAGCGGCTGCAAGCTCCCCGCGATCCACCGCTTGCGCGCGGACCGGCCCTCGGGGGCAGCCAGGAACCAGGTGCACCGCGCGCCCGCCACCACCTGCTCGATCGGATTGGGCACGCTGCCGAGCGCGATCCCCATCGTGCAGCCCGCCTGGGTGGCGATGCGGGCAGCCACCAGCTTAGTGCGCATCCCGCCGGACGAGTAACCAGGCGGCGGTTCGCCCCCCATGGCCTCGATCTCGGGGGTGAGGACGGGAACGGTGGCGATGTGCTGCGCCGCCGGGTCGAGCCGCGGGTCGGCGGTGTAGAGGCCGTCGATGTCCGACAGCAGGAGCAGGCGGTCCGCCCCCACCATCTCCGCCACCCGGGCCGCCAGCCGGTCATTGTCGCCGAACCGGATCTCGGCCGTGGCCACGCTATCATTCTCGTTGATCACCGGCACGCAGCCCAGGCCCAGCAGCGTGGTCAGCGTGGCACGGGCGTTGAGATACCGCCGCCGATCCTCGGTGTCCTCGAGCGTCAGCAGCAACTGCGCCGCTGTCAGCCCCTGGGCCGACAGCGCTTCACTCCAAGCCTGCGCCAATTGAATCTGCCCGACCGCAGCCGCCGCTTGCTTCTCCTCCAGCCGCAATCGCCGCTGGGTCAGCCCCAGCGTCCGCCGGGCCAACGCGATCGCACCGGAGGAAACCAGGATCACGGCCGTACCCCGGGTGCGGGCAGCCGCCACGTCCTCCGCCACGCCCTGCAACCAAGCCGTCCGCGGGGCCGCGCCGTCCACCACCAGCGCGCTGCCGATCTTGACGACCAGCAGGCGGGCGGCGGCCAGGCTCACGCCGGAACCCTGGCTTCGTGCACAGTGTGCATCAACCGCCGCAGCAACTCCGGCAAGCCCGCGCCGCTCACGCCGGAGAGCAACTCGACCTCTTGGCCGGACGCCTTCGCCAGCGCGGCACGGCGGGCGGAGATCTCCCGGGCGGACATCGCGTCCGTCTTGTTGAGCACCAGCAGTTCCGGCTTGTCGGCCAGCCCGCCGCCATACGCCTCCAACTCCTCGCGCACCGTCCGCCAGGCGCGCACCACGTTGCCGGCCGCACCGTCTACCAGGTGGAGCAGCACGGCGCACCGCTCCACGTGCCCCAGAAACCGGTCGCCCAACCCGGCGCCCTCATGCGCTCCCTCGATCAGCCCGGGGATGTCCGCGATCACGAACTCCTCCGAGTGCGACAACCGCACGACGCCCAATTGCGGGTGCAGCGTGGTGAACGGATAATCCGCGATCTTGGGCCGTGCAGCGGACACGACGGACAGCAAGGTGCTCTTCCCCGCGTTCGGCAGGCCGACCAGCCCGACATCGGCAATCAGCTTGAGGCGCAGCCACACCCAGCGTTCCTCGCCAGGCCACCCCTTGTCCGCCCGGCGCGGGGCGCGGTTGGTGCTGGACTTGAAATGCGCGTTGCCGTGGCCGCCATCCCCGCCATGGCACAGCACGATGCGCTTGCCGGGTGCGTCCAGATCCGCCAGCAGCAGTTCCCGGTCGCCGTCATCCACGATCTGGGTGCCAATCGGCACGCGGATCAGCACGTCCTCCGCCGCCGCCCCCGTGCGGTCGGACCCGGCGCCGTTGCCACCCTTGCGGGCGCGGAAATGCTGCGTGTAGCGGAAGTCGATCAGCGTGTTGAGGTTGGGCACCGCCTCGAAGATCACGTCCCCGCCGCGCCCGCCATTGCCGCCATCCGGGCCGCCGAACTCGATGAACCGCTCCCGCCGGAACGCGACCACGCCATCCCCGCCATCGCCGGAGCGGACGTAGATCTTGGCTTGGTCGAGGAACTTCATCGTGTCGTATCCAAACGAAAAGAGGGCCGGCTTGCACCGACCCCCGTCATAGCCGCGGCACGGGCCGGTGTTACTCGGCCGCGAGCGCTACCGGCTGAACCGAGACGTGTACCCTGCCCTCGGCACGGTGGGTGAACTTCACGTGGCCATCGGTCAGCGCGAACAAGGTATGGTCCTTGCCGATGCCGACATTCGGCCCGGCCTTCACCTTGGTGCCACGCTGGCGGATGATGATGTTGCCGGCGATCACTGCCTCGCCGCCGAACTTCTTTACGCCAAGACGCCGGCCTTCGGTATCACGGCCGTTGCGGGAGGAACCGCCTGCTTTCTTGTGTGCCATCTCTCTCTATCCCTGCTTCACACCTTTGCGCTTCAGACTGCAGCGCTTCAGGCCGCAGCCGCGCTGATCTCGCCGATCCGCAGCACGGTGACATGCTGGCGGTGACCGTTCTTGCGGCGGCTGTTCTGGCGGCGCCGCTTCTTGAAGATGATGATCTTCTCCAGCCGGTCCTGCGCCACAACGGTCGCCGTCACCGTTGCACCCGGCACAACCGGCGCACCGATCACCAGGCCACCCTCGCCGCCACCGACGGCCAGAACGTCCGTGAACGTCACGATGGAGCCGTGCTCGGCATCGAGCTTCTCGACCTTGAGGATCTGCTCGGGCGTCACGCGGTACTGCTTCCCGCCGGTGCGGATGACTGCAAACATCGAACCTGTATCCTAACGAAACCACCGGCGGCACAACGGCAGCCGGGCGGCAAGTCACCCTGCCGCCGGAGCGGCGTGTTATAAGCGAGCGCACCGCCGAGTCAAATCCTTCCCAAGGTCCCAAATCCTTCTCCGAGTCCTTGGTACCCCACCGGCTTCCAGCGCGTTCATCCGGCTCTCTCCCTCCGGAGCCAGCCATGCGCCTCGCCCCCCTGCCGCCAACCACGCTGTCGCCCGACCTGCAGCCGTTCTACCGCGACATGGTGGAGGTCATCGGCGTGCACCTGAAAGGGTTCGTCTCCAAACGCGCGGACGGTGCGCTGGTCGGACCGTTCAATCCCATGCTGCACTTCCCCCAGTTCGGCAAACCGGCCTGGGACTACACCAAGGCGCTGATCGACAATTCAACGGTGCCCAAGCCCGCCCACGAGGTCGCGATCCTCGTCACCGGCGCCCGGTTCGGCTCGCGCTACGAACTCTACGCCCACGAGCATGTCGGCGAGAGCGCCGGCCTGTCACAGAGCAAGGTGTCCACCATCGTCGCCGGCGAGCGTCCCCATGACCTGACGGAGCAGGAGGCGGTCGCCTACGACCTCGCCGCCGCACTGTGCCGCGGCGGCGCACTGCCGGAGGCGACTTATCAGGCCGCCCTGGCCGCGTTCGGCGACGCCGGCACCGCCGAACTCGTCTACCTCGTGGGTGGCTACTGCCTCGTCTCGGTCATGCTCAACGCCTACGACGTGTCCGTCCCCGGACGCGAAGAAGGGCTTGGCTGAGGCCGGCCTACCCAACGCCCGCTCTCCCCAACGCCCGCTCACCCCGAACGCCCGCTCTCCCCGAACGATGGAGCCATCCATGACCGGCCCGCTTCACGGCATCCGCGTGATCGACCTCACCTCCATGATCTCCGGCCCGCTCGCCACAATGATGCTCGGCGACCAGGGGGCGGAGGTCCTCAAAGTGGAGAACCCCACCGGCGGCGACCACACCCGGGCCGGCGCCAACCGGCGGGGCGGCATGTCGGCGTCGTTTTTGAACAACAACCGCAACAAGAAGTCGGTGGTGCTGGACCTCAAGTCCGAGGCAGGCCGGTCGGCGCTGCTGCGTTTGGCGGAGGGTGCGGACGTGTTCGTGCAGAACTTCCGCCCGGGTGTGACGGAGCGGATGGGCCTGGGCGAAGCCGCCCTGCGCGCCGTCTCTCCCGCCATAATCTACGTCTCGATCAGCGGCTTCGGCGAGGACGGGCCGTTCGCGTCCAAGCCCGTCTACGACCCGCTGGTGCAAGCGATGTCCGGCCTCGCCACGGTGCAGGCCGGGTCGGACGAGGAGCGGCCACGCTTGGTGCGCACCATCGTTCCCGACAAGCTGACCGGCATCGTCGCGGCCCAGGCAATCACCGCCGCCCTGCTGGCGCGCACCCGCACCGGCGAGGGGCAGCACATCCGGCTCTCCATGCTGGAGGCGGTGGCGGCCTTCCTCTGGTCCTCGGACATGGGCAGCCAGACCTTCGTCGGCGGAGACCTTCCACAACAGGAAGCCGCCAGCTTCACCGACCTGATTTACGAAACCGCCGACCGGCCGATCAGCGTGGCCGTGCAATCCGACCGGGAATGGCAAGCGCTCACCGACGGCCTGTCCCAGCCGGGCTGGCTGGACGACCCCCGCTTCCGCACCCCCGCACTTCGGCAGCAGCACATCAACGAGCGGCTGGCCATGACCCAAGACGTGCTGCGCACCCGACCCGCCTCCGAGTGGCTGGACCTGCTGACCCATGCCGGCGTGCCCTGCGCGCCCGTGCTGACCCGCACGCAAACGTTGTCCGATCCCCAATTCAACGCCAACGGCATCGTGGTCGAGGTGGAACACCCGGCGGCTGGCCGAATCCGGCAAGGGCGACCCGCTGCCCGGTTCTCCGCCACGCCACAAGCCATCCACACGCCGGCGCCGGGCTATGGCGAGCACACGGCCGAAGCGCTGCTGGCCGCCGGATTGAACGAGGCCGACATCGCCGAACTCGGCCGCAGCGGCGCTTTCGGGCCAGAGCGGACCCAGGAGCGGGAGCGGGACGCGTGATCGACTTCCACTACTGGCCGACCCCGAACGGCTGGAAAGTCGCGATCATGCTGGAGGAAACGGGGCTCGAGTATCGCATGCTTCCCGTCAACATCGGCCGAGGCGAGCAGCACGCGGCGGCGTTCCTGGCGATCAGCCCGAATGGCCGCATGCCCGCGATCGTCGACCATGACGCAGAAGGCGGCCCGCTCTCGATCTTCGAGTCCGCAGCCATCCTGCTGTACCTCGCCGACCGCACCGGCCGGTTCACCCCGACCGCGCCGCGGGAGAGGATGGCCCTGATGGAATGGCTCTTCTGGCAGATGGCCAATCTGGGTCCGATGGCGGGGCAACTCAGCCATTTCGTGAATTATGCGCAAGGGGAGCACCCCTACTCGAAACAGCGTTACGCCGGTGAGTACGCCCGCTGCCTCGCCGTGCTCGATGAACGCTTGAAAGACCGGCCGTATATCCTGGGCGACGATTACGGGATCGCCGACATGGCCGCTTGGCCTTGGGTGCTGATCGCCAAACCGCTCGGTCAATCGCTTGACCCGTTCGCAAACGTTGCAAAGTGGCGGAACGCGATCAAAACCCGGCCGGCGGTCCAGCGCGCAGTCGACCTCGGTAAGGAACTCCGCCGATCGGCGCCGCCTACGGACGAGGAGCGCCGCATCCTGTTCAACCAGACCGTTGTTGGGCACCCAGACCCAGGTTAGCGCTTTCGAAAAACCGACTTCGTTCCTGCGGGCAATCGTTGGGTAGGCTTCAGCCCACCTTACAGGTGGAGCAGCTCCAAGGAATGCTGATCAAGGCAGATCCCGCTGACCCGGCCGACACCAGCCGCCCAAAGCCGCTGCCCTACGCCGCCCAGCGCCCTGCTTCGCTCGTCTCCTGCGGCGGCTTGCTCTCCTGGGCAAGAAGCTCGAACAGCGTGTCGGCGATGGTGTTGGCCCGGTCCCGCGCCGCCCCGGATGCTTGCTCGGCCCGGCCGATCGCGTCCGCGACGGTGCCCGTGCCCTGCGCCACACGCTGCACACTGCTAGCAATCTCCGCCGTTGCCGCACCCTGTTCCTCGACGGCACACGCCACCTGGGCGGCCAAGGTGCTGATATCCTCGATCCGGCCCGAGATAGCCCTGATCGCGGTAATGCTGCCCTGGGTGGCCGATTGCATGGCGGCAATCTGGCCACCGATCTCCTCGGTCGCCCGCGCGGTCTGCGCCGCGAGCGTCTTCACCTCGCCCGCCACAACGGCGAACCCGCGCCCTGCCTCGCCCGCCCGGGCCGCCTCGATGGTCGCGTTCAAGGCGAGCAGGTTCGTTTGGGCCGCGATGTCGCCGATCAGCCGCACCACATCCCCGATCCGGCCGGCCGCATTCGCCAACTCCTCGACGGAATCGTCCGTGCGCTGGCTTTCTGCCGCTGCCTGGCGGGCGCTGTCCGCACTGCGCGCAACCTGGATGGCGATTTCGCTGATGGAGGCGGACAGTTGCTCGGACGCGCCGGCGACTTCGCTGATCGCCTTCGCCGCCAACTCCGCGGCGTTGCGCACCGACGTCATCTCCTGAGTCGCGGCCTGCGCGCTCTGGGCGACCGTCTTCGTCTCGCCATGCATCTGTTCCGCTATCCGGGCGACGCGCCCATACCGCTTCGCCGCATCTCCCTTCAGGTTCGCAATCGCCTCCTGCTCCTCCCTCGTCTTCAGTTCCATGTCCGCCAGCGCCGCTTCCAGCATGGCGACCTTGGCCAGCGCCGCTTCCGCCTCCCGACGTACCATCGCCTCCCGCCGGAGCGCCCTGCCCAGCATGCCGGCCACACGCACGTGGCCAGTCCCGTCCAAGGGCGACAGCACCCAGCCGGCCAGCCCGGCCAGGAGGGCACCCGCTGCCAGGATCGCCGCTGCATCCCCACCCCAAACCGCAAGCTCCGCGCCCACGACCCAGTCGGTGGCGGCGAGGATGGCGCCAAACAGGAGAACGGGGATGCCAACCAAAAAAACGCTGGCAGGCGGGCGGCTGGGCTGGGTGTGTGACCGGGAGGACATGGCTGATGCTCAGGGAACGTTTCGAGTCCCAAAGTATCACTACGGAGGTTAAAACACCCCTAACGCGCCTGGCCGATATGGCGCCCCAGCCAAGCCGGGCGCACCCAATCCGGCGCCGGCGCTAGTGCCTGAACGCGGGCCTCCGCATCCCCCGCCATTGGTGTGGACCGCCGGGTGCGAAGGTCCGCGTGAAGGAACAACACCTCCTGCAACGCGACCGTTTCCGCGCCGCATTCCATCTCGTGCATCAGGTGAATGCGCTTGCCCGACGCGGAAACAAGGCGGGTGCGCACCAGGAGTGCCGCGCCAAGTCCGACCTCCTGACGGTAGATCGTATGCGCTTCCACTGCGAACACGCTGTAGCCTTCGTCGCGATAGGCGGCACCGAGGCCGGCCAGATCAAGCCAGGCGTCGGTGCCGCGGTCGAATACGACCACGTAGTAGGCGAGGTTCATATGGCCGTTGCCGTCCAGCCACTCGGGCCGGACGGTGTCTTTATGCTCGGCCCACACCGGTTGTTAACGACAGCCTAGGTATTGTTGTTGTCGAACCCGCCGCCGCTATTGTCGTCCCAGCCGCCGCCTTGGTCGCCGCCGCCCATGTCCCCCTGGGTGCTGTTGTCCCAAGCGGGATCCACCCCGCCGCCTTGACTGGCGTTGTCCCAGCCACCGGCATTCGGGTCCATGCCGCCAGGCCCTGCGTCGCCGTAGTTGTTGTTGATGATCGTCGTGTTGTCCTGCGGCATCGGCATGCCACCTGCGAAGCCGCCGCCCATGCCGCCGCCGAACATGCCGCCCCCCATGCCGCCGCCCATCCCACCATGGCCGGAGAACATGTCCATCAGCACGTTGCCGGCAACCACGCCGCCGGCCACGCCCGCAGCGGTACTTAGGGCGCCACCGAGGAAGCCGGAGCCCGAGCGCGGGAACATGCCGGGCTGCACGCCGGGAGGAGCAGGCATCGCGGCCGGTTGGGCATATTGCGGCGGCGCATATTGCTGCTGTGCATAGGGCTGCTGTGCATAGGGCTGCTGCGGTTGGCCCTGGTTCCATACGCCAGCCGGTTGCTGAGGCTGAGGCGCCTGGCCGCCACCGCCAAATAGACTGCCGAGGAAGCCTTTGTGCTGCCCGCCACCTTGCTGAGCCTGCTGCGCTTGCTGCCGGGTCGCCTCGAGCTCGGCCTGCAGGCGTTGGATCCGGTTGGCGGCCTCGGACAACGCCGCTTCCTGCACCACGGCCATCTGCGTGATGCGATAGCGTGCTTCCGGATGGGTCTGGAATTGCTGGGCGATGTAGCGGTCGGCCTCCGGATCGATCGGCGGCAGGGCCGGCTGGTTCGACGGCACGCTGCCAAAGCTGCCACTCGCCGCACCGCCGACGCGGGCGACGAACTTGTCGATCAGATCGCGTTCTTCGTTGGTCATTTCGGGCTCACCCTCGTTGCTAGGCGGTTTTGCCGGCGGTTATTCCAGGACCGACATGGCCCGGTGCCGCAAGCGGTTCAAGTCGCAGGTCTACGCCGGGCGAGGCGACGCCTTCGGGACCACTCCGAGGCGGGGCGCCTCGATCGCGGGGCACCGGTCCATCACCACGTTCAACCCAGCGGCCCGGGCGCGGCCGGCCGCCGCCATGTCGATCACCCCGAGCTGCAGCCAAACCGTGCGGGCGCCGAGCCGGATGGCGTCGTCCACCACCTCCCCAGCCTTGTCCGAGGCACGGAAGATATCGACCATGTCGAGCGGCCCGGCCTCTTCCAGCGACGCCACCACGCGCTGGCCAAGCAGGCTCTGCCCGGCCAGCACCGGGTTGACCGGCTTGACCGCCCAGCCCCGGGATTGCAGGAACCGCATCACCCCGTGGGACGGCCGGTCCGGCCGGTTGGACGCGCCGACCAGCGCGATCCGCCCCGTCTCGCTCAGGATGCGGGTGATGGCCGCATCATCCAGTCCATCGATCGCCATACCGCTCCAACGTCCCGCCTTGCCCTGCGTTGCCGCCCGGTTAAGGTGCGCCGCCATGAACCCGGCCGCACCCAAATCTGCTGCACCAAGCTTCCAGGACCTCATCCTCCGCCTGCACATGTTCTGGGCGGGACAAGGCTGCGTCATCCTGCAGCCTTATGACGTGGAGATGGGTGCCGGCACCTTCCACCCCGCCACCACGCTCCGCGCCGTAGGCCCCAAGCCGTGGAAAGCCGCCTACGTCCAGCCGAGCCGCCGCCCGAGCGACGGCCGCTACGGCGACAACCCGATGCGCATGCAACATTTCTACCAGTACCAGGTGATCATGAAGCCGGCGCCCGAGGATGCGCAGGCGCTGATGCTCGCCTCATACGCCGCCATCGGCATCGACCCGGCGCTGCACGACATCCGCTTCGTAGAGGACGACTGGGAAAGCCCGACCCTCGGTGCCTGGGGCCTCGGCTGGGAAGTCTGGTGCGACGGCATGGAGGTGGGCCAGTTCACCTACTTCCAGCAAGTGGGCGGCATCCCCGTCGCCGTGCCCTCCTTCGAGATGACATACGGGCTCGAGCGTCTGACCATGTACGTGCAGGACGTGGAGAACGTCTACGACCTCGATTTCAACGGCGCCGGCGTGACCTATGGCGACGTGTTCAAGCGTGCCGAGGTGGAATACAGCGCCCACAATTTCGAGCGGGCGGACACGGCGATGCTGGCCCGCCACTTCGCCGACGCGGAGCACGAATGCACCGCCCTGCTCGCCGCCGGGTTGCCGCTGCCCGCCTACGACCAGTGCATCAAGGCCAGCCACCTGTTCAACCTGCTCGACGCGCGCGGCGTGATCAGCGTCACCGAGCGCGCGGCCTACATCGCCCGCGTGCGTACGCTGGCAAAAGGCTGCTGCGAAGGCTGGTTGGCGGGCGACAGCGAAACCAAGGCCGCGTAAGACCCGCCGCTTTCCATCTCCCTCTTCCGCTTGCGGGAGAGGGCCGGGGTGAGGGCGGGTCGCACAGGACTGGGGCAACGCGCGCTCACTTAACCGCCCCGAGCGTAAGCCCTTGCACCAGATATCGCTGCAACGCGGCGAACACGACGGCCACCGGCACCGTGGCCAGCAAGGCGGCTGCCATCACCTGGTTCCAATCCACGGTGTACCGGCCGACCACCAGGTTCACCACCTTGAGCGGCAGAGTGAGGCTCGCCGGGTCACGCAGCATGGTCAGCGCCACCGGAAACTCGTTCCAGCAATTGACGAAGGTGACGATCCCGGTCACGGCGATGGCGGGCAGCGCGAGCGGGATGAAGATCCAGCGGATCGCGGCGAACCGCTTGGCGCCGTCCAGCCACGCGGCTTCCTCGAGCTCGACCGGGATGGTCGCGAAATAGGACGCCAGCATCCATACCGCGAACGCCAGTTGGAACGCGGCGTAGATCACGACGACGGTGCCGCGGCTGTCCACCAGCGTGCCGCCGCCGACATGGATGCTGGCGGCCATGCGGAACAGGCCCAGCACCAGCAGGATCGGCGAGAGCATCTGCGTCACCAGCAGGAACTGGCTGAACGCCGCCCGGCCCCGGAACACCATGCGGCTCATCGCGTAAGCGGCGGGGATGGACACGGCCAGGGTCAGCAACGTGGCGCCGGCGCTGACGAGCAAGCTGTTCAGCGCGCTGGTGCCGAAATCCACCGCGCGCCACATCGCCGAAAAGTTCTCCCACGCCAGCCGCGAGGGCAGCCAACGCGGCGGGTAGGCGATCACCTCGGCGGTGGGCTTGAGCGCCGTGGACAGCATGACGGCGAAGGGCAGCAGCGTCACGACCATCACCGGAGAGAGCACGGCCCAACTCCAGACAGAGCGGAGGAGTGGACGGTGCTTCATGCCGTCTCCCGCCGCAGCCGCAGGTAGACGATGGTGAAGCACAGTACGATGGCGAGCATGGCGATCGACACGGACGCGGCCTGCCCCGGCCGGCCGAGGCGGAACGACAGCTCATACAGGTAGGTGACCAGGATGTGGGTGGAGTTGTCCGGGCCGCCCTGCGTCATCACCCAGATGATCGGGAACGAGTTGACCACGTGGATGACGTTCAGCACCACGGCGATGTTGATGAACGGGCGCATCAGCGGCAGCGTGAGGTGCCAGAAGCTCTGCCAGGGCCGCGTGCCGTCCATCACCGCCGCCTCGTAGATGTCGGCGGGGATGGAGGAGAGCCCGCCCAGCAGGATCGTCGCCGTGAACGGGATCGAAACGACGATGCCGATGGCGATCTCCACCGGGAACGCCGTGTCCGCGCGGGCCATCCACTGCACCGAGACCGGCATCAGCCCGAGTTCGTGCAGCGTGCCGTTGATCATCCCGTAATCGGCGTTGAACGACCACAGCCAGACGATCGCGGCCATGGCGAGCGAGATCGCCCAGGGCAGCATGATGATCATGCGCGCCAGCCCGCGGCCGTAGAAATCGCGCCGCAGCACGAGGGCCACCGGCATCGAGGCCAGCAGCGTTCCGCCCACCACGCCCACCGTCCAGACCACCGTCCGCCACAGCGCCCCCTGGAAGATGCTGCTGGCGCCGATCGTGATGTAGTTGGCCAGGCCCGCGAAGCCGCGCACCAGGCCGAAGCGGGAGACGTCCGACAGGGAGAGATAGACGATCTCGCCGAACGGATAGACGATGATGATCGCGGCGAGCACGAGGCTCGGGGAGATCAGAGCCCAGGGAGCCCAGTCGAGGCGCCGCCGCCCGGTCCGCGCGGCGGCGGCCGGTGGACTCACTTGCCGAGCGACTCGTCGGCAGCGGCGGCGGCCTGCTTGAGCGCGGCTTCGGGCTCGGCCTTACCGATATAGACGGACTGCACGGCGTCCGTGACGGCCTTGGCGGTATCTTCCCAGCCGGTGATGGTCGGCGCGAAATGCGCGGTCGGCAGCAGGTCCACGAAGATCTTCAGTCGGGCGTTATCGGTGAAATACGGGTCGTCCGCTTCGGCCTTGGTGGTCGGCAGGAAGCCCTCGCCGCGGGTGAACTCGACCCGCGGCTCCTTGGTGAACAGGAAGTCGAGGAACTTCCAGGCACCCTGCTTCACCTTCGAGTTCTTGAACATCACCACGGAATCCGTGACGGCATAGGTGGAGCTGGTGGTGCCCTTGGGGACGGGGACGATCCCGTACTCGAGCGAGGGCGCCTCCTTGGCGAGCTGGTTGATCAGGAAGGGTGCGGTGATCACCATGCCGACGCGCCCCTGCTTGAACAGGTTCTGCAGGTCCTCGCGGGTGTAGCTGGTGACGCCGGGTTCGGTCAGGCCGCCATCCACCATGGATTTATACAGCGCCAGCGCGCGGACGCCCTCGGGTGATGCGAACGCGGCCTTGCCGTCCCGCACCACGTCGCCGCCGTAGCTCCACAGCGCGTAATAGTAATACACGTCCACCTCGGTGCCCTTGGCCATCAGGCCGAAACCCGGCGTGCCAGCCGCCTTCAGCTTCTGCGAGGCGGCCACGACGTCATCCCAGGTAGCGGGGCCGTTCGGGAAGCCGGCCTGGGTGAGCATCGCCTTGTTGTAGTACATCGCGCGGGCGCTGGCGGCGATCGGCAGGCCGTAGATCTTCCCGCCGATGGTCGCAGGCTGCAGGAAGGGCGGGATGAAGCGGGCCTTGAAGTCGGGCTGCATATAGCCGTCGAGCGGCTCCGCGATGTCGTCACGGACGAAGTCCAGCAGCCAGCGGGTGCCGATGATCGAGATGTCGGGATTAACGCCGCCCGAGATATCGGTCTGCAGCTTCTGCAGCAGCCCGTCCCAGTTGACGACGTCGATCTTGATGTCGATGCCGGGATTGGCCTGGTGGAACTGCTCCGCCATTTTCTCGAAATATGGCCCGGTCGCGGCGCTGTAGTAGGAGACGGTGACATGCACCGTCTCGGCGCGGACGGCGAACGTGCTGGCCAAGCAAAGGGCGGCGGCGATTGCGATCTGTTTCAGGACGGCCAATTCGATCTCCTTTGCATCGACCCTGCGCACATCTTTCGAGCGTGCAACGTCGCTGACGGGCCGTCCAGAGGGTTGGTCCGGTCTAGCCGTTGGGGCTCCGTTGCCGGTCGAACCACCCGATCGTGGCCGCGATCTCGGCGGCGAACAGGGACGGACGCATGGCCGACGAACTATGCGTCGCTCCCGGGAACCGCAGCAGATGCGCGTCCACCCCCGCCAGGCGCAACGCGGCGTACATCTGCAACGTCTCGCTCATCGGCGTGCGCGTGTCCGCCTCACCGGCCATCAGCAGCGTGGGCGTCCGCACATCCCGCGCGTATGTCACCGGTGAGCGGGCCCGGTATTTCTCCGGCGCCTCCCACGGCAGCGAACCGCCCATCCAGCGCACGCCCACCGAGGGGCCGATATCGCTGCCGAGCACCCAGGACGACCAGTCCACCACCGGCTTGATCGCCACCGCGCCGCGGAACCGCTGGCTGTGCGTCACGGCCCAGAGCGTCAGCACACCCCCGCCGCTCTGGCCGCTGACGAAGAAATTGCCGGCGTCGATATCCGGCCGGGCCGCCACAGTGTCGACCGCGGCCACGAGGTCGTCCCAATCCGGGCCGGGAAACCGGTCGTGCAGCACGTCCGTGAACGCCTCGCCGTATCCGGTGGACCCGGCGGGATTGCAATACAGCACGGCATACCCGGCCGCCGCCATGGCCTGGTGCTTGATCGAGAAGCGCGATCCGTATTGCTGGTAAGGGCCGCCGTGGATCTCCAACACCGCCGGATGCGGACCAGGGCCGGGCGGCAGCAGCAGCCAGCACTGGACCTGGCGCCCCTCCCCGCCCGTGACCCAGAATGGCTCGGCCGATCGGAATCCGCCCACCGCTTCCGCCAACTCTGCGTTCAGCGCCGTGAGCGACCGAGGCGCGGCACCCGGTTCCACCACGCACACTTCGCTCGGCACATCCACCGCCGAGCGGACATAAACGACCGTGCCATCCCGTGCGGCGCAGAACCCGTGCCCGGCATACGGCATCTCGATCGCACCGCCACTGGCATCGCGTGCGAGCACGGTGAGCGCGCCGTCCTCCAGCCCGACCCGGGCGATGTTGCCCGCCCCCGGATCATCATACGTGGCGAGCAGGCTCTCGCCGTCCGCACTCCACGCGATGTCCCCGATGCTGCGGTCGAAGCCCGGCAGCACCTCGCGCGGCTCGCCACCCTCGGCCGGCATCACGAACAGCCGGCGAAGGTGGTGGCTCATCCCCCGCTCGCGCACGGCCGTGAACGCAATCAGCCGTCCGTCCGGTGACGGTGCCGGATGCGCGGTCTGGCCCGGGATGTCGGTCAACTGCCGCACGGCGCCGTCCGCGACGATGATCCTGTGGATGTCCGTATCGCCGGGCCTCGTGTCCCAGTCCGCCCGCCGCGTGCCGGCGATCAGGACCGACGCGCCATCCGCCGCCCAGACCAGACCCGGCGGCACGTGATGCGGCAGGCCGTTGTGCCAGACGCCGCTGGTAATCTGCCTTGCCGGCACATTGCCATCGGCCGGCGCCACGAAGATGTGGAACACGCTGTCCGGCAGCTCGCCCAACGCGTCATGCCGATACAGCAGCCGGTCCGTGTGGCGCGGCGCACCCGCCCAGCGCGCGCCGTCGGGCGCTACGGGGAGGCCCAGCCAATCCGGCAACGGCGCGTCCACCCGGGCCTGGAACGCGAGGGAACGCCCGTCGGGTGACCACGCCAACTCGCGCATCGGTGTCACCGTGCGATGCAGCACCACCGGATCTGCGCCGTCCATACGGACGCACAGCTCGTAGCCGGCTTCGGTCCGGCGGATCAGTGCGATCCGGTCACCGTCCGGCGCGATCCGCACGACCAGCGCGCCGTCAGTCTCCGGCAGCGTGGTCCATGTCGCACGGTCGGTGGACTGCCATAGCGAGGGTACCCGCGTATCCGTCGCGATGTCCCGCCTCGTGACGATGGCCACGATGCGGGAACCATCCAGCGCGATCTGCGGCGCGGCGACGCTGAGGAAACCGAACACGTCGGCCGGCGCGAGGGTGCGGCTCATGCCGGCAACACGCCTTCGTGCCGCCGGCAGGCGTTGCCCGCCCTAAGCGTGCTCAGCTATTGGGCCCTCGCTCCATCGAGTAGGGCTGCCACCGCTTCAGCGCCGAACCGGGCAGCACCGTCGGGTTGACGCAGCTCATCGGCCACCGCCCCGACAGCATCAACGACAACTCCTGCCCGACCCGGCGCTTGCGGGCCAGGTCGAACCGGGCGGACGCCGACGCATTGTGCGGGCTCAGCACCACGTTCAGCATCTGCAGCAACGGGTTGTCCTGCTGTGGCGGTTCCTGTTCCAGCACGTCCAGCGAGGCGCCCGCGATCCACTTCTCCTCGAGCGCACGGATCAGCGCCGCCTCGTCCACCGTGGGTCCGCGCCCCGTGTTGATGAACCACGCCGTCGGCTTCATCATGCGGAAATGCTTCTCCGTCAGCATCCCGCGCGCCTGCGGGGTGGCCGGCGCGTGCATCGAGACGAAGTCGGACGTGCTCAGCACCTCCTCCAGCGTCGCCGGCCGGGCGCCGTATTCGTAGATCACCAGCTCCTCGATGAACGGGTCGTACGCGACCATGTCGATCCCGAACGCCTTCGCCCGCCGCGCCACCAGCCGCGCCACCCGGCCGAACGCCACGAACCCCAGCCGGGACCCCATCAGCCGCGGCATCTGCGAGAGCTGCGGCCGGCCCTCGCGCCAGCGGCCTTCGCGCACCATGCGGTCCTGCTCGATGATCCGGCGGTGCCCGGCCAGCAGCAGCGCCATCGCATGGTCCGCGACCTCGTCGATGAACGTGTCCGGACAATTGGTGACGGGGATGCCCCGCGCCGTCGCCGCCGCCACGTCCACCGAATCCACGCCGACCGACCCGAGCGAGATTCCCTTGCACCGGGACGGCAAGCCCTCGATCACCTTGGCGGTGAACGCCATCCCCTTCGCATACACCGCGTCGCAATCCTGCGCCCCGGCAATGAAACCGTCCTCGTCCGCCGGCAACTCGACGAACTCGGCGTCCATGCCCGCCAGCGCCTCCAGCTCGAGGTCATAGCCGCCGCCAGCCACGGTGAAGCTGGCGCCGGCCGGGGTCGCGATGCGGTACTTGGCCAATGCAGGGCTCTCCTAATGCTTCGGCGGACGCGCGCGCACCGCCTTCTCGTTGACCTCGATGCCCCAGCCAGATGCGGTCGGCAGCACCAACTCGCCATTCTCGATCGTGGGCTGGCTGGTGTAAAACTCATCCCGCCAGGCCACGCTGTCCAGGTCGATCTCCATGATGCGGAAGTTCGGCACCGCGGCGGAGAAGTGCGCGCTGTGCATGGTGCAGAGGTGACCGTAGAAATTATGCGGCGCCACGTTCACTTCGTACACGTCGGCCATGGACGCGATCTTCACCGCCTCGCCCATCCCGTTCCACGGCACGTCGATGATCGCGACGTCCATCGCGTATTGCTCGAAGAACGGCTTGAAGTCCCGCCGCCCGCACAGCGTCTCGCACGAAGCGATCGGGCACGGCGCACGGCGGCGCAGCAAGGCCAGCGACGCCGGGTCATGCGTGTCGATTTCGAGCCAGGACAGCTTAAACGGCGCAACTACGTCCGCCACCCGCGCGAACCCCTCCGTCTTGTAGTGGAAGTTCACGTCCAGCATGAGGCCGATATCGTAGCCCGCGCCCTCCCGCACCGCCTGCAGCGTGCGCTCGGTGGCCGCCATCAGCTCCGGCGTCCAGTTCAGCTCCGGCCACCCCGCCACCCGGCCGAACCCGGCGCCCGCCGGGGCCAGCTTGCCGTCGATCAACTGCATCGTGTTGGTCTTCATCGCCTTGAACCCGGCCGCCTTGATCTCGGCCGCATGGCGGGACACGTCGTCGAACGTGAGCATCTGCGGCACGCCCATCATCGCCGCGTTGCGGATGCGGTACGTGCTCATGTGCGACCAATAGAGCGGAATGCGGTCCCGCACCGGGCCGCCGAACAGGGCCGCCACCGGCACGCCCAGATCCTTGCCGCGGATGTCCAGCAGCGCGTTCTCCACCGCTGCGATCGCCTGCGCGATCAGCCCGCCCTGCGATTGCCGCGTGTTCACGTGCAGCATCGCCACCACCCGCTCGGACGCACGCGGATCCTGCCCCACCACCAGCGGCGCCAGCGTCTCGATCACCCCGGACAACCCGGGGCTGCCGAAACTCTCGTTGTACTCGGACCAGCCGACCACCCCGCTGTCGGTCATGACCTTGAGGTAGGAGAACATCCGCCAGCCGGCATCCGCCCTTAGCGTCTCGATCGCGGTAACCTTCATCGCCTAGCTCCGGTAATACCGCTTCGCCCGCCGTTGGGCCTCGCTGATCGCGTCCTCGATCGAGCTCTGGCCCGAGGCGACGCCCGCGAACATCTGCACCAGCACGTAATCCGCCGCCACCGCGCCGGACGCGGCATTGATCGGCCCCTTGTAGCCGTCCCAGCATGGCGAGTCGCACGTGTCGCGATAGGCCGCGATCTTAGGGTCACCCTTCCACACGTCGCTGTCCGCATAGGCCTTCAGCGTCTGCGCCCAATACCCGGCCGTCCCGGTCAGCCACTTCTCATACTGCGGCTGCTCCATCAGGAAGCGCAGCAGCTCCTTGGACGCGTTCGGATACTTGGTGTGCTTGAAGATCATCGCGTTCAGGATCAGCGCCGACGTCGGCGGCTTGCCGAACACGCCGACCGGCATGCCGTGATGGTTGGTGTCGGCTGCGATGTCGGCCTTCGCCGGGTCGTTCTTCAGCGCGTAGTAGATGGAAACCCCATTGGTCGTGATGCTGATGTCGCCGTTGATGAACGCCTTGTTGTTGCTCGGGTCCTGCCAGGACAGGGTGCCGTTGATCATCGTCGGATACATCTCGCGCGCATAGGCGAGTGCGTTGCGCGTCTCCTTGCTGTCGATCGCGATCTTGTTGTCCTCGTCCACCAGGTAGCCGTTGGACCCCCACAGCATCCAGTCGGCGTAGGAGTTGGCGTCCCCCACCGCGTTGCCCAGCGCGAAGCCCACCGGATGGCCGTTCTTCTTGAGGTTCTTGCAGAGCGTCAGGAAGTTGTCGAAATCGGCCGGGATGGTGTCGTAGCCCGCCTGCTTGATCCACGACTCGCGATAGACTGCCGGCCCGCCGGAGCCGCCCATCGGGATCGCGATCCAGTTGTTGGTCTTCCAACGCTTCCCATACACGTTGGCCAGGTAGTACCAGCCGCCGTATTTCTGGCCCAGATACTCCGCGACGTCGCTCACCTCGATCAGCTTGTCCGCGTAGATGTGCGGATCGCTCGGCCAGCCCACCACCACGTCCGGCCCGGCGCCCGTGTTCGCCGCCACCGCCGTTTGCGGCCGCAGATCCTCCCAACCCACGAAATCGACGCGCACCGGCACGCCCATCTGGTCGCTGAACGCCTTGATGTTGGCGCGGAAGATCGTCTCGTCCGGATCCACGAACTTCGTCGGACGCAACATGCGCAACGTGGCGCCGCTCTCGATCGGCAGCTTCGGCGGTGCAACATCGGCGACGGTCAGCGCCGACGCCTTGAAGTCGAGCAACCCGGTGGCCGCCAGGCCTGCCCCCGTCACGAGTGCCCTGCGCCGTGTGATGATGCTGGCCATTCCGCCCTCTCCCCGTGCCGTTTGCCCGGCCTCGTTACGCAGAACGCTAAGCCCGGCACGGCAGCATTGGCAAGCCGCCGCATTCCCCCTAGCGTAAGTGAAACGGCCATCAGAGCCCGGAGGACCGCCATGGCGACGGTATCGATACGCGAGGTCCGCAAGGCGTTCGGCGCCACCCAGGTGCTGCACGGCGTGAACGTCGAGGTGGCGGATGGCGAGTTCGTCATCCTCGTGGGACCGTCCGGCTGCGGCAAATCCACGCTGCTGCGCATGGTCGCCGGGCTGGAGAACATCGGCGGCGGCGAGATCGCCATCGGCGGCCGCGTGGTGAACGACGTCTCCCCCAAGGAGCGCGACATCGCCATGGTGTTCCAGAACTACGCGCTCTACCCGCACATGACGGTCGCCGACAACATGGCGTTCTCGCTCAAGCTGGCCAAAGCGCCGAAGCAGGTCGTGCGCGACAAGGTCGGCCGCGCCGCCGGCATCCTGGGCCTCACCCCGCTGCTGGACCGCTTCCCCCGCCAGCTCTCCGGCGGCCAGCGGCAGCGCGTGGCCATGGGCCGGGCCATCGTGCGCGACCCGCAGGTCTTCCTGTTCGACGAACCGCTCTCGAACTTGGACGCCAAGCTGCGCGTGCAGATGCGCGGCGAGATCAAGGAGCTGCACCAGCGGCTGCGCACCACCACCGTCTACGTCACGCACGACCAGATCGAGGCGATGACCATGGCGGACAAGATCGTCGTCATGCATGGCGGCCGGGTGGAGCAGATCGGCGCCCCGCTCGACCTGTATGACCGCCCGGCCAACCTGTTCGTGGCCGGGTTCATCGGCTCGCCGGCGATGAACCTGCTGCGCGGCCGGGTGGAGCCGGAGGGCTTCGCGGTCGGCGGCGCCCACCTGCCGCTGCCGCCGCACGCCGTGGCGGGGGAGGCGGTCTACGGCATCCGCCCGGAAAGCTGGCGGCTCGACCCGGCGGGCATCCCGGCCGAAGTGACCCTGGTCGAACCGACCGGCTCCGAAACGCAGGTGATGGCCCGCATCGGCGACACGCCCATCCTCTGCGCCTTCCGCGAACGCGTCACCGCGCGGCCCGGCGAGCGCATCCCCGTCTCGCCGGACGCCAGCGCCGTGCACATGTTCGACGGCGCCAGCGGGATGCGGCTCAATTGAGCGTCACGGCCGCCCCCGCCTGGAGCCCGGTCCGCGCGCCGCCGACCTCGCTGCAGCGGCTGTTCGACAACAAGGCGTTCCTGATCACGATCTGCCTGTTGCCGGCCGCCGGGCTGCTGCTGGTGTTCCTCACCTACCCGCTCGGCTTAGGCATCTGGCTCGCCTTCACCGACACGCAGATCGGCCGCGCCGGCGAGTGGGTCGGGCTCGACAACTTCGAGAGCCTGTTCCACGACCGCATCTTCATCATGTCGGTGTGGAACACGATCTTCTACACCGCGACGGCGACCATCGGGAAGTTCGCGCTCGGCCTTTGGCTCGCCCTGCTGCTGAACAACAACATCCCGTTCAAGTCGTTCATCCGCGCCGTGATCCTGCTGCCCTGGATCGTGCCGACGGTGCTCTCCGCGATCGCGTTCTGGTGGATCTACGACCCCCAGTTCTCCATCGTCAGCTACGTCTTCGTGGACGTGCTGCACTGGAGCGACACGTATTTCGACTTCCTCGGCACGCCCTGGCACGCGCGCTGGAGCCTGGTCGCGGCCAATATCTGGCGCGGCATCCCCTTCGTGGCGATCAGCCTGCTGGCCGGGCTGCAGACCATCTCCCCCTCGCTGTACGAGGCGGCGCTGCTGGACGGCGCATCCTCCTGGGCGCGCTTCCGCCACATCACCACGCCGCTGCTAATGCCGATCCTGGCCGTAGTGCTGACCTTCTCGGTCCTGTTCACCTTCAGCGACTTCCAGCTCGTCTATGCCATCACCCGCGGCGGCCCGATCAACTCCACCCACCTGATGGCAACCCTCGCCTTCCAGCGCGGCATCCCCGGCGGCCAGTTGGGCGAGGGGGCCGCGATCGCCGTCTCGATGATCCCGTTCCTGCTCGTGGCCACGTTGTTCAGCTATTTCGCACTCGCCCGCCGCAAGTGGCAGCAGGGTGGCAGCGATGAGTGATCTCGCTGCCGAGGTCGTCCAAGGCGAGATCCGCGACGCCAACACTCGCGAAACCGCGGTCATGTCCTGGGACAGCCGGGCGCGCCGCCTTGTCACGATTTATCTGCCGCTCGCCTGCTTCCTGCTGGTGCTGCTGTTTCCGTTCTACTGGATGACCATCACCGCGTTCAAACCGGACGCCGAGTTGTTGGACTACAAGCACCACAACCCGTTCTGGATCGACTCTCCCACGCTCGAGAACATCCGCAAGCTGCTGTTCGAGACGGAGTATCCCCGCTGGCTGGTGACCACGATGAGTGTCGCCGCAGGCGCCACCGTGCTGTCCCTGTTCTCCAGCGTGCTCGCCGCCTACGCCATCCAGCGGTTGCGCTTCCGCGGCGCGAGTTGGGTGGGTTTGGCCATCTATCTCGCGTACCTGGTGCCGCCCTCCATCCTGTTCATCCCGCTGGCCACGATGGTGTTTCAGCTCGGCCTGTTCGACAGCCCGTGGGCGTTGGTGCTGACCTATCCCACGGTGCTGATCCCGTTCTGCACGTGGCTGCTGATCGGCTACTTCAAGTCGATCCCGTACGAACTCGAGGAATGCGCGCTGATCGACGGCGCCAGCCGGCTGCAGATCCTGTGGCGGATCACGCTGCCTCTGGCAGTGCCGGGCCTGATCTCGGCGGGCATCTTCGCATTCACCCTGTCCTGGAACGAATTCATCTACGCGCTGGCGTTCATCTCGTCGTCGGAAAAGAAGACGGTGCCGGTGGCGATCCTCACCGAACTCGTCCAGGGGGATGTGTATCAGTGGGGATCGCTGATGGCGGGGGCGCTACTCGGGTCACTGCCGGTCGCGATCCTGTACTCCTTCTTCGTGGAATACTACGTCTCGAGCCTCACCGGAGCGGTAAAGGAGTAGGGGGGCAACGCCCGCCTTTCGCTCACGACGCGTCCAAAGCCAAATTCAGCTCCAACACGTTCACCCGCGGCTCCCCGATCAACCCGGCCAACCGCCCGCTCGTGTGCGCGGCCACCACCGCCCTGACCTGATCCGCCGTCATCTTCCGCGCCGCCGCGACCCGCTCCACCTGCCGTGCCGCGAACTCCGGCGAGATGTCCGGGTCCAGCCCGCTCGCCGACGTCGTCAGCATGTCGCCCGGCACCGGCGTCGCCCCCGCCGTCTTCACGTCTCCCGTCACCCGGTCCATCAGCGCCTTGGACGTCGGGCCCAGGTTGGATGCTCCCGAGTTCGCCGCGTTGTACGGCGCCGGGATCTGTTTCGTGCTGTCGTTCGGGTCCGTGTCCGTCGTCGCAGACGGCCGGCCGTGAAAGTACTGGTCCCCGGTGAAGGTCTGCCCCAGCAAGGCCGAACCCACCACCTTACCGTTTCTCTGGATCAAACTGCCGCCCGCCAGCGTCGGCACGACAGCCTCGGCCACACCAACGAACGCAAACGGGAAGACAAGGCCGGTGAGGATCGTGAACAACACGACCAGCACCAGAGCGGGGCGAAGATGGCTCATGACATGAGTCCCAGATTGACGAGGATGAGGTCGATCAGCTTGATCCCGACGAACGGTGCGATGAGCCCGCCCAGCCCGTAGATCAGCAAGTTGCGCCGAAGCAGCGCCGCCGCCCCGATGGCCCGGAACGACACGCCGCGCAGCGCCAGCGGCACCAGCGCTATGATGATCAGCGCGTTGAAGATCACCGCCGACAGGATCGCACTCTGCGGCGAATGCAGCCGCATGATGTTGAGCGCGCCCAGCTCCGGATACGTCACCACGAAGATCGCCGGCAGGATCGCGAAGTATTTGGACACGTCGTTGGCGATCGAGAACGTGGTCAGCGAGCCGCGGGTGATCAGCAACTGCTTGCCGATCTCCACGATCTCGATGAGCTTGGTCGGATCGCTGTCCAGGTCCACCATGTTGCCGGCCTCGCGCGCCGCCTGCGTGCCGGTCTGCATCGCGACACCGACATCGGCCTGCGCCAGGGCCGGCGCGTCGTTGGTGCCGTCGCCGCACATCGCCACCAGCCGCCCCTCCGCCTGCGTGCGGCGGATGTAGTCGAGCTTGTCCTGCGGCGTTGCCTGGGCGAGGAAATCGTCCACCCCCGCCTCGGTCGCGATCGCGGCGGCGGTCACCTTGTTGTCGCCCGTGATCATCACAGTGCGGATGCCCATGCGGCGGAGGGCGGCGAACCGGTCACGGATACCGGGCTTCACGATGTCCTTCAGCTCGATGACACCCATCAGCCGATGGTCCGCCATCACGGCCAGCGGCGTGCCGCCCGCGCGCGCAACCCGGTCCACCGCCGCGGTGAACGCCTGCGGCGGCGCACAGCCAGCCACCACGCTGTCCACCGCGCCCTTGCGCCAGCAATGCCCGCCGGAGTCCAGTCCGGACACGCGGGTGTTGGCGGTGAACGGCACCACGACCGCATCCGCCGGGTGCTGCAGCGAGATGCTGTGGCGATCCCGCACGAAGGTGATGACGGACCGTCCCTCCGGCGTCTCGTCGCCCAACGAGGCATAGGCTGCGGCTTCGGCCAGCGCACGGTCGTCCACGCCCGGCACCGGATACAGCCCGGCGGCCATGCGGTTGCCGAACGTGATCGTGCCCGTCTTGTCCAGCAGCAGCGTGTCCACGTCCCCCGCCGCCTCCACCGCACGGCCGGACGTCGCCACCACGTTGAACCGCACCAGCCGGTCCATGCCGGCAATGCCGATCGCCGACAGCAGCCCGCCGATCGTGGTCGGGATCAAGGTCACCAGCAGCGCCGCCAGCACCGGCACGCTGAGCGTGGTGCCGGAGTATTTGGCCAGCCCTACGAGCGTCACCACTGCAATCAGGAAGATGATCGTGAGCCCGGCCAGCAGGATGTCGAGCGCGATCTCGTTCGGCGTCTTGCGCCGCTCCGCACCCTCCACCAGCGCGATCATGCGGTCGATGAAGGTGTTGCCCGGGTCCGCCGTGATCCGCACCACGATGCTGTCGGACACGACCATGGTTCCGCCCGTCACCGCCGAGCGGTCACCGCCCGCCTCGCGGATCACCGGAGCGCTCTCCCCCGTGATGGCGCTCTCGTTCACGCTTGCGATGCCCTGCACAATCTCGCCGTCACCCGGGATAAGGTCGTTGGTTTCGACCAGCACCAGCATCCCGCTGCGCAACGAGGAGGCGGGCGTGGCCTTTGGCGAACGGTCCGAAAGGCTGCTGATCACCTTGGCCGTGGTGTCGCTGCGCGAGCGGCGCAGGCTCTCGGCACGCGCCCGGCCCCGCCCTTCGGCCACGGCTTCGGCGAAGGTCGCAAACAGCACCGTCAGCCACAGCCACACCGCGATGGCGATCGCAAAGGACCATGGGGTCCCCACGATCGCGTTGCGTATCCCCAGCACCGTGACCAGCATGGCCACGATTTCGGTCGTGAAGATCACCGGGTTGCGGATCAACCCGGCAGGATTGAGTTTGACGACCGAGTCGCGCGCCGCACGGGCGAGCAACGACGGTTCGAACAGCGAGATGGATTCGGCGGTTTGCGCCATGATCAGGTCAGTCCTACGGGAAAGGCGAGAGAGCGGGTTACGAAGAACGCCCCCCTTCCCTTGTGGGAGGGGTTGGGGAAGGGGTGGGACACGGGAAGAATCTGCCGTGAGGCGCCCCTTCCCCCAGCCCCCTCCCACAAGGGGAGGAGAAGCGAGGCGCGCATCAGGAGGCGCGCATCAGAACGTCTTGCCGGCGAGCATTGAGAAATGCTCGGCGAGTGGCCCGAGCGAGAGCGCCGGCAGGTACTGCAGGCCGCCCAGGATCAGGATCACGCCGATCAACAGGCCGATGAACAGCGGCCCGGTGGTCGGGAACGTCCCGGCACTCGGCGCCAGCTTCGGCTTGGCCGCGAGCGACCCGGCGATCGCCAGCACCGGGATCATGAACGCGAACCGCCCAAGCAGCATCGCTGTCCCAAGTCCATAATCCAGCAGCGGGATATCCGCCGATAGCCCGGCAAACGCACTGCCGTTGTTGCCCGTGGCGCTGGTCCAGGCATACAGCATCTCGCTCAAGCCATGCGGCCCGTTATTGGCGAGCGCCCCCGTCCCCACCGCCGTGGACAGCGAGAACGACGTGCCGCCCAAAATGCACAGCGGCAGGATCAGCACCGCCAGCATGGCGAGCTTCACCTCCTTGGCCTGCACCTTCTTGCCCAGGTACTCGGGCGTGCGGCCCACCATCAGCCCTGCCACGAACACGGCCAACAGCGCGAACACGATGATGCCGTACAGCCCCGAGCCCACGCCGCCGGGCACGACCTCGCCCAACTGGATCAGGAACATCGGCACCATGCCGGCCAGCGGCAGGAAGCTGTCATGCATCGCGATCACGGCGCCATCCGAGGTGGCCGACGTCGTCACCGCGAACAGCGAGGACATGGCGGTGCCGAACCGCACCTCCTTGCCCTCCATGTTGCCCATCGACGGATCGATCCCGAGCTGGGTCAGCAGCGGGTTGCCCGGCGCTTCGGCCGCGTAGCAGCACACCACGAACGCGACCATCAGGATCGCCATGGTCCAGAACAGCGCGAAACCCTGGCGCCGGTCCTTCACGATCTCGCCGAACGTCACCGCCAACGCGAACGGGATCACGATCTCGGACCACGTCTCCACCACGTTGCTAAGCGCCGACGGGTTCTCGAACGGGTGGGCGGAGTTGGCGTTGAAGAAGCCGCCGCCATTGGTGCCGAGCAGCTTGATCGCCTCCTGGAACGCGACCGGGCCCAGCGCGATGGTCTGCTTCGCCCCCTCCAGCGTGGTTGCGTCCACATAGCCGGCGAGCGTCTGCGGCACGCCGCACAGGATCAGGAAGATCGTGTAGAGGATCACGATCGGCAGCAGCACGTAGAGCGTGATGCGTACGAGATCGACCCAGAAATTGCCGAGCTGCTTCATCTCGCCCGCAGCGAACGCACGGCTGACGGCGACCGCGGCGGCGATGCCGGTGGCGGCGGAGAGGAAGTTGTGGACCGTCAGCCCCCACATCTGGCTGCCATAGGACAGCGTCGTCTCACCGGCATAAGCCTGCCAGTTCGTGTTGGTGACGAACGAGATTGCCGTGTTGAAGGCGAGCCGCGGGCTCATGCCGTCGAAATGCTGCGGGTTGAGCGGCAGCAGGTCCTGGAACCGCAGCATCAGGTACAGGATCAGGAAATGCACCGCCTGCAGCGCCACCAGCGCCACCGCGTACGTGAGCCAGCCCATGCCGTGCGCCGGGTCCACGCCGGCCGCCGCGTAGCAACCGCGCTCGACCGGCCCGAGCACGGGGGAGAGGAAGGTCCGCCCGCCGCCCACGACCGCCGCGATGTAACGGCCGAGCGGTACGGCGCAGACGAACACCAGCGCCAGCACGAAGGAGATCTGCAGCCAGCCGATGAGGGTCATCTTAGAAGTCCTCCGGCCGGACCAGCGCCCACACCAAGTAGAACAGCAAGCCCGCGGAAACGATGCCGCCCAGGATCAGATCGAGCATCGCTCAGATTCGGTCACACAAAACGGCGTAGGCGGCCATCAGGAGAATGCCTCCTGTGCCGAGGACAATGATAAGGATATCGGACATGACGCACCTTCTGCGGAAGCGGGCAATCGCCCGGCGACGGTGGGTGTAGTCCAGGGGACGATAAAGCGGTCGTAGGCAAAGCCTCGCCGCAGCGTAAAGGACGCGTAAAGAGATGCCGCCCCCGAAATCGACCCATGTTGCATGCATCGGCGAGTGCATGGTCGAACTGCGCGAGCGCCCGGATGGTTTGCTGGAGCGCCGTCATGGCGGCGACACGCTGAATACGGCCGTGTACCTTGCCCGGCTCGGGGTGCAGGTCGATTACGTCACCGCGCTCGGCGAGGACGGCTGGAGCGACGAGATGCTGGCGGCATGGCTGGCGGAGGGGGTCGGAACCGGGCTCGTCCACCGCCTGCCGGGTCGCCTGCCGGGCCTCTACATCATCGAGACCAGTTCCGACGGCGAGCGCCGCTTCTCCTACTGGCGGGACAGCGCGGCCGCCCGCGCGCTCTTCGCCCATCTCCCGCCGGGCAGCCTGGACGGCTTCGGCGTGCTGTATTTTTCAGGCATAACGCTCTCGATCTATGACGGACCTGGGCAGGACGCGCTGTTCACGGCGTTGGCAGCGGCGCGGGCGCGCGGCGCATGGGTCGCGTTCGACACCAATTTCCGCCCCCGCGGCTGGCCGGACCTCGACGTTGCACGGCGCTTGTTCCGCCGGGCATTCGGCCTGGCAACCCACGTGCTGGCCTCGAGCGAAGACCTGCGCCTGCTCTTCGGGCCGCACGGCGAGGCCGAGCTGCTGCGTTGCGCGGACCATGCCGAGATAGCGCTGAAGCTGGACATGCCCGGCAGCCGACTGCTGCACCGTGGCGCCGAAACCATGCTCACGGCCGCCCCCGTCACCGCGGTGGTGGACACCACGGCCGCCGGGGACAGCTTCGCCGCCGCCTACCTCGCCGCCCGGCTGCGCGGCGCCTCCCCCGTGGCGGCGGCGCGCGCCGGTCATACGCTGGCCGGCATCGTGGTCGGTTACCCGGGCGCGATCATCCCTGCCGCCGCCATGCCGCCAGCCGCCGAACTGCTTGGACAGGACTTATGAACGACACAAATGAACAACTCGCCACTCTGTTGGCGCTCGGCCGGGTCGTCCCCGTGATCACGATCGACCGTTTGGCCGACGCCGTCCCGCTCGCCCGCGCCCTGGTGGCCGGGGGTATCCGGTTGCTGGAGGTGACGTTGCGCACCCAAGTCGGATTGGCGGCGGCGTCCGCCATCATGGCCGAGGTTCCGGACGCCGTGGTCGGGATCGGCACGGTGCTGACGCCGGCCGACCTCGATCGGGCGGTCGCAATCGGGGCACGCTTCGCCCTCAGTCCTGGCGCCACGCCCGCGTTGCTGGACGCGGGAGCGCAGGCGCCGATCCCGTTTCTACCCGGGGTTGCCACGGCGTCGGAGTTGATGGCGGCGATGGCGCGCGGTTTCGGCACGGTGAAGTTCTTCCCGGCCACAGCGGGCGGCGGCATACCGGCGTTGCGTGCCTTGGCCGGGCCGTTTCCTGCCGCCCGGTTTTGCCCTACCGGCGGAATATCCGCCGCGAACGCCGCGGAGTGGCTCGCCCAGCCCAACGTGGCCGCGGTCGGCGGCTCGTGGCTCACCCCCGCCGGACAGGTTGCGGCGGGACGTTGGGATGCAATCGAAACCCTGGCCCGGGCAGCCGCTGCCCTCTGAACCAACCGTCCTTCAGGCTTTCAGGCCTCTGCGCCACCGCTTCTTGGCCGGTCCCTCCGCACTAACCGGTTCGGCGGCCTGTTTCGGCGTGATCTCAACCTTCATCGCCGTCAGCGGCATGTTCTCCGCATGGCAGTCCTCGCCGCTGCCCATCGGCCCGACCTCGCCGACCCGCGCGAAATGCCCATAGGCCGCACAGTCGTATTTATCTGCGGCGTCGCCCACCAACCGCAGGCAGAAGCCAAGCAACGGCAATTGCAGCCCGCGGCTACCGCAGAAACCGCCCGCTTCGAACCACGGGGTCCGCCAGTCCTCGCCCATGATGCCCTGGTACTCCACGTCCGACGACTCCATGCCGGGTGGAAGCGTGAGCGCAAAGCCCTCGACCGAGCGGAGACCGGCCGTGTCACCCACCCACTCGCTGCTGGGCGAGGCAAGGTCCCCGCGGCCTTCCACGTGCACCAGCGTCATCCCCGTCGCACCCGGCGCCGCCACCGGCTCGGCCGCCACCACCGGCGGCGGAGCCGGGCGAGGCGCCGCCGACTGCAGCACGGAACGGAACTGCACCTCCGGCATCGGCGTGCCGTCGGTCGGGCGATAGATCGTCAGCACCGCCCCGGCCCGGCCGCCCACCACCAGCACGTGCGCCGCCGAGGTCGCGCGCGACAGCCATCCCCCTTCCGGCGACATGGTCACGAAAGCACGCCCAGGACTGTTCGGATTCGTCACCGCCTCGAGCCGCGCGCATGGGAGTGGCAGCCCGACATTGGACATGCTTCCCGAAGCAGCCCGGAAGTCGATCGCATACAATCCCGGTTCAAACGTCAGGAACCTTGCCGATGTCTCAAGATCCGTCCTCTTGCGGGTTAATTCCTGCCGCAAGTCCGCAGCCGGCTGTGACGGGTCGAACTGGTCGCTACTCATGACTCGCCTGCTGGAATGATGGACGTGTGGAATAATCTAAGATCTGAAGCCCGCGGCTGACCAGAGTCTCATTTACCTTTGACGGCGATATGCCGAGCGGCAGAAGCCAACCCTTGCCAGGCTGTGCCACACGCTCGCCCTGGGCACCGAGTGCGAATGCCAGCACCGGCAACCCGGCCGTGAACAGCAACGACAGCGCATACGACCAGGTCTCCGGGCAGACCGAGGGCAGAAACCCAAGCGTCGCCTGCTGCTTCCGCGCCAATGCCAATCCTTCCGCCTCCTCGAAACGACCCGTTACGAACACCTTGCCTGTCACCATCAGGCGCTCGTCGTCGATCGTATGGCCCAAGACGGTGAAGCGCAGGTTGAGCCGCCGCCGCGCAGCATCCCGTGCGCAGCCAAGCAGGACATCGTACCCCTTCTCTACCCCAATCGAACCGGCCACAAGGACGTGCACCTCATGCCCCGGCTGTGACGGCGTTGCAGCGACCCGCCCGCCCGGCTCCTCCCAAGGGACGATCTCGGGCCGGACTCCAGGGAACTGCCGCCGGATGCGCCCGGCTACGTCCTCGCACGCGACCGCGACCCGGCGCGCATTCCCCAGCAGCGCGGCGGATTGGCGGCGCAGACCCCGCACCGTCACCTCCTCGGGATAACGCGAACCGAGATCGGCGATGCAATCCTCGCATTCCTCGACGGCGAGCGGCTCCCCGCAATAGCGCTGGCTGCGGCTGGTCAGCGTGATGCGCGGGCACCAATGGCCGTAATCATGCACGAACACGTCGTACGGCGCCCCGAGCTGGCCCGGTAAGTCCGCGACCGACGAATGGTGGCCCAGCAGATGATGGATCTCGAAACCATCCACCCCCGCATCCCGGAGCAAGGCCGCGAGGTCAGCGCCCTCCCCCGGCAGATCGAACGACAGATTGGGCAGCACCGCCCCGTCCCCGAGCGACAACCGGCACCGCCCTATCGCTCCAACCCCCGTCTTGACGCCCGTCT
>CAXTVQ010000005.1:0-15103 GCA_964247705.1 uncultured Acetobacteraceae bacterium | reverse complement strand
AGGTCCGTTTCGCCGACCGGCGCCAGCACGATCACGCGCCGGCCGGAGGCTCTGATCGCCTTGCACCGCGCGGCCACGAAACGTGCGACACCCCCCCCGGCGTCATGCGTGATCAGCGCGGTCGCCGGCCGGCCCGGCGAGTCCAGCAGCCTGAGGCGGTCGATCCGGCGCCGGGCCGGCCCGAGCCGGTCCTCCAAGGCCGCCGCGCCGATATACTCGCCGTAACCCGGATGCAGTTGCTCCATCACCGCGGCGTTGCGTTCCATCAGCAAAGCCTTCGCAGTGCCGAACGACTGGCCGCCGCTATGGCCCACGAACACGCCCGGCACGGCCACATGCCGCCAGCCGAGATGGGCGGCACGCAGGCACCAATCGTTCTCCTCGCCATAGCCCTGGGCAAAGACGTCCTCACGCAACAGCCCGGTTTCCACCAGGCAGGCGCCCTTCAACAGCATGCAGAACCCGACGCCCGTCGGGATGTCCACGACCTCGCGCGGGTTCGCCGCCCAGCACAGCTCATTCAGCCGGCCGAGGCCGTCCCCGTCCGGCATTTCACCGGGTTCGCCGGGTGTCGGATAGGACACGATGGTCCCGTCATTGGTCATCGGCGTGCACGACCCGATCGCCGGGTCGGAATGCGCCGCCGCCGACAGCCGCTCGAGCCATTTTACCGGCACCACCGTGTCCGCGTTCAGGATCACCACGTCCCGGTCCGCGGCCGGGCCGAGATGGCGCAACCCGGCATTAACCGCCGCCGGAAATCCGCGCGGCCGGTCATGGGTCAGCACGACCGTCCGCACGCCGGCCGACTGCGCAAGCCGGACGCCGATTGCCGGATCGGGGCTCCCGTCGTTGACCAGAACGAGCCGGCTGCCCCGCGGCAAGCTGGCCTCGACCGAACGCAGGCAAAGATCGAGCCTGGCCAACCCGGCATACACCGGGATCACCACGTCGCAAGCCACGCCGCGCCGCGCCGCCGGGCGCGCAGCCTGTTGCCGGGCGCCCGGCAACAGGCTTGCGAGCAACGGACGGAACGGATCCGGCTGTCCCGCCTGCAGCCTGGCCAGGCTGCGCGCCGCCGCACGGGACGCCGCTCGTTCGGCGCCGGGGAGCAGCGGGCTGCCCCAGAGATGCCGCCCCTCCCGATCCACGATGCCGACCGGACCAGGTGCGCCGCCGGGTTCGGCCGGCAAGGCGAACCGCCACCGGGGCCGCTCGTCCTCGACCGCCGTCGCCGTGTCGGCCGGCAGCCGCATCAACTCGACGGGTTCCGCCGATCCAGCCCGGGTGTAATAGATCGCCGGGATGGCATCCTGGTCCGCGGCACACCGCGCCCAGCCGCTGATCCCGCCGGCCGGATCCGTACTGACGAACCCGTCCACCGCCGCGAACCACGCCGGGCGCAACCCGCTGCCGAGCAACGCCCGCCCCGCGCTGGTCGCGATCAGGCATTGCGCCCGCGGCCAATCCTCGGGCAAGGCACGCACCTTCGCCTGCCCCGCACGCAGCCCGACGCTACCGGCCGGCACGCCGTCCAGGCTGAGCCGCGCTGACCCGGCGGAAGACGACGCGAGGCCAATCCGGTATCGCCCGCTCCCGTCCAGCGCGATCCAGCCCGGTTCGTCCGCTTCCTTGCAGATCGCGCCCATCAACCCGAGCACGGCTGGCGACGCCGGCGGGCTCAGCCGGGCGAGAAGGCCGGTCAACGCCGACGCCGCTTCACTGGCCTGTCCGGCACGGTGCAGCGCTGCACACAAAGCCAGTCCTGCCTCGCGGTGCCAGGGCAGGCGTTCGGTCAATGTGCGGAGGACCTGGATGGCGGTCTCGGGCTGGCTGCGCACCGTGGTCGCAGCAAACACGATCTGCACCGTGGAATCGTCAGGCGCTAGGCGGTGGGCCCGGGTGATCCAGGCGTTGGCCTCGGCAAGGCGGCCTTGCTCGAGAGCAGTCTGTGCGCGGCGGACAGCGTCGGTGGCGTTGCGGATGGTTTGCCGGCGGAATGCCTCGGCGTCTGCATCGTCCTTGTTCACGTTCGTCCGCCAGGCAGTCCCGTGGACCGCGAAAAGCTATCCCGGGCGCGCCACATACGCTGTGGAGCGGGCCCGGGACGATTTCGTTTAGAACGGCTGGCCGTGAAGGCCACCCGCGTAGCCGGCGGCGTCGCTATCCGGCGACGTGCGACGAGAGAGGCGTGCCGTTGATCGTGCCGTCTGGCTTGAGCGTCGTATTGCTCAGGATGTAGGTGTTGCCGCCTACCGTGGTGGTGACGTTTGGTCCAACCTGTGTCGCGTTCATGACGAAAGCCGCCGCATCCGCCTGATTGCCGAAGTAGATGTTGTCGCCCGAGGTACCGGGCATCGGCGTCGGCAGGAAGTTGTTGATCAGGTACGTCTGACCCGTGGTGGTCACGGCGGAGAAGTTGAAATCCGTCGTGCTGCTAGACGCCGTAGATCCCGTCAATGTGTCGGCGCCGTTGCCTGCGACCAGCATCGAGTAATCGCCGCTCAGGTTGGTCCCGACGAGGCTCGTATTACCCGTACCAGCCTGTATGAAGTCGCTGTTGCCGCCGCCGACCAGCGTTGTGTTGCCCGCGCCGCCGAACAGGTCGTTGTTGCCGGCCGTGCCGCCCTGGATCGATACGGTGCCCGTGTCGCCGCCCGCCACGCTTACGTAAAGCGAGCCGTAGCCGCCGACGATCGTGCCATAGCCGGCCATCGTGGGGTCGCTGTCGTTGGACAGCGAGATGACGGTGTTGCCAGCCCCGCCCTGGAAGCTGACGGCGCCGGTGTCGACGTTGACCTGTCCGACCCCCACTCCGCCAGTGGCCGTAACCGTGCCCGACCCGGCGTAAATGTTGACCGTGGTCGGGCCGTAGCCGACGTTCACGGTTTCGTCGGCCGAGCTGACGTTGATCGTGTCGTTGCCGTCGCCGCCGGTGATCACGGTGCCTGCCGACTCACCATCGAGCAAGTTGCCGGTGCCGCCACCCGTTATCGTGACAGGGGAGACGTTGCTGCCGATGATGACGTTCCCGCCGGCCTGGCCGCCAAGCGCAATGCCGGCCGCAGAGAACTCCACCAACGTGCCGAACCCGCCGTCGACGGTGCTGGGTTGGTCGGCGTCGTTAACCGTCAGCATCCCGCTGGCCGAGGTCGATCCGACAACGCTGGCCAAACCACTGGCATCGGTGACTGCCGTGGTGCCGGACCCGGCGTAGATCGTCGTGACACCGCCGTTGACCGTGCCGTTGAAGTTCGCCAGCACGTTGATCGTGTCCGACCCGTTACCGCCGTAAACGGTGTTCAAGCCCTCGAAAACAGTAACCGTGTTCGCGCCCTCGCCCAGCAGGATCTCGCCGTTCTGGTAGGAGGTGCTGTAGCTGAGGTCACCTTGCGCCAGAACCTGCTGGCCGTCCGCGGCTCCGCCGAAGACCGTCGCTGGCTGGGTCACCGTAATGGCCTTCTCACCAAACGGGCTGTCCATCGTGCCAGGCGTGTCGATAACGACGTAGCCGTTGGGCGCGCCGCTCGAACTGAAGCCGGGCGGCGTCGCGTAGGTCGCCGGCATTGCCGCAAATTCGTTGCTTATGATGTGAGACAGGCTCTCGGCAGCAACTGCGGTCCGGCTATCGCCAAATGTCAGGTTGATAGGTGCTTTGCCGGCCCCGCCCGTGACTGTAACTCCTGCGCCCATCTAAAATCTCCCGGCTCTGTGATCGACACCTCTCTAAATTTTGCTCGTTACGCGGTCAAGCTGTTAACTCTTCCAAATTGGGCATTCATAATGTTTTCTCTCTAATTTTAACGAAGCCAAAAAAACTTGGCCGAATTTCACGATTGGCGACAAATGAACGCCGTCCGCATTAACCTGAAATTAATAGATTGCGCTAAATCAGTCTCCTACCGCAAGGGTTCCCTAATCCGGGGTGATTGCGCTTACGGAAAGGTGTTGCTGGTCAGCTTGCCTGGATACGCCTTTCGCACAGGCACGCCATCTCTGCCGCCCCCAAATGGGTTATAATCACATTTCTGTCAGCACGGCGCCAAGATGCCGGTTTGCTGGCGGCAGAACCCGCCAATCGTGCCAGCTAGTCGCCTTTTACCGGAGAAGCAGCCATGGCCATGTCACTCAGCATCGCATCGACGATCGTGGATGCGGCACTCGCCCGCGGCCGCACCGCAGGCTTCATGCCGCTCTCTGCCGCGGTGCTCGACGCCGGCGGCCACCTCGTCGCATTCAAGCGGGAGGACCGGTCCGGCATCCTCCGGTTCGACATCGCGTTCGGCAAAGCTTGGGGCGCGCTCGGCATGGGCTTCGGTTCGCGGGAGCTGTTCAACCGCACCAATGCCAACCCGACCTTCATGGCGGCTCTCACCGCGGTCAGCGGCGGGCGCCTCGTGCCCGTCCCGAGCGGCGTGCTCATCCTCGAGCAAGGCGAGGTGATCGGTGCGGTCGGTGTCTCTGGCGACAACTCCGACAACGACGAGATCTGCGCCCTGGCTGGCGTCGAGGCCGCCGGGCTGCAAGCCAAAACCGGCTTGTAGCCCTACGCCGCGGGGGCCGGCATCGCCCCCGTCATGATCGCCACGGCGTCGGACATCGTGATCGATTTCGGCGAGACCACGGCGCAACGCCGGCCGAGGCGGTGGATGTGGATCCGGTCGGCGATCTCGAACACATGCGGCATGTTGTGGCTGATCAGCACGACCGGCAGCCCGCGGCCGCGGACCTCCTGAATAAGGTTGAGCACGTTGCGGCTCTCCTTCACCCCGAGGGCCGCGGTCGGCTCGTCCATAATGACGACCTTGCTGGCGAACGCCGCCGCCCGCGCGATCGCAACGCCCTGCCGCTGACCGCCGGACAGGGTCTCGACCCGCTGCCCGATGTCCTGGATGGTGAGCAGGCCGAGTTCCGACAGCTTGCGCCGAGCGATCGCCTGCATCGCAGGGCGGTCGAGCATGCGGAGCCACCGCCCCAGCATGCCGGGGCGGCGTATCTCCCGGCCGAGGAACATGTTGTCGGCGATCGAAAGTGCCGGCGAGAGTGCGAGGTTTTGATAAACCGTCTCGATCCCGGCCGCCCGCGCGTCCTGGGGGTTGCGGAAACTGACCGGCTGGCCGTCCAGCAGGATCGTGCCGTGGTCGACCAACGCCGCCCCAGTCAAGGCCCCGATCAACGTCGACTTTCCAGCGCCGTTGTCCCCGATCACGGCCAGGATTTCGCCCGGCATCAGGTCGAAGTCGGCCCCGTCCATCGCCGTGACCCGGCCGTAGCGCTTGACCAGACCCCGCGCTTGCAGGACGGGTGCTTGAAGGGGAGGAGTGCTCACCCCGAAACCTTGCGCAGCCATTGGTCGATCGCGACGGCCACGATGATCAGGATGCCCACCGTCAGCTCCTGCCACAGCACGTTCACGCCGGACAGCGCCAGCCCATTGCGGAACACGCCCACGATCAACGCGCCCAGTAGTGTGCCGAGGATGGCGCCGCGGCCGCCGAACAGGCTGGTCCCACCGATCACCACGGCGGTGATGCTGTCGAGGTTCCCCGTCTGGCCGGCCTGCGGGCTCACCGAGCCGATGCGCCCGATCAGGGTCCAGCCCGCCATCGCCGATATCACGCCGGCCCAAACATAGACCGAGAGCAGCGTGCGCCGGGTGCTGATGCCGGCCAGCCGGGCGGACCCCTCGTTGTCGCCCACGGCATGCACATGCCTGCCCCATGCGGTCGATTGCAGCGCGTACGACGCGGCCGCGCACAGCAGCAGCATGGCGACGGCGCCATAGGTCAGCCGCGCATCGCCGAGGTCGATCGGTGTGCCGAACACCTGCAGCAACGGCGCCGAGGTCTCGATGTCCTGCGCCCGGATGGTCTCGCTGGCGGAGTACCAAAGGTTGAGCGAGAAATACACGCTCCAGGTCCCCAGCGTCACGATGAACGGCGGCAGTTTGAGGTACGCCACCAGCGAGCCGTTGATCCAGCCGCACACGCCCCCCACGACGAATCCGGCCAACACCGCGAGCGGCGCCGGCACCCCGGTGTCGACCGCCAGCCGGCCCATCACGACCGAGCACAGCACCATGATCGCGCCGACGGATAGGTCGATGCCCGCAGTCAGCACCACCAGGGTCTGCGCCACGCCCAGCACGCCGATGATCGCGACCTGCTGGATGACCAGGGACAGGTTGAACGCGTCCAGGAACCGGCCGCCGACCACGGCCGTGAACAGCACGATGCCGATCAGCAGCACGATCGCCGGGATCGCCACCGCGTGCCGGTGCAGCCCATACTGGATCCGCTCGAGGAGTCCGGGCCTGCCCTCGAACTCGGGGACGCTATCGAACATCGCGCGGGCCGGGTCTCATCCCCAGCACTGCTTCAACCCCTCCTCGGACGTGATCGACGGCACGCCCGCCACCGGCTTGTCGGTCACCAGGCTCACGCCCGTGTCGGTAAAGGTCTTCCCCTCGGTGGCCTCCGGCTTCTTGCCGGTTTTGGCGAAATCGGCGACCGCGTCGACGCCCTCGCTGGCCATCTTCAGCGGGAACTGCATCGAGGTGGCGCCGAGGCTGCCCGCTTTCACGTTCTTGACGCCCGGGCAGCCGCCATCGACCGAGACGATCAGCACCCCGTGGTCCCGGCCCACCGACTTGAGAGCTTGATACGCGCCTGCCGCCGCCGGCTCGTTGATCGTGTAGACCAGGTTCACGTGCGGGTCGCGCTGCAGCAGGTTCTCCATCGCGGTACGGCCGCCTTCCTCCGATCCCTTCGTCACGTCGTGGCCGACGATGCGCTTGTCGGTCTCCGTGCCGATGCGGCGGGGGTCCGCAACGGTGATCCCGAACCCGCTCAGGAACCCGGTGTCGCGCAGCACATCGACGCTGACCGCCGTCGGGGCGAGATCCAGCATCGCGATGTGCGCGTCCTTCGCCTTGTCCCCGAGCGTCTTGTTCGCCCATTGCCCGATCAACTGGCCCGCACGGAAATTGTCGGTGGCGAACGTCGCGTCGGCGGCATTGGGCGGGTCCAACGGCGTGTCGAGTTCGATCACCAGGATCCCGCGGTCCCGCGCCTTCCTGACGGTCGGCACGATCGCCACGGTGTCGCTGGCGGTGAGCAGGATGCCCTTGGCGCCAGCCGAGATGAGGCTCTCGATCGCCTCCACCTGGGTCTGGGTGTCGCCGTCATACTTGCCCGCGAAGGTGCGCAGCTCCACGCCCTGCTTCTTCGCCTCCGCCTCGGCCCCTTCGCGCATCTTGACGAAGAACGGATTGGTGTTGGTCTTGGTGACGAGTCCCACGATCGGCTCGGCCGCGCGCGCCGGCAGCGCCGCGCCGGTCGCGGCAACCATGGCGGCAGCCGTCAGAAGCCAGGTTTTCAGGCGCATCGCAGTCCCCCCCGAATCATTGTTCGTTGGCGGGAAGCCTGCCCCGGATCGCTGCGGGAGTTCAAGGCGGCAAATGCTGGCTTCCGCGGCGAGATTCGAACTCGCGGCCCCGGGATTAGGAATCCCGTGCTCTATCCACTGAGCTACGCGGAAATACCGTCCTGAGCCTTGCTACCACCGGCCCGGCCCAACTTCAACGCGATCCGAAGCGCCCGCCGTCAAAGGCCCGGCAAAGGACCATACCGAGTCCGAATCGACCTTGCGTCGAAACGATTAATTGTCAATGAATACGATCGTAGGAACGCGGAGGTTGAGATGGCGGGGAGTTCGATCACCGGCTCCATCGCGGGAACGCAGGTTGCCGTCAATGCCTCGAGCAGCCTTCAGCAGGGCATCGCGTCACAGATCCTGAGTTCCGCGGCAGCCACGCCCGGCATCGTCTTCAAGACGGCAAGCGGGATGCTGAGCGGCAACACCGCCATCGTGTCCGGTTCCAACAGCCTCGTCTCGGGCGCCACTTCCGTGCCGTCGGCCTCGGTCCTGCTCACCGGGCAGATGGACATGTTCGTGAACAACGGCACCACGCTGGCCACCGTCGTCGCCGCGGACAACACGAACAGCACCATCGTCAACTCCAACCCGCAAGGCGCCTTGATCGGGGTGACAGGGGCGGGCGCCAACGTTCTCGTGGGCCTGACGCGGGCAAACCAGTTCATCACGGGGACGGGCGGGCAGGACGCCGTCGTGCTCAAGGGCGGCCACAACGAACTCACGTCCAACGGCAGCGATGCCGTGCTGGTGGCCGGGCCGAGCACCGTCAGCGCGGCTGCCAGCGGGCTCGACAGCATCGCCGTCACCGCCAAGACCACTCTGTCTTTCATCAACGGCTCGGCAACCTCGGCCTACGACAGCATCACCGGCGCAGCCAACGCCTCCGTCGTCGTGGCCGGCACCGGCAACACCTCCATCACCTCCGGGCTCGGCATCGAATCCTTCTCGGTGGACACATCGGCCGGCAACGTCACGCTGAACGCCAACCACAACGCACATGACGTGTTCACCTTCATCAAGGACGTGGACACCGGCACCAACCAGACGACGGTGACCAATTTCGTGGTCGGCGACACGGTGCTGCTGAACGGCTATGCCGGCTTCAGCGTCACCAGCATGGCGGGCACCCCGTCCGGCTCCGTCCTGTCCCTGAGCGACGGGTCCCAGGTCACGTTCAACAACGCGACGGCGGCCATGGTGCGCGCGGCAATCAAGCCGACCTGACCGGTACGGCTACTGGTTGTGGCCGAACACCTAGCAGAACCGCTCCGCACAGCGCAGATTAGCGCGGTTAATTTGGAGGCTGGCCGGTCCCGGCCGCAACTCAATGCACCCTGAAACACCGCCGTCCCAAGACGCCGTGCAGTCCTTGGCGCTCCACGAGACGTTGCTGACGCTCGACAGCCACATCGATATCCCATGGCCCGAAACGCCGGACCCGTTCACCGACACCAAACGCCGGGTCGACATCGGCAAGATGACGCGCGGCGGCCTGCGCGCCGGGTGCTTTGCCGCCTACGTGCCGCAGGGTCCGCGCACCGCGGAGGGCGGGGCCGCGGCCAGGGAGCGCGCCTTGGCCATGCTGTCGGACATCCGCGCTATGGCCGCCGAGCGGGACGGGTTGCGTGCCACCCTCGCCACCAGCGCCGGACAGATCCGCGCGGCGGCGCACGAACCCGGCGCCGTCATCGTCCCCTGCGTCGAGAACGGCCACGCGCTGGCCGAAGACCTGGCGGTGCTGCGCCAGTTTCGCGAACTCGGCGCCGTCTACATGACGCTCACGCATAACGGCCACAACGCGCTCGCCGACAGCAGCAACCCGCGGCGTGACTTGCAGGACGCTCCCACGCTGCACGGCGGCCTGAGCGCATTCGGGCGCGACGTGATCGCCGAGATGAACCGCCTGGGCATGCTGGTGGACGTGAGCCACGTGTCCAAGCAGTCCATGATGCAGGCGGCGGCACTCTCCGCGGTCCCCGTCGTCGCCACGCATTCCAACATGCACGCGCTCTGCCCCGTACCGCGCAACCTCGATGACGAACAGTTGGACGTGCTGAAGGACACCGGCGGGCTGGTGCAGGTCACCGCCGTCGCTTCCTTCCTCAAGCCGCAGGGCAAGTCGGACGTGGTGAGCGTGTCCGACTACATGGACCACCTGGATTATGCCGTGCGCCGCTGCGGCATCGAGCATGTCGGGATCAGCTCGGATTTCGACGGCGGCGGCACCCTGGTCGGCTGGCGGGACGCCGGCGAAAGCGCCAATCTCACCGCCGAACTGGCCCGCCGCGGCTACGACGCTTCCGAGATCGCCGCACTCTGGGGCGGCAACTTCCTGCGACTGATGGAGCGCGCGGAGGAGGCCGCGGCGTGACGATCCCGTTCCTCGCACCCTACCTGCTGTATACCAAGTCGTTCCACGTCATTGCCGTGATCGCCTGGATGGCCGGGCTGTTCTACCTGCCGCGCCTGTATATCTACCACTGCGAGGTGGCGCGGGGCTCGTCGTCCAGCGAGCGCTTCAAGGTCATGGAGCGGCGGCTGCTGAAGCAGATCACGACCCCGGCCATGATCGCGACCTGGACCTTCGGCATCCTTCTGGTGCTGACGCCGGGTGCGGTGGATTGGGGCGCCACCTGGTGGCACGTGAAGCTCACCGGCGTGATCCTGATGAGCGGTTTCCATGGCGCCATGTCCAAGTGGCGGCGGGATTTCCTGGAGGACCGCAACGTCCGGCCGCAGCGGTTCTACCGTTACGCGAACGAGGTTCCGACGGTGCTGATGGTGGTGATCGTGATCATGGCGATCGCCCAACCTGGCTAGCTTAACATTGACGCCGCGCCAGAACCGTGCATACGTCTACTAATAGACGGGTGGGCTGTTCTGGCCCGGCGTCTGCTGCTGCCCCGTCCGGATAGTCGTCGTGTGCGGCCCAGCCGCCTAACAGACCGGCAGACCGGTCGAAGCGACCGACCTTGCTCCCACTCTCCTCCCCGCTTCCTCCTAGTCTCTTCGAGGCCCGACCCAATGCACCTTGCCGAGTTGAAGGCAAAATCCCCGTCCGACCTGTTGTCGTTCGCCGAGTCGTTACAGATCGAGAACGCGTCCAGCCTGCGCAAGCAGGACATGATGTTCGCCATCCTCAAGAACCTGGCCGACAACGAGCAGGCGATCCACGGCGAAGGCACGCTGGAAATCCTGCCCGACGGGTTCGGTTTTCTGCGCAGCGCCCAAGCCAACTATCTCCCCGGCCCGGACGACATCTACATCAGCCCGAGCCAGGTCCGCCGCTTCGCGCTGCGTACCGGCGACAGCGTGGAGGGCCAGATCCGCGCGCCGAAGGACGGCGAGCGGTATTTCGCCCTGCTGAAGCCCAATACGATCAACTTCGAGCCGCCGGACGCCGTCAAGCACCGGATCAACTTCGACAACCTCACCCCGCTGTATCCGGACCGCCGGCTCAAGATGGAGGTCGAGAACTTCCAGTCCGTCGCAAAGGGCCCGGGCAAGGACCTGACGCCCCGCGTGATCGACCTGATCGCACCGATCGGCATGGGCCAGCGCGCGCTGATCGTGGCGCCGCCGCGCACCGGCAAGACGGTGATGCTGCAGAACATGGCCACCGCCATCGCCGAGAACCATCCGGAGGTGTTCCTGCTCGTCCTGCTGATCGACGAGCGGCCGGAGGAAGTCACGGACATGTCCCGTTCGGTGAAGGGCGAGGTCGTCGCCTCCACCTTCGACGAGCCGGCGACCCGGCATGTCCAGGTGACCGAGATGGTGCTCGAGAAGGCCAAGCGGCTGGTCGAGCACAAGCGGGACGTGGTGATCCTGCTGGACAGCATCACCAGGCTCGCCCGCGCCTACAACACGGTGGTTCCGTCGAGCGGCAAGGTGCTGACCGGCGGCGTGGACGCCAACGCCCTGCAACGGCCCAAGCGCTTCTTCGGCGCAGCCCGCAACATCGAGGAAGGGGGGTCGCTGACCATCATCGCCACCGCCCTGATCGACACCGGCAGCCGCATGGACGAGGTGATCTTCGAGGAGTTCAAGGGCACCGGCAACAGCGAGATCATCCTGGACCGCAAGCTGTCGGACAAGCGCACCTTCCCCGCCATCGACATCACCAAGAGCGGCACCCGCAAGGAGGAGTTGCTGGTGGAGCGCGGCATGCTGTCCAAGATGTGGGTGCTCCGCCGTATCCTGAACCCAATGGGGACCACGGACGCAATGGACTTCCTGTTGGACAAGCTGAAATACAGCAAGACCAACCAGGACTTCTTCGACGCGATGAATACCTGAGGCGTCGTGCTGGCGGCCCAGGCGGCCGCCAGCCAACTGCTCCTATTTCACCTTCGAAAGCTGCGCCTCGATCTGATCGCGTTCCGGGATCTGGCCGCACCATTCCATCATTCGGCTGAGTTCATACAGAAGCGGCACGTTTTGCGGATACGTGGTCGCTGCATTCATCGCGAGCCGCGCGGCGTCCGCGTGCTTTCCGCCATGGATCAGCATGTCCAAGCGTGACAGCACACCAGTCGGCGAAGGATCACGCGCGTCCTGCGCGGTGATGCTGTCGAACACGGCGCGGACGTCCGGATGACCCAGGTCCAATCCACTATTGGACGGGTATGTATTGGAGCCGCGCTGGAACGCGACGATATTGCGATAGACCGAAATGCTCTGCGTTTTCAGCGCTATCTGGCTCAGAAACGGGTCACTTCCCGAATCGACGTAGCCCTCGGGCTTGTGCATGAGCAACCCGAGTGAATGCGCCATCTGGAAGACCGTTCCAGCGCCATCCCGGCTGCCGCCGAGGACGGGTTCGAAGGACGTTTGCGTATCCTCGATCGCGTAGATGCCGTCCGGCGCGATCAAGGGATAGAGCGTCCGGAAACTCCCCAGCATATGGGAAACAACGTGGCTGCCGTCGTCGATGACGATGTCGAACGGCCCATACTCCTGCGACAGCCGAACCAGCAACGTGTCGTCTGTCTGAGATCCCTGGATGACGCGGACCCGTGGCGGAAGGTCAAGCGTCTTGCGGCTGATATCCAGCCCGATGATCGTCCCATTCGGGAAATACTCGGCCCACATCTTCAGCCCAAGGCCGCCGGCATGTTCGGCGTCGTAGCCGCCGATCCCGATCTCGAGTAGCCGCACCGGCTCCTCCCGCCGGGACGCGAACAGTTTGTGATAGATCGGCGTGTAAACGTGGCCGCCGTATTTGTCGGATCCCGAGCGGATGGCTGCACGCGTGAGTGGATCAAGCAATCTAGGCTCGGGCATCGTCGTTCCTTCGGGAGATACCGATGCTTTAGCCGAACTAGCTCAATTCATCCACTTTCCGCAGCGACGGGAACCAACGCATCCACAGCAGCGCCACCACGATCGTGCCGAGCCCGCCCAGCAACGCCGCCGGCACCGTGCCCAGCAACGCCGCGGTCGTGCCCGACTCGAACTCGCCCAGTTGGTTCGATGTCCCGATGAACAGCATGTTCACCGCGCTCACCCGGCCCCGCATCGCGTCCGGCGTGCGCATCTGCACCAGGGCGAAACGGATCACCACGCTCACCACGTCGGCCGCCCCCAGCAAGGCCAGGGCAGCGAGCGAGAGCGGCAGCGAGCGGGACACCGCGAACACCGCCGTCGCCACGCCGAACACGATCACCGCCCCGAACATGATCCCCCCGGCATGGCGGCGCAGCGGCCGGCGCGCGAGCAGCACGGACATCGCCAACGCTCCCACCGCCGGCGCCGCCCGCAAGATGCCCAATCCCCAGGACCCGGTATGCAGGATGTCCCGCGCGTAGATCGGCAGCAGCGCCGTGGCGCCCCCGAGCAGCACGGCAAACAGGTCGAGCGATATGGCGCCCAGCACCGCCGGGTGCTCCCAGATGAAATGGATGCCGCCGAACACCGAGCGCAGCGTCGGCGCTTCCTTCGGCGGCACGGGACGCTCGAGGCGGATCGAAAACACCAGGGTGCTCGCCACCAGGAACAGCACCGTGGCCAGCGCGAACGGGATGGCGTCGCCCAACGCGTAGAGCAGGCCGCCAAAAGCCGGGCCCAGGATGGTCGCCGTCTGGTTGGCCGAGGCGGACCACGCGCTCGCCTGCTGCAGCCGCGACTCGCCCACCAGACCCGGCATCAACGCCGACAAGGTGGGGGACTCGAACGCCCGCGCCGCGCCGATCAGCGCCACGATCGCGAACACCCCGCCCACCGGCAAACGCCCGCTCGCCGTGCCGATGGCAAGCGATGCGCTCGCGACCGCCTCCACGATCTGGCAGCAACCCACGATGCGGCGGCGGTCATACCGGTCGGCGACATGGCCGACCACAAGCGTCAGCAACGCGACCGGCAGGAACTGCGCCAGCCCGACCAGCCCGAGGTCGAACGCGCTGCCCGTCAACTGATACACCAGCCAGCCGATCGCCACCGACTGCATCTGGTAGGCAAAGCTCGTGCAGATCCGCGCCGACCAGAACAGCGCGAACGGCCGGTGGCTCAGAAGGGATGATTGGCTGGGGGTGGGTTCGTTGGCGTCGGGCACCGTCACACCGTCATGGCGCACGAACCCGGCGCTGTCGAGGCCGAATTGCAAACATCAAGATATCCTTATATAGCGTCGCGCACCGAACCAGGAGCCAACCGATGCCCGACGTCTCGATGCCGACCGACTACAAGGTGAAGGACTTCTCGCTCGCCGCGTGGGGCCGCAAAGAGATCTCGATGGCCGAGGACGAGATGCCCGGCCTGATGGCGCTGCGGGCGGAGTACGGCCCGAGCCAGGCGCTGAAGGGCGCACGCATCGCCGGCTGCCTGCACATGACGATCCAGACCGCCGTACTGATCGAGACGCTGACTGCGCTGGGCGCCACCGTGCGCTGGTCGTCCTGCAACATCTTCTCGACGCAGGATCACGCCGCCTCCGCCGTGGCCGCCGCCGGCACGCCGGTGTTCGCCTGGAAGGGCATGAACGAGGAAGAGTTCTGGTGGTGCATCGAACAGACGGTGCGCGGCCCGGATGGCTGGACGCCGAACATGATCCTCGATGACGGCGGCGACCTGACCGTGCTGATGCACGACAAGTATCCCGAGCTGCTCAAGGACGTGAAGGGCCTCTCCGAGGAAACGACCACGGGCGTGCACCGGCTGTGGGAGATGGCCAAGGCCGGCAAGCTGATGGTGCCCGCCATCAACGTGAACGACAGCGTCACCAAGTCCAAATTCGACAACCTGTATGGCTGCCGCGAGAGCCTGGTGGACGCCATCCGCCGCGGCACGGACGTGATGCTGGCCGGCAAGGTCGCCGTGGTCGCCGGGTTCGGCGACGTCGGCAAGGGTTCGGCCGCCAGCCTCCGCCAGGGCGGTTGCCGCGTGCTGGTGACGGAAGTGGACCCGATCTGCGCGCTGCAGGCGGCGATGGAAGGCTACGAGGTCGTCACGATGGACTCCGCCGCCCCCCGCGGCGACATCTTCGTCACTGCCACCGGCAATGTGGACGTGGTCACCATCGAGCACATGCGGGCGATGAAGCACCGCGCCATCGTGTGCAACATCGGCCACTTCGACAGCGAGATCCAGATCGACTCGCTGCGCAACTACACCTGGGACAACGTCAAGCCGCAGGTGGACGAGGTCGTGTTCCCGGACGGCAAGCGCC
>CAXTVQ010000004.1:31573-122315 GCA_964247705.1 uncultured Acetobacteraceae bacterium | reverse complement strand
TGGTGGACGATGATGTCCTTGGCGCGGATGGCGGCGAAGCAGTCGCCCGCGAAATCGCGGATGCGCTCGGGGAAGCGCGGCGTGTAGGGGGAGAACAGCAGATCCGGCCGGTCGTCCACGATCAACTGCCGCAGGTCCACCGGGCCCGGGATGCCGGTCTGCACCAGGACCTCGTTGCCGGGGATGCCGTCCTCGTTCACGCCAAGTTCGTCCACCACCAGTGCCAGCAAATCGGGCGGCATGGCAGAGTCCACCGAGAGATGGATCGGCACCCCCCGGCGGCGGCGCTTCAGCGCGGTTTCGTACGAACGGACGAGGTCTTCCGCTTCCTCCTCGAACTCGACGCCAGTGTCGCGGATCAGGCGGAACATGCCCTGCCCCACCACGCGGAAACCCGGGAACAGGGTTTGCAGGTTGAGCGACACCAACTCCTCGAGCAGCACGAACCGGATTGGCGCACCCGGTGCGGCGCCCGCGGGGAGGCGGATGAACCGGTCCACCTGGGTCGGCATCGGGATCAGCCCGTTCATGGCCGTGTTGTCCTCGTCCCGGTGCAGCTTGAGCACCATGACCAGGCCCATGTTCGGGATGAACGGGAACGGATGCGCCGGGTCGATGGCGAGCGGCGTCAGCACGGGGAAGACCCGGTCCATGAACCAGGCAGACAGCCAGGCCTGATCGGCTTTGGGCAACGCGGCCGGGTCGCAGACCTGGATCCCGGCCTCCTCGAGCAGGTGGCGCAGCGCGACCCACACGGTCTGCTGCAGGGCCATCAGGGCGGCGGCACGGATTTGGATCTCGGCCAGTTGCTGCGCCGGGGTGCGTCCGTCGGCGGAAAGCGATCCCACGCCCGCCTTCGCCTGCCCGATCAGGCCGGCGACGCGGACGGAGTAGAATTCGTCCAGGTTGGACGCGCTGATGGACACAAACCGTAGCCGCTCCAGCAGCGGGTGGCGCGGGTTCTGCGCTTCCTCCACGACTCGCTGGTTGAAGTCGAGCCACGACAGCTCGCGGTTGATGAAGCGGTCCGGGCTGTCGGGAGCGACGGGCTCGTCAGGGGCCACGACGTGCCCGACGGAGGAGACTTGATCCATGAGGCCAATGTACTGGAGGGCGGCAGGGGTGTCGAATGCTAGACGATACCTGCGGGCACACCCGAATCAGGTGCGGTAGCGGCGGGGGATGAGCAGGTTGCTGCCGAGCGTGAGGACGAGGGTCGTCGCCATCAGGATGAGGGCGAGGGCCGAGGCGAACGGCCAGTTGTTGTTGGTGCTGAACTCCCAGTAGAGCAGCGGCGCCATCATCTGGAAGCGAGGCCCGCCCAACAAATAGGGCGTGGCGTAGGCGTTCATCGCCAGGATGAAGCACAGGATGCCGGCGATGGCGGTTCCGGGGAGGGCGAGCGGCCAGACCACCCGCCAGAAGCTGCGCGAGGGGGGCGCGCCCAGGCTCTGCGCGGCTTCCTCCAGCCGCGGGTCGATGGTCTCCATCGTGCTCTGCACCGTCAGCACGACGAAGGGCAGGTTCACCGAGACGATGCCGGCGATGACGGCGAAGGGCGTGTACATCAGCTCGAGCCCTTGGCCGGTGAGCCAGCGCAGCGCCGTGTCGATCAGGCCGCCATGGGCGAACAGGATCATCCAGCCCACCATGCGCACCACGTTGCTCACGAGCAGGGGCAGCACCATGGCCAGCATGCAAGCCGTCTTCCACCGCCGGCCCATGCGCGACAGGCGGTAGGCGAGCGGGAGGCCCAACAGGAGGCAGAGCGCCGTTGAGAGCACCGCCACCATGACCGTGGTGCGCAGCACGCCGAGATAGAACGGATCGGACACGAACCTCACGTAGTTGGCCGGCGTGACCGTTTCGATCATGAGCTCGGTCACGTCGTACTGGTTGAGGCTGAAGCGCAGCAGCAGGAGCATGGGCGCCACCAGCATGACTACCACCAGGGCCAGCGCCGGGCCGGTGAAGCCCGACGCGGCGGCGGCCGGCCGCGTCGTCATGCCTTCACGCGCGCTGCATCGTCTTCTTCCACCACTCGGACACCGGTGTCTGCAGCTTGCCGGTGATGTCGTAGTTGGGCGGGAACAGCTTGGGCGCCGGGCCCGGAAAGGCCAGTTGCTCGCCCACCTTGCCGGTCAGCGTGCAGTTGTCGACCGTGGGGAGGTAACCCATGCGCTCAGCGAAGCGGGTCTGCGCCGGCGGTTCCAGCATCGCGTTGAGGTACTTGTAGGCGCCCGGCTTGTCGGCGGCGTTCTTGGGCACGACCATGCCGGAGATGTAGAGCACCGATCCCTCGGTCGGGAACGACTGCTTCACCGGGATGCCGGCGTTCTGCCACATGATGACGCGAGCCAGCCACATGATGCCGACGTCGATTTCGCCCGACTTGATGCCGGCGCCGATCGAGTCGGTGGAGGGGTAGAGCCGCAGGCCGTTGTCGTTCAGTTTTTCCGCAAGCGCCTTGGCCGCCGGGTCGTCCACCTTGTTGAGGTCACCGGTCGCGGCCAAGGCGGCGGCCATCATGACGTAGAAGTAGTTGATGTCGCCCACGCCGACGCGGCCCTTGTATTTCGGGTCCAGCAGGTCGGTGAACGTCTTCGGCGGATCCTTGATCTTGTCCGGGTTGTAGATGATGACCTGCGGGCTCCAGATATGCGGCGCGTAATACGGCGAGCGCAGGTTCGGCAGCACGTGGGCCAGGTTCGGCACCTTGGTTTCGTCCAGCGCCTCGACCAGGCCGGCCTCGCCGACCTCGTGGCCACGGACTGCTTGCAAGCACAGCACGTCGTCGGCGCCGCGGGGGAGGCGGCGCTGGGCGTACAGCTTGGCAACGCGGGGGTCCTCGTCGGTGATGTCCTGCACCACGGTGACGCCCTCAGGGGTCAGGATCGGCCCCTCGACATTGGCCTTCAACAGGTTGGCGTAGTCGCCGCCCCAGGTGGAGATCACCACCTGCTCGTCGGCATAGGCGCGGCGGCCCAGCAGCGGCAGCGCGGCCACGCCTCCCAGCAGGGCGCGGCGCGGAAAGCGGAACGGTCCGGCGTCAAGCATGGTGGGTGATCCTCGTGGCTGCTGGGTGGAGGGCGGCGGCGGGCGACCCGGCGGCGTCGAACAGGCGCTCGGCCCCGGCATCCCAGTGGAGTGTGACGGGTTCACCCGGTGCAAGCAAAGGGCCGGGAGCGGCCGTACTGTCCCGTACGATGATGCGCAGGCCGTCGCCGACCTGAACCAAGTGTTCGCGCACCGGGCCGAGATAGCTGGCCAGTTCCACTCGCCCCTGCATGCTGCCGGGCCCGGGTGGGGTAAGGCGCAGCCGTTCGGGCCGCAGGGCGAGGGTGCAGGCGCCGGCCGCGGCATACTGACCGGCGAGGTCGATGGTAGCGCCGCCGGCGGTCATGGTGCCGGACGTGTCCAATGTGCCCTCGACCATGTTGCTGCGCCCGATGAAGCTCGCGACGAAGGGGGACGCGGGACGCTCGTAAAGGTCTTCCTGTGTGCCGGTCTGCTGCACCTGGCCGTCCTTCATCACCACGAGGCGGTCGGCCATCGCCATCGCCTCGTCCTGGTCGTGCGTGACCATGACCGTGGTCAGCCCGCTCGATTTCTGCAGCAACCGGATGTCCCGCCCAACTTCGCCGCGCAGGGCCGCATCGAGGTTGGAGAGCGGCTCGTCCAGCAGCAGCAGGCGCGGGCGGGTGGCCAGCGCGCGGGCGAGGGCCGTGCGCTGCTGCTGCCCCCCGGAAAGCTGCTGCGGCAGCCGTTCGGCGAGCGCTTCCAGCCGCGCGAGGCGCAACATCTCCGCGACCCGGGTGTCCAGCGCCGCCCCCTTGATCCCGCGCATCTCGAGCCCGAAAGCGACGTTGCGGGTGACGCTCATATGCGGGAACAAGGCGTAGGACTGGAACACCAGCCCGAGGTCGCGCTTATGCGGCGGCAGGCGCGTGATGCTGCGCCCGTCCAGCCGCACGTCCCCCGCGGTGGGCGGCACGAACCCGGCGATCATGCGCAGGATGGTGGTCTTGCCGCAGCCGGAGGGGCCGAGGAGGACGACCATCTCGCCCTCTGGTATATCAAGCGTCACGCCACTGACGACCTGGGCGGCGCCGTAGGATTTGGCGAGGCCGTCGAGTTGAAGCCGGCTCATGCCCGATCCCTCATGCGATGGCCCGAGCGACGGGGCTGAAGTGGTCCATAACCACGAGCACGCCGCCGACCAGCACCACCTGCGCCACGGCGACGGCGGCGATCAGCGGGTCGATGTGATACTGCAGGTATTGCAGCAGCGCGATCGGCAGCGTGGTCATGCCGGGTGCGGTGAGGAACAGCGTCATCTCCAGGTTCTCGAAGGAGAAGATGAACGCGAACAGCGCCCCGGCCACAATGCCCCCGCGCATGGCGGGCAAAGTCACGCGCCAGATCACGGTGAGCGGCGGCGCGCCGAGGCTGGCGGCGGCTTCCTCCGCGGCACGGTCGTGGTTGGCCAGCGAGGCAAGGCAGAGGCGGACCACCCAGGGCATGGTGATCAGCACGTGGGCGGCGATCAGCAGCGGGAACGAGGAGCTGATGGCCCACTCCGTCCGCTCCTCGATCATCACGGCAAGCACGTAGATGCCGAGCCCGATGGCGACACCCGGGATGGTGAGCGGGGCGAGCAGCAGCGTGCTGACCGCGCCGCGGCCGGTGAAGCGGTAGCGTGAGAGGCCAATGCCGGCGGGGATGCCGATCGCCAGGCTGCAGGCGACGGCGATCGCGGCCGTGACCAGGCTGGTGCGCAACGCGCCGCCGAACGCGGGCAGGATGCGGGCGTACCAGTGCAGCGTGTAGGCGTGCGGCGGGAACACGATCAGCGTCTCGTCGAACACGCTGAGATACAGGGTGAGGACGAGCGGCACGAACACCACGGCGGCGCCGACGGCGACGAGCACGTTGGTAGCTGTTCTGCCGAGGCGGTCGCGGGTGAGAAGCGGCGTCATGAGTGGGTCACAGCAACCCATGTGCCAACTGTGCGCAAGATGCGCCACGTCGCCATGCCTCTCCTCCCCTTCCCTTGAAGGCATGGAGAGGGGGCGGCGCCAGGGGCGATCGTCCTCGAGCCGGGTAGTGGCGCTTACGCCCGGGCTTGGCTAGCCTTTCCCCGGTCATCGGAGGTTTGCGCATGGTCCACGGCGTCGGCGGTTCGAGTTTCGCGGCGGAACTGGAGCGGATGCAACCCATGACCGCAGGCGTGCAACCGATCGGCGTGGAGGAGTACCAGGCCCGCATCACCAAGGCGCAACGCCTGATGCGCGAGCAGGGCATCGACGCGCTCTACCTCGATACGTCCACCAACCTGCGCTACTTCACCGGCATCGTGCTCAATCTCACCGAGCGGCTGCACGGCGCCATCATCCCGGCCGAGGGCGAGATCGCCTATCTCAGCCCCACCTTCGAGGAGCCGAAGACGCGCACCTTGCTCAAGTTCGGCGGCGACATCCGCTGCTGGGAGGAGCACGAGGACCCGACGGCGCTCGTGATCGACACCGTTCGCAGCAAGGGCCGCGACAGCGGCACCATTGCGCTCGACCCGGCGGCGCCGTTCTTCACCGTCGACGGGCTGCGCAAGGCCGGCAACAGCTTCAGCTTCACCAACGGCGCCGCCATCACCGCCGCTTGCCGCATGGTCAAGTCACCGGCCGAGATCGCACTGATGCAGGTCGCGATGGACATCACGCTGGAGGTGCACAAGGCGGCCGCACGCTGCATGGCCGCAGGGCTGACCACGCCCGAGGTGCAGGCATTCCTGGACGCGGCGCACCGCAAGCTGGGCGGCCAGCCCGCTTCCCGCGCGGTGCAGTTCGGCGAGGCCACCGCCTATCCGCACGGCGTGCCCTACCCGCAGACACTGCAGGACGGCGACATGGTGCTGGTGGACACGGGGTGCTTCGTCGAGGGCTACAGGTCCGACATCACGCGCACCTACGTGTTTGGCGACCCGACCCCGCGCCAGCGGGAGATCTGGGACCTGGAGAAGCACGCCCAGGCTGCCGGGTTCGCCGCGGCGCAGGTCGGCGCACCGTGCGAGGCGGTGGACGCGGCGGCGCGCGGCGTGATCGCGGCGGGCGGGTTCGGCCCGGATTACGCGACGCCGGGCCTGCCGCACCGGACCGGGCACGGCATCGGCATGGACGTGCACGAGGACACCTATTTCGTCCGCGGCAACAAGACGCCGATCGCACCCGGCATGTGCTTCTCGGACGAGCCGATGATCTGCATCTACGGCGAGTTCGGCGTCCGGCTGGAGGACATCATGTACATCACCGAGCAGGGCCCGCGCTGGTTTACCGAGCCCTGCCCCTCGGTGGACGACCCCTTTGGAGTGAACGCAGCATGACCCAATTCCTGTTCACCGGCGGCCAGGTCCTGGATCCGCGCTGGGACGGCCCGCGCGACGGCATGGCGGTGCTGGTCGAGGATGGCACGATCCGCGAGGTGTCGGACGAGCCGATCCGCAGCGCGGCGGCGGAGCGGGTGGACTTGGCGGGCCGCCTGCTGATGCCGGGGCTGATCGACGCGCATGTGCACGTGATCGCGGCGATGGCGGACCTGGCGGCCAACGCGGCGCAGCCGAACTCGCTCGCGGCGCTGCGGGCCGGGCACATCATGCGCGACATGCTGATGCGCGGCTTCACCACCGTGCGGGACGTGGGCGGTGCGGACCGCGGGTTGGCGGACGCGCAGGCGCTGGGGGTCGTCGCCGGGCCCCGCCTGGTGATCAGCGGCAAGGCGCTGAGCCAGACCGGCGGGCATTGCGACGGGCGGCAGCGCTACGACGACCGGGCGCCATACAACCGCGTCGGCTCGATGGGCCGGCTGTGCGACGGGGTGGACGCGGTCCGCCGCGCGGCCCGGCAGGAGCTGCGGGCGGGAGCGGACTTCATCAAGGTGATGGCCAATGGCGGCATCGCTTCCCCGGCGGACCCGATCCACATGCTGCAGTTCTCCCGCGCCGAGCTGGACGCGGCGGTGGAGGAGGCGAAGAACCTCGGCACCTACGTCTCGGCGCATCTGTATACGGACGAGGCGATCAGCCGCGCGCTGGATTGCGGCGTGCACTCGCTGGAGCACTGCAACCTGATCACGGCGGCGACGGCGCGCCGGGCGGCGGAACTGGGGGCGGTGGCGGTGCCGACGCTGATCACCTATCAGCGGCTGGCGGCGGAGGCCGGGTCGCTGGGCATGCGGCCGGAGAGCTTGGCCAAGATCGAGACGGTGCGGCAGGCGGGATTGGACTCGCTGGAGATCATGCAGGGCGCCGGGTTGCCGATGGCGTACGGCACGGATCTGCTGGGCGAGATGCACCGCCACCAGTCGGGCGAGTTCGCGTTGCGGGCGCGGGTGATCCCGCCGATCGAGGTGCTGCGCTCGGCGACCACGCTGGCGGCCAAGCTGTGTCGGTTGGAGGGGAAAGTGGGCGTGATCGAACCCGGCGCGGAGGCGGATCTGCTGGTGGTGGACGGCAACCCGCTGCGGGACTGGTCGCTGCTGGAGGACCAGGGGGCGCACATCCCGGGGATCATGCAGGGGGGACGGTGGGTAAAGGATGCGTTGGCGGTTGGCAGGTAGAAGCGCAGCTCAGCCAGTTTAGCCGGCCGAGTAATCCTCGGCCGCTTACGGCGTACACGCAGTTGCTGATGCCGCTGCCAAATTAACCCATCCGCAACCCATTTGGGACTTCCTTCGCGAACGATCGCGCGCATCAGTGCGGTTGTCGTAGGAGTGCCATGATGTTGGACATGAGGCTACCGTACTGGCTCGGAAACCCGGATGACGGCGTCCCCAAGATAGACGGACCAGGACCAGGGCCGGCGATGGACCGGGGGATCGCATCACGGTTCGCCGTGTATTGGCCGGTCCTAGGGCTGATCGCCTTGTCTGTCCGCGAACTCGTATAGAGCGAAGCAGCTATGTTCCGAGCCATCATGATCGCCTCCGCGCTGCTGCTCACTTGGATCGCTATGATCACGGCGAGCTAAATCGGCGCCTTCAGAACGGAATGGCGTTACCGCCGTAGTCGAGCAGCAAACCCGACTGTTCCGGCGTGATGCGCGCCAGAACTTCGAGCAACCGGGCCGCAGCGCTTGCCGGAGACTGCACGTCCAGCCCGGACTTCGCGAACGGCGCCGAGAGCCCGGAGTCCACGGTGCCCGGATGCAGCGCCACGCAGACCGCCGCCCGGTGCGTGCGGGCCAGTTCGATGGCGGCCGTCCGAACCAATTGGTTCAGCGCCGCCTTGGACGCACGGTAGCCGTACCATCCGCCGGCGCGGTTGTCCGCGATGCTGCCGACGCGGGCAGAGAGGGTTGCGAACACGGCAGGCCGGTCGCGGGCAAGGCGGGGTAGGAAATGCTTCATCACTAGTGCCGGGCCAATCGCGTTGATGGCGAAGCTATGCGCGAGATGCGCCGGGTCGAGCTGGCCCAGTTTCTTCTCGGGCATCAAGCCCCTGCCGTGCAGGAAGCCGGTCGCGTCTATCACCAGATCCAGGTCCTGCCCAGCCGCCTCGGCCGCCGCGCCGATGCTGGTTTCATCCAACAGGTCGAGCGGCGGGTGAGTGGTGCGGGAGAAGCGGAGGACGGGGCGGCCGGCCTGCTCCAAGGCATCTGCCAAGGCCGCCCCAATCGCGCCGCCGGCGCCGACCACGACGACGGCGTTATTGATCCGCCGGATCCTCCAGGAGGGAGGCAGGCACATCGAGCGGTGCCAGCGATCCCTCGCCGCCTTCGGGCCCGTAAAAGATCATCCAGGTGGCGAAACCCTCGCTCATGTCCTCGAAGCGGTGCTCGGTCCCCGCGGGCACGAACAGCGCGTCGCCGGGTGCCACGGCTACACGCTCCGGGTTCTCCATCCCGAGCGCCTCAGTCTCGCCGAACGGGACGGCCTCGGTGGCGCGCACGAATACGGCGGTGCCGGACACGACCACATACAACTCGTCCCGGTCATGCGGGACCTGGTGGTCCTGGTCGACCGGCGCGTACCATCGGAGTTGCATCGAGCCATACTGCATCATCAAGGCACTGAGATGGCCCGGCTCGATCGGCGTTATACGGGCCTCTGCCGGCGTGGCAGACAGGCGTGGCATCGGGCCTTGATCCGGCGGCAGGTCAGCTTCGTCCAAAACAGCCCTACTTTCTTACTGACCTTTCATAGGTGGGATGTTACATGGCCTGACAAGGTATCCCAGCGAACAAGAAAACTCTCACTTTGAGCGGATTATTCTAAAGTCCGGTCATCGTGCACCCGCCCTCGCTGATTGGCCGGAACGCATCGTCCGCCGGCGTGGTGGCGACCAGCTTGAGCCCATCCCATGGCTGCTTGCTTTCTGCCGGCGCTTTTGCCTGCAGCAAGTAGGAGGGGTGGATCTTACGCCCGTCCGCGCGGATCTTGCCGGGCCCGAAGCAGTCGTCGTCGGTCGGCATCGCCTTCATGCGGGCCACGACGTCCCGCCCGCTGGCTTTCGCGGCGCCGATGCCGAGATCAGCCACCGCCTTCAGGTAATGCAGCGTGGAAGCGTAGCAGCCGGCCTGTACCATATTCGGCCACTGGTTGGGGGTATTGGGCCGGATCCGCTCGTTGAATGCGCGGGTGCGGTCGTTCAGATCCCAGTAATAGCTCTCGGTCAGCAGCAGGCCCTGCGCCGTATCCAGGCCGAGCGCGTGGACATTGCTGTTGTACATCAGCATCGCCGCCACCTTCATGCTGGACATCAGGCCGAACTCGCGTGCTTGCTTGATGCAGTTGATCGTGTCCGTGCCGCTGTTGCATAGGCCCAGCACCTTGGCGCCGCTCGCCTGCGCCTGCACCAGCAGGTTGGAGAAGTCCGATGTGTCCGGGAACGGGTAGCTGGCGCTGCCGAGCACCTTGCCGCCAGCCTCCACGACGAAGCGGGTGGTGTCGCGCTCGAGTTGGTGGCCGAACACGTAGTCGGCAGTGATGAAGAACCAGGTGTCGCCGCCGGAGCGCACCATGGCGCCCCCGGTGGATCGGGCAAGCATGTAGGTGTCGTACGTCCAGTGCACCGTATTGGGGGAGCACTGCACGCCCGTCAGGTCCGTGGTGGCGGCGCCATTGTTCAGCATCAGCTTGTTCTTGTCGCGGCACACGTTGTTGACCGCGAGTGCCACCGAGGAGGTCGGCACGTCCACGATGACGTCCACGCCGTCCTGGTCGAACCAGCGCCGCGCGATGCCGGCGCCAACGTCGGGCTTGTTCTGGTGGTCGGCCACGATGACCTCGATCGGGAAGCCCTTGTCGCCGAACTCGGCCACGGCCTGGCGGACGCATAGCGCGCTGGTGGGACCGCCATCGTCGCGATAGGGCCCCGACTCATCGTTCAGCACACCGATCTTGAGCCCCTTTGCCTGCGCACGGCCGGCGCGCGGCAGTAACACGGCGGAGGCGGAGGCGGCGGCAAGGGTGCGTCGGGTGAGGATCATTCCTGGTGCTCCTGGGTCGCGCCTCTCTGGTCCGGGCGCCGTTCCCCGACCGTAGCGATGCGGGACGCGGCGTGGCAATTGTCATGGCGCCGCCAACCCCTAACATACACGCTATGACCCCTGCCCCGACCCGGCGTGACCTCCTCGGACTGATCGGCGCCGCTGCCGGTGGGGCCGCCATGCTGGTCGCCATGACCGCCCTCGGCCATGCGGAGGAGAGCACCTATACCGGCCCACTCAAGCTGGACGGCGACCCGCGCGGGGCCCGCGTGCTGGTGCTGGGTGCGGGCGTGGCCGGGATGGTGGCAGCCATGGAGCTGCGCCGGGCCGGCTATCAGGTCGAGCTGCTCGAATACAACGACCGCGTCGGCGGGCGCAGTTGGACCATCCGCGGCGGCGACCGCTACACCGAGATGGGCGGCGCCGTGCAGGCGTGCGAGTTCGACCCCGGGCTGTATATCAATCCAGGGCCGTGGCGCATCCCGTACCACCACCGCGGGCTGCTGGATTACTGCAAACGGCTCGGCGTGGCACTGGAGCCGTTCATCCAGGTCAACCACAACGCCTTCATCCACGGCGCCCAGGCGTTCGGCGGCAAGCCGCAGCGCTACCGGGCGATCCAGGCCGATTTCCACGGCACGGTCGCCGACATGTTGGCCAAAGCCGTCCGCACCGACCGGCTGGCCGGCACCGTCACCCCGGAAGACACGGAGGTCCTGCTGGCGGCGCTGCAGAACTGGGGCGCGCTCGACCGCGAATACCGCTACCGCGCCGGCTGGTCCGCCAGCGAGCACCGCGGCTGGGACATCCCACCCGGCGGCGGCGTGGACGGCAAGCCCACCCCGTCGCAGCCGATCGCGCCGGCTGACGTGCTGAACAGCCGGCTGTGGCGGGCGCTCGGGGTCGCGGCCGATTACGACTACCAGACGACGCTGTTCCAACCGGTGGGCGGCATGGACGCGATCCCCCGCGCGATGGGGCGGGAGGTGGCCCCGATGCTGCGGCTGCGCACCAAGGTCAACGCGATCCACCAGGACGACACGGGCGTCACCGTGCAGTGGCAGGACACGGCAGGGGGCTCGCCGGGTCAGTCACGCGCAGATTGGTGCGTCTGCGCGATTCCGCTCTCCATCCTGAGCCAGATCGATCTTCAGGTGTCGGCCCCCATGGCGCAGGCGATCGCCGCCGTGCCGTACGCGGCGGCGCTCAAGATCGGGTTGCAGTTCCGCCGCCGGTTCTGGGAGGAAGACGACGCGATCTACGGCGGGATCAGCTACACGGACCTGCCAATCTCGCTCATCGGTTACCCCGCCAGTGGGACCCACACGGCCAAGGGCGTCCTGCTCGGCGCCTATACGTTCGGCCCGTATGCGTTCGAGTGGACCTCGCTCGACCCGGCGGAACGCGTGCGCCGGGCCGTGGCCTATGGGGCGCAGATCCACCCGCAATACGCGGCGGAGTTCGAGAACGGGGTCGCCGTTGGCTGGCACCGGGTGCCGTGGGCGCTCGGCTGCTACGGCCAGTGGACGGAGGCGGCGCGCGCGCAGCACTACGCCGCGCTCTGCAGCCTGGACGGGCGTATCCTGCTTGCCGGCGAGCACGCCTCCTACATTCCCGCTTGGCAGGAAGGCGCCGTGCTCTCGGCGCTGGACGCGGTGCGGCGGCTGCACGCGCGGGTGATGGCGGCATGAGACGGACGCTGGCGTGGCTGATGCTGCTTGCCTCCGCTGGCGTCGCCCGTGCGGACGAACCAGGACCGACCTTCGGCAACCCCATGCATTTCACCGAGGGGGACGGCAAGTCCGTGTACGATGCCGCGTGCGCCGGGTGCCACATGCCGAACGGGCGCGGTGCGGTGGGGGCCGCGGCCTACCCCGCTTTGGCCGGGGATGGGCGGCTTGCCGCGGCAACCTACCCGATCACGCGGGTTCTGCTCGGCAAGGGTGCGATGCCGCCCCTCGGCCGCACCTTGTCGGACGCGCAGGTGGCGGCGGTGGTCGGCTATATCCGCACGAGTTTCGGCAATGACTACACGCCTGCCCCGGCCGCGTCGGACGTTGCCGCTGTGCGGACCGCTGCTGCAGCCACCGTCAGGTGAAAGCCGGGCGTCGCGGTTGTCTCGGTTCTCTATCGCCCGAGCAGCGACCTGAGCCCGGCTTCGAGCGGCACCGGGTCGGCCAAGCCGAGTGCGGATCGCCCGGCCGAAGGGTTGCCGACGGAGTGCCGCACCTCACCCGTCCGCGCCGGTCCGTGCATAATCGCGGGCGTGCGGCCGAGCAGTCTTCCCATCGTCTGCGCGAGTTCGAGCACGGAGGTACCCCGCCCGGTGCACACGTTGAACACCGGCGCATTCGGCAGACGCCGCGCCATGGCCTGGGTCAGGGCCGTCACGACGTCGGCTACGTACACGAGGTCGCGGGTCTGGCCGCCGTCGCCGAACACGGTTATCGGCAGGCCGAGACCGAGATTTTTCGCGAACACCGAGACGACGCCTGAATAAGGCGAATCGGGCATTTGCCGCGGGCCATAGACATTGAAGAAGCGCAACCCGGTCGCGGGGATCGCGAAAGAATTTGTTGCAACTGAGGCGTGCAGTTCGTTGCCATACTTATCTGCGCCATAAGCCGATCGCGGACGGGCCGGCTCGTTCTCGGAGATCGGGACCGTGGCACAGTCCCCGTAGATCGCCGCCGAGGACGCGTAGACCAGCGGGGCCTTCTGTCCGCTTGATCGCAGGGCCTGCAGCATCGTCACCATGCCTGCGGAATTCACGCGGTGAGTACCTAGAAGATCCTCTGCGGAGCGCTGCACGGACGCTATGGCTGCGAGATGGAAGCAGCCGTCGATGCCCGCCACGGCCCGCTCGGCAAGTGCCGGGTCGGTGACGCACCCGTGCATGAACTCGACGCTTTGCTGAAGGTAGGCCATCGTACCCGTCGATAAGTCATCCACGACGCGAACGTGATGGCCTGCCGCCAACAGCGCGTCCACAAGGTGTGAGCCGATGAAGCCGCAGCCGCCGGTCACGAGATAGCGGGACATCGATGCCTCCTCTGGCTGCCGTCCGGCGCTGCAGATGGCGGTGAGCCTGCGCGTTGTCGAGCAGCGACCAACCGGTCCGGCATCATAGTATTACCGCTACAGTAACGTTCAAGGAAATGAGCCGGATTCGCATCCGGGTTTGCCTGCTGTCAGAACCACGTCAAGTCGTTGTTAACCAAAATGAGCAAACGGCGACTTGATGACGCGATGATCGACGCGGCTATACCCCAACCGAGCCGCAACTCTCGCGTGTGACGGCCACCGCCCAGCATTTCAAGATGAATTGTGATGGTCAATTTTTTCAGATAGGGCTCGCTTGACGCCTCCGACATACGATCGTAATTCGTTACGAAGGTGATTGCCGGGGGAGGGGGCGATTGATGGTCGGGCGTCTTGCAAATCGAACCGGCGGAGCCTGAGGCGGTGGACGGCGATACGCTTCTTCGCGCTGCATCCTCATGCGAATGACGCTTGGCGAAGCCTTGGCGCTCCCCACAGTCCGCTTCGACAGCCGCACGGACAAGACCCGGTACGCGTTCAAGATGGCGAGCGACCGCACCATCGCCGTGATCCTGATGTTTCTGTTGGTCCCGTTGCTCCTTCTGATCGCTATTGCCGTGCGCATCGACAGTCCCGGACCGGCGCTTTTCAAGCAGCCAAGAGAAGGACGGCACGGGCGGATTTTCGCTATCTACAAGTTCCGGACCATGCGCCTTGGCGGCCCGGATGACGGCCGGCAACAGACGGAGCGCGGGGATTGCCGTATCACCGGCGTCGGCGACTTTCTGCGGCGGACCAGCCTGGACGAATTGCCCCAGCTTTGGAACGTGCTGAATGGGACGATGTCCCTGGTGGGTCCCCGCCCCCACCCGGTCGCGATGCGCACCGAGGGGCTCGCGTGCGACGAGATCGTGCCCCAATACGCCCAGCGTCATAGCGTGAGCCCTGGCATAACCGGCCTGGCGCAGATCAACGGCCACCGCGGTGCGACCGCCACGGCCGAGGAGTTGCAGGCCCGCATCAACGACGACCTGCGCTACGTGGAAACCTGGTCGCTGCTGCTCGATCTCAGGATACTCCTACTAACGCCTATCCGCCTCTTCGTTCACAGAGGGAACGCATTTTGATTATCTCGCGCCGGACAGCACTCATTCTCACGGGCCTCGCTTCGAACTTTCGGCCGCTTCACGCCGAACCTGGCGGATTATCGCAGCTTGCCGAGGCAAACGGGTTGCATTTCGGTGGCGCCAGCGATGTCGCGATCGCAGCCGCACCGCCGGCGTATGCAGCGGCCTTCGCGCGCCAATGCGGCCTGTTAGCACCGAATATGGGCTGGCACCGCGTAGCTCCGCAACCGGGCATGACACGGCCTAGTTGGGAGGACCCTAACATCGAGTTCGCCCGCCAGCATGCGATGCACCTGACGGGCGCGCACATGCTGTGGCACAAGGCGCTGCCGGCTTACTTCGAAGCAGCCGACGCGGGCAAACCGGCGCAAGCGCTCGCAGCCGCTCATATTGCCATGATGGCGCGCACTTACGCCGGCAAGATGTTCAGTTGGAACGTCGTCAACGAGGCGATCGACACCGAGGCCGGCACCGGCGACGGGATGCGCCGTTCTCCCCTGCTCACCAAGCTCGGGCCCGACTACATCGCGGACGCGTTCCATGCCGCAAGGGCGGCCAACCCCAAGGTCCTGCTCGCCTATAACGACACGCAGTTCGAGATGGACACTCCGTACCACGAAGCCCGGCGCAGCGCGCTCTTGCGCCTGCTCGACCGGCTGGCGCGCAGCAAAGCGCCGATCGACGCCGTGGGCCTGCAAACCCACATGCGGCTGGACGGGAAGCGGTTCGAACTCGGCGTCTACCGCCGGTTCCTGCGCGAGATCGGCAGCCGCGGCCTGCGTATCCTGATCACCGAGTTGGATGTGTTCGACATCGGGGTCAACGGGACTGTGCCGGAGCGCGACGGGGCCGTCGGAGGCCTCTACCGCGACCTCCTATCCGTGGCCGTCGAGGAGCCGGCGCTCGCCAGCATCGTCACCTGGGGCCTGTCGGATCGCTACACCTGGCTCACCCCGCAGACGGATCCGGGATATCGCCGCCGGGACGGCGCGCCGCCTCGCCCTCTGCCGCTTGACGATGAGTTCCGGCCCAAACCCGCATTCGACGCGATCGCGTCCGCTCTGCAGAAAGCCCCTCCCAGGATACGCGCATGAACCTCGCCGTCTATGGTATCGGCTATGTCGGCGCCGTGGTAGCCGGCTGCATGTCGGCGGCCGGCCACCACGTCGTCGCGGTGGATGTGAACCCGGCCAAGGTCGCGATCCTGAACGCCGGGCGCTCCCCGCTGGCCGAGCCCGGCCTGGCCGAGTTGATTGCGTCCGGCCTGGCCGAAGGACGCCTGCGGGCGACGTGCGACAGCGCCGAGGCGTTCGACCACGCCGAGATCCTGTTCGTCTGCGTCGGCACCCCTGGGCTCGCCAACAACAGGCTGGACCTAAGCTACCTGCAAGGGGTCGCGGAGGACATCGGCTACAAGCTCGCTGCCTCGACCGACGGGAGGCGCCGTACCGTGGTGGTCCGCTCGACCGTGTTGCCGGGCACGATGGACACCGTCGTAAAGCCCGCGCTGGAGCGGACCTCGGGCCTCGTCGCCGGCCGTGATTTCGGCCTTGGGACGATGCCGGAGTTCCTCCGCGAGGGCCAAGGCGTGGGCGATTTCAATCATCCGTCCGTCGTCGTGGTCGGCGCCGAGGACGAGGAGACTGCCCGCCTGCTCGGCGCTTTGAACGACGGCAACGGCGGCACCTCCTTTACTTGCGACTTCCGTACGGCCGAGGCGATCAAGTTCACCAACAACGCGTTCCACGCGCTCAAGGTCGCCTTTGCCAACGAAGTGGGATCGATCTGCAAGAGCAGCGGCATCGACGGCCGCACCGTGCTCGACATCCTGTGCGCGGACAGCCGGCTCAACATCTCACGTGCCTACCTGCGGCCGGGTTTCGCGTTCGGCGGATCCTGCCTGCCCAAGGACGTCAAGGCGCTGTGCTACCACGCGCAAGCGGCCGGCGTACGGACGGACGTGCTGCAGGCGCTGCTCCCCTCCAACGAGGCGCATGTCGGCCGGGCGGTCGCCGCCGTTGCCGGGTTCGGCCACCGCCGGGTCTCCATGCTTGGGCTGACCTTCAAGCCGGATACCGACGACCTGCGGGACAGCGCGCTGGTGGAGCTTGCCGAGCGGCTGATCGGCAAGGGCTTCAGCCTGCGGATCTACGACCCGAACTTCTCCTACGCCGACATCATGGGCCGCAACCGGGAGTTCATCCTCTCCGCCCTGCCCCATGTCGGCAGCCTCCTGGTCGACACGCTGGACGAGGCACTCGACCACGGGGAGACGATCGTCGTCGGGCATAACAGCCCCGAATACGCCGATCTGCCCGGCCGCGCGAGCGAGGACCACTGCGTGCTCGACCTTGCCTCGGGCGCCGATGGACTGGCCGGCAACCCGCGCTACCAGGGCATTTGTTGGTGAAATGGCTCGCTGTCCTGCTTGTTTCGAGCCTTGCCGACTGTGGTCCGATCCTGACCCAAGGCACGCCGTTGAGCCAGGTGCTGGACTCGGACCAGGCGCAGGCGAACGGCCCGTACCACCTGCAGTCCGGTGACCAGGTCGAAGTGCATCACATCCTCGACCCAGACTACAGCGCCGTGCTGACGGTCTCGCCGGACGGCACTTTCAATGTGCCGGGCATCCGCCAGCCCGTCACCGCACGGGGCCTGACGGTGGCGGCGCTGCAGGCCGAATTGGACCGGCTGTATCAGTCCAACGACGTGCTGGCGCACCCGTTCTTCTCGCTCAACCTGCGCGCCTTCGGCAGCTTGCAGGTGTTCGTCGGCGGTGAGGTTCAGCGCCCAGGCTACCTCGATCTCGGCGGTGGCGAGCGCCGGGTGCTGCAGGTGATCACGTCCGGCGGCGGCTTCCTGCCCACGGCTCGGCGGCATGAGGTGCTGATCTTGCGCACCCAGCCGGATGGCGCGCAACAGATCTTCTCCGTCGACCTGGACAAGGCGCTCACGGGCGTCGACCTGTCGCAGAACGTGCGCATCCATCCGCTGGACGTGGTGATGGTCCCGCGGTCGGACATCGCGTCATTGGATGTGTGGGTAGACCAGTACATCCGTCAGGCGCTGCCGCGCTCTACCGCGGCGTCGCTGACGTTCACCAACAACCCCGCCTTCCTGGCCACGCGGTAATGGACGCGCTCCCCCCCGTTTCCGGCCGCGTGGCCCCGTTGCGGCCCGGACTGGGCGCGCTGCTGGCGAGGGTGGCGGTCATGGCCGGCAATCAACGCGCCGTGGTGCTGCAGGTGGTGGCGGCACGGCACGGCGAAGGCACGACGACGGTCGCGCGCGAGCTCGCCGCCTCCCTCGCGCGCCAGATTTGGTGCCGGGTGGCGCTGGTGGACGCGTCGGCACTTCCTGCGGACTGCACGCTCCCGTCGCTGGCCGCCTTCGGGCGAGGCGAAGCGCCCGTGTTGCGGCCGGGGCGGCTTGGCGGCGAGGACGTGGCTTTGGCGCGGCTGACCGGCCCGGGTGAGGGTACACCCAGGCTGGACGACTTGCGCGCGCTGTTTGCCTGGATGCGCAGCCAATACACCGTCACCGTGGTGGACTGCCCGCCTATCCTGCCGTGCCTCGAGGCCGAGTTGGTGGGCGCCGTCGCGGACGGCACACTGCTCGTGGTGGAAGCTGAGCGGACCCGGCGCGCCGAACTGGTCAAAGCGCGTGAGATGCTGGAACAATTAGGCGCCACCATGCTCGGCACGGTGCTCAATAAGCGCCGGCCCCGTCTTCCGCGCCTGATCGAGCGTTTCCTGTGACAGAGCCCGGTCGCCTGCCCGTGCCCGGCGGCGTCGGCCTGCACGAGATGCTGGCGACCGCGTTTCGCCACCGCCGTAAACTTCTGTTGGCCTTGCTGCTCCCGCAGATGCTGGCCGTTGCCGCGATCGTGCTGCTGCCGCCGAAATACCGGGCGCAGAGCGACCTGCTCGTCAAGACCGGGCGCGAGTACTTGGCCCAGGCGGACGGAGACAGCGGCCTGACCGCGCCGACCTCCACCAAACAGGAGGGGATCAATTCGGAGATCAGCCTGCTCACGGGCCGCGCCGTGGTGGAGGCGACCATCGACGCGATTGGCATCGACATTCTGTACCCGCGCCTGAGCGAGAACCCGCCCTGGTTCGAGAGCCCGTTTGACGCCGCGGTGGACAAGTTCAGCAAGGACCTGACGGCCGAGCCGGTCAAGCTCTCGAACGTGATCGCCGTCAGCTACTATGGCGCGACACCCGAGAAGGCGAAGATGGTGCTGAACCGCCTGGTCGGGATCTATATCGACAAGCACGCGCAGGTGTTCGCCACCCAGCGGTCGGACAGTTACGCCGACGCCCTGTCGCGCGGCGAGGCGGACGTCGAGCAGCTCGAGCGGCGGCGCACCCAGATCAAGCTCGACGCCGGCATCTTCGACATCGCAGCGCAACGGGCGGCGCTGATCAGCCAGCGTGTCGCAGCGCTCTCCCACCTGCAGGACGTAGTGAACCAGCGCGCGATGCTGGAGGGCCGGCTGGCTTACCTGAAACAGGAGCTTCCTAAGACGCCCGCAATGGTCCGCTCGACCGGGACGGATCGTAACGAGGCGGTGGAACATGCGCAGCAAACCCTGATCGACCTGCGCACGGCGGAGTCGGCGATGGCCGCGCGCTACGCCCCTGGCAATCCGGACCTCCAGCGGGTGCGCGGCCAGATCGCGGCTTTGGCGCCGGGTGCGGGAGGTGGCGACCGGATGAACGTGACGATGGCGCCGTCACCGCTGGTGCAGCAGATGCGCTCGGAGATCGTGATGGGTGAGGCCCAGCTTGCCCCTTTGATTACGGAACAAGCGCGCACCGAGACGCTGGCAGCAAGCCTCGACACTGAGTTGCACCGGCTGGAGGCGGCCGATCTCGACCTGCGCACGACCACGGCGCGGATCGAGGCCTTGGACGATAACCTCAAGCTCGTCCAGACCCGTTTCGACCAGGCGCGCACGCAGGAAATGATGGATCTCGCCCGCCAGGTGAGCGTGGTGCAGGTATCGCCCGCCTTCGCCGCCGAGCGCGCGGCAAAGCCGAAGAAGCTGGTGTTCCTGGCCGCTGGCGTGTTGCTGGGTCTGCTTGGCGCCGGAGGGATCGTCGTGCTCGCGGTGCTGACCGGCAACACCGTCGTCACCGAGGACGGACTGGAACAATTGCTGGGGTTGCCGGTATTGCTGGCTTTGCCGCTGGCGGACAAGCGCGCGGGCCCCATGACCTTGCCGATCGGATGAGCGCCGCCTGGTACCTGCGGCGGCTGCGGCGGATGTCCACGCGCGAGGTCGCGGTTCGGGGGGCGGTGGCGGCACGCCAGTGGTGGTGGTCAGCCCCACGGCTCCGGCCGAATCCGCAAGCGGCGCTGCTGCCGGGCGCCCGCACGGCGACAGTGGCGCTGCACCGGGGCGCCGCACCACGCGGCGCGGCAGCGGACGCCGTGGTGCAGGCCGCAGACGGGCTGTTGCGCGGCGAATGGCAGGTGTTCGGCCGGCCGATGCGCACGGTTAGCCCGGCCGCCCTGCCCGACTGGTTCCACGATCCGCTCACCGGACGCGACGCGCCGCAGCAGGGTTACTGCTTCCGTGTCCGCTACCGTGACGAGGCGGAGGTCGGCAACATCAAGTTCGTCTGGGAACTGTCGCGCCACCAGCCGACGACCTTGCTCGCCTGCGCCTGGTGGCTGTCGGGGGAGGAGCGTTTCGCCGAGGGTGCCGCCAGCCATCTCAGCTCCTGGTGGAGCCAGAACCCGTTCCTGCACGGCGTGCACTGGGTGAGCGGGATCGAGGTGGGCCTGCGCCTGCTGGCCTGGACCTGGATCCGCGCCCTGCTCGCCGACTGGCCCGGTTCACCCGGCCTGTTCGAGCAGAACGGCGTGTTCGTACGGCAGCTCCATGCCCATAGCTGCTACCTAAGCGCCTTCCGCAGCACCGGGTCTTCGGCGAACAACCATCTGATCGCCGAGCAAGCTGGGCTGTTCGCGGCCGCCACGGCCTTCCCTTGGTTCCGCGACAGCGCGGACTGGGCTGCTGCCGGACGCAGCGGGCTTACGCGTGAGGCCGAGGCGCAGACGCATGCCGACGGCTGGAACCGCGAGCAGGCCAGTGGCTACCACCTGTTCGTGGCCGAGATGCTGCTTGCGGCGGCGCTGCCGGCGCGGATGGCGGGGCAGCCGCTTCCAGAGGTCGAGACCGTGCTCAGCCGGATGATCGACGCACTTGCGGCAAGCCTGGACGGAACCGCGCAGCCGCCCCGGTTCGGGGATGCGGACGACGCGCGCGGCTTGCTGCTGGATGCGCCTCAGAGCGGCGCCACCGCTCCCCTGCTCGACGCCGGACGCGCGCTGTTCGGCGCCGACCCGTGGTGGCCGGCGGCGAGCGGCAGCGTGCTCGGCAGCATCGCGGGCAGCCTCGCCCCGGCTAAGCCGCGCTCCCGCCCCTGCATGCGCCCGTCGATGTTCGCGGAGTCGGGCATCGCCATCCTGCGCAGCGGCGACCTTTGGCTGCGCTGCGACGCCGGGCCACATGGCTACCGGTCGATCGCGGCGCACGGCCATGCGGATGCGCTCTCGATCGAGCTGCGCTGCGGTGGAACGGAGATCGTGGCCGACCCGGGAACCTATTGCTACCACGGCGAGCCGGCGTGGCGGCGCTACTTCCGCGGCACGCAGGCTCACAGCACGCTCGCCCTCGGCGGTGCGGACCAGGCGGTGGCGGGTGGACCGTTCCTGTGGTTGACGCAGCCGCGCTCCGTGCTGGAGGAGTGGCATCCCGGCCGCGCCTGGCAGGCCCGGCATGATGGCTACGCACCCGTCATCCACCACCGCCGGGTGGAGCTGGCCGGCCGGACCGTCACCGTTCAGGACTGGATAGACGCCGAGGCTCCGCATCCCGTGTCGCTTGCCTTTCATCTCGGCCCGAGCGTGCAGGTCTCAGACAGGATGCGGCTGGATGAGATGCGTCTTGCCTGGCCGGGCGGATCGGCCCTGGCCACTCTCCCCGTGTCGCTGGCCTGGCGCGCGCACCGCGGCGAAGAGGATCCGCCGTTCGGCTGGTATTCGCGCGGCTTTGGCCAGCGCGAGCCTGCCACGGTGCTGGCCGGGCGGGGCACCCTCGCACCCGGCGCCGTGCTCAAGACGTGCTTCACCCTTGCCGAAGGACAATCGCCATGACCGCATGCCGTGTTCTGATCGTGGTCGAGAACCTGCCCGTGCCGTTTGACCGCCGGGTCTGGCTCGAAGCGACGACGTTGGCCCGGCACGGCGCCGCCGTCAGCGTGATCTGTCCCAAGGCACGCGGCTTCACCAAGTCCCACGAGGTGCTCGAGGGCGTCGCGATCTACCGCTACACTCTACCGTTCGACGCGTCGGGCCCGCTTGGCTTCGCGCTTGAGTTTGCCTGGTGCTTCGTGGCGACGGCGCTGCTGAGCCTTTGGATCGCGCTGTTCGGCCGTGGCTTCGACGTGCTGCACGCGTGCAACCCGCCCGACACGTTCTGGCTGCTGGGGCGGTTCTGGCAGGCACTCGGCCGCAGGTTCATCTTCGACCATCACGACCTGTCACCGGAGATGTTCGCAGCCAAGTTCGGCCGGGACAACGGCTGGCTGCACCGCAGCCTGTTGTGGCTGGAGCGGCAAAGCATGCGCACGGCCGATGTGGTGATCACAACCAACAGGAGTCACAAGCGCATTGCCGTCCAGCGCGGCGGCAAGCGGCCGGCCGATGTATTCGTCGTCCGCTCCGGCCCTGACCTCGCACGGTTCCGCATCCATGCGCCAGACCCGGCGTATCGCGCCGGTAAGCCGCATCTCCTGGTTTACCTGGGCGAGATCTGCAAGCAGGACGGGGTCGATTACATGGTCCGCGCCGTCAAGCTGCTCGCGGCCGAACGGGACGATGTTCGGGTGCTGTTCGTCGGCGGTGGCCCATATCAGCCGGCGATCAAGACCTATGCGGGCGAACAAGGCATCGGCGGCATCGCGCATTTCACCGGCCGGGTCAGCGACGAGGAGCTCTGCCGCATCCTGTCTTCCGCCACACTCGGCATCGACCCGGATCCGAAGACGCCGTGGTCGGACCAGAGCACGATGAACAAGGTGATCGAGTACATGTTCTTCGGCCTGCCGGTCGTGGCTTTCGACCTGCATGAGACGCGGGTGTCGGCCGGGCAAGCCGGCGTGTATGCCGAAGCCAATTCCGAGGCTGCACTCGCCGCCGCGATCGGCGCCTTGCTCGATGACCCGGCGCGGCGGGCAGCCATGGCGGCGTTGGGACAGGCACGCGTGCGCAACTCGCTGGCTTGGGAGCATTCGGTCCCGGCGCTGCTACGCGCCTATGAACGGGCCGTGAGTCAGCCGAACGCGCGTGCACCTGCGGTCCCCGCGCTGCCTTACTGGTTCAACAACAGCCCGCCACGCAGTTGAGCCCGCGCGTCGTTCGTTGAAACCGAAGGGGACGCCTCATAGGTCTCTCTACCTGGACGGCCCAGTCCGGCAGTGTCGTTCAACGCGCTTTCGCAATCGGCTGCGGCGCCGGCGAGCCACTGAGCCGCTGGCGTCCGGCAAGCTCGGCCGCGGTGTGGCCCATCAGGCGGCGATACGCCTCCGTGAGGCCCGGCAGCGCAGTTGCTTCCGTGTAGCGGTCAGCCACGGTGCGGCGGGCTGCCTCACCGAACTGTGCACGCAGTTCCGGTGAGGCGATGAACTCGGCCATGGCGCGCGCCAGGGCGGCGGAGTCCCCGGCGGGGACGGTGCGGACGCCGCCGCCCTGCGCCATCTCCGGCACGGCGCCCACCGGGGTGGCGATGCAGGCCATGCCGGCGGCCATCGCCTCGACCAGGGAGTTAGGGAACCCCTCAGCGTGGGACGGCAGTAGAAAGATCGCGCGGCTTCGCATCGCGTTGAGCACGGCCGCATGCGCGAGGGGGCCCTCGGTCGTCAAGCCCGGGATGCCGAGCGCTTCGGCGCGGATGGCGAGTGCCGGCGGGGCAGCGATGATGTGCAGCCGGACGGCCACGCCCCGCGCGTGCAAGCTGGATGCAGCCGCGAGCACCTCCTCGACGCCCTTCCGCTTGGCTTCCAACCCGGCGATGAACAGGCAGGCCGGCGGGCCCGCCTCCCGAAGCGGCGCGGGCGGCAACGTGTGGGACCAATTGGGCAACAGGACGATGCCGCCGTCCCGCCCGGCCCGGCGGATCACCTCGCTGGCAAACTCCGATTGCGCGATAACGACGGCGGGCAGCCGCAGCACCGCCGCGATCAGGGTGCGCTCGATCCCGGTTGCGCCCTCCCAGAACACGTCGAACGCGCCGCCGATGCGAAACAGCACCGGCCGGTGCAGCAGTCGCGCCATCGCCGCGTAGAGGCCGGCCTCCCAGAACACTTGGTAGTCGCAGGCCTGGATCTGAACCAAACCGATCCGTTGCCGCACGACATCGGCCGGGAAGCGCGCGAGGTGCCACGCCGTCACCAGCGCTCCGGTGATCATTCGTGCCACGCCGCCCCGCAGCATGGCGCGGTAGCCCCAGTTCTCGGTCACGTTGCGCTTGGGCGGGCGCGAGGTTGTGAACGGGATGAAGTCCACCTCGGCCGCGAGCGGGGAGGCCATCAGGTTCAGCATGAACGTCGTGACGCCTCCTTTGGTGGGCGGCATCGGGCCCACCAGCATCACGCGGGGCTTCATGCTAGCGGCGACGGGCGGCAACGATGATCATGTTGCTCGCCCGTTGCACCGTCGTCACGCGTGACAGTAGCCGGTTCACCCGGTCCGCCCGCGCGAAGTGCTCGTGGCGCAGGGTGTCGAACCCGGCGGCGTCCAGATCCCGCCGCAGCGAGGCGGGCGTGGCAAACTGCTCGAGCAGGCCGAAATAGCTTGGCCGCCCGGTCAAGCGGTGCACGATGCGCACCACCGCCCGGCTCAGCGACTGGCGGTTGGAGATGGAGAACACCAGCACGCCGCCGGGTCGCAGCATGGTGTGGATGGAGCGCAAGGCCGCAGGCAGCGACGGCAGATACTCGAGTGCGCTCGACGAGATCACCGCGTCAGCCGGGCGCCACTGTTCCGGATACGCGATCGGCAGTCGTTGCTCGACGAACGTCGCTCGGGTCAGCCCCTGGTCCCTTGCCATCTGCCGGGCGATGGACAGCATGCCGGGTGCACCGTCGATGCCGACCACTTCGATCCCGCGGCGCGCCAGGTCACAGGCCAGGATGCCGCTGCCGCAGCCGAGGTCGTAGGCAAAGGAAGCGCCTGCCACGAAATGATCGATGAAGCGGCCCCATACCGCCAGCCGCTCCTGCCGGTTGGCGTCCGTGGCGTAGCTGGCGTGGAAACGGCTTGCCGCGCCGGAGTAGTATGCGGCGGCATCCATCGACGGTGCGGACATATTCCTAACCCTCGTTCACATACGAAGGTATTCTACCTACAGACCTTGCCACCTAACGGCAAGTGCAACGATCGTCAGAGCCGGTGGTACATCTTGAACCAGTCCACGAAGCGCGGAATACCGGTTTCCAGGCTGGTGGCGGGGGTGTAGCCGGTCAGGCTGGAAATACTGTCGATCGAGGCCCAGGTCTCAATGACGTCGGTCGCCGGGCGGGGCCGGGTATGGACGACGGCGGCGCGGCCCAGCCCGGCCTCCAGCAGTTGGACGAGGAGGCTGACCTTCTCGGCGCGGTTGTTGCCGATGTTGAGCACGCGCGGCGGACCCGGCAGCGGCGGGCGGTCCAACACGCCCACCACGCCCGTCACGATGTCGTCGATGTAGGTGAAATCGCGCTTCAGCGTCCCGCCGTCGTAGAGGGTGATCGCGCGGCCGGCGCTGATTGATTGCGCGAACTCATAATAGGCCATGTCCGGACGGCCCCATGGGCCATACACGGTGAAGAAGCGCAGCCCGGTCTGCGGCAGGTCATAAAGGTGGGTGTAGGCGTGGCTGATCAACTCGTCCGCGCGTTTGGTGGCGGCGTAGAGCGAGGTCGGCTGATCCACGCTGCCGCCTTCCTCGAGTGGGAACTGCTTGCCCAAGCCGTAGACGGAGGACGAGCTGGCGTAGACGAAATGGCGCAACTGCGGCAGCAGCCGTGCCGCCTCGAGCATCACGAGGTGGCCCATGACGTTGGACTGCACATAGGCATAGGGGTCCACCAGCGAGTATCGTACGCCGGCCTGTGCGGCGAGATGGAGGACGTGGGTGATGCCGGGTGTTGCGCGCGCGATCGCCTCGATGGCGGCCCGGTCGGAGATGTCGGCGCGGTGCAAGGTGAAACGCGGGCCGGCGAGGCGTGCGGCACGGGCCTCCTTCAACGCCGTGTCGTAGTACGTGTTGAAGTTGTCGATGCCGATCACGGTGGCGCCCGCGGCCACCAAGCGTTCGGCAACATGGTATCCCACGAACCCTGCCGCACCGGTTAGAAGAACGATCACGTCCTACCCCCATTTCCTGAGCCGTGCTTGCAGCGGCACCGGATCATTTGCAAGGCCGCGCGCCGGTGCGGTGGTTCTGTGCGCCGCCGCCGCCCTATCGATCGGGTTCGGCGTGGTGCGCCCTGTCGCTGCCGCCGTGCTCGATGACTTGCTGGCACGGGGCTACACGGTCGCTTCGGCGACGCGGATGCCGGGCAGCTTCGCAGGGTGCGTGCGGCAACGGCGGCTGTTGTTCGCCGACGGCTCGGTGTTCGCCTGCGCCCGCACACAGGCGCAGACGGCGTATGACCCCCGGGTCTACGTGCTTCGCCTCGGCGCCGACCCGCCGTCGGTCGTGCTGGCCGGATCAGCCGTTCTGGCCGGCGAATTGTTGCGGTTGCGGCTGCATGACTATGCCGTGCCGCTGCGGATGAACCCGGATCCACTGGCCGAACAGCCGATCGAACCGGCCGGTGCGCTGCAGCCGAACGGTGCGATCCCGAGCGTCAACACTCTCACGCAGCAGCAGAACGCTCCGCTTTCTCAGCAGCAGGACCAACTTCCGACGAGACCTCCGGCTTTTCGATCCAACCGTTAACTGTCCGTCCATTGTCTCCGTCCATGATGCGCGTGACGTAGAGGGAGGCGGACGATGTCGGCGACCACGAGCGCGGCGAGCACGGTTGAAGGTCTGCACGAGTGGTACGAACAACCGATGGATGGTTCGGACGCTTGGATCGGCATACTGCTGATGGCGGGTAGCAGCGTCGTCAGTCTGAAAATGATCTGCTGGACGGTGACATTCTTGAGCCACACACTCATGCGATAGTATGCAATCGTTTCGGAACCGGGTAAGATCGCCACCGAAGGATCGGAGGTGGGCCGGTGCGCAGCGAGGTGGGTTCGAGCGGTTTCAGCGCGTGGGTGGACCTGTTTCGCTGGCTGGCTGCCGCGTCGGTGCTGCTGACGCACACCGGGATACGCATGCTGGCGCCGGTGGCGGATATGCCGGCCGTTTCGCTGCCGCATGTCGCCTATGCCTTTCTGGCCGGGTTCGATCATCAGGCGGTGATGGTGTTCTTCGTGCTGAGCGGCCTATTGGTTGGCGGGTCCGTGGTACGGGAAGTCACAGCCACCGGGCAGGTCGCGCTCGGTAGCTATCTGATCCGGCGTCTGGTGCGGCTCTGCCTCGTGCTGTGGCCTGCTTTGGCCTTGGCGGCGGCGTGCACGGCAGCGGCACTCTCGCTCGGGGCCGTCCAACAGGGGATCCTGCCGGCGGAGACACCATCGTCTCTGCGCATTGCGGTGATGCTGTGCAACGCCGCTTTCCTGCAATCAACGGCGTGCCCGCAATTTGCGGCGAACGGCGCGCTGTGGTCGCTATTCAATGAGTTTACGTACTATCTGCTGTTTCCGCCGCTCGCATTGGCGTTGCTCTCGCGCATGCCGTGGCCGGTTCGGGTGGCGCTCGCGGGCAGCACGCTGGCGGTGCTGTCCGGGCTTACCGCCGTGCAGTTCACCGGGTCGCCGGTCGGTCCGTACATGCTTGTTTGGGGTGCGGGGGTAGTGGCGGCGGCGCTGCCTCGCCCCGTCGTGCGGCGGAGCTGGGTGGCCGCGGCGGTGTTCGTTGCCGCTTCGCTTGCCGTGCGGTTGGCCGTCCGGCGTTCGTTCGCCGGGTTGCACCCCGTTATCTCGGCGGAGCTGGATTTCGCGCTTGCGCTGCTGTTCGCCAATTGCCTGCTCAGCTTGCGGTGCCATCAGGGCCTTGCACCGCCGGCTTGGCCCCGGCTGCATGCGGCGCTCGCGGGGTTCTCGTTCTCGCTTTACTGCACGCATATCCCGGTGCTGGTGCTGTATGTCACCATGCTGGTCACGCTCACCGGGTCGGGCTGGCAGATGAGCGGCACGGGCCTGACCCCCTGGCTCGGCGTTGGGGGCGGTTTGGCGCTGTGCGTCGCCGTCGCTTGGGCGTTCTCGCGGGTCACGGAGGCGCATACGCCGACGGTGCGGGCTTGGCTCACGTGGCCGGCACGGCAGTTCGCGTGATGGGCCGGGTGGAACGGCTCTACGCCTGCTTCGGCATCATTTTCTACGAGCAGGGCATCATCCAGGCGCTGCGGGCGGCGCGTGGGGCGGAGGCGCTGAAACCCGGCTCGTCGGACGTGGTGAGCACGGTGACGCAGTTGGCGATCTTGGCCGTCCTACTCTGCATCCTTATGGTGCGGCGGCGCCATTACGCACGGCTGCTGCGGCCGATGCTGCCCTATGCCGTGATCCTTGCGCTGTGCTTCGTATCGACGGTGTGGTCGGACAACCCCCTCATCACGCTCCGCCGCTCGACGACGCTGGCAAGTTGCGTGCTGTTTGGCATGTATCTCAGCCACACGTTCGGGTTGCGCGGAGCGGTGGCGATGGCGGGGCGCTGCGCCGTGTTCCTCGGCGTGCTGTCCATCGCCGTGTTCGTGGCAGCGCCGTCGATCGGCCGGGAGACTGCGCTCGGGTACGAGAACGCGATGCGCGGTGTTTTCTCGCAGAAGAACCCAATGGCTGAATGCATGCTGCTGGGCGTCGGCTGCTACTGCTTCCGGCTGCTGGACGAAGGAGTGCGCCTCTGCCACCTGGCTTGTCTGGCGTTGCTGCTGCTGTGCATTGTGCTCAGCCGATCCGCGACGTCCTTCGGCATCGCGGCGCTGGTGCTGCTGACGACGGGGTTCATGGCGACGCGGCACTGGCCCCGGCTGCGGCTCACATTGTGTTTCGGCGCGAGTTGGGCGGTACTGGCGGTGGCCACGATCGCGATCGTCGCGCCGGACTTGCTGATGGCCGCGTCCGGGCGGGATGCGTCGCTCACCGGTCGCGGTCCGCTGTGGCACGAGGTGCTCCGCGTGATCGCGCAACATCCGGTGCTGGGCCATGGCTATGCCGGGTTCTGGAACGACGAGTCGCGGGATGTGCAGTACCTCTGGCTCAAGGCCGGCTGGCACGCGCCCGACTCGCATGACGGTTACCTGGACGTGCTGGTGGAACTGGGCGTGGTGGGCCTTGCCTCCTATGCGGTCATGTGGGGCCGCGTCGCCGTTGGATCGCTCGCCGCCGCACATGCGGGCAGCCTGCGGGAGGCACGCTGGCTGGTGCTGTTCATGCTGATCAACGTCGTGCTGAACCTGGACGAGGGGCCGATGCCGTACTCGAACGGTTTCACGATGATGATGCCGGGTGCGCTGCTGACGCTTGGCCGCTGGCAGCGGGAACGACAGATCATCGCAGCAATGCGACGGTGGCGGCCGGCTTGGCCCGTGCTTGGGCTCACGCGGTGACCGGCCCGTTGGTGACCGTCGTGATCCCGACCCGGCGCCGACCCGCCCTGGTGCAGCGGGCGCTGCACAGCGTGCTGGCGCAGACCCACACGGCGCTCGACGTGGTCGTGGTGATCGACGGGCCGGACGCCGAGACTGAGTTCGCCTTGCGGCATTGGCCGGACCCGCGGGTGCGCGTGATGCACAACCCGGCCCCAGCGGGAGCGGGGGCGGCGCGCAACCTGGCCGCAGCCGAGGCGCGGGGGGACTGGATCGCGTTCCTGGACGACGATGACGAGTGGCTGCCCGACAAGATCACCCGGCAGCTCGCCGCGGCAGCCGGCCGGGATGTACTTGTCACCTGCCGCTCCCTGGTGCGCACGCCGGCTGGTGAGGAACTCTGGCCGCGCACGCTCTATGACGGCCACGTGCCGGTGGACGAGTACCTGTTCGACCGCCGCACTCCGTTCCGGGGGGACGCGCATGTCGGCACGTCCACCTTCCTGTTGCCAACGGCGCTGTTCGCGCTGACCCAGTTCAGCACGGACCGTCAGAATGAAGATACGACGCTGCTGCTGCGCGTGACCAAGCAGGCGGGGGCCCGCGTGGTGATGACGCCGGAACCGCTGGTGGTACTCCACAAGGAGGAAACCCGTGATTCGCTCGGTGGCTGGTTCGACTGGTCCGAGATGCTGGGCTGGGTGGACGGCATGGGGGCCCTCGTTACCCGGCGGGCGTATAGCGGGTTCTGCCTGATCTATCTTGGCTCGCAAGCGGCGCGGCGGCGGGATTGGCGGGCGTTCCCGATCCTGCTGCGGCGCGCGTTCACGCGAGGTGCGCCACGGCCGATGCACGTGCTGCCATTCCTGGCGTTCTGGATCGTTCCGCCCAGGGTGCGGCAGACGCTGCGCCTGTATCTGACGCGCCAGGCTGCATGCTGATCCGCCACAGCGCGCTTTATGCCCTCGGCAAACTTGCGCCGGGCTTGCTCGGCATGGCTACGACGGCGCTGCTGACCCGCCTGCTGGACCCGGCAGCGTACGGCCTATACGGGCTGGCGCTGGTGGTGATGACGTTCGGCTCGACGCTGGCGTTCGATTGGTTAGGGTTGGCCTATCTCCGCGTAGCGCAAGGTGCGCCGGATGCGTTCGGCACCGTGGCCGGGTTGTTCGCGGCGTTGCTGCTGGCAATCGCAATCGGCGCCGGGTTCGCCTGGGCGGGTGGCGCATTCGAAGGGCCGGCGGGGGCGGCGGTCGCGGCGGGGCTGTTGCTGATGGTATGCTACGCGACCTTCGAGCTTGCCGCGCGCTTGCCGGTGGCGCGCTTCCAGCCGATGCGGTTCCTCGTGATGAACGGCGTGCGGGCCGTGTTCAGCTTGCTGGGCGCCGCAGGGGCTGCCGGGCTCACCCGGGACCCTGCATGGACGGCGTGCGGCGCCGCGTTCGGAACGGCAACGGGCGTGCTGTTCGCTGGCGCCCGGCTGGCTTGGCCCCGGTTCGACCCGGCGCTCGCGCGCAAGCTGCTGCTGTTCGGCCTGCCGCTGGCCGCGAGCATGGCGCTGGCGAGCCTGGCGGGCAGCGGCGTGCGCGGCTTGCTGGAGGCACTTGGGTCGGCAGAGGCGCTCGGGCTGTACACTGCCGCGTTCTTGCTGGTGCAGAATACATTGGCGGTGGTGGCAGCCGGGATCGCGTCGGCGGGATATCCAGCGGCGGTGCGTGCGCTCGAGCACGGGGATACCGATGGAGCGCGGCAGCAGGTGGCATCGAACTGGGCGCTGCTGGTGACGGTGTTGGCGCCGATGGCGCTCGGCATGGCGCTGACCGCGCCCGGGATCGCGGCCACGCTGGTCGGGCCGCGTTACGTGGCGGGTGTGGCGGCGCTGACGCCTTGGCTGGCGGCGGCCGGGTTCTTCGCCGCGGTCCGGGCGCAGGGGCTGGACCATGTTTTCCAGCTCGCTCACCGGCCTGGCCGGCTAGCCTGCGTCACTGCCGTCGCGGCCACGATCGCGGTTGGTTTGACGGTGTTGCTGGTGCCGCACTTTGGGCCGCAAGGCGCGGCGATGGCGTCGTGCGCGGCAGCATTGGCTTCCTGCGGGCTGGCGCTGGCGTGGGGGCAGCGGATTTGGCCGGTGCCGCCGCCGCTCGGGACGGCGGCGCGGGTAGTGACGGCCTGCGTGGTGATGGCCGTGGCCGTCCGCGCAGCGCCGGGCGGGCTTGCGGGCCAGGTGCTGGCGGGAGCGGTCAGCTATCTGGCGGCAGCCGTCACACTCGATGTTTTGGGGGTTCGGGGCCGGCTTGGTCGTGGTGGGATGGCGTGGCTGCATGGGCTGCAAGGCAGCATTCGGGCACGACGAAGCGTCTTGGCAGTCGGATCGAGGATCGCAGAGCTGATACTGGGCCGCTGCTCTTTGCGAGCCTTCAAGCGGACAACGTCCACCGCGTCGCGGATAGACGGGCGCCTTGCTGCGGCCGAGGCGGACGATCTTCGCCCTACACCTGCGCGATGCGTCCGCCCGGCATAGGAGTGGCAACCCCGGTTGTCATTGGGAAGCTGATGGGCAAGCCTCGGAGCGCCCGCACGGCCAGGAAGGCGAAGCACTCGGCCTCGATTGCATCGCCGCGGAAGCCGGCGCTTTCGATAGGGAGCGCTTCCACGCTCGCCCGGACCGATAGCGCGTCCATCAGCGCCGGGTTCTTGCGGCCACCGCCGCATACCAGAAGGCGCTGCGGCCGGCGTGGCAGCAAGTCCAGGCCGCGGCCGACGGCGGCAGCCGTGAACGCGATGAGCGTGGCGGCGCCGTCCTCCAGGCTCAGGCCGTCCACCATGCTGGCCGGGAAATCGAACCGGTCCAGCGATTTCGGGTAGGGGCAAGCCAAATAGGGCTGCTCCAGCAGACGGTGCAAACGGGCCTCGTCCACTATGCCGCGGCGGGCGAGGGCGCCGTCGCGGTCCATGTCTGCACCGGTTGCCCGCTCGACCCAGTCGTTTACCGGCGCGTTGGCGGGCCCCGTGTCGAAAGCGCAGAGCTGCCCGTCTGCACCGAGCCACGTCACGTTCGCGACGCCGCCCAGGTTCAACACGGCGGCCGTCTCCGCCATGCCCGCCCGCCGCAGCAGCGCCGCGTGGTAGCTGGCCGCCAGCGGCGCACCCTGCCCGCCCGCGCGCACGTCGGCGATGCGGAAATCGTAGACAACGGGCAGGCCAGTGAGCCGGGCCATCAGCTCGCCATCGCCCAGTTGCCTTGTGTCACCGATGCGGTTGGGTTGCGGCGCGCGGTGCAGCACGGTCTGGCCGTGAAAGCCGATCACGTCCACCGCCAGCCGGTGTTCGGCGACGAAGGCGGTGACGGCGGCGGATTGGGCCCGGGTCAGCGCGCCCTCAGCCTCGGCGAAGATGGCTGGCTCTGGTCCCTCGAACTGCCACGCGAACGCCTGGCGCAAGGTTTCGGCCAGCAGGCGGCGGGTCTCGTCCGGGTAGGGCGCCAGGGTCCAGGGGCCGAACGCCTCAATTTGCTCGCCATCGGTGCGCAGGGCGGCAATGTCGATCATCCCGTCGACGGCTGTGCCCGTCATTAAGCCGAGTGCCCAGCGCATGACGCATGCTTGCGGCTCTGCGCCCAACACCGCAAGAGGCCATTCCCGCTCAACAGGCTCCCTCGTGACGCCCGGTTGCGCTGGCGGGGAACAGCGGCCACCATCCACTGCCGGCAACGACCGGAGGGAGGACCGATGGACAGTTCACGCCGCGAGATGATGCTTGCAACCCTGCTCGCCAGCCTGCCGGCCCTGGCTGCCAGCCGGGCCGAGGCCAGCCCGTTGAACCCGGCGCAGACCATCATCCAGCCGCCGGACGCGCATCACTGGATTCCGAACGCCGGCTATCCCGAGCGCAGCGTCGACATGTGCCCGCTCACCGGTTCCACGACGGAGCCGGGCATCTACTACACCCTGGTCCGCTGGTGGCCTGGCTACATGAGCGCGCCGCACACCTACACGACGGACCGGCTATGCGTCGTCGTGTCCGGCACGTGGTGGTGCAACAGCGGGCCCGATTTCGATCCGGCCGCCACGGTTCCGGTGCACGCCGGCAGCTTCGTGCGCCGCGTGGCAACCACGCCGCACTATGACGGCGTGATCCGCGGTGCGCCCGAGCCCGCGGTCATCGCGATCTGCGGCATTGGCCCGGTCAACTACAAGCTGGTCGATCCGGGCCAGCCGGGATGGCGTAGCGTCTGACCGAGGGTGCAGGCGGAGGCGGCAGGGAAAAGATAGCGGGCGGCTCATGATCGACTACGACGACGCCGACGCTACAGCCATGGCCGGAGCCGTGCGCGCTGGCACCGCGAGCCTGGAGGAGCTGTTGGCGGAGGCGCGCCGCCGGGTGCATGCGGCGGCTCCGCTGGGCGCAATCGTGCAAAGCTTCGACCCGCCGGCGGCGGACCCGGCTGGATGCTTCGCTGGTGTGCCGTTCCTGCTCAAGGACCTTGGCGCCGATCTCGCCGGCCAGCCCACCACCAACGGCAGCCGGAATTATGCGGAGCACACAGCGGCTGCCGACGACGTGTTCGTCAGCCGGCTGAAGGCCGCAGGCCTGGCCATCTTCGGCAAGACCAACACCCCCGAACTCGGCTTGCGCCCGGTCACCGAGGGCCGGTTCCTCGGCCCTGCGCGCAACCCGTGGAACCCGGCGCGCACCCCCGGCGGCTCCTCGGGCGGGGCTGCCGCCGCCGTGGCAGCGGGGATCGTGCCCGCGGCGCACGGCAACGATATCGGCGGCTCGCTCCGCATCCCGGCAAGCTGCTGCGGCGTGTTCGGCTTCAAGCCGTCCCGTGGGCGGCTGCCGATGGGCCCGTTGCGGCTGGAGTTGCCGGGCGACATGGCCACGCAGGGCTTCATCACCCGTTCCGTGCGGGACAATGCCGGGCTGCTGGACGCGACGATCGGCGCCGACCCGCCGCGCCCGGGCGACCCGGCACCCCCCGCCACACCCTTCGCCACGGCCGCCACGCGGGACCCGGCGGCGTTGCGGATCGCCTGGATCAACGGTCCAGTCTGGGGCCGGACCGTCCATCCGGATTGCCAAGACGCCGCGGCCGATGCCGCCGCCCTGCTGCGCTCGCTGGGCCACACTGTCATCGAGGCCGACCTGCTGGACGCCGCCGCGCACCGCGCCGCGATCCGAGCCTTCCTCGTGCTGCTCTCCGCCCTGGTCCGCCACCTGACCTTGGGCGCGGAGGCGGTGACCGGGCAGCCGCCCCGGCGCGGCGCGTTCGAGCCTGCGACCTGGGCCCTGGGACTGATCGACAGCACGCATCCGCCGGGCGCGCATGCCGCAGCGCTGGCCACTCAGGCAGCGGTCACGGGACGGATGGCGGCGTTCATGGGCAAGTTCGACGCCGTTCTCACGCCCACGCTGGCCGCCCCGCCGCTGCCGATCGGCGCCACGAACCTGAAGCTCACCGAGCGTCTCGCCGTCTCGGTCCTGGTCCAATTCCCGATGCGAAGCCTGGCGCAAACGATGCTGGCCGAGATCGCGGGGGAGACGTTCGCCTGGGCCGCGTTCACCGCCCTATTCAACATGACGGGGCAGCCGGCGATGTCCGTGCCGCTGTTCTGGAACCGCGACGGCCTGCCGATCGGCATCCAACTCGCCGGCCGCGTGGGGGAGGACGCGACATTGCTGCAGCTCGCCGGACAGTTGGAGCGAGCCCGGCCGTGGTGGAACCGGCGCCCGGGCTCAGCCACCGTCAACTAATCAGGCTGTCTTCCTCCCGCCAATCCGGGCGGTGGTCGATCCAGGGTTCGGCCAGGGCCGCCAGCCGCCGACGGACAAGCTCGACCTTGGGGCCATCCGTCAAGCGCGGGGCGCAGTATTCGGTGGGCAACCGCGCGTTGGGGTAACACCGGGTAAACTCGGCCGCGTTGTGGAACACCCCGCGGCTGCCATCGTCCAGGAACGTTTCGGACGGCGTGCCCTCGGCCACGATGATGTCGTGGGTGGCCAGTTCGACGTGGAAGTAATCGACAGCATCGATCTGCTCGACTTGACTGATGGTGATGCCGTTCACCAGGTCCGCGGCGGGGATCAGAATACCGTCGACGAACATCGCGTGGGATGGTGAGACGAACAGGTCCCGCCGCGGCCGCTTGTGGCCGAGCGACCCGGCGGTGAAACAGATCGGCAGCAGCGCCGGATTGCGAAGCAGGAAACGCCCGCCATAGCTGCGCCGGCCGATCCAACGCAGCCGCCGCCGCTTCCCGAGCATCGTGATCAGATGGTCGCCGATGCGCAGCGCTTCAACGGGGCGCTCGCCCGCATCGGTGAGGATCGCCGTACCGCGAAGGTAACAGGCGACAGTCACATCGGTGCCGCCATGGCCGTCCGACCCGAGGTCCAGCATCATGCCGGGCGCCAGGCCTTTGAAGTCCAGCTCGCCCGCGCCCGCCTGCACCGTATCGCCTGTCACGACGGCGGCCATGCCCAGAAGGTCCACCACGTCACCGATCTGCGCTGCCGTGACATCCACGAGGCCGAAAAGGCCCGTGGTCGAGAGCGAGGCTTGGCCGGTGAACGCGACGCTCTGGCCGGCGAGGCTGCCGGTAATCGCTGTGGTGCTGCCCGCCAGCAGGTCGAGCGTGCCGGAGCCGGAGATGCTGCCGGACACGGTGAGCACCCCCGTGTTGGAGATGGCGCCGGCGTTGGCGACCGCAGCCGAGATGGTGCCGCCGTTCGCCGATATCGTGCTGCCGGCCTCGACGATCACGCCCGTGCCGGACGCCGGGGTGGCGCCGATCTGCAGCAGGCTTGTGGCGTCCACCGATAGGGTGCCGCCGGACCAGAGCACGACGCCGGTCGCCGTTATGACACCGCCGGCGCTGGCCGAGAGCGAACCGGTGCCGCCGGCGGACGTGAGTGCGCCGGCCAAGGTGATCGCGCCATCAACTGAGAGGGTGGAACCGGTGCCGCTGACCGTTGCACCGCCGGACCCAGTCGCGTAGGCGCCGACCGAGAACCCGGCTTCGGAGCCCTGGTCCGGGTAAAGCGTGCTGCCCGCCGTGGCGGTGGCACCGTTCTCGACCAGGAGCATGCCGTTGCCGCGACTGCCGACCGAGATGCGGTCGCCGCCCGCATTCAGCACCGAGCCGCCGCCGCTGACGGTGATCTCTCCCGTGGTGGAGAGCTCGTTGGCGATGGCGATGCTGGCGTTGCCGCTGCTATGCGGCCCGGTGGTGATGAGCTTGGCGCCGCCGCCGATCGTGATGCTGCCGTTGCCGCCGGCGAACGCCGAGCCGGTGCCGACCTGGATAAAGCCAGTTGCCTCGACCACGCCACCCGTATTGAGCACGACCGTGCCGCTCGTCGCGTTGGCGCCGACGGTGAAGTTGCCTTCGAGGTTGACCATGCCGCTGGTGTTGACGTTCAGCGTGCCGGAGCCGCCGGATGCGATCTGGCCCGACGTCGTGTCGGCGGTGCCGATGCCGATCCCACCTACCCCGGTTGCGTCCAGGGTCTGCGTGATCATCCCGCCGGAGGTGACATCGATCATCCCCGAGGCGCCGATCGCGCGACCGTCGTAGATGCTGCCGATCGCATGGAGGAGGGAGCCGGAGCCGGTCACGTCGACGATGGCCGAGCCGAAACGCGCAACGGACAAAGCGGCAATGTCGTTCGAGTTGGCGCTCTCCGTCTCGACGGTGGCGCCGCTTTGCACCGTGAGTGTGCCCGAACCGTAATAGCCGACCGCGATGCCGTTGCTTCCCATCGAAAGCAGCGCGCCGGAGCCGGTGACGGTGACAGCGCCATCCGCCGCCGGCTCCCCTGCGGAGGGCGCGCTGGCGCCGATCTCAAGGATATAGTCCGCGGTCTGCGCCGCCTCGGTCGACACGAACTGGCCGCCGGCGCTGATGGTAAGCGTGCCGTCGGCGCCGGCCCGGTTGCCGACCGCGAGTTGGCCGGATGCCAGGGCGAACGTGCCGCCGCTAGTCACCGTCACGGCGCCTGTGGACCCGGCGAGGTTGCCGATCTCGGAGTAGGCGCCACCCAACGTTAAATGGCCCGAACCGAGATCAAGGGCGCCGACCGAACCGGCATCTTCGCCAACGGATAGGTGACCGCCGATGGTGACCGCCGCACCGCCCGAGATCGACAGCGTGCCGTTTCCGGCCGTGGTCGTGCTGCCAACGGTCGCCTGCTGGCCGAGCACCAGGTAGCCGCCGGTCGGGTTGGCCGTGGTGGCTTGCGTCACCAGGCTGCCACCGTTCACCGTCACGGCGCCTGTCGTGCCGTCGCCGATCACGAGGGTGAGGGCGCTCGCCGTGCTGCCGCTGGTCAACGTCAGGCTCGCGCCGCTGCTGGAGAGCGGGCTGTTGGAGGCGCCGACGTTCAAGGCCCCGCCTGTGGCGATCAGGGTGCTGCCGTCCAGGGTCACCGGCGCGTTGATGTTGCCGGTGTAGGGCAGGTTGCCTGCAGTGGTGCTGGCAATGCCGGACAGGGTCACCGGCGAGCCCAGGAACTCCGTGGGGCTGGCAATGTAGGCGGCGCCGGCGGCGAGGGATGCCTCGAACAGCCAGGGCGCCGAGGCGCCCGGGTCGATGTCGAGCTGCATGACGGACCCGGCGCCGGTCACCGTGCCGCCAGCGCTGGCCGCGAACTCGGCGGTGTCAGCAGTGCCGGGTGGGTTGGCGGCGGCGGCGCCATTCAGCGTCCAGTTGCCCCCTGTGCCAAAAGCGCCGTTCGTCACCCGCCAGGTGTACAATGCCATCACCCACTCCATTGCAGCATCGGACCGGCATGATCGCAAGGTCGGCTCGATACCGCATCATCCAAAGGCATGACGCGGGCGTTTTTGCCGACCTTGGCGCGGGTGAAGCGGAGACGGTGCGGCGCATTACCGCATCGCAATATGGCTCGACCTGCCTTAATGCCCGGTTAGCAGTTGAGCGGGGGTATGAGACGTGGGTGAGCAGGCCGTGACCGCAGCGGGCAAGGGCGAGACCGACGGGCTTCCGGCTCGGCAGCGCAACTGGGTGATGGCGTGCGTGATGCTCGGCATCGTGCTGGCCGGGCTGGACAGCGCGATCGCCAACATTGCGCTGCCCACGATCGCGCGCGACCTCCATACCAGCGAGTCCGCCGTCGTCTGGGTGGTGAACTGCTACCAGTTGGCGGTTGCCGTCTCGCTGCTCCCGGCGGCGACCCTGGGCGAGATCTTCGGCGTCAAGCGTGTCTACGGACTCGGGCTGATCCTGTTTACAGCCGCCTCGCTCGGCTGCGCGCTATCGCCCAGTTTGGGGGCGCTGGTGACGGCGCGGGTGGTGCAGGGCATCGGCGGCGCGTGCATGGCCGGGTTGGCTCCCGCGCTGGTGCGCCAAGCCTATCCACGGGCCATCCTCGCGCGCGGGTTTGCGGTGGTGGCGTTGGGCGTGGCGATCTCCGCCGCGATCGGGCCCACCATCGCCTCGTTGATCCTCGCGGTGGCGGATTGGCCGTGGCTGTTCCTGGTCAACGTGCCGATCGGGCTTATCGGGATCCCGATCTATTTCCGTGTGGCGCCACCCGGCCAGCCGCGGCCACGCCGGTTCGATGTGGTCGGGGCCGTGCTCAGCGCCGCTGCACTCGGGCTGCTGGTGGTGGGCGTGGACACGCTCGGCGTGGACCGGGACACGGCGGTCGGCGAGATCGTGGCCGGGTTCGCCGGGTTCGCGCTGTTGGTCTTGCAGCAGCGGCGCAGCAGCTTGCCGTTGCTGCCGCTCGACCTGCTGCGGATCCCGCTGTTCTCGCTCTCGATCCTGACCTCGATCTGTTCGTATTCAGCGCAGATCCTGGCCTATCTGTCGTTGCCGTTCCTGTTCCAGACGCAGATGCACCAGACGCAGGTGGCGACCGGGCTGCTGATGACGCCGTGGCCGCTGCTGGTGGCGTTCGCCGCTCCGGTCGCCGGGCGGATGATGGCGCGCTACCCGGCGGGCATCCTCGGCAGCGCCGGGCTGGCCGTGCTCGCGGTGGGGCTGGTTCTACTGGCGGTGATGCCGCCGGCGGCGGCGGATTGGAACATCATCTGGCGCATGGGCCTGTGCGGGATCGGGTTCGGCTTCTATCAGACGCCGAACAACACCACGTTGATGACCGCCGGACCGGCCAATCGCAGTGGCGCTGCCGGCGGCATGATCGGAGTCGCGCGGACGATGGGCTGGAGCTTCGGCTCGGCGTTGGTCGCGGTGCTGTTCGCCCTGCGCGGGGCGGACGCGACGGAGCTGTGCCTGTGGGCCGGCGCCGGGTTCGCGGTCGTCGGCGGCATGGCCAGCCTGGCCCGGCTGTCCGCCGCACGGGTTGCCTGAAGGAGAATGCTAAGCTTGATCACAGAGATCTTCGACGAGCGTTCCAGAAGCGTGCGCGCGTCGATCATCGGCATCTACAGCTTGCTGACGGTGGCGAACCTGGCGGTATGGGGGTGGGCGCTGCTGTTGTTCCGTGAGCAGCCGCTGTTCCTCGGTACGGCGTTGCTGGCATATGGGTTCGGCTTGCGCCACGCCGTCGACGCAGACCACATCGCGGCGATCGACAACGTCACCCGCAAGCTGATGCACGAGGGCAAACGGCCGGTCAGTGTCGGATTCTTCTTTGCGCTCGGCCACTCTACGGTGGTGATCCTGGCCGCCGTCGGGGTGGCGGCAACGGCGACGGTGCTGAGCCGCCATTTCGGGCAGTTCAAGAGCGTCGGCGGCGTTGTCGGCACGCTCGTATCGGCCGGGTTCCTGTTCCTTATCGCGGCGGCCAACTTGGTGATCCTCCGCTCGGTCTGGCGCACGTACCGGCACGTGCGGCAAGGCGGCCGTTACGTGGACGAGGATTTCGACATTCTGCTCAACAACCGCGGTGTCCTCGCACGGTTGTTCCGCCCGCTGTTCCGCCTGGTCACCACGGGGTGGCACATGTTCCCGCTCGGTTTCCTGTTCGGGCTGGGGTTCGATACGGCGACGGAAGTGGCGCTGCTCGGGATCTCCGCGACACAGGCGGCACAGGGGGTTTCGGTCTGGTCGATCATGGTGTTCCCCGCCCTGTTCGCGGCGGGCATGTCGCTGATCGACACGACGGATGGGGTGCTGATGCTGGGGGCCTACAACTGGGCATTCGTGAAGCCGATCCGCAAGTTGTATTACAACCTGACGATCACCCTGGTCTCGGTCGTGGTCGCCGTGCTCGTCGGCGGGATCGAAGCGCTTGGGCTGATCGGGAACCAGCTCGGCTTGTCGGGCTGGTTCTGGGACGATGTCGGGTCGTTGAACGACAATTTCGGCAGCTTGGGTTTTTTGATTATCGGCGTGTTCATTGCCGCTTGGGTGGGTTCGATCATCGTGTATCGCTACAAGGGGCTCGACGCCTTCGAGGTGCCTCGCGCGCCGTCATGAACCCCCTCGTCTTCCTTCCTGGCCGAAGGGGTAGTGCAGGTTACGCGCTTTCGGTAGCGGGTTGTTTCCGGCGGGTGCGCAGGCGCGGAGCGGGCGCTTGGATGTCGGGCTCAGGAGGACGCAGCCTGGGATTCATCGTGACGACCCGGGGGTGGTAGCGCTTGCACCCGGCGTCCTCGCGCAGCACATGGTCCTGCGTCACGTAGCTCAGGTTCGGGTTGTAGAACGGGTCGCCGTCGCGAAGGATGGCGGCGTGGCGTTCCAGCATCAGGGTCGTGTCTTCGGGGTGCATGACCTGCTTGGTCTGGCTGCGGGTAGCGCTCTCGTAGTGGAACAGCACCGTGCCGCCGTCATACAGCACCTTCAGCCCGGCTTCACGAATGCGCAGGCAGAGGTCGACGTCGTTGAAGCCGACAACCAGTTTCTCGTCGAAGCCGCCCAACTGGTCGAACACCGAGCGGCGCATCATCAGGCACGCCGCGGTAACCGCCGAGTAGTCGCGCACCGAGGTCAGGCTGCAATTGTAGCCGAGGTTGCGGGTGCCCTTGTCGTCCTGGTAGGCGAATTCGAACTTGAACGTCGCTTCCGCCGAGCCGTTGAAGCCCAGGATCACGCCGGCATGCTGCACCCGCTTGTCCGGATACAGCAGCAGTGCGCCGACGCATCCCACGTCCGAACGGTTCGCCAGGCGCCGCATGCGGTCCAGCCAGCCGTCGGTGATCGCCTCGACATCGTTGTTGAGGAACAGCACGAACTCGCAGTCCCCGCCATGTTGCCGCACCGCCTCGTTGTTGATGCGGGAGTAGTTGAACGGCCCCTCGTACGGCATCACCGTGTGTCGTTCGGCGAGTTCGGCGAAATAGGCGACGCTTTCCGGCTCGGTCGATTGGTGGTCCACCAGCACCAGCTTGTAGTCGGCTCCGGCCGCCGTCCGCTCGATCGACTCCACGGCCGTGCGCACCAGCCCCGCCTTGTTCTTGGTCGGTATGACGATGAGGATGCGGCCTGAACTTTCGGGCCAGTTGACGCGGAACTGGTTGAACCAGACGCCGTCCTCCACCACGGCGCCGGCGCCGCGCCGGTCCAGGTGGCGCTGCAGCGAGCCGCGGGTAGCGGCCATCACCGCCTCCTTCTTGGAATGCCCCGTGCTGCCGCCGTGGGTGCGCCAGCGATACAACACACGCGGCACGTGCGCCACGAGTTCCGTGTGCTCGAGGATGCGCAGCACGAAATCCACGTCCGCCGAGATCGCCATGCTCTCGTCCCAGCCGCCGATCCGGTAGGCCAGGTCCCGCTTCACGCACAACAGGTGCACGAAATAGGGGTGCGACAGGTAATAGTCGTAGGAGAACTGCGGCCGCGCCTTCACGTCGGCGATGCTGCCGATGTTCTCGTCCGTCGTTGCCTCGTCCGAATACATGAACTCGGCCCCCGTCAGCTTGGCGGTGCGTAGGAGGTGGTAGACGGCGTCCGGCTCGAGCAGGTCGTCGTGGTCCATGAACGCCACGTATTCGCTGCCCGCCGCACGCAGGCCGAGGTTGGTGGACCGGGCGATGCCCATGTTCTGCGGCGAGTTGAACACGCGGATGCGCGGGTCGTGCTTGGCATAGGCGCTTAGCACGTGCGCGACATGCGGCTGGGTGGAGCAATCGTTGACGCAGATCAGCTCCCACCGGTCGCACCATTGCAGGCGCACGCTCTCCAGCGCCTGGATCAGCCAATCCCGCGGTGGATTGTAGACGGGCATGATGATGGACACGCGAGAGGGTTGCGTCCGGTGGTTCATCATTCGCTTCATGCGCTCGAGCGATGCCGGGTTCATGCCGCGCAACGGCCGTAGGTAGCGCAGCATGTTGGCGTTCTGGGTGGCGATCTTGGGCGAACCCGGCAACACCATGTTCGTACCCTGTATGCGCACGGACACGTCCTTGCCCAGCATGTCCAGAAGCTGCACACCGATATCGATCTTGAATGCGCAGAAGCCCTCGTTCAGCCCGGCATCCAGCAGGTCGCCGCGGAACAGCTTGGCGGCCGCACTACCGAGCACCCGGCCCTCGCACACCGCTTCCACCACGACGGGAGTCTTGGGGTCGAACGCGTCGAGCACCCAGCCATGCGCAGAGGTGCCGTGCAGCCGGTCGAAGAAGCCGCGCAGGCTGGGAGGCGGCAGTGCGAGGAACGGACTGTTGCACAGTTCCATCTGCGTACCCGACACCATCACCGACATTTGGCGGGCTTGCTTGAAGGCCTTGTCCGGCGGCAGGTCTATGCGGAACGCGGAATGGCCGTCGCCCAGGCCGTGCACTGCCAAGTCCGGCCGCGGCTGGTCGGCGGTCACCGTCTGCACGACCTGGCCATCCATCAGCAGGTCGAGCGAAACCCGCTCGAGCGGCTGGCGCAGGTTGACGGCCCAACCCGAGATGACGCCAGGCTCGACGCTGTCCACGAAGCCGGCAAGGCCGACATCCTTCGCCGCCACCTGCACGGCCAGACCCGGCATCGGGCGGCCGGCGACCCAGGGCATTAGCACCGCCGGCTCGTTGATCGGCAGCGCGGATGTGATCGGCAACTTGAACGAATACTCGGTCTCGGCCTGACCTGCCCGCACTGCGAACCCGCGCGCGATGGAGCGCGTGCCGGCCGTGCACTCCACCCACAGACGCTCGCTGAGGGAGCGCACCGTGAACCGCCCGGACACCAGGCCGTCCGCCATGCCGAAGCGGTCCATGCGGAATGCGAAAGCCGGACGCAGATCGTGCGGCGCTGGCAGGATGCTGCGGCCGGTCTCGATATTCACCAGATCCAGTTGGTCAGCCAGGCTGTGGCTGGGCAACTCGATCGTCAGGTCGAACCCGCCACGGCGGCCAGCCAGCGCCCCGGTCACGTCCCCGACATGCCGCCCGTCCAGCAAGACACCGAGCACGAGGCTGCGCGGCAGCTTTTTCGCACTGCTCTGGACGCGAGCCTTGATCTGCCCGTTCTCGCCTTCAAAGCTGACTTCTAACGCCAATCGGTGTTCTCCTCGCCTCGCGGCACGTACGGACGGGTTATGCTACCGCGGGCAGGCCTGCCGCCAAAGCACGCTTTTGCGCTGCAACAGAGATGCAACACGGCCTCGGGCGACGCATCGTGATACGGCGTTCCACAGGAGAAATGGCATAGCGAACATCAGGAAGTCTTACCATGGCCCTCACCGATCACAGCGCCCTCGATCACCCGGGGCTGATCGGCCATCTTGCAGCGCGCGACCAGCCGGCTCATCTCGCCAGCATGCGCCGCTGGATCCTGATCGTTCCCCTCGCTCTGAGCGCCTGCGCCCCCGACCAGGTCGGCCAGCAGGTCGGGCAATCGCTGTACGACGCAAGCGTCGGCACCGGTCATGCCCTGGCGACCTTCGGCGACCGCACCGGCGAGGCGTTGCAGGACGCGGGAGCCAATCTTCGCAATGCGGTCAGCCCCCCGACCAGCTATCCGTCTCCCGCCTACGCGCTGCCGCCCGGGCTGCCGCCGGCCTATGGGCAGGATGGGGAAGCGCCGCCCGGTTCGATCACGGTGGAACCGCTCGCATCACCCGGCGGCGCTCCGGACGATGGCCCATCGCCGGTCACGCCGCCCAACCCCCCGCTCGGTTACTGATACAGCCCGGCCGTCCGCGCCCGCACCTTGGCCAGTCCGACCAGCAGATCGAGCGTCGGCGTCGGCACCCCCGTCAGCCGGGCCAGGTCCAGCGGGGCGGCGAAAATCGCCTCAACCTCCATCGGGCGGCCGAGCAGCAGGTCCTGCACGATGCTGGGCGTGTGATCCAGCTTGCGGCCGGACGCGATCTGCGCCTCCGGATCCGGTTGGACGGTGCACCCCATCGCTCTCGCGATCGCTGCGGCTTCCGCCACCACGTGGCGCAGGCCGTCGGCGCACGCTTCTTCCCGATAGAGCGCCGAACCGGGGGCTTGCGCCAGCACCGCCATCGGGTTGGTGCCGAGGTTCAGCAGAAGCTTGGCCCATAGCTCGCTGCGGATGTCGGGCAATGCCTCACTGCCCATGCCGCCCGCCCGCAACGCCGCCGCGATGGCTTGTGCCCGCGGAGTGACGGCGCCGTCCGGCTCGCCGATCGGCAGCCGGTTGTTGGCATTGGCGACCTGGATGACGCCGGGTTCGATCACGGTGCAGGCGGAATACACCACGCCACCGATCGCGCGCTGCGGCCCGACCGCTTGCCACACGGCGGCGCCTGGATCGATGCGGTCCAGCCGGTAGCCGTCATGCGGGCCGCCTTCCTTGTAGAAATACCACCAGGGAATGCCGTTCATCGCGAACACCACGGGGGTGTCCGGGCCGAGCAGCGGGCCGATGCTGGCCGCCATGGCCGGCAGTGCGGGGGCTTTCAGCGTCACGATGACGGCGTCCTGCGGGCCGAGTTCGGCTGGGTGTTCGCTGGCACGGACCGTGGCGTGGAAGCGCTCGGTGGGCGTGCGCACCTCGAGCCCACGCTCCCGCATGGCGGCAAGGTTGGCGCCTCGCGCCACGACCGACACGTCCGCGCCGCCGCGGGCCAGCCGCGCCGCCACATGCCCGCCGACTGCGCCGGCGCCGAAAACACAGACCTTCATATCAACCACCCTGCCCTTCGCGGTCCCACTATCCTCGAGCAAGACCATGCCGTGCCGAGCAAGACCGATGCCACTCGGAACCTGCCTGCTTGCAGGCCCCGCTGGATTTCAGGGGCTTTGTGGGTTATCCGCACAGACTTGTCAGCGTTAAGGACGGTCATGCCCACAGCACTCGTTACCGGCGTCACCGGGCAGGACGGCGCTTATCTGTCGCAGTTGCTGCTGGGCAAAGGCTACCGTGTGATCGGGCTGATGCGGCGCTCGGCGTCTTCGGACGTGATCGGCGAACGGCTGCGCTGGCTCGGCATCCTGAACGACGTGGAACTGGTCGATGCGAACCTGACCGACCTGTCGAGCCTGATCCGGGTGATTACGACCTATCAGCCCGACGAGGTGTATAACCTGGCCGCGCAATCCTTCGTCGCCGCGTCATGGCAGCAGCCGCTGCTGACCGGCAACGTGACGGGGCTCGGGGCGGCCAACGTGCTTGAGGCGGTGCGGCTGATGCGGCCGCAGGCGCGGTTCTATCAGGCGAGCTCCTCCGAGATGTTCGGCAAGATCCAGGAGCCGAAGCAGAGCGAGCGCACGCCGTTCTACCCGCGCTCGCCGTATGCCGCCGCTAAGCTGTATGCCCACTGGATGACGGTGAACTACCGCGAGAGTTTCGGCATGCACGCCAGCAGCGGCATCCTCTTCAACCACGAGAGCCCGTTGCGCGGCATCGAGTTCGTCACCCGCAAGGTCACGGACGGGGTCGCGCGCATCAAGCTCGGGCTGGCGAAGGAACTGCCGCTCGGCAACCTGAACGCCACGCGCGATTGGGGACACGCGCGCGATTACGTACAGGCCATGTGGCGGATGCTGCAGCAGGAGGAGGCGGACGATTACGTGATCGCCACCGGCCGTACGACCTCGATCCAGGACCTGTGCCGGATCGCGTTCGGCCATGCCGGGCTGAATGCCGAGGACCATGTGACGACCCGGTCGGACCTGATCCGCCCGGCCGAGGTGGACATCCTGCTTGGCGATGCGTCCAAGGCGCACCAGGCGCTGGGGTGGAAGGCGGAAACGACGCTGGAGGACATGGTCGCCGAGATGGTGGAGGCCGACCTGGCCCGGCATCGCGCCCGCATGGCCGCCTGACCATGCCGGCGGCGGCGGCGGGCCGGTTGGGCCGGATCCTGGTCACCGGCGCGTCCGGGTTCGTGGGCGCCCATCTGCTGCCGGCGCTGCGCACGACCTTCCCGGACTCCGACGTGACGGCCGCCAGCTTCAACGTGACCGAGACAGCCGCGGTCCGCGACGCCGTGCAGGCGCTGCAGCCGAATGCTTGCATCCATCTGGCCGCGATCTCCGCCGTGCCTCAGGCTCAAGCCGATCCGGATCTTGCCTGGAAGGTCAATCTGGGCGGCACGCTTACCCTTGCCCGGGCGTTGACGGCCATTCCCGGCTGCACGCTGTTGTTCGCATCCACCGCTGAGGCCTATGGGCACTCGTTCCTGCGTGGCGAGAAGCTGGACGAAACGGCGGCGCTGGCGCCGATGAACACCTACGGCGCCACCAAGGCGGCGGCGGACCTGGCGCTCGGCGCGATGGCGCGGGACGGGCTGCAGATCATCCGCGCACGGCCGTTCAACCATACCGGGCCGGGCCAGTCCGCCGCGTTCGTGGTCGCGGCCTTCGCGCGGCAGGTGGCGCGTATTGCAGCCGGGTTGCAGCCGCCGGAGCTCACTGTGGGAGCGCTCGACCCGCTGCGGGATTTCCTCGACGTTCGTGACGTATGCCGTGCCTATGCGCTGTGCCTCGAACGGCGGGAGGCGGTCGCGTCCGGCACCATCCTCAACATCGCCTCCGGCCGGCCGCGGCGCGTGGGCGACATACTGAACGACCTGCTTCGCCTGGCCGCCGTGAACGCCACGGTCAAGCGCGACCCGGCACGGCTGCGGCCTTCGGAGATCGCGCTGGCGGCCGGCGACAATGCGTTGGCCTTGAGCCTGTTGGGGTGGGCGCCGGCCATTGCCTGGACGCAGACACTTGCCGACGTGCTTGCCGACTGGCGCGAGCGGGTCGCGTCGGAGCCGGCCTGACCCCACGACGCACGCTCAACGTCCTGCTCGCGGCCGGGCTGGTCGGGTTCACAGGATGGGCCGTGGTGTCGCTCGGCCGCGGCCTGCTCGCCATCGGCTTCGGTGCGCTGCATGCCCTGTGGCTGTTGCCGGCGCTGGTGGCGCTGCACTTGCTGCAGCTGCTGCTCTCTGCCCGGGCGTGGCGCTGGATCTTGCCGCAGGTTCTGCCGCTTCGCCGCCTGTTCCGGCTGCGGATCATCCGCGAGGGGATCGACTCGTTGCTGCCGGTGGCCCAGGTGGGCGGCGAAGTGGTGGGGGCGCATCTGCTCGCCCGCGATGGCGCCGCCAGTTTGGCGCAAGCCGGCGCCAGCGTGGTGGTGGACGTGACGCTCGAGTTCCTGACCCAGCTCGTCTTCCTGCTGGCCGGCGTCGCGGCACTGGCCGCGACCTCTTCGGCCGGTGGCTGGCAGGGTTGGCTGAGTGCGGTGCTGGTGACGGCCGGGATGGCGGGCGGCTTGCTGGCCGCCCAGCGCTTCGGCTTGCTGCGGCTGCTGGAACTCCTAGCCGGGCAGATTGCCGCGCGCTGGCCGAGCGCCGGGTCCCTGCGCGGCATGAACGAGGCGGCGACGGCGATGTATGCCCGCCACCGCCGGCTGCTGGTTGCCGCAGGGCTGCACTTGTTCGCCTGGGTGCTCGGCAGCATCGAAAGCTGGGCGGTGCTGCACGCGTTGGGAGCCGACGTAGGCTGGGTGCAGGCGCTGATCGTGGAGGCGCTCGGCATGGCGGCCCGCAGCGCCGGGTTCGCGGTCCCGGGCGCGCTGGTGGTGCAGGAGACGGGGTTCGCGATCGCCGCCGCCGCGGTCGGTTTGCCGCAAGCCGCCGGCCTGTCCCTCTCGCTAGTGAAGCGGGTGCGGGAGGTGCTGGTCGGCCTGCTCGGGCTGGCGCTGTGGTGGATGGAGCGCCGGCGGCCTAGCCTCAACGTCGCAGCCGGGGATTGAGCACGCCGTAGAGCACGTCGACGCCCAGGTTCACCGCCATAACCAGGATCGCGATCAGCAGGATACCTCCCTGCAGCACCGTGTAATCCCGCCGCTGCACGCTATCGACCAGCCAACTGCCGATTCCGGGCCAGGCGAATACCGTCTCCGTCAGGATCGCGCCGCCCAGCAAGGATCCGACCTGCAGGCCCAGCACCGTTACGACGGGGATCAGCGCATTGCGCAGCGCGTGCACCACCACGACCCGGCGTGGCGCCAGCCCCTTGGCGCGGGCGGTGCGGATGTAGTCCTCGCCCAGCACCTCCAACATGGCCGAGCGCGTCATACGCGCGATGGTGGCCAGCGGGATGGTGCCGAGCACGATGGTGGGCAGGATCAGGTGGCGCACCGCCGAGCCGAACGCGCCCGGGTCGTCGCTGTAAAGCAGGCTGTCGATCAGCATGAAGCCGGTATGCGGCTCGACATAGTATAGCTCGTCGATGCGGCCGGAGACCGGGGTCCAGCCCAGGGCCACCGAGAAGATCAGGATCGCCATCAGCCCCCACCAGAAGATCGGCATGGAGGCGCCGGTGACCGACAGGCCGATCAGCCCGTAATCCAGCGGCGTGCCCCGCCGGGTGGCCGCGATCACGCCGAGCGGCAGGCCGACCACCAGAGCGAAGATCAACGCGCACAGGCTGAGTTCGAGCGTCGCCGGGAAGAAGGTGGTGAACTCCGACCACACGCTCTGTTGCGTGACCACCGAACGGCCCATGTCGCCGTGCAACAGCGCGCCCTCGTAGTCGGCGAACTGCTTCCACAGCGGCTGGTCGAGACCGAGTTCGTGACGGAAATAGGCCAGGCGCTCGGGGGAGATGCCGTGCTCGCCGGTGCGGACCTCCACCGGGTCTCCCGGCACGGCGTGGATCAGCAGGAAGCCGAGCAGCGAGACGCCGATCACCGTGGGGATGATAAGGGCGACGCGGCGGAGCAGGAGACGGATCAGGGACAGTTTCGCGTTCGCTCTGTTGGCCACGGCGTTGCTGTTCGACGCTCCCCCTCCGCTCGAGGAAGAGGGCCGGAGGGAGGGGTGCCACACGGCGAACGTTTGCCGGTTGCCACCCCTCCCCTAACCCCTCCCTCAAGGGGATGGGGACGACGTCCTAGCTGAAGCACCGACCCGGTTACTGCAGATCCACTGTATTGAACGACTGCGCACCGATCGGGCTCATCACGAACCCGGTGACCTCCTTGCGCATCGGCTGGAAGGTCACGGAGTGAGCGATCAGGAAGAATGGCGCTTCCTGGTGCATGATCACCTGCGCCTGCTCATACAGCTTTGCGCGTTCGCCCTGGTCCGAGAGGGTGACGGCCTTGGCCAGCAACGCGTCGAAGTCCTGGTTGCACCACTTGCTAGCGCTGCCACCGCCGGGGCGGGCGGCAGCACAGCTTGCCAGCGGGGAGAAGAAATTGTCCGGATCGCCATTGTCCCCGGTCCAGCCGTATTCTGCCATCTGCGCCTCCCCGGCGGCTACGCGCTTGCGATACTCGCCCCACTCGTAGCTGACGATCTTGGCGCGCACGCCGACCTTCATCAGGTCCGACTGCATCAGCTCGGCGATGCGGCGTGCATCCGGGTTGTACGGCCGCTGCACCGGCATCGCCCACAGATCCGTGTCGAACCCGTCCGCGTAGCCGGCGTCCACCAGCATCTTCTTGGCGGCGTCCGGATCGTATGGGAAATCCTGCACGCTGTTGTCGTAGGACCACATGATCGGCGGGATCAGGTTCTTGGCCGGCTGCCCGGCGGCGCCGTACACCGCCTTGATGATGGCGGCCTTGTCGATCGCCATGTTGAGCGCGATGCGCACCCGCTTATCGTCGAACGGCTTCTTGGTCGCGTTGAACGCGAGATAGCCGATGTTCAGCCCCGGCTGCTCCAGCAACTTGAGTTGCGGGTCGATGCGGATGCCCGGCAGGTCCTGCGGGCTCGCGTAGTTCATCACCTGGCACTCGTTGGCGCGCAGCTTGGCCAGGCGCACCGCCGGGTCCTTGTTGATGGAGAACACCAGTGCATCGAGCTTGGCCTTCGTGCCCCAGAAATCGTCGAAGCGGCGATAGCGGATCGTGGCATCGCGCTGATAGGCGACGAAGGAGAATGGGCCCGTCCCGATCGGCACCTGGTCCAGTTGCTCGGGCTTGCCGGCCTTCATCAACTGATCGGCGTATTCGGCCGACATGATGGCCGCGAAATCCATCGCCAGGTCGGCAATGAAGGGTGCTTGCGGCTGGTTAAGTGTGAATTTGACGGTGTAGGGGTCGACCTTGTCGATGCCGGCGATGAGCTTGTCGAAGCCCATGTCGCCCCAGTACTCGTAGTCGCCGCCCGAGATCTTGTGCCAGGGGTCGTCCGCGTTCTTCTGGCGGTCGAACGAGAACAGCACGTCGTCGGCGTTGAACTCGCGCGTGGGCTTGAAGGTGGCGCTGCTGTGCCATTTCACGCCATGGCGCAGGTGGAAGGTGTAGGTCTTGCCGTCCGCCGACACGTCCCAGCTCTCGGCCAGCCCGGGCTGGGTCTCTGTCGTGCCTTCCTTGAAATCCACCAGGCGGCTGTAGATCGGGCGATTGGCGGCGAAGGTGGTGCCTGTGGTGTTGATCATCGGGCTGAAGTTCTCGGGCGAGCCTTCCGAGCAGAACACCAGCGTCTTGGCCGCGGCGGGCATGGCAGCCGCGAGCCCGACTGCGGCGCCAGCGAGGAGCAGGGATCGGAGGACACCGGGACGGGTCATGGAGAGCCTTTCGAGACTGTCATTCGTTGTAGTCTAGCGCGGGCCGCGACGGCGGTTGAAGGCCAGTTCCGAGGGAGTGAGCTGAAAACCAACAAGGACGTTGTAGTCCGCCCCTGCCACTTTCCCCGGCGTCGGCAGCGTCAGGTCGATTTCGTCGCCAGTCAGGCGCAGCCGGTCGCTGTTGCGAGCGAAAGCGGCCTGGATCGTGTATTGCCGCTTGTCGAGGATGGTGCCCCCGCGGGACACCGACACGAAATACGTCACGTCGGCCATACGCCCTTGCATGGCGGGGCCCCGGGTCAGGTCGAGGTTGACCGAGATCACCATCGCGAGGTGCTCGGCGTCGACATACGAGCATTTGCCGGCCAGCCCTGTGATCCGGCCATCGACGACCATATCCGTCAAATCGGTGCCGGCACCTTTGAAGCGGGTGAGGTCGGCGGCATCACTGAGGAACGCGGTATGCGGGCAGGCAGGGGCGAATTGCGGCCGCTCGGGCCCGCACCCATCGAGGGTGACGGCGCAGAGTAGGAGCAACGCCGCACCGGACACAGCCGGCAACGGAAAGGCACGCGCAATCATGGACGACAACATCGGGAACTCCGGTCGGACGGCCCGCGAGTGCGGCGAGGGCGAGTTCGGCAAGGCTGGGGACACACCCGAACTGGCGTCGGGGCACTGCGGGTTGTGGCAGGACGGGCGTCTAGGCATAGTGCGCGTCATAGAAGCCGCGGACAACATGCCCCAACTGCCTCATCTCCGAGTCCTCCTATCCGGCCCGCGCGGGTTCTGCGCGGGCGTCGACCGCGCGATTCGCGTCGTGGAGGAAGCCATCCGCCGTTTCGGCGCCCCCGTCTATGTCCGCCACGAGATCGTCCACAACCGGACGGTCGTCGAGGCGCTAGAGGCGCAGGGCGCGGTGTTCGTCGAGGAGCTGGACGAGGTGCCGCCGGACGCGCATGTCGTGTTCTCCGCCCACGGCGTGCCGAAATCCGTGCCGCTGGAGGCCGAGCGGCGCCATCTGCACTACTACGACGCGACATGCCCGCTGGTCAGCAAGGTGCACCGCGAGGCGGAGCGGCACTTCGCCGAGGGCGGTCCGGACCAGCACCACATCTTGATGATCGGCCATGCCGGCCACCCGGAAGTCGTCGGCACGATGGGCCAGTTGCCGCCGGGTGCCGTGACGCTGGTGCAGGATTCGCAGGAGGCGGCCACCGTGCAGCCGGCGCCCGGCCCGCTCGCCTTCATCACGCAGACGACACTTTCGGTCGATGACACGGCCGACATCGTCGAGGTTCTGCGCACCCGCTTTCCCGCCATCGAGGGGCCGAAGCGCGAGGACATCTGCTACGCCACCACGAACCGCCAGGCGGCGGTCAAGGCAGTGGCACCCGATTGCGACCTGGTGATCGTGATCGGCAGCCCAAACTCCTCGAACTCCCAGCGGCTGCGCGAGGTGGCCGAGCGTGCTGGCGCCAAGCGCGCGGTGCTGGTGCCGCGGGCGCGGGACCTGGACTGGACGCTGATGGACGGGGTGGACACACTCGGGCTGACTGCGGGCGCATCGGCCCCGGAAGCGCTGGTGCAGGAGATGCTGACCCATCTTTCCGCGCGTTACACACTGGGCATTGAGGAGCGGCGGGTCACCGATGAGGATGTGATCTTTAAGCTCCCCGCGCCGCTTTCTTGAGTTCTGGCATAGCGCTCCCGCTGGCGCGCGAACGCCGGACGTTGTCCGCGCTACAACATCGTCTCGTCGGGCGGACTGCCTCTGCCTCGCCCACAAACACCCACTGATGGCTGTCTACACCGAGGTTACCGACGAGGCACTGTCCGCCTTTGTCGCCGACTACGACCTGGGGACGGTGGTTGCTTTCCGCGGCATTGCCGAGGGTGTCGAGAACAGCAATTTTTCACTGCGCACCACAGCCGGAGACTTCATCCTCACGCTCTACGAGAAGCGGGTGGACCCGGCGGAGTTGCCCTGGTTCCTCGGCCTCATGGAGCACTTGGCTGGCCGCGGGATCACCTGCCCGCAACCGGTCCGTGCGCAGGATGGCCAGGCGCTGCGGCATCTGGCGGGGCGTCCTGCCTGCGTGACCACGTTCCTCCCCGGTATCTGGCCGCGCCGGGTGCGGCCGGGCCATTGCGCGCCGGTCGGCACGGCGTTGGCGCGCTTGCACCTGGCCGGCCTCGACTACGCGCCGCAACGGGCCAATGCCTTGGGTCCGGACGGCTGGCGCCCGTTGCTGGACCGCAGCCTGCCGCGTGCGGATGAGGTGCAGGCCGGGCTGGGCGCGCAGTTGGCGGCGGCTCTGGACCGCATCCTGCGGGACTGGCCCGGCGCCCTGCCCCGCGGACACATCCACGCCGACCTGTTTCCGGACAACGTGTTCTTCCTCGACGGGGCTTTGTCGGGGCTGATCGACTTTTACTTCGCCGCCACCGACCTGTTCGCCTACGACATTGCCGTTTGCCTGAACGCATGGTGCTTCGAGCCGGACATGGCATTCAACGTCACGAAAGCCCGCGCCCTGTTGCGCGCCTACGCTGCCGAGAGGCCCCTGTCGGCAGCCGAGCGCGCAGCGCTGCCCGTCCTGTGCCAGGGGGCGGCGATCCGCTTCCTGCTGACCCGCCTGTATGACTGGGTGAACACGCCGCCGGGTGCCCTGGTGACCCGCAAGGACCCGCTGGAATACCTGGCGAAGCTACGCTTCCATCTCGAGGCGACGGACGAGCATGCCTACGGACTCTGATGCCAATGCCGCCGCTGATGCCACCCTCCCCGTGGAGATCTGGACCGATGGCGGCTGCAAGCCCAACCCCGGCCCGGGTGGCTGGGCCGCCATCCTGCGCTTCGGCGGCGCCGAGCGGGAACTGACCGGCGCCGACCCGGCTACCACCAACAACCGCATGGAACTGACGGCAGCAGCGGCGGCGCTGGAGACGCTCAAGCGCCCATGCCGCGTGGTGCTGCACACCGACAGCGAATATGTCCGCAACGGCATCACCCGCTGGCACACCGGCTGGGTGCGCCGTAACTGGCGCAATGCGGCCGGGGATCCGGTGGCGAACATGGATCTCTGGCGGCGCTTGCTGGATGCGGCCAAGCCACATGAGATCGAGTGGAAATGGGTCCGCGGCCACGCGGGGGACGTGATGAACGAGCGGGCCGACGTGCTGGCGACCGCGGCGCGCTCGGGGCAGCGCTGACGTTTCTGTCGCATACGCCTCGCCGAGATGGCGCCAAGAGGCCTCCATCTCCTCGTCGTCCACTCGCATTGCCGGACCCTTTCCGAATGGGGAGACGGCGTCAGCCGCTACCGGCACGGTCGCCGTTCGCCCTTTCAACTGCCGCAACCGCCCGCAACCTGCTGCAGCAACCGGTCGATGACGTCCGGCGAGTAGTGTCGGCTTACGTGCTGCAATCCAGCCTCGGCAAGCAAGCGGTTGCGGTCGGCGTCATTGTGAAGGCTGACGATGAGACCGGCCAATGCGTCGGGCGCGACGGCCACGAGCTGGTCGAGCGGTGGCGCCAGATCCATGCCCTCGGCCGCGATCGGGGTCATGACCGTGGGTAGTCCGGCGGCCATGCTGTCGAGCACCTTGCCCTTCAGGCCCGCCCCGTAACGCAGCGGCGCCACGGTCAGCCGGAACGCGTGCAAGGCCTTGGTGATGTCCGGCACCCAGCCGACGACGGTCAGCCGGTCGGAGGCGATCGACCGGTCCTCCTCCGTGATGCCGCTGCCGATGATGGAGAGCCGGATGTGGGGGTCCCGCTCCCATACCAGCGGCATCACCTCGGAGGCGAGCCACTTCGCCGCATCCCGGTTCGGCGGGTGGTCGAAACTGCCCACGAAAGCCACGCCGCTGCGGCTGCCGAACGGCGCCGTCGCCGGGTCCGGCATGACCGTCCATGGGATGACGGAGACCGGAACATCCGGGAGCGCCGCGCGGATCAGGCTGGCCTCGGCATCCGAGTGGGAGATCACGTGGTCCACCGAGCGCAACGCCGCGAACTCCAGGTCGCGCATCCGCCCTGCAGCCTCATCGAGGTCCGGGCGGCCGAGCAACGCCGCCTCCCGCTGCAACCGCACATGATGCAGGTCGGCGACGTTGAAGACGATGCGGGCCTTGGGGTGCAGGCTGCGGATCACGGCCGTGTACTTGCTCGCATTCCCCGGCCGGTGGATGTAGGCGAGATCGAAGCCATGGTCGGTGCGGCGCAGCACCTCCTCCACCGACCACGTATACGGGACGTAGTAGCAGCGTATGCCTCGCCGTTCCAAGGCTGCGGTATACCCTGGCACACGGGCCATGCTTTCCGCCGACACGAAGTGGACTTCGTAGCCGATCCGCTGCAGCGCCTGCATATGCTCGAACGCTGCGTTCGATCCGGCGTCACGGTCGGGTGCCGGAACAGTGTCGTCGATGAAAATGACGCGCTTGTGGACGTAGCGCGCGTCTTCCTGCACCGGGTCGCTGCCATTCAGCCCGTGGCCGGCCAGCACGGACGCCCAGCGCTTGGCGAATTTCGTCTGGTTGACCCGCTGGAAGCGCTTCATGCCCGACCCGCCGACGTCGGTGCCGGCCGATACGCCCTCGTGGTGGACGACGCGCGAGTATGGCTGGACGACGACGCGCCGCCCGGTGGCGCGGACCTTGAAGCAGAGATCGGTGTCCTCGTAATAGGCTGGCGCAAACTCCTGCGTAAGCCCGCCGACCTCATCCCAGAGCGCACGCTCGATCATCAGCGCGGCGCCGGACACGTAGTCGGAGTCGCGCAGGTAGCAGTAGCCGGGATCCTCCGCGTCCCCGTCGCGGCCGCGGTTCGCCCCGTCGGCGAAGCGCCACATGAGGCCGCCCACCTCCTGCAGACGGCCGTTCGGGAACAGCAGCTTGGACCCGGCGATGCCGACGCGGGGGTCCCGCTCGAACGTGTCGCACAACTCGTCCAGCCAGCCCGGCGTCACCTCCGTGTCGTTGTTGAGCATCAGCAGCCACCTGCCCTTCGCAACGGCGGCCCCGGCACTCACCGAGCCCACGAAGCCAAGATTGGCCTCGTTGCGGAGCAGGCGCACGCCGGACAACAGCATGGATGCGAACAGCGTCTCGTCCTGCGACCGGTCATCGACGATAATGATCTCGAAACGCCGCTTGGGCCGATGCGTCACGATCGAACGCAGGCATTGGTGGGTGTACCAGAACTTGCCGTGCACCGGGATGATGACGCTGACATCGGGCTGGCCCGAGGTCGGGAGGGCGAGCACGTCGTCGCCATACTGGTGACGCGCCGTGGACAGAAGTCCCTGTACGGCGTCCGAGAGTGGTCCGAGGCGGCCGAGCCCCTCGGCCCAATGGCGGACCACATCCCGCCGCTGGCTCGCCAGGGCCTGATACCGGGCCGCGGCACGATCGTGTTGCCGCAGGAGGAATGCGGCCAGTTCCAGCGTCTCCTCCTCGCTGCCGCCATGCGCGAAATGGTCTACGATGCGGGCGACGTTTTCCTTGACGCGCTCGACGCTCGCTCCGTCGTTCTCGAGCACGAAGGGCGACCCGGCGAGTTCGGCGCCGGTCGCGCGTTCCCTCACGTGGATGGTGACGGTCGTGTCCGTGAACACGTTCTTCGGCAAGGTGAACTGGAAGCCGTGCAGGCCGTCCCCGATGCCTGCTGCCTTGAGGTCCGAACGCGGCTGGTTGGCCGTGATGAGGGCAAACACTGCGTTGTCGTGGATTACCTCCAACACGGCCCGGTGCTCCGGCTCGTCCGGAAACCATATCCAGCCGGACACGCCGCTCCACGCAGCGATCTCCAGATGGCCTTCCGGGTGCTGGCGAGGCGGCTGCACGCGGCGCGGAACGCTCATCGAGTTTCCCTATGGGGAGCAGGCATCATGCCGCGCATGCCCGTCTCGGCCCGAAGGCGCTCGTCTCGGCATGGCGCAGGTGTGTTCCCGGTTTCCTGGCGCTCGGCCCATTTGGACAATCGCGACCGATGGGACACATCAATCCATCGCGCGAGCACCACCGTCAACCGCATGTCACTCCCGCACGAGGCCACTCGGTCATACGCCCGGCCTGCCGCTTCAAAGATGTCTTCCAATTGACATAGGGCGAACGAAGGGCCGGCACGTTCAGGTCCTGCCGTGTTGGAGACTGGAGATGCTCGCTCATTTCACGCCGGAGTCCGGCGCCGTCATCGCCATGCTGATCGGGTGCCTGATCCTGGTGCTGGCCTTCGAAGCCACCAACGGCTTCCACGATACGTCCAACGCGGTTGCGACCGTGATCTACACCCATTCGCTGAAGCCCGTACCCGCGGTGCTCTGGTCCGGCCTGCTGAACTTCACCGGCGTGCTGGTCGGCGGCATATCCGTGGCCTACGCGCTGGTGGAGATCTTGCCGCCCGACGTGCTGACCCCGCCGGACGGGTCGCCGGCGGTGCCGATGCTTGTCTCGCTGTTTGCGGCGGCGCTGTTCTGGAATGTTCTGACCTGGGCGTTCGGCATCCCCAACAGCTCGTCGCACTGCATCATCGGCGCGTTGATCGGGGTCGCCGCGGCCGACGCGCTGATGCACGCGCGCGGGCTGGGCCAGGGGGTGGACTGGCAGCAGATCATCACCGTGCTGGAGGCGCTTGCTATCTCGCCGGTCCTGGGCCTGGCCGGGGCGGGCGGGCTTTACCTGATCCTGCGCCTCGTGGTCCGCCGCGGCCACCTGTTCGAGCCGCCGAAGGAGGGTGAGGCGCCCGTGTGGTGGCTGCGCAGCCTGCTGATCCTCACCTGCACCTCCGTCAGCTTCTCGCATGGCACCAATGACGGGCAGAAAAGCATCGGGCTCATCATGCTGACCATCATCGGCCTGCTGCCGGCGACCTACGCGCTGAACCCGAACGCATCGGCGCAGCTCGCCCAACTCGGCCAGAACGCGGCGGCGGCGATCCCATTGATCCAGCAATACGGCGACGATCAGCGGGCGGACGCAGTGAAGGCGGCGATGGCGCTGCAGCAAACCGGGGCCGGTATGCAGGCCGCAGCCACGCAGCCAGCCGGCGATCCCGGCCAGACCCGGGCGACCCGCGCCCAACTCCGCGGCGACGTGTATGTCGTGTTGAGCGAGATGAAGCACGTCACCGAGGCACCCGGCGTGAGCGCCAACGACAAGGCGGCGGCGCAGACGCTGCGCAAGGCGATGGGCCCGCCCGTGCAATATGCGCCGTACTGGGTCCGCGTGCTCAGCGCCTTCTGCCTCGGCGTCGGCACGATGGTCGGCTACAAGCGCGTGGTCACGACCCTCGGCGAGCGGCTGGGCAAGCAGCACATGACGCCGGGCCAGGGCGTCAGCGCGGAATTGGTCGGCTCGGTGCTGATCGCAACCGCCGGGTTCACCGGGCTGCCGGTCAGCACGACTCACATCATCACGTCCGGCATCGCGGGCACGATGATCAGCGGTGGGCAGGGCGTGCAACGCGGGATGCTGGTTCGCATCGCGATGGCCTGGCTGTTCACGCTGCCGGTGACGATGCTGCTGGCCGGCGGGCTGTTCTATCTGCTCGACAACCCGTCGTTGTGAACGGACGCGAGAGCCGTTCGGCTGCACGGGCCGGCGCCCATGGCATTGACGCAGTTCTAACAACCGGCCGGAAAGTACGGACGTATTGTCCAGGCATCGTGACCCGTGACCCAGGCAATGCAACCCATGGACACCGAGTTGGAACCAGCGCTCGACATCAGCGAGTTCAAGTGCACCGCGATCGACCCGGCAGGGGTGGTGGTGGTGTTCGCGCAAACCAACCGCCGCTACGTGTATCCATGGCGGGATGGCGAACTTTGCCTGACGACACCGGGGATCGAAGGCGGGTGTGACCCGCATCCGCCCGAGATCATCGATTGCCTGGCCCGTGCCGTCGCCTTCCACGCCGTGCAGCACGCCGCGGTCCGGCCGGCTGCACGCTCCCGAATGAGGATTTTCCTGCGCGGCTGAGCCGTTCCGCGAGTTGCATCGACGGGCCGATCGGCTCAGCGTGCAACGGCAGAACCGCACGAGTGAACGATGTCCGATAGCCTGATCGAGCAGATCCGTCCCTACCACGCCGAGCTGACGGCGATCCGGCAAGACATCCACGCCCACCCGGAAATGGGCCTGGAGGAAGTGCGGACGGCGGCGCTGGTCGCGGCCAAGCTGCGGGAATGGGGCATCGATGTCACGGAGGGGGTCGGCGGCACCGGCGTGGTCGGCACCATCACCGGCCGCCTGCCGGGTCAGCGCGCGATCGGGCTGCGGGCGGACATGGACGCGCTGGCGATCCACGAACAGACGGGCGCGCCGCACGCTTCCACCAACCAGGGCGTGATGCACGCCTGCGGGCATGACGGGCACACCACCATGCTGCTCGGCGCGGCAAAGCACCTCTCGGCCAACCGCGATTTCGCCGGGACGGTGCAACTCATCTTCCAGCCGGCCGAGGAAGGCCGCGGCGGGGCGCGCAAGATGCTGGCGGACGGGCTGTTCGACCGCTTTCCGGTCGACGCCGTGTACGGCATGCACAACGTTCCTGGGCTGCCGGTGGGCGAGTTCGCCATCCGCACCGGCCCCTACCTCGCCGGCACCTCCGGCTGGAGCGTCACGTTCGAGGGCAATGGCGGCCATGGCGGCGCCGGCCCCCACCTCGCGGCGGACCTGACCGTGGTGCAGGCGCATTTCGTGCTGGGGCTGCAGACCATCGTCGGCCGCAACGTGCCGCCTCTGGAAACCGCAGTGATCTCCGTCGGCCATATCGAGGCCGGGTCGAGCCAGGCGGTCAACGTGATGCCGGCCAAGCTCACCCTCGCCGGGACCGCGCGCTGCTTCAGCAACGAGACCCGCGCGATCATCGACCGCCGGATGGAGGAATTGGCGCACGGCTTGGCCGCCCTGCACGGCGCCACCGCGACGTTCCGCATCGGTTGGGGGACGACCCCCCTGGTGAACCATCCGGAGCAGACGGTGCTGGCCGCCGCCGCCGCCAAGACGCTGGTGGGGGACGCGGCGGTGGAAACGGCCGCCACGCCCGTCACCGGCGGCGAGGACTTCGCCTTCATGCTGGAGGCCAAACCCGGCGCGTTCATCTTTATCGGCAACGGCAGCGCTCCGGACGGCGCCGTCCACGGCCTGCACACGCCGAAATTCGATTTCAACGACGAGATCCTGCCGCTCGGCGCGGCCTATTGGGTGCGCGTGGTCGAGCAGGAGCTCAGCCTCCCCGGCTGACGGCCCACCATGCGGACCGAATCCTCGGATTACGTGATCGTCGGCGGCGGCACCGCCGGCTGCATCATGGCCGCCCGGCTGAGCGAAAATCCGGCGGTCCGCGTGACCCTGCTGGAGGCGGGGCCGCCGGACCGCGATCCCTGGATCCACATCCCCGCCGGCTATGCCCGGCTGTCCAAGTCCCGCCGCTACGATTGGGGCTACGCGACCGAGGCGGAACCGGAACTGCACGGCCGCAGCATCGCCTGGCCGCGCGGCAAGGTGCTGGGCGGGTCCGGCTCGGTGAACGGCCTGGTGTTCCTGCGCGGCTCGCCGCACGACTACGACCGTTGGGCGCAAGCCGGCGCGCGCGGTTGGGCGTGGGAGGACGTGCTGCCCGCCTTCCGCAAGATCGAGCGGTGGGAGGGTGACGCGGGAGAGTCGCGCGGCAAGGACGGCCTCATCCCGGTCAGCGAGCCCCGCGTCCTGTCGCAAGGGGCGGCGGCGTTCCTCGCGGCTTGCCGGGAGGCCGGGTTCCCGCTGCACCGCGACATCAACGACGGGCCGATCGAGGGCGCCGCCCCCGTGCAGATGAACGTGCGTGGCGGCCGGCGGATCAGCACGGCACAGGCCTACCTCCGCCCGGCGCGTGGCCGGCCCAATTTGCGCGTCATCACGGGGACGGCGGCCCAGCGCGTGACGTTTGCCGGCGGGCGGGCGACTGGCGTGGAGGTGGCGCTCCCGGACGGCGAGGCGGCCCGCTTCGATGCCGCGCGGGAAGTGGTGCTGTGCAGCGGTGCGATCGCCACGCCGCACTTGTTGCTCCTGTCCGGCGTGGGAGATGGGGCCGCGCTGCAGGAGCACGGCATCGCCCCCGTCCTGCACCGGCCGGCCGTGGGCCAGAACCTGCAGGACCATCTGATGGCGCGCCTGTCCTACCGCACGCGGTCGGCGGGGACGCTGAACGAGATCACCGCCAGCAAGCTGCGCATGGCGGCGATGGCGCTGGGCTATGCGGTGCGGCGGTCGGGGCCGATGGCGGTTGGCGCGACCGAGGCCACCCTGTTCGCCCGCGGCACGCCGGGCGCCGAGGAAGCCGAGCTGCAATACCAGTTCATCAATTTCAGCCTGACACCCGGCGCCGGCTACGTGCTGCCGAAGCATCCCGGCGTGATGGTGAACTGGAACCAGTGCCGCCCGGACAGCCGCGGCACCGTGACCTTGCGCTCGCCGGACCCGGCAGACCGCCCGGTGATCCACGCCAACTATCTTTCCGCACCGTCCGACCAGCATCTGATGGTGGCCGGCGCCCGCATCGGCCAGCGTATCGCCCGCTCCGCCGCGTTCGCCGCCCTGGTGGAGGAGGAACTGCACCCGGCGCCCGACGTGGACAGCGACGAGGCGTTGCTGGACTTCATCCGGGCGACGGCGACCACGGTCTACCACCCGTCCGGCACGTGCCGGATGGGCAGCGACGACGCCGCAGTGCTGGACCCGCAGCTTCGCCTGCGCGGGGTGGACGGGCTGCGGGTGGTGGACGCTTCGGCGATGCCGCTGGTGCCGTCCTCCAACATCCAGCCGGCGGTGATGATGATGGCGGAACGCGCGGCGGGGTTCATGCGGGGGTGACGCTGCGAATGGCCGCGTCATCACGTCAGCGCCGCCATCACCGCCCCGAACATCCCGTCCGCCCCGTCGCGGTCGATCCAGCGCACCACCGTCACCAGCTCCAACGACGGCGCGATCCATACCAGGCTCCGCCCTGCCCCCAACGCGAACACGCTGTCCGCCGGGGCCGAGGGAAACAACGGCTGCGCCCCGCTGTTCAACCACCAGAGCAATCCGTACTGGTCGTTGCACGGCGACGGCGTCAGCATCGTGCGCACCCACTCCGCGGGCACCACCTGCCGCCCGGCCCAACGTCCGCCGTCCAACACCAACTGGCCCATCCGGGCATGGTCCCGGCTGCCGATGAACTGCCCGCCGCCCCAATGCCCGCCCCCCGACACGCAATGGAGCGCGCGCCCGCCCGGGTCGAGCACGGCGCCCGCGTAGCCGTGCCACTCCCACTCGGCCGATGCGCCGACCGGGTCCATCACCCGCTCCCGCAGCACATCCGGCAGCGGGCGGCCGAACCGGTCCGTGAGGCACGCGGCGAGCAGGTTCACCCGTACGTCGTTGTATTCGAAATGCGTGCCCGGTTCGGCGAGCACCCGCGCCTCGCCCTTCGCTGCGGTCCGCGTCTCGGCCGGTCCGCCCACCACGCGGTTGTGGTCGGCGGTGTCCGGCTTGCCCCAGAGCGTGCCTTGCCACTCGCTCGTCTGCTGCAGCAGGTGGCGCCAGGTGATGCGAGCGTTGTGCAGGCTGGCGAACCAGGGCTGGTCCACCTCGGCCGCGACCGGGCCGTCCAAATCCGCGATCGAGCCGTCGGCCACCGCGAGACCGGCCAGCAGCGCCAAGTAGCTTTTCGCGACCGAGAACGTCATGTCCGGCCGGGACGTGTCGCCCCACTCGGCAACCAGGCGGCCGCCGCGCAGGATGAGGCCGTTCGGCTCGCCGCGGGGCCGCACCGGGCCGATCACGGCGGCGAACTCCGGCCGGTCGCCGATCGCGGCCGTGCCGATATACTGGCCGTCCGGGCGGTACATCGAACGCGGCCAGTCGGTCTCGTGCGCCCGGTGGAAGGCGATGGCGGCATCCAGCCCGGCGGGATCGAAGCCGGCCGAAGCCGCGTCCACGGCCTGTGGCCAGGGTTGCGTTTGCAGCGTGTCCATAACGTCCTTTCGTCCGGCAGGTGAGCCCCGGTGCTGGCACTCCGCCGGTTTTTCCCCGATACAGGAAGCTGGTTTCATGCGCGAACGGACCACGACATGCGAATTGGCTTCTTCGGCTTGGGCATCATGGGCCGCCCCATGGCCCTCAACCTCAAGGCAGCGGGTCACGCGCTCATCGTGCCGGAGCGCGCCTCGCTCCCCGCCGAGATCCGCGCCGTCGCCGAGGTGATGGCGGACCCGGCCGCCGTTGCCGCGGCGTCCGAAGTCGTGATCCTGATGCTGCCGGACACGCCGGACGTGGAGGCGGCATTGTTCGGCCCCTCCGCCATCACGCCGGCGCTGAAGCCCGGCACCCTGGTGATGGACATGTCCTCGATCAGCCCGGCCGCCACCCAGGGCTTCGCCGCCAAAATCGAGGCCGCCGGGTGCGAATGGGTGGACGCGCCGGTGTCGGGCGGCGAAGTGGGGGCGAAGGCCGCGTCCCTGACCATCATGTGCGGCGGGACGGAGCAGGCCTTCGCCCGCGCCCTGCCGCTGATGCAAGTGATGGGCAAGACCATCACCCATGTCGGCCCAGCCGGCGCGGGGCAGACGTGCAAGGTCGCCAACCAGATGATCGTGGCCGCCAACATCATGGCCGTGTCCGAGGCGCTGACCTTCGCCCGCAAATCCGGCGCCGATCCGGAGCGCGTCCGCCAGGCCCTGCTCGGCGGCTTCGCCAGCTCCCGCATCCTGGAGGTGCACGGCAAGCGCATGACCGAGCGCACCTTCGCCCCCGGTTTCCGCATCCGCCTGCACCAGAAGGACCTCGCCCTGGCGCTGGCCGGCGCGCGGGACCTGGCCCTGTCGCTGCCCGGCGTGGCGCTGGCGCAGCAGATGTTCTCCTCCTGCGTGGCCCATGGCGGGGCGGACATGGACCACTCGGCCATGGTCACCGCGGTCGAGCGCGCGGCCGGGGTGGACGTAAAGAGCTGACCGAGCTTTCTGCCTCTCCCGTCTTTCACGGGAGGCGGAGAGTCCGTCTCACAACCTGGCCTACTGCAAGCTGACATCTTGCAACCGCAACAGCCCGTCCGCCAGCAGCGAGAACCCCTGCACCCGGCGCGACACCCCCTCGATGTTGCGCGGCGTCCATAGGTAGATCAGCGGCAGATCCGAACTGACCTGCTGCCAAACCTGGCTGTAAAGCCCGCGCCGGGCCGGGAGATCGCTCTCCACCCGTGCCTGGTCCAGCAACGCGTCCACTTTGGGGCTGGCATAGTGCGCGAAGTTCAGCGCACCCCCGCTGTGCAGGAACGACCAGGCGTTGCTGTCCGTGTCCAGCAGCCCGGACCAGCCGCCGAGCGACACCTGGAAGTCCCCCCGGTTCACCGCGGCGATCGCCGTGCCGAACTCCATCGCGTTCACCCGCACATCGAACCCGGCCTCCGCCGCCATCGACTGGATCACCTCGCCGGTCTGCACCCCCTGCGGCGTGTTGGTGACCACCATGTCTACCCGCAGCGGCGTGGCCACACCCGCCTCCTTCAGCAGCGCCTTCGCGCGGTCCAAATCCCGCCCGGGAACCGGCAGCGCCGGGTCGAACATCGGGCTCACCGCGGAGGTCGCCTGCGCGTTGGGGGTATAGGCGCCGCCGTACACCACCTCGTTGATCGCCTGCCGGTCCAGCGACAGCTCGAAGGCCAGCCGCACCCGCGCATCGCTGCCGAGCGGCGACTGCGCGCGCGGGCCGTTCGCCACGTTCATCGTCAGCGCGCCGTAGCCGAGACTGGGCACGGACACGATGGCGAGCTTGGCGTCCCGCTTGGCCGCCTCCACGTCCAGCGGCGCCACGTCCGCCATGTCCAGCGCGCCCGCCTGCAGGTTCTGCAGCCGGATGCTGCTGTCGGGGATGATCTGGTACGTCACGCGGTCCAGATGGATGCGCGCGGCGTCCCAGTAGCCGGGGTAGCGCGCCAGCGTCACATGGTCCTGCGCGACCCGTTCCACGAAGCTGAACGGCCCGGCGCAGACCGGGTGCAGGCCGAAATCCTTGCCCTCCGCCTCCGCCGCTTTCGGTGACACCATCATCCCGGCGCGGTCGGTCAGCGCCGCGACGAACGGGGAGAACGGCTGCTTCATCACCACGCGCACCGTCATCGGGCCGGCCGCCTCGGCATGGTCCATGGCGCCGATCTCGCTGCGGCGCGGGCTGCCGGGCGCGTTCAGCTCGCGCTCCAGGTTGTAGACGACGGCGGCGGCGTCCAGCTTCTCGCCGTCCTGGAACGTGACGCCAGGACGGACCTCGATCATCAGCGTCGTGGGATCGGACCACCGGTAGGAACTGGCCAGCACGGGGACGATGGCGAGCTTGGCGTCGAAGTCGAACAGCTTGTCGCACAGGGCCGTCATCATGACGGTGCCGACATAGGTGCGGGAGAACGCCGGGTCGAGGATGTCCGGGTCGTCGCGCATGCCGATGCGCAGGGTCTGGGCTTGGGCGGCGAGCGGGGCCAGCAAGGCGAGAGCGAGGAGGGTGCGCATGGGGCGAAGCCGTGCAAGCCATGTACCGTCAACCGCCACGCGCCATCCCGTCCACGAACACATCCACCAGGCGCAGCACGCTGCCGGTCCAACCCGGCTTGTCGTGGGTGTAACAGAGCCCGACCACGGTGCGCAGGATGTCCTCCGCGCTGATGTCGGGCCGGATCGCCCCCGCCTCGACCGCCCGGTGCAGCAGCGGCGCCACCGCGCCACCCAGCCGGTCCATCGAATACGCCGTCAGGTCGGACCCGGCGTGGATCGCCACCGCCAGCGCCGTCGACATCCCTTTCTTCGTCGCCACGAACTCGACATTGGCGTGCAGCCAGTGCCGCAACGCCTTGAGCGGCGGCAGGTCGGCGCCGAGTTGGCCCGACAGCTCCACCAGTTGCTCCACCTCGCGGCGGTACACCGCCTCGAACAGGGCCTGGCGGGTCGGGAAATGCCGGTATAGGGTTCCAATGCCGACATCGGCGCGCCGCGCCACCGCCTCCAGGCTTGCATCCGGACCACCGGCGGCAAACACCGCCTTGGCCGCCTCCAGCACCCGCTCGCGGTTGCGCACGCTGTCAGCCCTAGGCTTGCGCGCAGCCCCCGGCTTCCGCGCCGGCTTGGTTGTCACCCGATCGTCCAGGATGGCTCCACTTGTAAAGCGGAGGGTGCCTCCGTATCTGCCGCTCACACAACAGGTCTGATCGGAGTATCGCATGAGCCTGTCAATCACATTGACGATCAACGGCACAAAGCGGGCGATCACGCTCGACGACCCCCGCATCACCCTGCTGGACCTGCTGCGCGAGCGGCTGGATCTGACCGGCGCCAAGAAGGGGTGCGACCGCGGCCAGTGCGGCGCCTGCACCGTGCTGGTGGATGGCCGCCGCGTGAATTCCTGCCTGGCGCTGGCGGTGAGCCTCGACGGCTCGGACGTCCTGACCATCGAGGGCGTGGCGAACGGCGACCAGTTGCACCCGGTGCAGGCCGCCTTCATCGCGCATGACGGCTTCCAATGCGGCTTCTGCACGCCCGGGCAGATCATGAGCGCCATCGGCCTGATCCGCGAAGGGCACGCCGGCAATGATCCCGAGCGGGTGCGCGAGGCGATGAGCGGCAATCTCTGCCGCTGCGGCGCGTATATCGGCATCACCGAGGCGGTGCTCGAGGCAGAGCGCAGCATGAATGCAGCCGAGCGGAGGGACGCGGCATGAACCGCTTCGAATACGCCCGGCCCGCCAGCATCGCCGAGGCCGTCCGTGCCGGCGCCGTGCCCGGGGCCGCATACCTCGCGGCTGGCACCAACCTGCTGGACCTGATGAAGGGCGGGGTCATGCGGCCCGGCCACCTGGTGGACATCAGCCGCCTCCCCGGGCTCGACCGCATCGAGACGCTGCCCGGCGGCGCGACACGCATCGGCGCCCTCGTCCGCAACGCGGACCTGGCGTATGACCCGGCGTTCGCCAAACGCTACCCGGCGGTGGCGGAGGCCCTGCTCTCCGGCGCGTCCGCCCAACTCCGCAACGCTGCCACCGTGGGGGGCAACCTGCTGCAACGCACCCGCTGCGCGTATTTCTACGACACCGCCAGCGCCTGCAACAAACGCGACCCCGGCGCCGGCTGCGACGCGGTCGGCGGCGAGACGCGGCTGCACGCCATCCTGGGCTGGAGCGAACACTGCATCGCCACCAACCCGTCCGATTTCTGCGTCCCCCTGGTCGCCCTCGGCGCCATCGTCGAGGTCGCCGGCACGGCTGGCACCCGCGACATCCCGCTCGAGACCTTCTACCGCCTCCCGGGCACGACACCCGAGATCGAAACCGGCCTGCAACCCGGCGAACTGATCACCGCCGTGCGCCTGCCGCCGGACGCCGCCGGGTTCGCGGAGAATGCCCGCTACCTCAAGGTCCGCGAACGCACCTCCTACGCGTTCGCCGTGGTGTCCGCCGCCGCGGCACTGCGGATGGAGGGCGGCACGATCGCCGAAGCCCGCATCGCCCTCGGCGGCGTGGCGCTGAAACCCTGGCGCGCTCACGAGGCGGAGGTCACCCTGGCCGAAGCGACGCCGGACACCGCCAGCTTCCGCCGCGCCGCCGAGGCCGCCCTTGCCGGCGCCAAACCCTCCGGCGACAACGCGTTCAAGATAGAACTCGCCCGCCGCATCGTGGTGCGCGCGCTCACATTGGCTGCCAAAGGCACCCCGGAGCACATGCCCGCCCTCCCCGCCTCCCCCTTCGCAGGAGCCGCCTGACCATGGCCGAGATCACCATTACGCAAGCCCCCGCGCATGTCCGTATGGGTTCCAGCATCGGCCAGCCGCTGACCCGGCGTGAGGGCGTGCTCAAGACCACCGGCGCCGCACGCTTCGCCGCCGACAACCACCCGGCGGGCATGCTCTACGCCGTGATGGCGGTGAGCAGCATCGCCCGCGGCCGGGTCACCCACCTCGACGTAGCCGCCGCCAAGGCCCATCCCGGCGTGATCGAGGTCATGACCCCGGCCAACGCGCCCAAGCTCGCGATGGACCCGGACGCCAAGCTGCATCCCTTCATGTTCAAGATGGAGGTGCTGCAGACCGACGCCGTGCGCTACGCCAACCAGCAGATCGCCGTCGTGATCGCGGACTCGCTCGAGGCCGCGACCGAAGGCGCCGCCCTGCTCGCGCCGCGCTACGAAACCGAACCCGCCCGCATGGGCCTGGATGACGAGGCCAGCTTCGCCCCCCCGATCGTCGGCGCCGGCAACCCGGCCGCCGAAAGCACCGGCGATCTGGATGCCGGCCTCGCCGCCGCCGCCGTCCGGATGGACGCGACCTACGACACGCCGGCGCAGTACCACAACGCGATGGAGCCGCACGCCATCGTGGCCGCGTGGGATGGCGACACGCTCTCGATCGACACGCCGAGCCAGGGCATGGCCATGGCGCAGCAGCGCATCGGCGGCCTGTTCGGCATCCCGCCCGAGGCCATCGCCATCCGCAGCCCCTATCTCGGCGGCGGCTTCGGCTCCAAGGGCCTGGTCTCCGGCCCGCAGATCCTGGGCATCATGGCCGCCCGCCTGGTCGGACGCCCGGTGAAGCTGGTGCTCCGCCGCGAGCAGATGTTCGGCCCCGTCGGCCACCGCGCGCCCACCCGGCAGACCCTGCGCATGGGGACGGACGGCGGCGGCCACCTCACCGGCATCGGCCACCACGCCAAGATCGCCACCAGCGCGTTCGACGAGTTCTTCGAGCCCGCCGCCAACTCCTCCCACACGCTGTATGCCAGCCCCGCCATCGCCACCACGCACGAGGCGGTCCGCATCGACACCGGCACCCCCCTGTTCATGCGCGCGCCCGGCGAAGCGCCCGGCAGCGCCGCCCTGGAAAGTGCCATCGACGAGATGGCGCTCGCCTGCGGCATGGACCCGCTGCAGTTCCGCCTGGTGAACTACGCCGAGGTCGAGCCGATCAGCGGCAAGCCGTTCTCCTCCAAGGCGCTGCGCCAGTGCTACGACGAGGGCGCCGCCCGCTTCGGCTGGTCCACCCGCCCGCAGGCGCCGCGGCAGATGCGCGACGCGGACGGCATGCTGGTCGGCTGGGGCATGGGCACCGCCGTGTTCCCCGCCCTCATGTTCGCCGGCAACGCCCGCGCGATCCTGACGCAGGACGGCCGCGGCGTGGTGGAGACCGGCGCGCACGACATGGGCCAGGGCGCCTGGACCGCCTTCGCCCAGATCGCCGCCGACGCGCTGGGCCTGGACCTCGACCAGATCGAGTTCCGCTCCGGCACCTCGGACCTCCCGGACGCCGGGATCGCCGGCGGCTCCGCCCATACGGCCACGGTCGGCATGGCGATCCACGGCGCCGGCGGCGACGTGATCGGCAAGCTCGCCGACCTCGCCACGGGCGACCAGCGCTCCCCCTTGTTCGGCGCCGGCAACGCGGGCGTGATCGCGCGCGCCGGCCGCCTGCACCGCCGCGACGACGAGGCCCGCAGCGAGAGCTACGCCGACATCCTCACCCGCGCCGGCCTGCCGCAGATCGAGGGCAGCGGCACCGGCGCCGCCGACCCGGCCGCCAACGCCGCCTATTCCATGCACGCCCACGGCGCGGTGTTCGCCGAGGTGAAGGTGGACCCCGATTTCGGCCAGGTCCGCGTCACCCGGCTGGTCGGCGCCTTCGCCGCCGGCACCATCGTGAACCCGCGTTTGGTACGCAGCCAATACTATGGCGGCATGATCTGGGGCGTGTCCTTCGCGCTTCACGAGCACGCCGTGATGGACAAGCGCACCGGCCGCCCGATGAACCCCAACCTCGGCGAATACCACATCCCGGTGAACGCCGACGTGCCAAGCATCGAGGCGATCATCGTCGAGGAACGCGACGTCCACGTGAACGCCCTCGGCATCAAGGGTGTCGGCGAGATCGGCATCACCGGAACCGCCGGCGCGATCGCCAATGCGGTGTGGCACGCGACGGGTGTGCGGGTGCGCAGTTTCCCGATCACGCTCGACCGCCTGATCGAAGCCGCCTGACGCCATCATCTCCCCCTCCCCTTGAGGGAGGGGGCCGGAGGGGAGGGGGCCGGAGGGGAGGGTGCCAAGGGGAGGGGCCGGAGGGGAGGGTGCCGCGCACCATCGTCGGACGTATTGGAGGTCGTTACCCGTCATCGGCCACACGCGGCGGCCGCGATGCCAAATCAGGGCGAGGCGGCGCCTGGCGCAACGCCGCGACAACCTCGTCCAATCCCGCTTCGCCCAGCAGTAACGCCTCCGCGGTATGGCCCTCGGCGCGCGCTATCCCCGCCTCCGACCACCCCCGCCGCGCGTCGGTCCGCGCCCGCTCCGACATCCGGGCAATCTCGCCCGCACCGGCCCGCGCCGCGCGCGCGCACAACTCGGCGACATCGGCCGGCGTGCGCCGCTTGTACGGCGCCAACCCGGCATAGGCGAGGCCAAGGTCCCGGCGCACATCGTTGATGATCTCGGCAACCGGCCGCACGCCGATCTCGTCGTCCAGCTCCGGCCCGTCCAGCCGCTCATGCAGCTCGGCCACCAGGCTCTCCGCCTCGTCCCCGCTCGATTTCGCCTCGATCTCGTCCTCAACCGCGCGAATGATCTGCCGCCGCACCACGCGCTGCTCAGCATCGTGCTTTGCCGATCGGTCCGCCGCAGGCTCGCTCAGCCGCTGCACCAGCAGGATGCTCCGCCGCACGCTGCGCGACACCCGGTCGTAATCCTCGGCCACCGCCGGCCCGGCGACCGGCGCCGGTCCGTCCGCATCCGCCGCATGACGCGCCCGGGCCTGCTGCAGCATGATCTGCATCAGCTCCGCACCCGCATCGATCATCGCGTTCAGCACGTGGCGATGCCGCGACACCTCCTCCGCCCGCGTATCGGCGGCGTCGGAGCCCGGGAGGGAGGAGGATGCGTGATACATAGAACATATAGTGAACGCGCGAAGCGCCTGCTGTCAAGCGGCAATCGCAACGATTGCTAGAACCCGCTCTCCATCCGGCAGTTCACCAGCAACTCCGCCACGTTCGCCGTCCCCGGCAAACGCAGCGCCATCGCGATCAGCGCCGCCAGATCGTCCGGCTGCGTCATCGCCTCGGCCGGCACCGCCGTCACCTTGCGCGTCATGTCCGTCGCCACGAACCCGGGGCACACCGCCGTCGCCCGCACGCCGTCCGCCCATGCTTCCCGCCGCACCGCGTGGGTCAGCGCCACCAGCGCGAACTTGCTCATCGCGTAGCCGATATTGGCGTTGGCCACCCGCTTGCCGGATAGCGACGCCACGTTCACCACCCGCCCGTCCCCGCACTGCCGCAATGCCGGCAGCATCAGGCGGATCAGCCGCATCGGCGCCTTCACGTTGACCAGCCAGATCGCGTCCAGCGCCGTCTCGTCCGCGTCCGCGAGCGTGGCGCCCGGCAGCGACACCCCGGCCGCGTTCACCAGCCCATGCACCGCGCCGAACCGCGCCAGGGTCGCATCCCGCCACGCCTCGGCGCTCGGCAGGCTTTCGGCATCGTACCGGTGCACCAGCAGCCGGTCCGACGGCACGAGGTTCGAGCTGCGCACCCCCGCCGAGACGCAGAACCCGTCCGCCAGCAACCGCTCCACCACCGCCCGCCCGATCCCGCGCGCCGCGCCGGACACCATCACCACGCGCCCTTCCGCCGGCAACATCATCGCGCGCCCTCCTCCGCTGTCCGGCCGGTCATGTCTGGTGGTGCGCCAGCGGCCCCATCACGCTCTCCCGCATCCGCGCCTGCAGATACGCGCCGTCCCGCGGCGGCAGCACCAGCGGCAGCGCCGACGCGTCCACCTTGGCCAGCGCGAAGAGGCAGCCTTCGCTGTGGACCGCCATCCGCAGCGCGTCCACCTGGCCCTGTTCCGTCACCAGCATCGTCCGCGCGAACCCGGCGCCCGCCGCCATCGCGACCAGGTCCACCCCGTGCCGCGTGGCCGTCTCCTGCATCCCCGTCTCGCCGTAATGCTCGTTGTCCAGCACCAGGATGGCGAGGTTGGGCGGCGCCTGCACCGCGATGGTGGCCAGGCTGCCGAGCCCCATCAGCATCTCGCCGTCCCCGGTGATCACCAGCACCCGGCGCCCCGGCTGGGCCAGCGCCAGCCCCAGCCCCAGCATCGCCGCCCCGCCCATGCCGCCCCACAGCGGCAGGTTCAGGGCGCAGTCGCCCACCGCCGTGATGTCCCAGGCGGGCGCGCCCAGCCCGGCGATCACCAGCATCTCGCCACGGTCCTGCAGCACGGCCCGGCATACGTCCCTGCGGTCCAGCGCGCTCATTCCCGGCCATCCTTCCCGAAGGTTTTCGCGCCGAGCACACGCTGCCCGATCAGCGTCGCCGCCGGCCTGGCCGTGTTGAAGGCGAGCCGCAGCGTCGCATCCACCGTGGGTGCGATGTCGGCCGCGTGGTCCGCCCGGTGCACCAGCGTGCCCATCGCCTCCAGCACCGTCTGCGTCGCCTGGCCCATCGGCACCTGCGCCGGGTTGAACTCGCCGAAATCGCCGCGCATCGTCACGATCATCGCCAGCGGCGTGCGGTGCAGCAGCGCCAGCGACAGCATGTTCACGCAATTGCCGACGCCCGAACTCTGCATCAGCAGCACGCCCTTCGCCCCGCCCAGCCAGGCCCCGCACAGCATGGCGACGCCCTCCTGCTCCGAGGTCAGCGTCACCACCCGCATCGCGTTGTCCGCCAGGCAGCGCCGGATCAGCGCCGCATGACCCGCATCCGGCACCAGCGCCACCTGGGTGATGCCGTGCTGCTTGAGCAGGCCGTAGATCTGCCCGGGCCAGTCTGGTGCATCCATGTCGTTCACTCCGCCAATCCTAACTCAGCCGGAACCGGCCGCGGCCGGCCATGCTCGTCCACCGCCACCATGACGAACTTCGCCTCCGTCACCTTCAACCGGTTGGCCCGCTGGTCCCGCACCACCCAGGTCTCCACCTCGAGCGTGATGGACGTCCGCCCGGTGCCGACGACCAGCGTGTAGCAGCACACCACGTCGCCGACCTTCACCGGGTGGAGGAAGCTCAGGCTCGACACGTGCGCCGTCACCACCCGCCCGCGCGCCCGGTCCCGCGCCGCGATCCCGGCCGAAACGTCCATCAAACCCATGATCCACCCGCCGAAGATGTCGCCGGACGGATTGGTGTCCGCCGGCATGGCCACGATGCGGGTGGTGAGTTCGCCCTTGGCGATGTTGGCCGTGAGTTCGCCTTCGGCGCGGGCGGGCTTGCTCATGACGCTAAGCTAGGGCGGACACGGCAACGCTGGAAGCCCTGTCGCAACGTTACCCGATGCACGCCAGCAGCCGCGCCGCCATCGCCCCATCCGCCTCCGCCACCCCGACGGGCGCAGCCCCCCCGAGATAGCGCGCCGTCACCTCCGGCGAGCGCAACAGCTCCGCCGCCGTCCCCGCCAGCACGATCCGGCCGTTCTCCATCACATACCCCCGGTCCGCGATGCCCAGCGCCGCCCGCGCGTTCTGCTCGGCCAGCAGCACCGTCAGCCCCCGGTCCCGCAAACGCTGCACCATGCGGAACACCTCCCCCACCAGCAGCGGCGACAAGCCCAGCGACGGCTCGTCCAGCAGGAGCAGGCGCGGGCCGGACATCAGCCCGCGCGCGATGGCCAGGATCTGCTGCTGCCCGCCCGAGAAGCTGCCCGCCATCTCGCCCATCCGCTCCCGCAGCACGGGGAACTGCGCACCCATCGCCGCCACCCGCTCCGCCCGCTCGCCCGGCGTGGCCAGCCGCCCGCCCAGCGCCAGGTTCTCCGCCACCGTCATGCCGGCGAACACCTGCCGCCCCTCCGGCACGTGGCACAGCCCAAGCCGCAGCCGCTGCGCCGGCGCCAGCGCGGTGATGTCGGCGCCGTCGAACACCACCCGGCCAGCGCTCGGCCGCAGCAATCCCGACAGCACGCTCACCAGCGTGGACTTGCCCGCCCCGTTGGCGCCGACCAGCGTCACGATCTCGCCGGGCTGCAGCGCCAGGCTGATCCCGTGCAGCACCGGGAACCGCCCATACCCGGCGACCAGACCCTCCACCTGCAGCATCACGCCGCCTGCGCCCCCAAATACGCGTCGATCACCCGCCGGTCCGCCCGCACCACGCCGGGTGGCCCGGCGGCGATCACGCTGCCCGCCGCCAGCACCACCACGACGTCGGCGACGCCCATCACCAGGTTCATGTTGTGCTCCACCAGCAGGACGGTGATCCCGGCCGCCCGGATCGCGCGCAGCAACCCGGCGAGGTCCGCCGTTTCCGTATCGTTCAGCCCGGCCGCCGGCTCGTCCAGCAACAACAGGCGGGGTTGCGCCATCAGCGCCCGCGTCACCTCGAGCAGCTTCTGCGCCCCCATCGGCAGGTCCGTCGCAGGCGCGTCCGCCACCCCCCGCAACCCCACCATGTCCAGCAGGTCCAGCGCCCGGCCGCGCAGCGCCGCCTCCTCCCGCCGTGCCGCCGGCAAACGCAGCGCATGCGCCAGCCCGCCATGGCGCAACAGCCGGTGCCGCCCGGCCATCACGTTGTCCAGCACCGTCATGCCGGGGAACACCCGCGCCGACTGGAACGTGCGGATCAGCCCCCGCGCCGCGATCTGACCCGGCGAGAGCCCGCCCAGCGCCGCCCCGTCCATCTCCACCGTCCCGCTCTCCGGCGGCGACAGGTTGGTGACCATGTTGAACAGCGTCGTCTTGCCCGCCCCGTTCGGCCCGACCAGCGCGCACACCATTCCCGCATCCACGGCGAACGACACGTCCGCCACCGCCCGCACGCCGCCGAACGAGCGGCTCACGTTGCACAGAACCAAGGCCGTCATGCCGGGACCCGGCGCCCGAGCCACCCGGCCGCCGCCCCCCAAACCCCCTGCGGCAGCCGCAGGAAGCACAGCACCAGCAGCGCGCCGGTCGCGAACGTCTTCCACACCGCCAGCGGCTGCACGACCGTCGGCAGCAGCGTCAGCACCACCGCGCCGATGACGGGGCCCACCAGCGTCCCCTCGCCGCCGATCACCAGCATCGCCACCAGCTCGAGCGAGCGCGGCGTGCCCACCATCTCCGGCGACAGGAAATGGAAGAAGAACGCGTACAAACTGCCGGACAGCGCCGCCAACGCCGCCCCGATCGCCAGCGCCGTCATCTTGGCGCGGTTCACGTCCACCCCCAGCGCCGCCGCCGCCAACTGGTCCGTGCGGATCGCCCGCAGCGCCCGGCCGAACCCGGTCCGCATCGCCCCGCCCAGCAGCAGCAGCGCCGCCACGTCCAGCCCGACCGCCAGGTAGTACATCCGGTCCGGCGCATCGAAGTCGAGCCCGCCCAGCGTGAAGCCGGGAATCCCCACCAGCCCGGACGGCCCCCCGGTTATGTCGATCAATCCAACGGCCAGCGAGTCCACCAGCAGGCCGAACGCCAGCGTCGCCAGCGCCAGGTAGAACCCGCGCAGCCGCGCCGTGACCAGCGACAGCAGCATCGCGCACGCCACCGCCAAGACGATGGCGGCCAACACGCCCACGATCGGCTCCATGTCGGCGTTGATCGCGAGATACCCGGCCGTGTAGCCGCCCACCGCCATGAACCCGGCCTGCCCCAGGTTGACCTGGCCGGCATAGCCCATCGCCACGTCGAGCCCGATCAGCGCCAGGAACAGGATCGCCGAGATCGCCAGCCCGCTCAGCACGGACGCCGATACGACCGATGGCAGCACCAGCGCCCCCGCCAGCGCCAACCCGGCCAACGGCCACCCGATGCGCCCCGGCACCCGTGCGATCCGCGCCGCTCCCCGGCCCGCTTCCCGCACATCCGCCCGCCGCGCCACCCCCGCCCGCAGCAAGCCCTGCGGTGCGGCCACCAGCACCGCCAGCAGCAGCACCAAGGCCACCGCATTGCTGAATAGCGAGGACACATAGGCCGTCGCCAGTTGCTGCACGACGCCCAGCAGCATCGCGCCCGCGACCGCCCCCGAGAACGAGCCGAGCCCGCCCAGCACGACCGCGATGAACCCGGACACGGTGAACAGCCGCCCCGTGTCGAACTCGAGCGAGGTGGTCGGCGCCACCACCACCCCCGCCACCGCGCCGATCGCCGTCGCCAGCGCGAACCCGGTCAGCGTCACCGCCGGCACGCTCACCCCCACCAGGCGCGCCGCCGCCGGGTTCTCGGCACAGGCGCGCAAGGCGCGTCCGGTGCCGGTCCGCGTGAGCAGCAGCCAGATCCCCACCGTCACCACGGCCGTCGCCGCCAGCACCCAGATGCCCTGCAGCGGCAGGCTGATCCCCGCCAGCACGGCCGGCCGCCCGGCGTTGAACGGCGCCAGCACGTAGGGCTGGCTTCCCCACCCGGCGAGCAGCACGCCCTCGATCATCGTCAGCATGCCGGCGCTCAGCATCAGCATGTTGCCGTTGGACAGCCGGCTCAGCCCGGGCACGAACGTCACCGCCCCGAGCGCCGTGCCGAGCGCCGTGGTGGCCAGGACCGCACCCGGCACCGCGACCCACACGGGCATGCCGGTCTGGCTGGCGCCCCCGGGCGAGGCGATCCACCACGCCAGCAGCGCACCAGCCACGGCGAACCCGCCTTGCGCCAGGTTCACCACGCCGGTCACGCGGTAGACCAGGTAGATGCCGAGTGCGATCAGCGCATAGGTCGCCCCGACCAGGACGCCGCCGAGCAGGATCTGGAGGAACTCGGTCACGGGCGGCTAGAGAGGTGCCCCCCGCGGATGGCTCACCACGGTCCAGCGCTTCGCCGCCATGTCCCACAGCGTCACCACCGCGTTGCTGTCGTCCAGCCCGCGCTGCGGATCCTTCGGGAAATCGTACACCCCGGCCAGCCCGGCCACCCCGGTCGTCCCTGCCAGCGCCGCCCGCACCTGCTCGGCCGTCGCGTCCGGCCCGAGCTTGCGCAGCGCGGCCACCACCAGCAACGCCGGGTCCCACGCGAAGGTGGACGTACCGTCCGGCTGCGACCCGGTGCCCTGATAGGCGGCGAAGAACGCGCCCTTCGCCGCCGCCATGTCCGCCGGCATCCCCGGCGCATCGCCCTGCGGCCATGGCGGCGACGGCATATACAGTTGTCGCGGCAGGATGTCGGCGAACTGCTGCATGGCCGTGTAGCTCATGTTGCCGTCCGTGGTCGCCACCGGCACGTCGAGCCCGGCATCGGCCATCGCCTTGAACACCGTCCCGATCGCCGACCCGGTGGACCACGCCATCACCGCTTGCGGCGCCGCCCCCTTGATCCGCTGGATCTGCGCCGAGGCGCTCACGTCCGTCGGGTTGAAGCTCGTTTCGGCGACGAGCTGCATGTCCTTGTTCTCGGGGTCGGCGAACGCCGCGTGCATGTGCTTCAGCGCGTCCTGGCCGCTGGCGTCGGTGCTGGTGATGACGGCGATCCTGGTCAGCCCCTTCAGCCGGAAGAAGCGGACTTGTACCGCGATCGTGTCATGCGTCGCGTAGGACGCGCTGAACACGAAGCTTCCCGGCGCCGGGTACACCCCTGGCGAGGTGCAATACAGGACCGGCCCCCGGCGCATCAGCGGCGCCATCGCGTTGCACATCGCCACCAGCGCCGAACCGATGACGACCGGCGGCTTCGCTGCCACGATTGCGGTTGCCAACTGTACCGCAACCTGCGGGCTGGACTGGTCGTCGTGAAACACGAAATGCACCGGCCGGCCCAGGAGGCCATCCCCGCCCGGCAGCACCTTGTCCTGCGCCGCCTCGAACCGCTGGATCGCGACCTGCTCGGCCGTGCCCAGGAACGCACCCGGCCCGCTCAGCGGCAACACCACGTCGATATTGAACGGCTCGGGCCTCGCCGGCTCCGGAGCCGCAGCCAGCAACCCGAGCAGGGCCATCGTCCAGTGCCGCCTTGCCATCCTGTCCGCGTCCCTCGGCTTCCGCCGCAATTCGTTTGATTTTCATCTTTGTCTAGGGCCAGCCAGGCCAGACTGTCGAGCAACGCGCCGCAACCGCGCCCGGCCCGCGCGCCGTCATCGATCGACACCCTGCCATGACCAAGCGCACGCCCATATAGTCGGCCCGGTTCGCCCAAGGAAACGCCGCATAATGTCACCCACCCCCCCTAAACCCCGGCCGGCCGGCACGCGCCCGGCCGAGGCAGGCTTCACCCTGCTCGAGATCCTCGTCGTCATCGCGATCCTCGGCCTGCTGATCGGCCTGGTCGCGCCCGCCGTCCTGCGCCAACTCGGCGGCGCCCGCGTCAACATCGCCCGCCAATCCATCGAGCGGCTCGGTTCCGTGCTCGACCTCTACAAGCTCGACGTCGGCAGCTACCCCAGCTCGGAACAAGGCCTGCAGGCGCTCATCAGCCAACCGGCCGGCATCGGTTCGTGGAACGGCCCCTATGTGAAGGGCGACGGCGTGCCGCTGGACGCCTGGAACCACCCCTACAGCTACCGCGAGCCCTCCCAGCGCAGCGGCCACGACTACGACCTCTGCTCCGCCGGGCCCGACCCGAACGCAGGCGCTTCCAGCCAGATCTGCAATCCGTAGGGCTGGCGAGCACGGCCCTGATATCCAACGGCTCGATACCCATTGGACGGCATGCCCGGGCTCGACCCGGGCACCCACGCGGTTCAGCGCGTGACGGCGAAAGCAGCATGCCATCGAGGGTGCGCCGGTACGCCAGAGCGGCGCGTGGGCCACCGGATCGGTCGAGCCATGGGAACCCGATGGTGTTGCCGATCGGCATCCCTCACGCGCTGAAACAAAATCGCCATACCCAAGCCCGGTGGCTTTCCGCTAATTCCGGCGGATTGGTTTGCGTACGGATGGTCCTGGATGCCGGTTCCCTACCTCGCCTGCATGGCGCTGGCCGCCTCGCTCTACGGCCTGCCGCCGCGCGTGCTGCCCTCGATCCATGCCGTGGAGGGGGGCGCGCCCGGCGTCTCGCACCTGAACACGGACGGCACCAGCGACCTCGGCGTCATGCAGATCAACGAGCGCTGGATCCCCGCCCTCGTCCACTACACCGGCGCCCCGGCCGAGCGCGTGCGCATCCGCCTGATGGGCAGCGACTGCTACAATGTGGTGGCCGCCGGCTGGATCCTGCGCACCTACCTCACCGAATCCGGCGGCGACCTCATGCGCGCAATCGGCTACTACCATTCCCACACCGGCCCGCTGCGCGCCGCCTACGAGGCCCAGGTTGTTCACGCCGCCTACCGCATCTTCGTCCAGCGCAAGGGGTAGGTCCTCAACACTCCCCCACCGCGCCCACGTACCAATCCGGGTCCCGCTTCTCCCGGAACGCGGCCAACCCTTCCCGCCCCTCCGCACTGGCCCGCTGCATCCAGCTCTCCTGGGCCAGTTGCGCCATCGCACGCTCATCCTGCACCCAGCCATTCGCCCCCAGGAACGAGCGCTTCGTCACCGCCACCGCACCCGGCGCCGAGCGGAACACCGCATCCAGCGCCTCCGCCAGCCGGTCCTCCAGCCGGTTCGACTCCACCACCTCGTGCACCAGACCGATCCGCACCGCCTCCGCCGCGTCGAACCGCTCCCCCGTGACGGCATAGCGCCGCGTGTGCCGCAGCCCCATCGCGTGCACCATGTGCGTCGAGATCGGGGTGGGCGCGACACCGACCCGCACCTCTGTCAGCCCGAACACCGCCGAGGGCGTCGCCAGCGCCAAATCCGCGCAGCACACCAGCCCGCAGCCGCCGCCGAAACACGCACCGTGCACCAGCGCCACCGTGGGTTTCGGGAACTCGTTCAGCAACTGCATCGCCCGCACCGTGCCCATGGAGGCGGCGAATGCCTGCTCCGGCGGATACGCGGCCGCACGCGCCAGCCAGTCGAGATCGGCCCCCGCCTGGAAGTGCCGGCCGGCGCCGCGGATGACCAGCGCCCGCACCGCCGGGTCCGGCGCCAGGCGCTGCAGCCCGGCGATCAACGCCGCCAGCATGTCCTCGTCGTACGCGTTGCCACGCTCCGGCCGGTTCAACGTCGCCGTGGCCACCCCGCGCGCATCCACCGCCAGCAGCACCGGGTCCCCGCTCACGTCAGGAACTCCGCCGTCCACCCGCGATACGCGCTGTCCCGCGTGACCTGCTTCATCAGCGCCTCGCCCGCCACGCCCGCGATCTCCGCCGGCGGCGTGCCATCCCGCAGCGCCCGCAGCGTGTCGTACAGCGCCTTCACCGTGGCCGCGAACGGCAGATGGCCCTGCAGCGCGATCCGCACCCCGCGCGAGGCGAGGTACGCCCGGTCCGCCAACGCCGCCGGAATACTGCCGAGCATGACCGGGATCCGCACCGCCCCGGCCACAGCGTCCAGTTGCGCCCGCGTGGCGACCCCCGTCAGGAACACCGCGTCCACCCCCGCCGCCTCGTACGCCCGCACCCGGCGTACTGCCTCCGCCTCGCCCGCGACCTGCATCGCACTCGTGCGCCCGGCGATCACCAACGCCCCGTCCTGCCGCGCGGCCAGGGCGGCGCGCATCTTGCCCACCCCCTCCTCCAGCGCCAGCAGCCGCGGCGTGCCGCCACTGCCGAACGGCGCCGGCAGGTCCGTGTCCTCGATCGTCATCCCGGCGACGCCCGCGACCTCCAGCTCCTGCACCGTGCGCATCACGTTCAGCGCATTGCCGTAGCCGTGGTCCGCATCCACCATCAACGGCAGGCTGGCCGCCGCCCGGTTGATCCGCAGCGCCTGCGCCGCGAACTCGCTCAGCGTCAGCACGATCAGGTCCGGCGCCCCCAGCACCGCCAAGGACCCGGTGGACCCGGCGAACATCCCGCACTCGAACCCGACATCCTCCGCGATGCGCACCGACACCGGATCGTGCACCGATCCGGGATGCAGGCACTCCGCCCCCGCCAGCAGCGCCCGGAACCGCTCGCGCCGCGCGCTCCAGGTGCTCAACGCACGCCCTCCGGCCCGAAGCCCCTGAGCGGGAACGCGCTGTGCACGCCCGGCACCGTCACCGGCAGCGCGGGCGACAGGCAGTTGGGATCCAGCATGTCGAGCCGGCTCACCCCGAGCAGGCCGAGCGCGATGTGCACCTCCTCCGCCAGCAGAGTGAGCATGTGCTCCACGCCGGGTCCGCCCGCGCAGGCCAGCGCGTAGCAATACAGCCGTCCCACGCAGACCAGATCGGCCCCGGCCGCGATTCCCTTCACGATGTCCGTGCCGCGGCAGAACCCGCCATCCACCACGATCTTCGCCCGCCCCCGGACGGCCGCCACCACCTCCGGCAGCACCGCGAAGCTGCCGCGGCCATGGTCCAACTGGCGCCCGCCATGGTTGGACACATAAACGAACTCGACCCCATGCGCGCAGGCGATCGCCGCGTCCTCCGCCGTGCCGATGCCCTTCAGCATCAGCGGGATGCGGTGCGTGTCCTTGAACCGCTTCACCTGGTCCCAGCTCAGCGCCGCCTGGTGGTTCATGCCCGCGGCCCGCGCCCGCCACGGCTTGACGAACCGGTTGGCGATGTCGCGCTCCCGCCGCGAGTAATGCGCGGTGTCGACGGTGATGCAGAACGCGTCGTACCCGGCCGCGATCGCCCGGCGCGCATAGTCGTCGACGAAGTCGTCGCCCCCGCGCACATAGAGCTGGAACACCTTCGGCCCCGTCGCCGCGGCGCCCGTTTCCTCCAGCCCCGGCTGCGTCACCGAGCTCACGATGATCGGCACCCCGGCCGCTCCAGCCCCGCGCGCCGCCTCCGCCGCCCCGCCGGGATGGAAGCTTTCCAGCGACCCCACCGGCGCCAGCGCCACCGGCAGCGCGATGCGGTGGCCGAGAAAGTCGGTCCCCGCCTCCACGTGCTCCACGTTGCGCAGCACCCGCGGCCGGAACGCCGCCATGTCCAGCGCCTGGCGGTTGCGCGCGACCGTGGTTTCCGTCTCGGTGGCCCCGATCAGGTAGCCCCAGGTGTTGCGGCTGAGCTTTTCCTCAGCGTCCTCGACGAACTCGTGCAGCGCCTGGTAGCGCTGCGCCAGATCGTTGCTGCCGTCCTGTGGCGCGTCCATGCGTGCCTCCCTGCCGTGTTTGCCCCAGGCAACTGCCGCCGCGGGGCGGCGTCAACTCCGGAGCAGCAGGGCTCGCCCTGCACCTGCAAGGGGATGGTCATCCGCTTGACCCCTGATTGTAAGGTGTCCAGAGGACGGCTGTCCTCTGGTGGGGTCTGGGGCAAAGCCCCAACCTTGGCTTCGCCGCGGAGTAGATGTCGTGACCGCAACCATCCCATCCAAGCACGCCGGCGCCACCCACCTGCAGCAGATCATCGCCCGCCTCACCGAGGGCCTCATCCTCGTGGACCCCGACGGCACGCTTTCCTGGGCCGACGACACCGCCCTCGAACTGCACGGCGCAAAAACCCTGGCCGATCTCGGCGGCACCGCAGCCGGTTACGCCAAGCGCTTCCAGGTCGCCTACCGCGGCGGCGAACCATTGCGGGCCGAAGAATACCCGATCCAGCTCCTGCTCCACGGCGAGACCATCGACCGCGCCCTCACCGAGGTCACCCGCCGCGCCGACCGCAAGCGCTGGGTGCACGAGATCCGCACCATGGTGCTCACCGACGCCGACGGCGAACCCGACAGCCTCGTGATCATCCTCAACGACGAGACCGAGCGCTTCAACGCCGAGGAACGCTTCGAGCGCGCCTTCGCCGCCAACCCGGCGCCCGCCATCATCGTCCGCCTCTCGGACATGCGCTACGTCAAGGTCAACACCGGCTTCCTCGAGCTGACCGGCTACATGCAGGACGCGCTGGTCGGCCACTCCATGCACGAGATCGACGTGCTGCGCGGCGCCGAAAGCCGCGACCTCGCCGTCAAGCGCCTGCATGCCGGGCATACCATCCCGCAGATGGAGGGCTGCCTGCTGATGGAGGACGGGCGGGACAAGACGGTGCTGCTCGGCGGCCAGCCGATCGAGATCGGCGACGAGGCCTGCATGCTGTTCACCTTCGCCGACCTGCACCCCCGCCAGGTGGCACAGGACGCGCTGCGCCAGAGCGAGGAGCGCTTCGCCAAGGCGTTCGGCATGGCGCCCGGCCCCATGGTGATCCTGGCGCTGGACGAACTGCGCATCCTGGACGTGAACACCGCCTTCACCGCCGCCACCGGCTGGCGGCGGGAGGAGATCGTCGGCCGCGCCGAACCCGAGGTCGAACTGTGGCGCCAGGGCGAACTGCGCGACCAGGTGGAACGCACGCTGCGCCAGACCGGCCGGGTGTTGAGTGCGGACGTGAAATTGCGCGCCAAGAACGGCACGCTGCACGATTGCCTGCTCTCCGCCGACACCGTGGAGATCGGCGGCCAGCGCTGCGTGCTGAGCGTCATGCAGGACATCACCGAGCGCAAGCAGACCGAGACCGAGCTGATGAACGCGGTGCAGGCCGTGCTGCAGGACACTTCGTTCCTGGGCCAGGCGATCGTGGAGAAGCTCGCCACCCTCACCCGGGCGAAGGGTTCGGCCGAAACTCCGGAGCTCTCCGCCCTGTCGGCCCGGGCGCGCGAGGTGCTGGGCTTGGTGGCCCAGGGAATGGCCGACGAGGAGATCGCGGCCAAGCTCGGCATCAGCCGGAACACGCTGCGTAATCACATCGCCGCGATCTACGCCAAGCTCGGCATCCGCCGCCGCAGCGCCGTCGTGGTTTGGGCGCGCGAACGCGGTCTGGGCGCCCCCGCCAAGCCACGGATCAAGCGCGCGAAATCGAAACGGGCCAAAACGCCCTAGTGCAAACGTCACGCTGGCCTAGTGCGCGCGCACCATGAAAAACGCGATGTAAGGCTCTTAAACATTCGCTGGACGTGGCCGCAACATAGTCCTTTTCTCCGCGTAGGCTCAGCACGGTGTGCATGGCGCAACACCGGGAGCGCTTAGGAGGTTCCGTTATGGACAAAGATCGCATGGCTGGCAGCCAGCTACCCACCAGTAAGGATAATCCTACGGCCGAGGAAACCGTCGTCGGCATCTACGACCAGGCGCCCCGCGCCGAGGCCGCCATCGCCGAACTGCACGCCGCAGGCATCCCCGAACGCGCCATCAGCGTGCACACCGAGAGCGCGGTCGGCCCCCAAGGCGGCGTGCCCGGCACCGGCCCGTCCCGCGGCGACGGGTTCTGGGCCGGATTGCTCGGCGGCGAGTCCGAGCAGCATGCCGCAGCGTACGAGCGCAGCCTGCAGAACGGCTCCGTCGTCGTCACCGTCCGCGCGCCGGCCGGCCACGTGGACCGCGTCATGGAGATCCTCGAGCACCACAACCCGCTGGACGTGGACGAGCCCAACGCCGCCGACCTGGCGCAGTCCGCCAGTGGACGCGAGACGCTGCAGCTCGCCGAGGAACAACTGCAGATCGGCAAGCGGGTCACCACCCGCGGCGGCACGCGCATCCGCCGTTTCGTCGTGGAGACCCCGGTCGAGCAGACCGTCTCCCTGCACAGCGAGCAGGTCCGGCTCGAACGCCACCCCGTCACCGACGGCCGCCCCGTCACCGACAGCTTCAGCGAGAAGACACTGGAACTGACGGAGACGGCGGAGGAGGCAGTCGTCTCCAAGACGGCCCGCATCTACGAGGAAGTGGGCCTGCGCAAGGAAGCCACCGACCGCGTCGAGACGGTCCGCGACACGGTCCGCAAGGAACAGGTCGAGGTCGAACAGATCCCCGCCGCCGACCGCACCAGCCGCGCGCCGCGCGTCTGATCCACTGACACACCGAATCAAAGGACTGACATCATGTCGATTATCGGTTGGCTGCTCCTCGGCCTCATCGCCGGGTTCATCGCAAGCAAGATCGTCAATAGGGAAGGCGAGGGCGTGCTGCTGGATATCGTGCTGGGCGTGATCGGCGCGATCGTCGGCGGCTTCCTCTTCACCTTCTTCGGTGCGGCGCCGGTGACGGGGCTGAACATCTACAGCATGGTCGTGGCCGTGGTCGGTGCGATCGTCGTGCTGTTCCTCTACCACGCGCTGGCCGGCAACCGCCGCGCACTGCGTTAGGTCGCCCCTACTCTCCCCCTCCCCTTGCGGGAGGGGGCCGGGAGGGAGGGGCGCCGCACGCAAGCGCTCCACGATGGCGTTCACTCCTCCCCGATCTTGCCCTGCAACGTCCCGCCCTCTATCGCATGGCCCCCGCTATCGCGTGGGCCGTTGCAGGAGAGCGCCGCAGTGAAACCAACCATGGCCGCACTGGCCCTCACGGCCCTTCTGGCCGCACCCGCGCTCGCCCAAGCCCAAACCCTCGACATCGCCACCGACCAATCCCCCGTCGGCCTGGACCCGCAGGTCGCCACCAGCTTCGCCACCCAACTCATCACCGGCACGCTCTACGAAGGCCTCACCGCCATCGGCCCGGCGCTCGACGTGCAACCCGCGCTCGCCCAGTCCTGGACCGTCTCGCCCGACGGCCGCACCTACACCTTCCAGCTCCGCGACAATGCGGCCTTCCACAACGGCCGCGCGCTCGAACCGGCCGACGTCGTCGCCTCCATCGCCCGCGTGCGCGACCCCAAGACCGGCTCGCCCTACGCCTCCCGCTTCGCCACCGTCACCGCCGTCGAACCGGACGGCCCCCACGCCGTACGCATCACCCTCAGCGACGCCGCCGCCCCCTTCCTCGCCCAACTCGCCAGCCTGGCCATCATCCCGCCCGAAGCCGTGGCAGACATCGCGCGCCACCCGGTCGGCACCGGGCCGTTCAAGTTCCACGACTGGGCGCCGGACATCGCCATCACGCTCGACCGCAACCCGGCCTACTGGGCGCCCGGCCTGCCCCATCTCGCCGGCCTCAAGTTCGACATCGTGCCCGAAGCCGCCACCCGCCAGCTCGGCATCCAGGGCGGCAGCTACGGCCTGGTCCCGGCACTGGACGCCGCCTCCGCCGCGGCACTCGAAGGCCAGCCCCGCGTGAAGCTGCTCCAGGTGCAGGACCTCGCCTACAGCGTGCTCGGCCTCAACGCCGCCCATCCCCCCTTCGACAAGCCCGAAGTGCGCGAGGCGGTGAACGAGGCCATCGACCGCAGCCAGCTCGTGGACGCCGCGTATTTCGGCAAGGCCGTCCCCGCCGGCCCCCTCTCGCCCGCCCTCACCCAATGGGCGCTGCCGGCGTCGAGCTTCCCCTGCTACCACCCGGACCCGGCGCATGCCCGCTCCCTCCTGCAAGCCGCCGGGCTCACCCTCCCGGTCAAGGTCACCATCAACGTCCTCGGCAGCCTGCAGCAGGTCGTGGACGTGGCCCAGGTCGTGCAGGCGCAGATGAACCAGGCCGGGTTCGACGTCTCGCTCAACATCCAGGAGCAGGGCCGCTTCATCGCCGACTGGCGCGCCGGACGCTTCGACGCCTTCGCCAGCCTCAACGGCGGCGGCCCCGACCCGGACGACTATTTCGGACGCACCTTCGCCACCGGCGGCGCCACCAACGTGTTCCACTACAGCAATCCCGATCTCGACAAGCTGCTCGCCGACGCCCGCTCGCTCGCCGATCCGGCCGCCCGCAAGCCGCTCTACGACCAGGCGCAACGCATCCTCGCCTGCACCGGCCCCGCCGTGCACCTGGCCTACGCCACCCTGTTCACCGCCGAGCGGACGGACCTGCAAGGCTACCAGCCCAGCGCCACCCGCAGCCTGCGCGGCCTGCGGGACGCGCATTTCGGACCGTAACCTGCTTCGCTCCTTCCTGCGCCGCCTGGCCGACCTCCTGTTCGTCGCCTTCGGCGTCTCCGTGCTGACCTTCCTGATGATCCGCCTGATCCCCGGCGACGCCGTGCAGGTCACCATCGGCGCCAACGCGGACGTCACCCCGGAGCAGATCGCCGCCATCCGCGCCCGCCTCGGCCTGGACCAGCCCGTGATCGCCCAGTACGGCCATTGGCTCGCCCGCGCCCTGCACGGCGATCTCGGCGCCAGCGTCTGGACCGGCCGCCCCGTGCTCGAGGAGATCCTGCCCCGCATCGGCGTCACCGCGGAACTGACCCTGCTGGCCCTGCTGCTGGCCGGCGCCCTCGCCGTCCCGCTCGGCTGCGCGATGGCCACGGCCAGCGGGGCGGGCACCCGCTCCGCCCTGCGCGTGCTCGCCATCGTGGGCATCACCACGCCCTCCTTCTGGCTCGGCGCCATGCTGCTCTACGCCGTCGCGGCAATCGCCCCCGGCGCGCAGATGATCGGCTACGTGCCCTTCGCCACCGACCCGGCCGGCAACCTGCAGCGCATGGTGCTTCCCGTCGTGGCACTCGCCCTCCCCGTCCTGGCCTCGCTCGCCCGCGTCATGCGCGCCGCCATGACCGACGCCATGCAGCAGGACTACATCCGCACCGCCCACGCCAAGGGCCTCACCCGGCGCCGCGTGGTGTTCGTCCACGCCCTGCGCAACGCCCTGCTGCCCGTGCTCACCAGCTTCGGCATCATGGCCGGCTACCTGTTCGGCGGCTCCGTGGTCGTGGAGCAGGTGTTCGCCCTCCCCGGCCTCGGCCGCCTGATGGTGGGCGCCATCGCCGAGCGCAACTACCCGCTGGTCCAGGCCAGCATCCTGCTCGCCACCCTGGCCTTCGTGCTGGTCAACGCCGCCGTGGACCTGCTTTACGCCGCGATCGACCCCCGCTTGCGCCACCAATGAAACGCAACCCCCTGCTCTGGACCGGCATGGTGCTGATGGCCCTGCAAGCCGGCGCCGCCCTGCTCGCCCCGCTCATCGCCCCCTACGCGCCCGCCGCGCAGGACATCCTCGCCCGCCTGCGCGGCCCGACCGCCGCCCACTGGCTCGGCACCGACAATTTCGGCCGCGACACGCTCTCCCGCGTCCTGTTCGGCTACCGCACGCTGTTCGCGCTCTCCACCGCCTCCGTTCTGGGGGCCCTCCTCCTGGGCGGCACGGTGGGGGTGCTCGCGGCCTATCGCGGCGGCTGGCCGGACCGGCTGGCGATGCGCCTGATGGACGTGCTGTTCGCCTTCCCGATCATCCTGCTGGCGATCGGCATCATCGCCGTCCTCGGCCCCGGCGCCGTCAGCACCGGCGTCGCGATCGGCGTCGTGTACATCCCGATCTTCGCCCGCACCCTGCGCGCGCCCACGCTGGTGCTGAACGAGGCGGAATACGTCACCGCGGCCCGCGCCAGTGGTGCGGCCGGCTTGCGTATCCTGCGCCGCCACATCCTGCCCAACCTGGCCCCGATCATCCTGGTGCAGGCAAGCCTCTCGCTATCGACCGCGATCCTGGTGGAGGCGAGCCTCTCCTTCCTCGGCCTCGGCACCCAGCCCCCCACCGCCTCGCTCGGCCGCATGCTGGCCGAAAGCCGCAGCTACCTCCTGCTCAGCCCCTGGCCAGCCGCCTTCGCGGGCGTCGCGATCCTCTTGGCGTCGCTGGGCTTCAACCTGCTCGGCGACGGGCTGCAAGACCGGTTGGACCCGAGGCTGCGGTAAACCGCGCCAGGCAGTGTTGGAGGTATCGGCTCTCCCCCTTCCTGTCCTTCACGGGAGAGGGGAGAAAACGGCGAACCTACCCGGTCTGCTCCGGCAGCATCCGGTCCAGCACCCCGTCCCGCCGCACCGCCGCATGCCACGCCGTCGCCGCCAAATGCAGCAGGATCAGCGCGTAGACCAGCCACTGCCCGAACACCACATGTGCCCAGACCGCCGCCTCCCGCACCGCCGGCTCTTTCGGCAGACCCGGCACCGCGAACAGGCCGAAATACGACACCGAGTTGCCGCCCGCCGCCGACAGCAGGTAGCCGCTCACCGGCATTCCCACCAGGATCAGGTACAGCAGCCAGTGCGACGCGAACGCCGCCCCGCGCTCCCACCGCGCCATCCGCTCCGGCAAGGGCGGCGCCGGGTTCGCAGCGCGCCATGCCAGCCGCACCGCCACCAGCGCCAGCACCGTCAACCCGACCGATTTGTGCAGTGTATACAAAAGCTCCCGCGAGGACGCCTCGCGCGGCATGTTCACCATCACCCACGCCAGCGGGATGGCCACGAACATCAGCACCGCCACCACCCAGTGCAGCGCCTGCGCCGTCAGCGTGTAGCGGCGCAAGACAGACATGCGGCCGGATGGGAAAGCGGTCACGCTCATGGCTTGCTCCTCGAGAGTGCAAGCTGGGATTTACCCGCCGAGCCGCAATCCCGCCACGCCCGCCAGGATCAACATCACGCAGCCGATCCGCACCACCCCGGCCGGCTCACCCTCCAGCAGGATGCCCCACGCGAGCCCGCCGGCCGCCCCGATGCCCGTCCAGACGGCATAGACCGTGCCCATCGGCAGCACCCGCAACGCCTGCGACATCGCCCCGAAGCTGCACGCCATGCTGGCCACCGTGGCAATGCTCCATCCCAGCATCCGGAACCCGTCCGACTGCTTCAGCAGCACGACCCAGACCACCTCGAACAACCCGGCCACGGTGAGCCACAGCCAGGCGCCCATGACCTCAGGCCGTTCTTCGGACCGGCTTAAGCCGCCTTCAGCAACCTCTTCGACACCAGCACCTCGGCGATCTGCACCGCGTTCAGCGCGGCGCCCTTGCGCAGATTGTCGGCCACGCACCAGAACGCCAGGCCGTTGGCCACCGTCGGGTCGCGCCGGATGCGGCTGACATACACCTCGTCCTCGCCGGCGCAGTCCAGCGGCGTCGCATAACCGCCATCGTCGCGGCTATCCACCACGTGCACGCCGGGTGCGCTGCGCAGCAACGCCCGCGCCTCCGCCGGCGTCACCGGCTGCTCGAACTCCACGTTGATCGACTCGGCATGGCCCACGAACACCGGCACCCGCACGCAGGTCGCATGCACCTTGATGTCCGGATCGAGGATCTTGCGGGTCTCGACCACCATCTTCCACTCTTCCTTGGTGGACCCGTCATCCATGAACTTGTCGATATGCGGGATGACGTTGAACGCGATCGGCTTGGTGAATTCCTGCGGCGTCGGCGTGTCGTGCACGAACGTGCCGCGGCTCTGCACCCACAGCTCGTCCATCCCGTCCTTGCCCGCGCCCGACACCGACTGGTACGTCGAGACGATCACCCGGCGGATCTGGAACTTGTCGTGCAGCGGCTTGAGCGCCACCACCATCTGGATCGTCGAGCAGTTCGGGTTGGCGATGATCCCGCGGCGGATGCGGGACAGCGCCTCCGGGTTCACCTCCGGCACCACCAGCGGCACGTCCGGCTCCATGCGGAACTGGCTCGTGTTGTCGATCACGATGCACCCGGCGGCCGCAGCCCGCGGGGCATGCACCGCCGACACCGCCGCACCCGGGCTGAACAGGCCGATGTCCCAGCCCTTGAAGTCGAAACTGTCGAGCGCCTGGATCTTCAGCACCCGCTTGTCGCCGAACGACACGTCCTGGCCCACCGAGCGGCCGGACGCGAGTGCGGCGATGTCGCTGACCGGGAAGTTGCGCTCGGCCAGCGTCTTGAGCATCTCGCGCCCGACCGCCCCCGTGGCCCCCACGACCGCAACCCTGTATGCCATCGCACCCAACTCCCTCGCGCTCCGGACGCCGCCGGACAGGCCCGAGGTAGCGCCGGGCCGTTTCGCTTACAAGCGCTCCTTCCGTCAGGC
>CAXTVQ010000004.1:27935-31473 GCA_964247705.1 uncultured Acetobacteraceae bacterium | reverse complement strand
TCAGGCGGCCATGTCCAGCGGCCGCTCCAGGTCCCGGTAGATCGCCGTGTGCCCGATCCCGCGCTCGTCGATCGTGCCGCGGTACATCCCGCGCGCGTTGAACGGCATCGCCACCCGTCCCAACGCGTCCACCGCGATCAGCCCGCCGGAACCGCCACGCTTGCCCACCTCGCCCAGCACGATGTCCGCCGCCTCGGTCACGGTCTGACCGGCGAAGCGGATCCGCGCGCAGATCTCGTGCGCGACGCCCACGCGGATGAAATGCTCGCCATCCCCGGTCGCCGAAACGGCGCAGGTGGTGGTCGCCCAGGTGCCGGCGCCGACCAGCGGGCTGTCCCCCACCCGGCCGGGCAGCTTGGCGGTGACCCCGCCCGTGGAGGTCGCAGCCGCCAGCCCGCCCTCCATGTCGAGCGCGACCGCGCCGACGGTGCCGTGGCGGTCCGCATCGTCCAGCGGCGCGATGTTGCCGTTGCGCTGGCCTTTCAGCTTGTCCTGCAACGACCGCCAGCGCCGCTCGGTCTGGAAATACTCCTCGTCCTCGAACGCGAGGCCGCGAGCCCGCAGGAACTCCTGCGCCCCCTGGCCCACCATCATCACGTGCGGCGAATGCGCCATCACCGTCATCGCGGCCAGCACCGGGTTGCGCGGTCCGCAGATCCCCGCCACCGATCCGGCCGAGCCACTGCGCCCGTCCATGATGGCCGCGTCCATCTCCTGTTTGCCGGCTGCATTGAACACCGATCCGTTGCCGGCGTTGAAATGCGGGTTGTCCTCGAGCGCCATCACTGCGGCCGCGACCGCATCCACCGCCTGCCCCGCGGCGGCCAGCACCTTGTGCCCGGCCCACAACGCCGCCCGCAACCCGGCATGCAACGACTGCTCGATCTGCGCCGTCATCAGCTCCGGGGCCAGCGTGCCCGCCCCGCCATGCACCGCCAGCACAAACCGTGCGCCCATCGAACACTCCCACCGATCTAGCTGAGCAAACTCAGCTTCACCCCCTCGAAGGAGCTACAACTGCCTCGAACGGCACCAGAAGACGGTCCAACCCGACCCTCAGCCGCCGTCTATAGCAAGCGAACGCAATGCTATTGTATGCGAATGCGTCACCGAACCCTCCCGCAGACTAGAAGCGGTCACGATTTCGACAACTCTGCCACTCAACATCACGGCGATCAATGGACAGAGATGCGCGACCACCGCGAGATTATGGCTGACGAGGATCATCGTCAGCCCCCGGCCATGCCGTAACGACGCAAGCAGGTTCAGCACCTCCGCCTGCACGGACACGTCCAGCGCGCTCGTCGGCTCGTCCAGCAGCAGCACGTCCGGCGCCGTCATCAGCGCCCGCGCGATCGCCACCCGTTGCCGCTGCCCGCCCGACAATTGGTGCGGGTAGCGGAACCGCACCGCACCCGGCAGCGCCACCTCGTCCAGCGCGCGGGCGATGCGTGCGTCCCGCCCCTCCAACCCGTGCACCGCAAGCGGCTCGGACAACGCCTGGTCCACCGTCTGGCGCGGATGCAGCGAGCCGTACGGGTCCTGGAACACCATCTGCACCCGGCGCAGGAACGCGCGGTCCCGGCGGGGGCCGACCACCGCGCCGCCGATCGCCACCCGCCCCGACCACTCCGGGTTCAGCCCAGCCAGCGCCCGCAGGATGGTGGACTTGCCGGACCCGCTCTCCCCCACCAGCCCGAACGCGCCGCCCCGCGGCACCTCGAAGCTCACGTCGTGAACGATGGCGTGCTGGCCGATGCGGACATTCAGCCCGGCAACGCTGATCACGGGCGAGCCCAAGCCGGGTCGCGCACCAGCACCGGCAGCACCGCCTTCGGCGCCGCCAGGGAGGGCATGCAACGCAGCAGCCCCTGGGTGTAGGGATGCTGCGCCCGGCCCAACTCCCCGGCCCCAAGCTCCTCCACGATCCGTCCGGCGTACATCACCGCGACCCGGTCGCAAAAGCCGCCCACCAGCGGCAGGTCGTGGCTGATCAGCAGCAAGCCCATCCCCCGGCGGGACACCAGGTCGTCGATCAGGCGCAGGATCTCGGCCTGCACCGTCGCGTCCAGCGCGCTGGTCGGCTCGTCGGCGATCAGCAGCTCGGGGTCCGGCGCCAGCATGATCGCGATCATCACACGCTGGCCCATGCCGCCGGAAAGCTCGTGCGGATACTGCCCCGCCACCCGCGCCGGATCCCGGATCAGCACCTGCGCCAGCAGCTCGACCGCCGCCGCAAGCGCCTGCCGCCGCGTGCCGCCCTTGTGCGCCCGCCACGCCTCCGCCACCTGCTCGCCCGCGGTCATGATCGGGTTGAGCGAGAATTTCGGGTCCTGCAGCACCAGCCCGGCCCGCCGCCCGCGCACCCGGCGCATCGTCCGCTCGCTCGCCGCCAGCACGTCGATCCCATCGAAGCGCAGCCGCTCGGCCGTCACCCGCGCGCCCTCCGGCAACAGCTTGAGGATGGCCCGCGCCGTCAGCGACTTGCCCGACCCGCTCTCCCCCACGATGCCGAGCTTCTCCCGCCCCAGCCGCAACGACACGCCGCGCACCGCCTCGGACACGCCGGAGGGCGTGGCGAACGCGATCCGCAACCCGGCGATCTCGACAAGATCAGCCGCCATGCTTCGGGTCCAGCACGTCGCGCAACCCATCGCCCAGCAGGTTGAAGGCGAGCGAGGCCAGGAAGATCGCCGCACCCGGCGCCGTCGGCACCCACCACTGGTCCAGGATGAACCGCCGCCCGGACGCGACCATCGCCCCCCATTCCGGCGACGGCGGCTGCGCCCCCATGCCGAGGAAGCCGAGCGCCGCCGCCGTCAGGATGATGGCGCTCATGTCCAGCGTCATGCGCACGATCAGGCTCGGCAGGCACAACGGTGCGATGTGGCGCAGCACGATGCGCCCGGCGGAGGCGCCCGTCAGCCGCGCGGCGGCGATGAAGTCCGCACCCCGGTAGCCGATCGTCTCGGCCCGGGCCAGGCGGGCATACGGCGGCCAGGCGGTCAGCGCGATCGCGGCCACGGCGGAGGGGATGCCCGGGCGCAGCGCCGCCACGAACGCCAGCGCCAGGATCAGCCGCGGGAACGCCAGGAAGATGTCGGTCACCCGCATCAGCAGCTTGTCCCACATCCCGCCCGCGTAGCCCGCGACGCAGCCCACCGCCAGGCCGAGCGGCGCCACCAGCACCACCACCGCCACCACCATGCCGAGCGTGATCCGTCCGCCATAGATCACGCGGGAGTAGATGTCCCGGCCCAGCTCGTCCGTGCCCAGCCAATGCACCGGGCCGGCCGGCGCCAGGCGGTGCGCCAGATCCTGCGCCGCCGGGTCGAGCGGGGCGATCACGGGGGCCAGGATCGCGGCGCCCACCAGCAGCACCGCCACGGCCAGCCCGGCCATCGCCGCCGGGTTGCGCCGGAACAGCAGCCAGGCCCGGTAGCGCCGCCCCCACGCCGCCTGTGCCCGCGAACCCGGCGTGTCCGTCAGCAGCCAGGCGCGCCCAATCGCCTCGGGCCCGGTCGCCTCGGGTCCGGTC
>CAXTVQ010000004.1:24079-27835 GCA_964247705.1 uncultured Acetobacteraceae bacterium | reverse complement strand
CCGGTCGCCTCGGGTCCGGTCACACCGTTGGTGGTCACGGGGCGGCTTCCCAGCCAACTTGTTTCATCACAAAAACAACGAATGTGTGCACCACGCCCCCGACACCCCAACTATGCTTTAGAGAGGCAGCTTGGATCAAACACGGTTGGAGCCGTTAATGTCTGAAACGGCAGCATTCCCAATCGTCGGCGTCGGCGCCTCGGCGGGCGGGATCGAAGCGCTCGAAGGCTTCTTCGTCGGCATCCCAGAACAACCCGGCTTCGCCATCGTCATCGTCACCCACCTCAACCCGGCGCGCGAGAGCCTGCTGCACGAGATCGTGGCGCGGCGCACCCGCATGCCGGTGCACATCGCCACCGACGGCGCCGCCATCGAGATCAACACCGTCTACGTCCTGCCGGAGGATGCCGTGCTCGGCATCGAGCGCCGTCATCTGCAGGTCACCCGGCCCAATCCGGCGCGGCGCGGCCGCAAGCCGATCGACGTGTTCTTCGGCGCCCTGGCCCGCGACGTCGGCGAGTTCGCTGCCGGCGTCGTGCTGTCCGGCGGCGACGGCGACGGCACGCTCGGCATCAAGGTCATCAAGGAATATGCCGGCCTCACCCTGGCGCAGGTCGCCGACGGGCACGGCCCGGGCCATCCGAGCATGCCCGACAGCGCGATCGCCACCGGCTACGTCGATTTCGCGATCCCCGCCGACGCGATGGGTGCGCGGCTGGTGCAGTTCGCGCGCAGCCTGGCGAACCCGGGAGAAGCGGCGAGCGGCCTCGATGACGAGAAAACCGCCGACTTCGCGCGCGCCGAGATCTACGCCATCCTGCGCAACCAGGTCGGCCACGATTTCGCCGGCTACAAGACCAAGACCTTCCTGCGCCGGGTGCAGCGGCGCATGCAGGTGGCCCAACTGGACACCGTCGACGCCTATGTCAGCCTGCTGCAGCAGGACCCGGCGGAGGTCCAGGCCCTGTTCCGTGACCTGCTGATCAACGTCACCAGCTTCTTCCGCGATGCCGACGCGTTCGAGAACCTGGCCAGCCTGGTTATCCCCAAGCTGTTCGAGGGCCGCGGCGCCACCGACACCGTGCGGGTGTGGGTGCCCGGCTGCGCCACCGGCGAGGAAGTCTACTCCATCGCCATCCTGTTGCGCGAACATATGGGCGGGCTCAGCGCCGTGCCCCGCGTCCAGGTGTTCGCCACCGACATCGACGAGCACGCGCTCGGCATCGCCCGCTCCGCACACTACCCGCCGGCGCTGCTGGACGCCGTCAGCGCGGACCGCCGGCGGCGCTTCTTCATCCCGGATGGCGGCAGCTACATGCTTACCAAGGACGTGCGCGACCTGTGCATCTTCTCGCCGCACAGCGTCCTGCGCGATCCGCCGTTCTCCCGCATGGACCTGGTCTCCTGCCGCAACCTGCTGATCTATTTCGGCCTGGACGTGCAGAACCAGGTCCTGCCGACCTTCCACTACGCCCTGCGCAATGGCGGCTTCCTGTTCCTCGGCACGTCGGAAAACGTCTCGCAACACCGGGAGCTGTTCGCCCCGCTGGACAAGAAGCACCGCATCTTCCGCAAGCGCGAGGACGTCACCTCCTCCCTCCGCCTGCCGCTGGTCGTGCGGGACATGCAGCCCTCCACCCGCGGCGGCGGCCTGGCCCGGCAAACGATGCCGGGCGGGCCCACGCTGCAGCAATCGGTCCAGAACCAGGTGCTGGACCGCTTCGCCCCGCCGCACGTCCTGATCAACCGCGAGGGCGACATCGTCTACTTCTCGGCCCGCACCGGCAAATACCTGGAAGCGGCGTCCGGCCTGCCCAACCGCCAGTTGCTGACCATGGCGCGGCGCGGCCTGCGGCTCGACCTGCGCAGCCTGTTGCGCGAAGTGGTCGAGGCGAACCGCAGCATCGTGCGCGGGGGGGTCCCCGTCGAGAGCGAGGACGGCCGGGTGCAACTGGTCACCATCACGGTCGAACCCCTGAACGACCGCGACGAGGAACCGCTCTACCTCGTGCTGTTCACCGACGAAGGCCCGACGGTCAGCCGGGAGGAGGCCGCCGCCCGCGCCCTGTCCAGCCGCGACGGCGCCAGCGTGCAACTCGAGGAGGAGCTGCGGGAGACGCGCGACCGCCTGCAATCCCTGGTCGAGGAATACGAGACGGCGCTCGAGGAGCTGAAATCCTCCAACGAGGAACTCCAATCCGTCAACGAGGAGTTCCAGTCCACCAACGAGGAGCTGGAGGCGAGCAAGGAGGAGCTGCAATCCGTCAACGAGGAGCTGCACACGGTCAACGCCGAGCTGCTGGGCAAGGTGGACGCGCTCGACCGCACGAACGCAGACCTGCAATCCTTGTTCGACAGCACCAACGTCGCGACCGTGTTCCTGGACCAGCGCCTGGTGATCCGCAACTACACGCCCGCGATCTCCGCCTTGTTCAACATCCTGCCGAACGACCGCGGCCGCCCGATCACCGACCTCACCGGCCAGGTGATGCTGCCCGACCTGGCGGACGACGTTGCAGCGGTGATCGCCGGCCGCAGCTTGATCGAGCGGCAGATCGACCTCGACGACGGCAACGGCCACTACCTGTTGCGCGTGACCCCCTACCAGAACACCCGCGGCGTGGTGGACGGGGCCGCGGTCAGCTTCGTGGACGTGACCGGGCTGACCCGCGCGGAGGTGCGGCTGCGCGTTCTGGTCGCCGAACTGCAGCACCGCACCCGCAACCTGCTCGGCGTCGTGCAGGCCATCGCGCGCCAGACCATCGGCAAGGGCGGCTCGCTGGACGCCTACAAGGACCGGCTGTCGGCGCTGAGCCGGGTGCAGGGGCTGATCAGCCACGCGGAGGACGACACGGTGGAACTCGGCGAGATCTTGCGGCTGGAACTGGAGGCCCACGGCGCGGCAGAGGATGCGCACGTGGTGCTGGACGGTCCGCCCGTGGCGCTGAGGCTCGACCACGTCCAGGCATTGGCGCTGGTCGTCCACGAACTCGCCACCAACGCCGTCAAGTACGGCGCATTGAAGGGCGAAGCCGGCCGTCTGAACGTTTGGTGGCGCGAGTTTGCGGATGGGCCGGAGGGCGAGAAGCTCGTGCTGGAATGGCGGGAGAGCGGGGTGACGCTGCCGCCGGATGCAGCGGAGCGCAGCGGCTTCGGACGCCAGTTGATCGAACGCTCCCTCGCCATGACGTTGCGTGCAACCACCGATCTCGTATTCGGCGCCGATGGCATATCCTGCCGTATCGACATCCCGATCGGCCGGCTGTCCAACAGCCGCGGCAAGGCGTGAGGCGGTGATCTCGCTGGCCGGCCGCCGCGTCCTGGTGGTGGAAGACGATTACATCATCGCGACGGACGTCCTGGACATGCTGGTTTCGGCCGGCGCAGTCCCGGTCGGACCGATCGGCTGGGAGGACGAGGCGCTCGCCCTGGTCACCGGCGCGGCGGTCCCGCTCGACCTGGCCATCCTGGACATCGACCTGCACGGCACCCTGTCCTACCGGATCGCCGACGCGTTGACCGCGCGCGGCATCCCGCTCGTGTTCGCCACCGGTTTCAACTCCGAGGCCGTGGCGCAGCCGTACCGCGGTTACCCGCGCCTGGAGAAGCCGGTGAGCCAACGCGCCTTGCTGGCAACCTTGACCAAGCACGGCGTCTGAACGGGGCTGACCCCTTTCCTTCGCCAACCGCCAACCCCTTTTATTCCGCATGCTCGACGTTCCCAACCTGGCCTCCCCACCTTCCCCCATACCGCCT
>CAXTVQ010000004.1:0-23979 GCA_964247705.1 uncultured Acetobacteraceae bacterium | reverse complement strand
CCTTCCCCCATACCGCCTCGCCTCGCACCGCCGATCCACCCGCTGCGCTCCACCGCACCCGGGGCGTTTGGCACGTTGCGCCTGCTCCGCGGCAACGCGCTCGAGATGTGGGGGCGCCAGGCCTACGAGCGGCCCGCCATGGTCGGCAGCTTCCTGGGCCGCATCCAGGTGCTGCTGAACGACCCCGAGGCGATCGGCCACGTGCTGGTCAAGAACGTCGCCAACTACCGCCGCCCGGACATCTCGCGCCGGCTCCTGGCGCCGCTGCTGGGCGACGGCCTGCTGCTTAGCGAGGGCGCTGCCTGGCGTCACCAGCGCCGCACCATCGCCCCGATCCTCGCCCCCCGCTCGATGCCCGTGCTCACCAGCCACGTCGCCATCGCCGCCGCCGAGTGCCGCGAGCGCCTCGCCGGCCGCGAGGACGTGGACCTGCTGCCCGAGGTGCAGCGCACCGCGCTCGAGATCGCCGGCCGGTCGATGTTCTCGCTCGAGATGGCCGGGCATGGCGGCCCGATGCGCGCGCTGCTGATGCGCTTCGCCACCAAGCTCGCCCGGCCGTCCGCGTTCGAGCTGCTGTTCCCGCCGAGCGTCCCCTCACCGCAGGACCGGGCCCGCCGCCGCTTCCGGGCCGAGTGGACCGCCCTGATCGGCGGCATCGTGGACGCCCGCGCCCGCCTGCCCGCGACCGACGGCCCGCGTGACCTGTTCGACATGCTGGTGGCCGCCCGCGATCCCGAGACCGGCGAAGGCTTCAGCCGCGAGCAACTCTGCGACCAGGTCGCCACCATGATCCTGGCCGGGCACGAAACCACGGCCCTGACCCTGTTCTGGACCCTCGGCCTGCTGGCGCAATCCCCGCTTTGGCAGAGCCGGGTGGCGGACGAGGCAGCCGCCAACCCGTTCGGCCCGCAGGACGCGTCCGAGGCGATGGCGCGCCTGCCCGTCACCCGCGCCGTGGTGAGCGAGGCGTTGCGGCTGTACCCGCCGGCCTTCCTCATCACCCGCTCGGCCATCCAGCGGGACGTTGCGAACGGAACGGCCATCCCGCGGGGTGCCACGGTGGCCATCGCGCCCTGGGTCCTGCACCGCCACACCCTGCTCTGGGAAGACCCGGCGGCGTTCGACCCGGGCCGTTTCATGCCGGGCGCCCCGGTGCCGCCCCGCTTCAGCTACCTGCCGTTCGGCGCCGGCCCCCGCATCTGCGTCGCCGCCCAGTTCGCCCTGGCCGAAGCCGTGCTGGTGCTGGCCACCCTTCTCGGCTCGCTCACCGCGCGTTCCAAGGACGCCGCCGACGTGCGCCCGATCGGCCGCGTCACCACCCAGCCGGACCGGATGGCGCATTTCAGCTTCGAACGCCGCCCCTGACGGAACAATCTAAGCGGGGAACATCGCGTGCGTGGCACCCCTCCCCAGCCTCACCCCATCGCCATCCGTTCCGGCATCGCCCCAAGCCGCGGCTCCGACCGGCCACCAGGCAAATCCTCCCCGAGCGCCAGCACCCGCTGCGTCGTGCGCGGGTAGTAGGAGAAAATCGCCAGCAGCCAGCCGAAGAAGCCCGGCACCATGGCCTCCTGCGCCGCAAACGCCCGGTGGTCGAGCACCGGGTTCAGCCGCGCACTTCCACAGGCCAGCATCTGCAGCGCCCCGCGCGACGCATCGAGGTCGCGGGCCAGGTACGCGCCGATCCGGTCGGCGGTCAGTTCGCGACCGCGCGAGTAGGCCTGCGGCAGGAACGGCACGATGTGCGCCGGCAGCTTCAACAGGGTCTTGACCCAGTTCAGATGGCCCGCCGCATGGTGACCGAGTTCGTGGCCGATCACGAAGCGCACCTGCGCATCCGTGTCCGCATCGATGAGGCTGGAGGTCAGGAACACGTAGGGCTTGCCGAGCAGGCGGCGGGCGAAGGCGTTGATGACGCCGTTCGAATTATAGATGAACGCCACCGGCGGTTGGCTCAGCCCGACCTCCCTCGCACTGTCCAGCAGCACGCGATGGATCTGCGGGCATTGCTGCTCGCTGACCAGCACGTAGTGGCCGAACGCCCTCGCGCGGTAGAACCCGGCTGCAACCCAGGCCGCGACGGCGAATGCAGCGCCGTAGAACAGGATCGCGAGCAGCAGGTTGTAGCTCCCCTGCATCAACGCAAAGACAACGAGGAGGAGCAGGATCCCCCACACGATCGCGCCGATGACCGCCATGGCGCCGCCATAGCTCCGTTCCTTCGAGTGCCGTAACTGCCGCCCCAACGCCGTCGCCATGCTCGATCCCTCCCATCTCAGCAATGTGCCAACCCGGACCTAATTGGGTCGGCTGCGTGGATTATGACGGGCTGGTAACTTTCTAGAAAGGATTTCCCACCGCATCGGCGGCAGCCGCGCTTTGTCGGGGCATACCCTCTCGACAAGAGCCGTCCAAGAGGGAAGAACGGCGCCCTTCGAGGAGGCACGCCCATGGACCGGACCACGATACACGGCCTGCAGGTCGCAACACCGCTGTACAGCTTCATCGAGACCGAAGCCCTCCCCGGGACCGGCCTCGACGCCAACGCGTTCTGGTCCGGCTTCGCGGCCATGGTCGTCGGCCTCGCCCCGCGCAACCACGCTTTGCTCGCCCGCCGCGAGGAGATGCAGAAGCAGATCGACGCCTGGCACGCCGGCCGCAAAGGCGCCGCCCCGGACCAGGCGGCCTACGAGAGCTTCCTGCGCGACATCGGCTACCTGCTGCCCGAACCCGCGCCGTTCACCGTGGCCACCAGCAACGTCGACGCGGAGATCGCCTCCATCGCCGGCCCGCAGCTCGTGGTCCCCGTCAGCAACGCCCGCTACGCGCTGAACGCCGCCAACGCCCGCTGGGGCAGCCTGTACGACGCGCTCTACGGCACGGACGCGCTGCCCGAAACGGACGGCGCCGCCCGCGGCGGCACGTTCAACCCGGCCCGCGGCGCCAAGGTCGTCGCCCGCGCCAAGGCGTTCCTGGACGAAGCCGTCCCCCTCGCGCACGGCTCCCACGCCCCCGTCGCCAGCTACACCGTGGACAACGGCGCCCTCGTCGCCCACCACCGCGGCGGCCAGACCGGCCTCGCCGACCCGGCGCAGTTCGCCGGCTACCTGGGCGAGCCCGCCAACCCCACCGCCATCCTGCTCCGCCGCAACGGCCTGCACATCGAACTGCTGATCGACCGCAGCCACTTCATCGGCAAAAACGACCCGGCGGGCGTCGCCGACATGGTCATCGAGTCCGCCATCAGCACCATCATGGACTGCGAGGACAGCGTCGCCGCCGTGGACGCCGAGGACAAGGTCGCCGTCTACCGCAACTGGCTCGGCCTGATGGACGGCAGCCTCTCCGCCAGCTTCGAGAAAGGCGGCAAGACCCTCGAACGCAAGCTCAACCCCGACCGCGTGTTCACCGCACCCGGCGGCGGTGAAATCTCGCTGCCCGGCCGCAGCCTGATGCTGATCCGCAACGTCGGCCACCACATGTTCACCGACGCCGTGCTGGACCAGAGCGGCGCCGAGATCCCCGAGGGCATGCTGGACGCCCTCGTCACCGCCCTGATCGCCATGCACGACCTGAAGGCCCGCCGCAACAGCCGCGAGGGTTCGGTGTACATCGTGAAACCCAAGATGCACGGCCCGGAGGAGGTCGCCTTCGCGTCCGAGCTGTTCACCCGCGTCGAGCAGATCCTCGGCCTGCCGCACGCAACCCTGAAGATGGGCATCATGGACGAGGAGCGCCGCACCAGCGCCAACCTGGCCGCCTGCATCGCCGCGGCGAAGGACCGGGTGGTGTTCATCAACACCGGCTTCCTGGACCGCACCGGCGACGAGATCCACACCTCGATGGAAGCGGGCGCCATGATCCGCAAGAACGAGATCAAGAACACGCCCTGGATCAAAGCTTACGAGGACCGCAACGTGGACATCGGCCTGGCCGCCGGGTTGCGCGGCAAGGCGCAGATCGGCAAGGGCATGTGGGCCGCCCCCGACAAGATGGCCGACATGCTGGTGCAGAAGATCGGCCACCCGCAAGCCGGCGCCAACACCGCCTGGGTCCCGTCCCCCACCGCCGCCACCCTGCACGCCCTGCACTACCACCAGGTCAGCGTCGCCGAGCGCCAGGACGCCATCGCCCGCCGCGCCCCCGCCAAGCTGTCCGACCTGCTGACCATCCCGCTCGCCGACCGCCCCAACTGGGCCCCGGACGACGTGCAGGCGGAACTGGACAACAACGCGCAGGGCATCCTGGGCTACGTCGTCCGCTGGATCGACCAGGGCGTCGGCTGCTCCAAGGTCCCCGACATCCACGACGTCGGCCTGATGGAGGACCGCGCGACCCTGCGCATCAGCAGCCAGCACATCGCCAACTGGCTGCACCACGGCGTGGTGACCGAGGCGCAGGTGATGGAGACGCTGCGCCGCATGGCCACCGTGGTGGACCGCCAGAACGCCGGCGACCCGGCCTACAAGCCCATGGCGCCCGCCTTCGATGGCCCGGCCTTCCACGCGGCGTGCGACCTGGTGCTCAAGGGCCGGACCCAGCCCAACGGCTACACCGAATACATCCTCCACGCCCGCCGCCGGGAGGCAAAGGCCGCCTAGTTCGCCGCGTCCATGGCCGGACGTGATCCGGCCATCCACGCTGTCGGCGCGATCCCGGCCCACGCTCAGCTACCAACCCCCTGTGACACGAGCGCCGACATTCAAAACGCTCGTCCCGCTTCGGGCTAGATCATCAAACGCTTCCATAATAGATTTATCGAAAATTATGGATGCGAAATGACAATCACGGTCGGGTCCGGTCAAGTCGTCAGCGACATCACCGTCAGTAGCGGCGTCGAGCTGAACGTCATCTCCGGCGGCATCGTCAGCAACGTCGTGCTGTCCGGCGGCTCCATCGCCGATCTGTTCGGCGGCAGCGCCGTCGGGACCACCATCCTGGCCGGCGACATGATGGTGTACTCGGGCGGCACCACCACCGGCACGACCATCCAGAACGGCACGATCGAGGTCGAGGCCAGCGGCACGATCAGCAACACCACCGTCAGCGGCGGCTTCGTGTCGATCCTCTCGGGCGGCACCGCAATCGGCACCGTCGTGGATGGCGGCGTCGAGCTCGTGAATGGTGGCGTCGACAGCAACGCGACCATCAACGCCAGCCTGGGCCTGACCGTCACCAACGGCGGCAGCGTCACCGGCGCCACGCTTGCCCCCGGTGTCGGTCTCGGCCTCCAGAACGGGACGGTGACGAACGCGGTGCTGGACAGCGGCGCCAACCTCCCCGTCGACTCGGCCACCCAACTGATCGACCCGGCGCTCGCCTTGAACGCCTCCGTGGACATCGACAACCTCCCCTATGTGGCGGGCGGGTCCGCCACCCTGAACAGCGCGACCGACCTGCTGACAATCAGCGAGGGCGGCTCGGTCACGCCCCTGCAGCTCGCAGGAAGCTACGCGGGCGAGAGTTTCGCCCTCGCGGAGGGCAACAGCGGTGCGCCCAGCACGCAGATCAGCGTGGTCTCGGCCACGCCCCCCGCAAGCAGCGGCTCCACCCCGGCCAGCTCCGGCGCCACTCCACCCCCCACGTCGTCGGGCGGGTCCACCTCGCGCGCTTCGGGCGTCACGCAGATCACCACGGGGTCGTCGGGTGGCTCGGTCACCGTCGGGTCGGGCGCCGTCACGGTCAACTCGGGCACCGCCACGATCAGCTCGGGCGGCGTCGTCACCAGCGTCGGACCGGTCTCGCCTACGGCCGGAACCGTCCAGATCCCGACCGGCGGCGGCTTCTCGCTGCCGGCCACCACGTCGACCCCGATCCAGACTGCCTTCGCCCTGTCCATCATCACGGCGGCCGGCCTGCCCGGCGTCGGCGAAACCTTCTACAACCCGCTCCGGATGCCGGCGGCCGAGGCCATCACGCTCGCGACCCCCGTCCTGATCGACCTGCCCGCCAGCCTCGACGCCATCACGGGAACGGCCGCCGTTCCCCTCGTTCGCGTGCTGCTGGACAACCCGAATGCCACCTATGTCACCGGCGGCACCGCCGCCTCCACCGTGGTCGCCACCGACGGCACTCCTGTCACGATCGTCAACAACAACCCGGGGGGCGCCCTGATCGCCGTCACCGGCGCCGCGGATGGCACGGCCGGCAACCTCCTCGAGGGCCTCTCGGGCGCCAACCAGTTCATCACCGGCAGCGGCGGGCTCGACGCTGTACTGCTCAACGGCGTGGTCAACACCCTCACGACCAACGGCGCGGACGCCGTCCTGGTCGGCGGCCCGAGCACGATCGACGCCACCGCAAGCGGGCTGGACACCGTTGCAATGACGGCCGGCACCTCGCTTGGCTTCATCAACCAATCGACCACGCCGGCCGCGGACAGCATCGCCGGCGCGGCCAACGCCACCGTGCTGCTGGTCGGCGGCGGCAACACCTCCATCACGGCGGGCGCCGGGTCGGAATCGTTCTTCGTGGACACCTCGGCCGGCAACGTCACGCTGAACGGCAATCCGGGCGGCGCCGACGCGTTCACCTTCATCAAGGACGCGCCGGTCGCCTCGGCCCAGGTGTTGGTCACCAACTTCACGGCTGCCGATGTCGTGGCCGTCCACGGTTACGCCGGGTTCAACGTCCAGGCTTCGGCAGCGACGCCCGGTGCCGCCATGCTGGCGCTGAGCGACGGTTCGCAGGTGACGTTCACCAACGTCTCGGTGGCCGCCCTGCAGCAAGCCGTCCGGGTGGTCTAGCTGCCTCGAGTGGCGACAGTCAGCCCGCCACCTCCGCCCGGTGCGCCTCAACCATGGCGTCCATGCTGGGCGAACGCCAATCATAGCGCGCACCCTCCACCGGCATGGCCGCCCCCGACCCCTGCTTGCCCTGCCGCCGGTCGATCCACGCCGAGGCGAGCCCCATCTGCTTGGCGGGCAGATGGTCGTGGAACAGGCTCTGCGCCGTGTGCAGGATCGTGCCCGGCGCAATGCCGAACGCTCGCTCCCGCTCCAGCATGAAGCGGAAGTTCCGTAGATCCGGCTTGTACGACCCGATATCCTGCGCCGTGTACACGGCGGCGCAACCCACTTCGAGCCGCTCGTTGCTGCCGGCGAAACTAGCCCGGTCGGCGGCCTGCTGCTCGGACTCGTGCCGCGCGAACCGCTCCAGCACTCCATCCACGGCCAAACCACCCGCCACCAGCAGTGGCTGCAGCGCGGCCGCGATCCCGCTCTCCCAGTCGATCAGCGTGCCGTAGCAGTCCAATGTCAGGACGTTGAAATCGGACAGCCGCATGGCGCCTCTCCCGCGCGAGTTGACGGGGGTGCAAATCCGCGGACGAATGGCGCGTCAACCCACGCGGAGAGCCCCGATGGACAGCACCGACCAGCCCGCACGCCGAGACGGGCGCAACACGGACGCGATCTGGCACCGCGTGGACGAGAAAGGCGACGCCTACATCGCGCTCGCCGACCGCATCTGGGACATGCCGGAGCTCAATTTCCAGGAGCACCGCTCCGCCGCCGAACACAGCGCCATGCTGAAGACCGAGGGCTTCCGCGTCACCGAAGGCATCTGCGGCATCCCCACCGCCGTCATGGGCGAAGCCGGCGAGGGCGGCCCGGTCATCGCGATCCTCGGCGAATACGACGCCCTGCCCGGCCTCAGCAACGAGGCCGGCGTCGCCGAACACCGCCCGACCCCAGGCGACGGCTCCGGCCACGCCTGCGGCCACAACCTGCTGGGCGCCGGCGCGATGCTCGCCGCCGCGGCGGTGAAGGACTGGCTGGCCGAGCGCGGGCTGCCCGGCCGGGTGCGCTACTACGGCTGCCCGGCCGAGGAAGGCGGCGCCGCCAAGACCTTCATGGTGCGCGACGGCGCGTTCGACGACGTGGACATCGCCATCTCCTGGCACCCGGCGCCGCTCTCCGGCGTGAACGAGGCCTACTCGCTCGCCATCCTGCTGCTGGATTTCCACTTCGCCGGACGCGCCTCCCACGCCGCCGCCGCCCCCCATCTCGGCCGCTCGGCGCTGGACGCGGCAGAACTGATGAACGTCGGCGTCAACTACATGCGCGAGCACATGACGTCGGACGCCCGCGTCCACTACGCCTACCTGGACGCCGGCGGCATCGCGCCCAACGTCGTGCAGGCGAAAACGACGGTGCGCTATCTCGTGCGCGCCCCCGAACTGCCCGAACTCGAGGAACTGGCCAACCGCGTCCGCCGCATCGCCGAGGGCGCCGCGCTGATGACGCAAACCACCGTCACCTCGAACGTGGTCAGCGCCATGAGCAACCTGCTCGGCAACACGCCGCTGGAGCGCGCGATGTTCGCCAACTTCGAGCGCCTCGGCCCGCCCGAGTGGGACGCGGCCGACCGCGCCTTCGCCGAGCAGATCCGCGCCACCGTGCGCAAGGACGACATCACCTCCGCCTTCCGCCGCTTCGGCATCCCCGAGACCGACGCCCCGCTCTGCGACGCCATCGTGCCGCTAGGCTCCGTCGGCGCGAAGATGGTGGGCTCGACCGACGTGGGCGACGTGAGCTGGGCGGTGCCGACGGTGCAGGCGCGCGGCGCCACCTACGCCATCGGCACGCCGGGCCATTCCTGGCAGCTCACCGCCCAAGGCAAGACGCCGGCCGCGCACAAGGGCATGCTGCACGTGGCCAAGGTGATGGCCGGCACTGCCGCCGACGTGCTGAGCGACCCGGCGTTGCTCCAAGCCGCCAAGGCCGACCACCAGGCCCGGCTGGCGAAGACCCCCTTCGTCAGCCCGTTGCCCGCCGGGTTGAAGCCGGCCTTCGACATGGCGGAGTGAGCCCGTCAGCTCGACGTGATCAGGGACGCAGACAGCCTCGCCAGCCTGCCGCTCTGGGCCATCGGCCTGATCGTGGTGGGCCTGGCCGTGGCCGGCGCGGTCGCGGTCGAGCTGGGGGCCGCCGCATCATCCCGCACCAGGTCCGCCGCGACCACAACCCGATGAGCACCGCCGTCTTCACCGTCGTCGGCACGACCTACGCCGTGCTGCTCGCCTTCGTGGCGATGCTGGCGCTGGAGGATTACGACCGTGCCCGGGCCGTGACCGACACCGAGGCGTCGCTGATCCAGAGCGTCTACCAACTGGTGGACGGGCTGACCGGCCCGGAGATGGCCGGGATGCGGGCGGACATCGTGGCCTATGCCGGCACCGTCGTGCACACCGAGTGGCCCGAGCAGGCGGCGGGGCAGGACGTGCCGGCGGCCGAGCCGCATCTGGACCGGCTGACCTCGACCGCGCTGCACCTGCGCCCGACCAACATCGCCGACGGCAACCTGCATACGCTGTTGCTCAGCGACCTCACCAGCCTGGGCACCGCCCGGCGCGAACGGCTGCTTGCCGCCAGCACCGCGATCCCCGCGATCCTCTGGGTGGCGCTGCTCGGCGGCGGCGGCATCACGGTGCTGTTCGCCTCCTTCCTCGGCTCCACCAGCCTCGGCCTGCACTTGGCAATGTCCTCGCTGCTGGCAGTCTCGGGGGCGCTGGTCCTGCTGGTGATCCTCGCCCTCAGCAACCCCTACCGCGGCGACCTGCGCATCCCACCCCGGCCATTCGAGCAGGTGATCGTGGCAATGGCAGCCCACCCGTGACACTTTTCCTGGGAGACACTATCTGATGCGCCCATGACCCCGGCGCACTCTTTGCAGTCCGACTTCGACTTGCAGTCCGACATCGACGCCGTGCGCGCGACGGCGGCGATTCCAACCATCCTAGACGTCGTTTGCCGCATGACCGACATGGGTTTCGCCACCGTCGCCCGGGTGACGGACCAACGCTGGATCGCCTGCGAGGTGCTGGACAAGATCGAGTTCGGCCTGCAGCCCGGCGCCGAACTCAAGGTCGAGACCACGCTGTGCAGCAAGGTCTGGCGCGACCGCGAACCGATCGTCATCAACGACGCGAGGTCGGACCCGTGTTTCGGATCGCACCCGACTCCGGCGCTCTACAGGTTCCGGAGCTACATCTCCGTCCCGATCCTCCTGCCGGACGGCTCGTTCTTCGGCACGCTCTGCGCGCTCGACCCTGATCCACGCCGGCTGGATGGCCCCGAGATCATCGGCACGTTCAAGCTGTTCGCCGAGCTGATCGCCTTCCACGTCGACGCAAATCTGCGCATTGCCTCCTCCGCGACGGCGCTGACCGAGGAGCGGGAGGTGTCCGAGCTGCGGGAACAGTTCATCGCCGTGCTGGGCCACGACCTGCGCAACCCGCTCGCCTCGGTCGCCGCCGGGTTGCGCCTGATCCTGCGCCAGCCGGATCGCGCCGCCAGCCTGGCGCCGGCGATCGAGGCCAGTATCGCGCGCATGTCCGGCCTGATCGCCAACGTGCTGGATTTCGCCCGCGGCCGCCTGGGCGAGGGCATGTCGCTGACGCTCGAGGACGATGCCCCGGTGGAAGCGCTGGTCAACCAGATCGTGCAGGAGCTGCGCAGCACCCACCCGGGCTCCCTGATCGAGGAAACGTTCGACCTGCAGGACCCTGTGTGCTGCGACCCGGCGCGGCTGTCGCAACTCCTGTCCAACCTGCTGGGCAATGCGCTGACCCACGGCGCGGCGAATATCCCGGTCCAGGTCCGCGCCACGGCCGCGTCCGGCCAGTTCGAGCTCACCGTCACCAATGGCGGCCCCCCGATCCCCGCGGCCACCATGCCGCATCTGTTCCACCCGTTCTTCCGCGGCGTGGTCCGGCCCAGCCAGGAAGGGCTCGGCCTCGGCCTGTTCATCGCCTCGGAGATCGCCCGCGCCCATCACGGCAAGATCGACGTGTCCTCCACCGGTGAGCGGACGCGCTTCGCGTTCCGCATGCCGAACGAGGCGGCGTCGCCGCTCTAGCCAGCCGGGCTCCCCCTGGAAGCGAACCCGGCGGCAGGCTAGATCGCGGGCATGAGCCTGCTCATCATCGACGACGTCACCCTGCGCATGGCCGGCCGCCCCCTGCTGGAGCACGCCTCGCTGCGCGTGGATGCCGGCCGCCGCATCGGCCTGGTCGGGCGCAACGGCGCCGGCAAATCCACCCTGCTCAAGGCGATCGCGGGCGAGATCGGGCTGGACGGCGGCTCCATCCACCTCGCCGCCACCGCCCGCATGGCGCAGGTGCGGCAGGAAGCGCCCTCCGGCCCCGCCAGCCTGCTGGACACCGTGCTCGAAGGCGACCCCGAACGCCTCCACTTGCTGGCCGAAGCCGAAACCGCCGCCCCCGCCCGGCTCGCAGAGGTGCACGAGCGGCTGCGTGCCATCGGCGCCGACGCCGCCCCCGCCCGCGCCGCCGCGATCCTGGCCGGGCTCGGCTTCGACACCGCGGCCCAGGCGCGTCCCGTCAGCGAGTTCTCCGGTGGCTGGCGCATGCGCGTCGCCCTCGCCACCGCCCTGTTCGCGCAACCCGACCTGCTGCTGCTGGACGAGCCCACCAACCACCTCGACCTCGAGGCCACCATGTGGCTGGAGGGCTGGCTCGCGCGCTTCCCCGGCGCCTGCGTGATCGTCAGCCACGACCGAGGCCTGCTGGACCGCGCGGTGGAGGCGATCGCGCACCTGGACCAGCGCCGCCTCTCGCTCACCCCCGGCGGCTACACCGAGTTCGTCCGCATACGCACCGAACAGGCCATGCAGCAGGCGCGCGCCGCCGAGCGCATCGCCGCCCAGCGCGCCCACATGCAGGCGTTCGTGGATCGCTTCCGCGCCCAGGCCACCAAGGCGCGCCAGGCACAATCCCGCCTCAAGGCGCTCGAACGCCTGCCGGCGATGGAGAGCGTGGTGGAGGACCACGTCACCCGGTTCGCCTTCCCCGAACCGGCGCAGCTCGCCCCGCCGATCCTGCAGCTCGAGCGGGTGGACGCCGGCTATGACGGCCGCGCCGTGCTGCGCAACGTGACGCTGCGGCTGGACATGGAGGACCGCGTGGCGCTGCTCGGCGCCAACGGCAACGGCAAGAGCACGCTGGCCAAGCTGCTGGCCGGCCGCATGGACCCGCTATCCGGCCGGATGGAGCGCAGCGCCAAGCTCCGCGTCGGCTACTTCGCCCAGCACCAGGCGGAGGAGCTGGTGGCGGCCGAGTCGCCGGTGCACCACATGGCCCGCGCCATGCCCCGCGCGCTGCCGCCGGCGGTGCGGGCGCAACTGGCCCGGTTCGGCCTGGATGCGGACCGCGCGGACACCCCCACGGCGCAGCTTTCAGGCGGCGAGCGCGCCCGGCTGCTGCTGGCGCTGGCGACGCGGGACGCCCCCCAGTTGCTCATCCTCGACGAGCCGACCAACCACCTGGACATCGACGCGCGGGAGGCGCTGGTCCGCGCGCTGGCCGAGTTCAGCGGGGCGGTGCTGCTGATCACCCACGATCCGCATCTGGTGGAGCTGGTGGCGGACCGGCTGTGGCTGGTCGCGGACGGCACGGCCAAACCCTATGACGGCGACCTGGACGACTACCGCGGCCTGCTGGCGGAGCGCGCCCGCCCGGCCCGGATGGAAGCGCCGACCCGCAAGGACGACCGCCGCGTGCGGGCGGAAGCGCGCGTGCAGACCGCACCGCTGCGCAAGCAGGCCCGTGACGCCGAAGCGGCCCTGGCCAAGCTCACCGCCGAACGCGCCGGCTTGGAGAAGAAACTGGCCGACCCGGCGATCTACGCACCCGGCCGCAAAGGCGAAGTCACCGCCGCCAACACCCGCCTTGCCGCCATCACCCGCGAGGTGGACGCCGCCGAGACAGCCTGGCTCGAAGCCGAGGAAGCCCTGGCGTGACAGCCGCCCTCGCTCGCTCCGAAATGCGCCATCAGATCATCCGGACGACGTCCGCCCAATAGGCGCCCCACGCCTCGTTGGCCCACGCCGCATCCTCGTAGATCGCTTGCGCGAAACACAGCGCGGCCGCGCCGTTGGTGCGGCGCAGATAGCGAGCCATAGCCGCCGGCGAGAGCGGCGTTTCCTCGACCGCTAACGCGACGCGGGCGTCCGGCTCGGCCCGTTGGGATTGAGCGACCTGCAACATGACTCTGAACTCCCCGCCTGCCAGAGAGGTTAGGCCCCACCCTATGTCATGTATGTGGCGCAAAGATAAAGATTTGCTTCCAACGGTGACAGATCGGCAAAATCGTTCGTGGGGCGAACGCCTCGTCTTAACGGCCGTGCAACTACTTCCCGCTATCGTGTTGCGGCATGATCCTCGCAGAAAACATCGCTGGCTCGGGCCAGGGGACCGCTCCGGCTCCTAGCGTCCGGGCCGATGACCAGCGCCGCAGTTACCGCTTGGTTATCCGGCGAATGACGATGGCGAGCTGCGGCGTGGGACTGCTCGTCCAGCCGGTGTCGGCGTACCTGTCCGGCATCTCACCCTGGATCGCAGCCGCCATCTGGGTCGGGTCGGGTCTGCTCTGGTGCTTCACCCGCGTGAGCGGCGCCATGCGCATACCCAGCCTCGTCAAGCATCAGGCTCTCTCCCTGACCTTGGTCGCCACCGTCATGGGGCTGTACGCTTGCAACCTCGGAACGTTCGGCACCGTGGTGGATCCTGGCCTGTTCGCCTTCGGCCTGGCCACGATCCTGACACTGGACGGGTCGCGTCTCTCCCTCGCCAGCGGCGTGACCTGGGGCACCGGTGTCATCACGGTTTGCACGATTTGGGCGCCGGGCCTCTATTTCGGCGCAAACACCGAGTTGCTGCCGGTCCATGCCCTGTTCCACATAGCGTGGTGGGTAACGCCGCTCTGTTTCGGCCACATGATCGGCCGCCGCATCCAGACCATCATCGCCGATCTCGTCCATAGCCGGCGCGCGCTGCAGGAGGCGCAGGAGCGGGAGATCGCCGCCGCGGCAGCAGCCGAGCAAGTGCGGGCCCGCGCCAGCGGCGAACGGCTCGAGACGCTGAGCAGCATCGCCGCCGCGTTCGACGCGCAGATGCAAAGCGGGATGCACTCGCTCCTGGCGCTATCGGGCGTGCTGGAGGCGGGTGCCGCGTCCGCCGAACGGGCGGCCCTGGGTGCGCGGGACGATGGTGACGCCGTGGCCAAGCTCGCCGACACGGCCTCCTCCGAAAGTGACGCGGTCGCGTTCGCAACGGAGCAGCTCAGTCACACCATCGGCCACGTGCACGAGCAGATCGCGGCGGCGGCCGCGGCCAGCCTGACAGCCCGGCGGATGGCCTCCGAGAGTGACCACGCGCTCCAGGCATTGACGGGCACCGCGCGTCGCGTGGACGCCATGGTCGAGATGATCCATTCCATCTCCAAGCAGACCAACCTGCTCGCCATCAACGCCGCCATCGAGGCCGCTCACGCCGGGGAGATCGGTCAGGGCTTCGCCGTCGTCGCGGGCGAGGTGAAACGGCTGGCGCACCAGACCACGGGCGCCACCGTGGAAATCCGCTCCCTCGTCAACGCGATGAAGGCCGCGCTGGCCGAAATGGCCGCAGCCATGGGCCAGGTCCGTCAGTCGACCGAGACCATGTCCGGCATCACCGGCGTGATCGCGCGCGCGATGGACGAGCAGACGGAAACGACCAACGCCATCGCCGGCACCGTCTCCTCCGTTGCCCGCCGAACGGCCGCGACATCGGAGCGGGTGCTGCAACTGATCGGGCGCATCCGCGACACATCGGACGCGAACCGGGCCATGCTCGAGGGCGCCGCCACGATGCGCGTGAGTTCGGCCGATCTGCAATCCCGCGCCTGCGACTTCGCCGAGCAGTTGCGCGCGGGCTGACCGGCGCGGCGGCTACCGCTCCAACGACACCGACCCGTCCCGCGCGAAGCTGTACGTCCCGGACTGGCGGGAGAAGTTCTGCAGGATGGTGTCACGCAGGTAATCCACACGCACGTTGATCGCCGCCGGGTCGAGGTTCGCGAAGGCGGGCAGCACGTGCACATCGGCCACCTGCCCGCTGCCGAGGTCGATCGAGATCGTGTAGCCGCTCGGCGTGCGTGACAGCCGCCAGCGCGTCCCTTGCGCCGTGACGGTCGGAAACCGCGGCGGGGGCGGAACCGCCGCAGTCGCATCCGGCGGCGAGGCCGGCGGTGTTCCCGGCAGGCCGGCCAAGGGCGACACCGGGGGCGAAGCCGGGGGCAGAACCGGCGGCGTGATCGGGGGCGCATTCGGCGGCGCGGGTGTCGGCGCAGCGGGCGTAGCCGTATCGGCACTGACCGTGGCGTCCGGTGCAGCCGGTGTCGCCCCGCCGCTACGCAGACGCTGCATGATGGCATTCAGATCGTCGGTGGACGGCGGCGGCGGTGCGGCTTGGCCGGCCGGCGCCGGGCTCGCCGGATCCGGTGTGCTCGGCGCCGGCACCGGCTGGGAACCCGCGTCGTGGATGGTGAAGCTGGTCGTTGGCTGGCCGGTGCCGCCGTCCAGGATGCGCGGCTCCGGCCGTGGCCCGCGCGCCGTCGGAAGCAGCACGAACAGCACCGCCACCAGAAGGGCAGCGCCGATCGCCATGAACGCGTATTTCAGCATGCGGTGAACCAATCCATGCGCGGGACTTAATCGAGCCGGGCCCGGCAGAAAAGCCGCAAGGTCACGCTTTCTTCTGCCAGCCCCGTTCGCCCTGCTGCCAATAGGTCAGTTGGTGCCCCGCCTGCTTGGCGAGCGACCAGCGCTGCCGGGCGGCGGCAACGGCGTCCGCGTCCCCGCCGTCGAACAGGTCGAACACCCGCTCCCAAGCGGCGAGGTCCGGAGGCGCAGCATCCGCACCCGCGCCGCCCAGGCGGAACAGGTAGCGCGCACCGTTCGGGGCTTCGGGCACGAGCGTGAGCCAGATCGGCTGCAGCTCCGCCTCTCCCGTGCGTGCGGAGCCGTGCGGCAGCCAGTCCGGATCGGTGCTGGCCCACAACGCGTCGCTGGTCGCCTTCAGCAGCGCCTCGCTCCCGCACAGCACGGTGGCGCGCTGCCCGGTGGCCAGGGTGCGGCCGAGCAGCTTCGGCAGCGCCTGCTCCGCCGTCGTGCGGGTCAAGTGGTAGAAGCCGATCTCGCTCAACGGTGCGGTTCCAGATGGGCCCAGGGCACGCCACCCACGAACGGCAGCGTGTCCTCGTTCCCCAGCGCGCGCAACCGGTCACGGCGCCACGCCTGCAGGCAAGCGCCGGTGAGGAAGGCCGTCGCCGTCCCAGCCGGCAACCCGCGCACATCCAGCGTGACCCGGCGCACATCCGCCACCCGGGACGCCACCGGCAGCATCACCGGGCCAGCGGGCGACGCGGGTGCGATGCGGACGTGGATCACGGCGTGGGCGGGTCGCTCTCGTAATGCTCCGCCACCAGCCGGTCGATCAGGCGCACGCCGAACGCCGTCGCACCCTTGGGCACCGTAGGCGAGTCCTTCGAACTCCATGCCGTGCCGGCGATGTCCAGATGCGCCCAGGGCACGCCGTTGGTGAAGCGCTGGATGAAGCACGCGGCGGAGATCGAACCGCCGGGCCGGCCGCCCACGTTCTTCATGTCGGCGATCTCGCTCTTGAGCATCTTGTCGTAGGCGTCGCCCAAGGGCATGCGCCACAGCTTCTCGCCCCACGCCGTGCCGGTCGCCATCAGCTTCTGCGCCAGATCGTCGTCGTTGCTGAACAACCCGGCATATTCGTGGCCGAGGCTGACGATGATCCCGCCGGTGAGCGTCGCCAGGTCCACCATGAACGCCGGCTGGAACCGCTCCTGGCAGTACCACAACACGTCGCCGAGCACGAGGCGGCCCTCGGCGTCCGTGTTGATGATCTCGACGGTCTGGCCGGAATAGCTGGTCACCACGTCCCCCGGCCGCTGCGCGGTGCTGCTCGGCATGTTCTCGACCAGGCCGACCAGCCCCACCACGTCCACCTTGGCCTTCCGGCCGGCCAGCGCCGCCATGGCGCCGATCACGGCCCCGGCGCCGGCCATGTCCCACTTCATGTCCTCCATGCCGCCGGCGGGCTTGATGGAAATGCCGCCGGTGTCGAACGTGACGCCCTTGCCGATGAAGGCGATCGGCTTGGCGGCAGACCCGTTCGATTTAGGCTCGCCCTTCTTACCCTTGCCCTTGCCGCCCCCGCTGCCATTCCAGCGCATCACCACCATCCGCGGCTCGGTGGCGCTGCCGAGCGAGACGCCCATCAGCATGCCGAAGCCGAGCTTGTCCATCTCCTTCGGGCCGAACACCTCGACCTTCACGCCGAGCTCCTCGAGCGCCAGGCAGCGATTGGCCATCTCCTCCGGGAACAGCACGTTGGGCGGCTCGCTGACCAGGTTGCGGGCCAGCGCCACGCCGTTCGCCACGGCCTCCATCGGCGCCCAGGCGGTGGCGGTGGCGGCGGGGTCGGCGCACAGGACGCTCAGCCCGGTGAGCTTCGGCTTGTCCTCCGCCTTCTCCTTGGTGCGGTACTTGTCGAAGCGGTAGGACCGCAGCACGGCGCCCATCGCGGCCGAGGCGGCATGCTCCGGCGCCAGGTCCCCGGTGGCGATAGCCGCATGGTCCTCGTTCGCCATGCTCACGGCCGCTGTGCCGCCCGCTTCCTCCACGAGGTAGGCCGTCATGCCCTCGGGATTGCCCAGGCCGACTGCGACCACCCGCGCAAGCCCGCCACCCGGCGCCAGCACGGTGCAGGACGTGCCCTTCTTGCCGGTGAACTTGGCCGCCGCGAACGCGCGGGTGAGCGCGCCGCCGCAGGACCGGTCCAGCTCCGCCGCCATCCCGGCCAGCCCGGCGCCCTCCGGCAGCAGCAGCGCCAGCGCACCGGTTTCGGGCAGTGCGGCGCGGGTAAAAGCGATCGACAGCATGAAGGGTCCTCGGGATAGGGGGAAGCCGCGAATGTAGCAGCGCCCGGCGCGATGGCCAGCGTCGGCTTCGGTTTGCAGGCCCAGGCATTCGAGTTGACACCGGATGGACACGCTCACGTCCGGAGGCGCGATATGGTAAGACGCCACGGACGCAGGCGCAGGAAGAAGCCGGACACCAAGGCTGACGCTGTCCCGCAGGCTATGCCTCCCGCCGCCGTTATGGCCAACTGCCCGCCATGAACGACCGCGCCCTGCTCGAACTCGCCGCAGACCTCGCCCGCCAGGCCGGCGCCATTATCCTCGCCGTGCGCGAGCGCGGGTTCGAGACCCTGCGCAAGGATGACCACAGCCCCGTCACCGAGGCGGACCACCAGGCCGAACTGCTGATCGCCGCCGGGTTGCGCGCCGCCACCCCCGCCATCCCGGTCGTGGCCGAGGAGGAGCAGGCGGCCGGCCGCGAGCACGACGCGGCGGCCGATTACTGGCTGGTGGACCCGCTGGACGGCACCCGCGAATTCGCCGCCGGACATGACGAATTCACCGTCAACATCGGCCTGATCCGCCATGGCGTCCCGGTCCTGGGCGTGGTGGGCGTCCCCGCACTCGGCGAACTGTTCGGCGGCATCGTCGGCGGCGGCGCCTGGAAACGCACCGGGGCCGGCGAGGAAGCGATCACCGCCCGCACCCCGCCGGCGGAAGGCCTCACCGTGCTCGCCTCCCGCCACCACGCCAATGACGAACGGCTGCGCGCCTACCTCGCGGACCGCCCCGTGGCCAAGATCGCCAATTACGGCTCGGCGCTGAAGATCGCCCGGCTGGCGGAAGGGGTGGCAGACCTCTACCCGCGTTTCGGCCGCACCATGGAGTGGGACACCGCCGGCCCGCAAGCAGTGCTGGAAGCGGCAGGAGGCCGCGTGCTTGACACCGCGGGCAAGCCGCTCAGCTACGGCAAGCCAGGCTGGGAGAACCCCCATTTCATCTGCTGCGGACGGTGAGCGCAACGCCGGGACCCGGCGTCTGCAACCCGGCGACCCGGCCGCGGCCGAACTCCTGCTATCCGGGCAACTCGTGGCTTTCCCGACCGAAACCGTCTACGGGCTCGGCGCGGATGCAACGTCGAACACGGCCGTGGCGTCGGTGTTCACCGCGAAGGGCCGGCCGCACTTCAACCCGCTGATCTGCCACTACCCGGACGCCGATGCGGCGTTCCGCCACGTCACGGCGGAGCGGGCCGCGATGGCATTGGCGGAAGCATTCTGGCCCGGGCCGCTCACGATGGTGCTGCCGCGCCGGGTCACCTGCCCGGTGGCGCTGCTGGCCGGGGCGGGTCTGGACACGCTGGCGGTGCGGGTGCCGGCGCACCCGGTGGCGCAGGCGTTGCTGCACGCCGTCGGGCGGCCCATCGCAGCCCCGTCCGCGAACCGCTCGGGCAGCGTCTCGCCCACCACGGCCGAACACGTGCTGGACGGGCTGGAGGGGCGGATCGCGGCAGTGGTGGATGGCGGCCCGTGCGCTGTGGGCGTGGAATCGACGGTGCTGGACCTGTCGGGCAGCGCGCCGTTCCTGCTGCGGCCCGGCGGCGTCACCATCGAGGCGATCGAGGCGCTGCTCGGGCCCGTGGGCCGCGGCATCACGCCGGCGGAGGCGGAAACCACCCGCACCCTGCGATCCCCCGGTCTGCTGGTGTCGCACTACGCCCCCCGTTTGCCGGTGCGGCTGAACGCGGTGGCGGTGGCGGCGGACGAGGCGTTGCTGGCGTTCGGCCCCGCTCTGCCCGGCGCCGCGATCACGTTCGATCTCAGCCCCGGCGCCGACCCGGCGGAGGCGGCGGCGCACCTGTTCGAAGGGCTGCGCTGGCTTGACCGCGAGGGCACGCGGCGCAGCCTGCGCGGCATCGCGGCGATGGCGGTGCCGGAGGCGGGGCTGGGTGCGGCGATCAACGACCGGCTGCAGCGCGCGGCCGCACCTCGACCATGACACACGACGTGATCGTCATCGGCGCGGGTGCCGCTGGCATGATGTGCGCCGCGATCGCCGGGCAGCGCGGGCGCCGGGTGCTGCTGCTGGACCACGCGGCCGAACCCGGGCGCAAGATCCTGATCTCTGGCGGCGGCCGCTGCAACTTCACCAACACGCACACGGCGCCGGACCGGTTCTTCTCCGCCAACCCGCATTTCGCCCGCTCCGCCCTGGCACGCTACACGGCGGAGGATTTCTGCGGCCTGGTGGCCCGGCACGGCATCGCCACGCACGAGAAAACGCCCGGCCAATGGTTCTGCGACGGCTCGGCGCGATCGGTCGTCGCCATGCTGCTGGCCGAGTGCGAGGCGGCCGGCGTGGACCTGCGGCTCGGCCACCGGGTGACCGGCCTGGCGCGCTCCGATGCGTTCGCGGTGGACACCGACCAGGGCCGGTTCACCGCGGCGTCGCTGGTGCTGGCGACGGGCGGGCTGTCGATCCCCAAACTCGGCGCCACGGCCTTCGCCTATGACGCCGCGCGCCGGTTCGGGCTGCAAGTGACCGAGGTGCGACCCGCGCTGGTCCCGCTGGTGGCGAACGACAACGATTGCGCGCTGATGCGCCCGTTGAGCGGGGTCGCCTTGCCGGTGGCGGCGCAATGCGGCCGGGCCTCCTTCGAGGGCGCGATGCTGTTCACCCACCGCGGCCTGTCGGGCCCGGCAATCCTGCAGGTCTCGTCCGCTTGGCGGGACGGCGACGCCGTCGCGCTGAACCTGCTGCCCGGCACCGACGCCTATGCCGCGCTGCGGGCCGCGAAGGCCGAGCGCCCCCGGACGAGCCTGCGCGGGGTCCTGGCCGGGCTGCTTCCCCAACGCCTCGCGGACGCCTTGGCGCCACGCTGGCCGTCAGGCGAGATGGCCAACCTGCCGGACCGGATCTTAGCCGACGTCGCCGCCTCCCTCTCCCGCTGGTCGGTCATCCCGGCCGGCACGGAGGGTTACGTGAAGGCGGAGGTGACGCTGGGCGGCGTGGACACGGCCGCGTTGTCCTCCCGCACCATGGAGGCGCGCAACGTGCCCGGCCTGTACGTGATCGGCGAGGCCGTGGACGTCACGGGATGGCTCGGCGGCTACAATTTCCAGTGGGCGTGGTCGAGCGGATGGTGCGCCGGCATGGCCGCGTGAACAGCGTACACGTCTCAGCAAGGACTGAAACATGGGGCAGATGATCGACGGCGCCTGGGTCAGCGAGGACCAGGTGCCGACCGCCAACGGCGCCTTCGCGCGCCCGGCGACCTCCTTCCGCGGCACGATCGAGGCCGCGGGCGAGCACCCTTGGGCCCCGGGCCGCTACCACCTGTATGTCTCGCTGGCCTGCCCCTGGGCGCACCGCACGCTCATCTACCGCAAGCTGAAAGGGCTCGAGGACGCCATCAGCCTATCCGTCACGCATTGGCTGATGGGCGATGAGGGATGGACCTTCGCACCCGGCGAGGGCGTCGTTCCAGACCCCTTCGGCGCCAGGGTGCTGCACGAGGTGTACACCCGGGCGGACCCGCATTTCACCGGCCGGGTCTCGGTTCCGGTGCTGTGGGACAAGGTCACGGCGACCATCGTCAACAACGAATCGGCCGAGATCATCCGCATCTTCGACCGGATCGGCGCGCGGCCCGGCCAGTTCACGCCGCCGGCGCTGCTGCCCGAGATCGACGCCGTCAACGAGCGCGTCTACGCCACCCTGAACAATGGCGTCTACCGCGCCGGGTTCGCCCGCACGCAGGCGGCCTACGAGGACGCGGCCGGGCCGTTGTTCGCCACGCTGGACTGGCTGGAGGAGCGTCTCTCCCGCATGCGGTACGTGTGCGGCGACACGCCGACGGAGGCGGATTGGCGGCTCTTCACCACGCTGGTGCGGTTCGACTCCGTCTATAACGGGCATTTCAAGTGCAACCTGCGCCGGATCGTCGACTACCCGAACCTGTGGGACTACACGCGCTCGCTCTACCAAGCTCCCGGCATCGCCGGAACGGTCGATTTCGGCCACATCAAGCGGCATTACTACATGAGCCACCCATGGGTGAATCCCACCCGCATCGTGCCTGCCGGGCCGTTGCTGGATTGGGCTGCGCCAGGGTCGCGACGGATCACTTCGATACCGTGATGTCCGCGTAGCCAAGTGCGGCCGGAAGTAACCGCACCGGTTATCCCTGGATTTGAGCGACAACCAGCAAAGCAAAGTTGCTGGAACGGAACCGATACGAAGTATCGTCATTGTGAAGTCGTGACCATTACACTCGGGTTGCGGTCTGCCCACACCTTAGGACAGGCTAATGCACTGCAAGCCTGGAGGAACAATGAACAACACCGCCATGAAGTCCATCCCACTCTGGATCGCACTCGCACTTCCATTGGTCGGCTGTCAGACCACTGCGTCGCAGATCTCGTCGAGCGGCAAGATGGGCCCGGATGACGCCTCGTTCGTCAGCGCGGCCTACAGGATCGCGCAACTGGACGAGCGTGCGGGCCAGCTCGCCGCGAAGAAGGCCACCGACCCCCGCGTGCAGAACATCGCGGCGACGATGAGTTCCGAAGCCCAGGTGCTGTACCCGAACCTGCAGGGCGCATTGCAGGCGGAGCATCAGCCGGTCCCGACCGGTGCACCGCAGGATATTCAGGCCGAGTTGCAGAAGATGGCCGGCTTGAGCGGCCCAGCCTTCGACCATGAGTTCGTGGCCGACGAGATCGCGGCGCACAAGCAAGCCGTGGACATGCTCAAGAAAGAGGATGCGTCCACGAAGAATGCCGCGCTCAAGACGCAGGTAGAGACCGAGTTGCCCGCCGTTCTCGGCAACCTGAACGCGCTCAACGCGATCGCCAACCCGGCGAGCTGACGCCACCTGCCTAGGTGAGGACCGCCGCGGCCCAGGTCACCCGGCCTGTGCCGCGGCAAGCTGCTCGTCCTTCAGCCGGGCCCGGACGACGGCGGGACGTGCCGCGATCCGCTCGGCAAAGTCGGTGAACTCGGGACGGGGCGGGACGAGCTTGAACGCCATGGTCCAACCGAGCGCACTGCCCCACAGGATATCGGCGGCCGAAAAGGTGCTGCCAAGCAAATAGGGGCCAGGCTGCAGCGCCCCGGAAATGACGTCGATCACCTCGTCGTAGCTGCCGTATGGGCTCATGGGGCGCGGGCCAGGCTCGGTCCCCCGCGCCTTGTCCACCACGGCCGGCTCGAACGCGGCAGCATAGAACGCCATCCAACGCAGGTAGGGGCCCCGCATCTGATCGGTGATCGCAGGCGCCAGCCCGGCGGCCGGGAACAAATCGGCCAGGTGGATGAAGATCGCGACCTGCTCGGTGACGATGGCGGACCCGTCCTGCAACGCCGGCAACTTGCCGAGCGGATTGATGGCGCGGAACGCTGGCGAGGTATTCTGACCCCGCCCGCGGTCGATCACCTCGAGCGTGTAGGGAGCCCCGAGTTCCTCCAACAAGGCCAGCACGCCGCTGGACCGGCTGCGCGGCGAGTGGAACAGGGTGAGCGGACGGTCACTCATGGCGTACCTCCATTTCAGCACAGTATCGCGTCGGCCTGCCCGGTAGACCAGAGCGGCCGGTGCTGCCCCTGCGGAGCCCGCATGAGCGCTCGCTCATGCCGGAACACCGCCGCGTGCCATCGGTACCAGCGCCGACAACCTTGCCCGCCATCGCCCACCGTCCCAATTGTGCATTGCGTCAACGGAGACCCGCGCCCATGCCCGATATGCCCCTCCCGGCGGAGCCCGACATCTCCTCACCGGCGGACCTGCTCGGCGAGCTGCACGGCATCCTCGGCCCCCGCGGCCTGCTGACGGACGCATCGGCGCTGGCGGCGGCGGGACAGGACTGGCGCCGGCTGTTCGACCATCCGCCGCTCGCCGTGCTGCGCCCCGCCTCCGCCGCTGAACTGGCCAGCGCCGTTCGCGTGTGCATCGCGCGCCGGGTCAGGATGGTCGCCCAGGGCGGCAACACCAGCATGGTCGGCGGCGGCGTGCCCTCCGGACCGGGCGAAGTCGTGGTGAGCTTCGCCCGCATGAACCAGGTCCGCGCCTCCGACGCCGTGGACATGACGTTGACCGTCGAGGCCGGCGTGACCCTCAAGGCAGCGCAGGATGCCGCGGCGGAGGCCGGGTGCCTGCTGCCGCTGTCCATCTCGTCCGAGGGCACCGCCACCATCGGCGGCGTGCTGGCCACCAACGCCGGCGGCAACAACACCGTGCGCTACGGCA
>CAXTVQ010000003.1:0-123318 GCA_964247705.1 uncultured Acetobacteraceae bacterium | reverse complement strand
TTCACGATCGCAAGCCCCAGCCCCGTGCCCCCCACCGCGCGCGACCGCCCGGTGTCCACCCGGTAGAAACGCTCCGTGAGCCGCGGCAGGTGCTCGCGCGGGATACCCGCCCCGTCATCGGCCACCGAAACCACCACACCCGGCCGCGCCGGCCACCGCCCGCCCGGCGCCGCCCGCGCCGCCGCAACCCGCACCGTGCCGCCCTCCCTTCCATACTTCACCGCATTGTCCAGCAGGTTCTGCAGCACCTGCCCAATCTGGTCCTCGTCCCCCGGCACCTCCGGCAGCCCGTCCGCCACATTCAGCTCGAGATGGATCCCCCGCGTGGTGATGCGCGGCTCGAACGAAGCCGCGGTGAAGCGCAACAGCTCGTCCAGCGCCACAGCCCCCGTTGGCGTCTGATGCTCCGTCAGCTCGATCCGGCTGAGGCTGAGAAGGTCGTCGATCAGCCGGTTCATCCGCATGGCCTGCTCGGCCATGATGGCCAGGAAGCGGGCCTGCGCCGGTGGATCGTCCGCCGCCGGGCCGCGCAGCGTGTCGATGAACCCGATCAGGCTGGCCAGCGGCGTGCGCAGCTCGTGGCTGGCATTGGCCACGAAATCGGCCCGCATCCGCTCCAGCGCCCGCTCCCGCGTGCGGTCGGACAGCACGGCGGCCACCCGCGCGCCGCTCAGGCGGAACACCGTCGCGTGCACCTCGCGCGTAACCGGCACCGGCAGCGAAAGGTCTGCCGCCTGGGCCGCGCCTGAACTGATCACCCGGTCGATCGCTCCTCGCAGACCGGGATGGCGCAGCACGGCGGATATCTCGGCGCCATAGGCAGCATGCGCGGCGGCATTGGCGCGCAGCACCGCCCGGTCCGGCCCGATCACGATCAACGGGTCCGGTAGCGTCTCCACGATCGCCTCCTCCGTGCGCACCTGGTTCGCCAGCACGTCCCAGCGGTCGCGGAACAGCCGCAGCGCCCGCCCCAACTCGCCGCCTATTTGCGGCGCCGGCCCGCCCGTGATCGCGCCATCCGCCGCGCGCCGGACGTCCGCCACCATCGCCCGCTTGCCACGCACCCATAGCCGCGCAAACCCGGCGGCCGCCAGCACGTCCAGCCCAGCCACCGCCAGCGCCGGCCATACCGAGAGATCCCCGGCTATCACGAGCGCCAGCACCGTCAGCAGTGGGACGGCGGCGAGCGCCGTTGTCGCCAGCACGGCGCCCGCGCCCGCCTGGCCAGCCTTCTCCGGGCCTACCCTAGCTACCGTCGGCGATGCTGGCCGGGACGGGATCGACGATCCGGGGCTCGCCGGCGCCGACGGCGAAGACGGCAAGGCCGCGCACAACCCGCCCATTCGGCCGCAGCGCCAGCGGCCCGTCGGCTCCGCGGAAGCCGCCGGGTTGGGTGAGGTTGGCGGGATCGTTGGCTGCAACCCGGGCAAGCTGGGCGGCGTCGTAAGCGATGGAAGCGATGCCGGGCGGGGGCGTGCCGTAGCGCGCGGTGAAGATCTGCTCGAACGCGCCCCGCGTCGCCGGGTCCGGCGCTGCATACCATGCCCCGGTCAGCCCACCGAGATTGGCCGCATCCCGCGCCCAGGTGCCCGGCCCCAGCACCTGCACGGCGGGCGGCTTGATGTCGTAGCGCTGCAGCGACGCCGCGACCGCCTGCAACGCCGGGCCGCTCTCGGCCAGCAGCAGCGAGTCGAACGGCGGCGGCGTGGCGCCGGTGGTTGCGAGCGGCGTGTCCGCCAACGGGTCGCTGCCTGGGGCCGAAGCCGGAGCGCCAAGCGCCGAGCGGTTCTCGAAATCGGACAGATCCTTCAACGCCGTGTCGAGCGCCGTCACGCGCCCCGTCGGGTAGCGCCGGATCTGCGGCGTGGCATCCCCCACCAGCGCGGTCGCATCCACCAGCCCCACCGCCAGCGCATCGCCGAACGCATTGCCGGGCAGCACTGCCGCAACCTGCGTCTTGTTCTGGCGCGACAACGCCTGAACCAACCGCGCGACCTGCTGCTGCGGCTCGATCCCGAGCGGCCATACGCCGGGCCGCCCCTGGTTGCGGTCCGACGTGAAGGCGAGGATCGGGATGCCGGGTGCGGCGGCGGCGGCGGCCGCCGTCTCCGGTGCCGTGAGCGGCCCCACGATCACCACGTCTCCATTGGCCACCGCAGCCTGCGCCGCGGTCGTGGCTCCGGTCGGCGTGCCCATCGTATCCCTCACATCCGGTTGCGGGCCGTCCTGGCCAAGTGCAAGCTGCACCGCGCGCAGCAGGTCGCCGCCCAATCCGGCATTCGGCCCCGTCAGCGGCAGCAACACCGCTATCCGGCGCGCGGCCGGGCCGGGCGCCGGGAACGCTCCAGCGGCGGCACCTGCGTTCGCCCGCGCCGGGAGGCCGCCCGGAGCTTGAACACAGCCGGCCAGCAGCGTGGATGCGATCAGGAACGAGAGTGCGCGGACCATGGTGAACGACCTCTGTGCAACGTCCAGTCAAGAGGGCAGTCAAGCGGGGGCCGAAACGGGATCGGAGCACGAATCCAGCCCGGCACGGGGGGAGCTTGTGCTGGTTTCCACTCCGATCGGCAACCTTCGCGACATCAGCCCGCGCGCGCTCGAAGCCCTGAGCGGCGCCGACCTGGTGCTGTGCGAGGACACAAGGCACACCGCGCACCTGCTGTCCGCCTACGGCATCGCCGTCGCCACCGCGCCCCTGCACGAACACAACGAGGACGCACGTATCCCCGCTTTGCTGCAGCAGATCGGGCGGGGCCAGCGCCTGGCCCTGGTATCGGACGCCGGCACGCCCTTGGTGAGCGACCCGGGCTTCCGCCTGGTGCGCGCCGCCCTGGCGGAGGGCTTGCGCGTCGGCGCCGTCCCCGGCCCGAATGCCGCCATCACCGCGCTGGTGCTCAGCGGCCTACCCCCGCAACCCTTCCTGTTCCTTGGCTTCCCGCCGCCGCGCCCTGCCGGCCGGGTGGCCGCCTTCGGCCGGCTGCGCGCCGCCGAGCGTGCCGGGCTCGACGCCACGCTGATCTGGCACGAAGCGCCGCACCGCCTGGCCGACATGCTGGCGGACCTGCACACCGCGTTCGGCGACCGCCCGGCCGCCGTCGCGCGCGAACTGACCAAGCGCTTCGAAGAAGTGCGCCGGGACGGCCTTGCCGCCCTCGCCGCTCATTACGCGACGCAGCCGCCGCGCGGGGAGATCACGGTGCTGCTCGGCCCGGCCCCAGCCGATCAGCCTGACGCCGAGGACCTGGACGGCCAACTCCGCCGTGCGCTCGCGACCGAAAGCGTCAAAGATGCAGCCGCGCTGGTAGCCGGGTCCACCGGCCTGCCGCGTCGCGTGGTATACGCCCGCGCCCTCGAACTCAGCCAAGATCCGCGATAGGAGTAGTAGGATGAGCGACCTGGCCCAAGAGACACTTGAGCGTCACCAACACCTCCACCACAACCCGGAGGACACGAATGCAAGGCGGGCGGCGCTGGTCATCGGCGTGCTCGCGGCAATCCTGGCCGTCTGTGAGATGGGCGAGCGCAGTTCCCAAAACGCTTACCTCGCGCACCACATCGGCGCGAGCAACGAATACGCGTTCTATCAGGCCAGGCAGACCCGGGCGCTGGTGCTGTCCCAATCCGCCGCTCTGTTGGCCGTCCTCCCGTCCACGCCCGAGACGCAGAAGGCTGCCGCCGAAGCCACGGCCGAAGCCAAACGCCTGACCGACGATAGCGAGCGCGGCAACGGCGCCAACCAGATCCAAGCCCGCGCCGCCGCCGAACAACAAGCGCGGGACATTTCCTTGCACCGCTACGAGATGTTCGAACTGGTCACCAGCGTGCTGCAGATCGCCATCGTGCTTGCCAGCGTATCCGTGGTCACCCGGTTAGCGCCGATCACCTGGATCGGCGCCGGTATCGGCCTGCTCGCGGCAGCCTTGGCCGGTTTGGTCGTGGCAGGGATCGTCTGACCTCTTCTTTCCCTCTCCTTGAGGGAGGGGGCGGGGGGACGGGTGCCACACACGCACCTCCAAGAGGCCTCTACAAACCCAGATCCAACACCACTTTCCCCACACTCGCGCGCCCCGCCAGCGACGCCAACGCCGCCTCCGCATCCGCCAGCGCAAACCGCCCCCGCACCACCGGCGGCACCTTGCCCTCGCGGTACAGCGTCAGCACCGCCGCATTCACCCGCGTGCGCAACGCCGGGTCCGCCGCAACCGCAGCCCCCCAGAACACGCCCACCGCCGACGCTTCCTTCAACAGGAACCGGTTGGCCGCCAGACTCGGGATCGGCCCAGATGCAAAACCGATCACCAGGTAGCGCCCGTGCCAAGCCAGGCAGCGCAGGCTCTTCTCGCCCACCTCACCCCCGACCGGGTCGAAGATCACGTCCGCACCGCCCTTGGTCGCCGCCCGCACGCCGTCCACCCAGTCCTCGGCCGTGTAGTCGAACGCCAACTCCGCCCCGAGCGTGCGGGCCAGCGCCACCTTCTCAGGCCCGCCCGCCGTTGCCAGCACCCGGCAGCCATGCGCCGCCGCCAACTGCACCGCCGCCGACCCGACGCCGCCGGCCGCCGCATGCACCAGCACCGTCTCGCCCGGCTGCAGCGCCGCCCGGTTGTGCAGCGCGTGCCAGGCCGTTCCGTAGACGATTCCGAACAGTGAAACCGCCTCGGCTGCCGGGACATCCTCCGGGATAGGCTCGACCGCCTTGGCGTCCGCGATCATCCGCTCGGCATAGGCACCCTGGCCGCTGGCAAATACCCGCGTGCCCACCGTCAAAGCCGAGCCCTCGCCCGCCGCGGCAATCCGCCCCACCGCCTCGACACCCGGCGTGAACGGCAGTTTCGGCTTGGTCTGATACAGCCCCCGCAGCATCAACGCATCGAGGAAATTCAGCCCCGCCGCCTCGACCGCGATAGCGTACTGCCCGGGCCCAGGCACCGGATCCGCCACATCCGCCAGCCGCATCGACCCTTCGGCGGTAATGCTCTCGACCAACCACGCCTTCATTTCGCGCCCATCGCCGCTTTCTGGTCTTCCCACGCCTGGCGATAGTCGTAGGTCGGATAGAATTCGGTCCGATACCCACCCCAAGCGCTGTTCTCGATCACCCGGTTGACCTCGCGCAATTTCGCCGCCGGCACCCGCAGCGTCACGACCTGGCCCACGCCCATCATCACGTACCAGGATACGATCTCGACACCCGGCGGCGGAAAGTCCTTGTGCCAGCCCGCCTGGCGCAAGTGCTCGTTGATCTCGCCCAACGTCTTGGTCTCGTCATGACGCAGGAAGATCGTGAGCAGGAACGTTCCAGGATGCTCGGGATCCGGCGCGGATTGCGCCCGCGCGGTCCCTAGCCCGACGACCAGCAGCAAGGCCGCAAGCACTGCCCTCATTGCAGTCCCTGGATTTGCGCCAGCAGGAAATCCCGAAAAACCGCCACCCGCTTGGAGTTCCGCAGTTCCTCCGGATAGACGAAGAACACGTCCACCTTGGGCGGCTTCAGGTCCGGCAGGATGGTGTGCAGACCCTCCGCCTCCTCCTCCATCCAGTTCGGCAGCGCCGCGATCCCCACCCCCGCGCGCACCGCCTGCGCCATCGCGTGCATGGAATTCACCTCCAGCACCGCGCGCCGTGGTGACCCGGCGCGACGCCCCGCCTGCGCCAGCCAGTTGATGTCCGCCACCGGCGGCCGGTAATCCCCGAACAGTATCAGCGGATGGTCGTCCAGTTCCTCGGGCCGCTGCGGCGTGCCGTGCTTGGCCAGGTATTCGGCGGAAGCCGCGATCTTCCACCGGATCGTCATGAGGTGCCGTTGCACCAGGTCCGGCTGCTTGGGCGTGTGCATGCGGATCGCGACGTCCGCCTCGCGCATCGCCAGGTCCAGATCCGAGTCGTCGAGCAGCAGCGTCATCGTCACGTCCGGGTAGGTCGCCAGGAACCCGCCCACCCGCGACGCCAGCCAGTGCGACCCGAACCCCACCGTGGTCGTGACCTTCAACCGCCCGGTCGGCCGCTCCTTGCTCTCCGTCAGCAGCGCCTCGGTCATCGCGAGCTTGGCGAACACGTCCCGCACCGTGCGGTTCAGGCTTTCCCCCTGCTCGGTCAGGATCAGGCCGCGCGCGTGGCGATGGAACAGCGAGACCTGAAGGTTCTCCTCGAGCGCCGAGATCTGGCGGCTCACCGCGGACTGGCTGAGGTTCAGCGTGTCCCCCGCATGGGTGAAGCTCCCCGCCTCGGCCACTGCGTGGAACACCCGCAGTTTGTCCCAGTCCATCGCCGGTCCTTTTGCTCGATTCGCCGCCATGTCGGGCAGAGTAACAGTCTCTGCCCGCATGTCTCGCGCGAATAGGGGTTTTTCAGTCCCAGGCGCCGATCATCTGGTCCGTCCGCTCCTCCCGCGCCCGTACCGCCGGGTTCGGCGAATGCTCCGCCAGGAACTTCTCCGCCTCGAGTGCAGCCATGCAGCCCATGCCCGCCGCCGTCACCGCCTGGCGATACCGCGGATCCGCCACGTCGCCGGCCGCAAACACGCCCGCGACGTTCGTGGCCGTGGACCAAGGCGCGATCTGCACGTAGCCGTCGCCGTCGAGGTTGAGCTGCCCGCGCACCAACGCGGTCGCCGGGTCATGCCCAATGGCAACGAACACGCCCTCCACCGGTATATCCGCCAACCCGTCCGGGCCGCGCACGCGCACGCCTGTCACCGCTTTCGGCGCTTGGCTGCCCAAAATCTCCTCGACCGTGCTGTTCCAGACCACCCGCACCTTCGGGTTGGCGAACAGCCGGTCCTGCAGGATCCGCTCGGCCCGGAAGCTGTCCCGCCGATGGATCACGGCGACGGAGGACGCGTGGTTGGTCAGGTACAGCGCCTCCTCCACCGCGGTGTTCCCCCCGCCGATCACGGCCACCGCCCGCCCCCGGAAGAAGAACCCGTCGCAGGTGGCGCAGGCGGACACGCCGGCCCCCGCGAACACCTTCTCCGACGGCAGCCCGAGCCACCGCGCCTGCGCCCCCGTCGCCAGCACCAGCGTGTCGGCGGTATAGATGTCGCCGCCGTCCCCCTGCGCACGGAACGGCCGTGCCGAGAGATCGAGCCCGGTGATCACGTCGCTCACCAGCCGCGTGCCGACATGCTCCGCCTGCGCCGCCATCTGCTCCATCAGCCAAGGCCCCTGGATCGCCTCCGCGAACCCCGGATAGTTCTCGACCTCCGTCGTGATGGTGAGCTGGCCGCCCGGTTGCATCCCCTGCACCAGCAGCGGCGCCAGGCTCGCCCGCGCGGCATAGATCGCGGCGGTGTAGCCTGCCGGCCCGCCCCCAAGTATCAGCACGCGGCTATGAATCGTCTGTGGCATTCGGTCCTCCAGCGGGGGCTGATATCAGCGCCGTCCCGGCAATGTGCAAGCAGCGCTTTCATGGCCGGGCATAGTGCAATAATGTTGCGCCGGAACGCCTCAGGACAGCACGGCAACGACCGTCAGCCACGCATGAAACATTTCCCAGCCGAAATCCCCGAACTCGATGGCATCGACCGCCGCATCCTCACCGAGTTGCAGGAGGACGGCCGCATGACCAACGTCGAGCTCGCCCGCCGCGCCGACATCTCGGCGCCGCCCTGCCTGCGCCGTCTGCGCCGGTTGGAAGAAGCGGGCGTGATCCGCGGCTACCACGCCGACACCGACCCGGCGAAGCTCGGCTGGCCGATCGAGTTCTTCGCCATCGTCGGGCTGGAGAGCCAGAAGGAGACGGTGCTGACCGCCTTCGAGAACCAGGTGGCGAAATGGCCCGAGGTCCGTGCCTGCCACATGATCCGCGGTGGTGGCGACTTCCTGCTCCGCCTGGTGGCGCGCGACACGGCGCACGAGAACCGCTTGACCCAGGCGCTGACCGGCGCCGACTCGGTGACCCGGGTGCAAACCCTGCAGACGATACGGACCAGCCGCAACGTGGCCGGCGTCCCGATCTAGCTAGTCCGCCAACGCCCTCGTGGGCGGGCTGCGGAACCGCTCTGCCAGGCTCGCATCCGCCTCCGGCAACCCGTGCCCGCCCAACCAAACCTCGGACGCCGGAAGCACCGCGCGATACGCGTCCGAGCACAAACTCCGCGCAGCCGTCCCGGGCCAATCCACCGGCAGCAACGCGTCCGGCAACGCCGGCGCCGCCAACACCAGCCGGCGGTACTCGTGCACCAGCAACGTCCGCGCCACCATCGCCTCGATCGGTGACGGGTCCGTCCAGCCTGGCAACGCCGCGAACGCCGCGTTGAACCGGTGGAAGGAGGCCGCGAGCCGTTCCAACGGCCATGCCCGCGCCGCCAGTTCCCGCGCCGATTCGGCATCCGTCGTCGCTGACAACAGGAGCGCTTCCTCCGGCCGGGCCACCGGTGCCGAGCCCACCCACAACCCCGGTATAACCTGGCCGAACCCGGCGCGCTGCAACCACTCCTTCTCCTGCGGCTGCAATGCGAGGTGCAGCCGTCCGTCCCACCCCGGCGCTTCCGCGGCATAGATCCGCCCCGCCGCCGCCGTGAACGTCTGCACACCCCTCGGCGTCAACTCGTAGGCACTGCTCCGGCTGACCCGGCGCCGTTCCGTCCACCCGTCCGCCACCAACCGCGACATCGCCGTCCGCACCGCCCCGGCATCCACCCCCATGGCGGCAAGGAGTTCCACCAGCGTTGCCAGCCAGATGGACCCGCCGCGCGGCGCCACCGCGTCGCCGAACACCGTCACCACCAACGACCACGTCCGCTGCGGGCGCTCCCGCCAATGGGCAAGCAGAGGAGCCAACGTCACCCGCAGTACCCGAACGCCATCGTGCAACCACCCTTGCCTGCGCTTCACGTTATAAGGCCGTGCTGAGCCGAAGCTGCATTCGCGCTCGTGACCCGGACCTGAGGAGCCCAGTTCTAATGCGACCGGCCTACCTGTTAGCCGCTGCCCTGGCCGCCTCAAACATCGCGCCGGCCCATGCTGCCGAGCCTGCCTTCACGCTCACCGGCGACGGCGTCCAGATCTACACCTGCGCGCCATCCCCGAACGGCTATGGCTGGAGCCTGAAAGCGCCGGAGGCACGCTTGCTCGACGCACAAGGCAACGATGTCGGCCACCATTTTGCCGGTCCGACCTGGCAAGCCAAGGACGGCAGCCTCGTCACGGGCGAAGTCGAACAAATGGCCAGCGGCGGCCCGGGCGCGATCCCGTGGCTCGTGCTCCGTGCCAAAACCCATGCTGGCGACGGTGTATTCGCGACGGTGATGGCCATCGTCCGCTCGGACACCAAAGGCGGCGCCGCACCCGCCGGCGGGTGCGGCGCCGGGCAAGCAGGCGTGGAGGTCCGGGTGCCCTACAGCGCGAGCTACAGCTTTTTCCCCGGCTAGCTCATTCGCGCAGTCGGCGGACGACCTCGGCTACCGTGTGGTCCACCGTGCCGCCGACATCCACCTCGATCACGTGCTCGTCGGCGCCGGGCTCCTCCAACGTCGCCAGTTGGCTCTCCAGCAGGGCAGGGGGCATGAACTCGTGGTGCCGGCCATGCACGTGAGCTTCGAGGGTCGCCCGGTCGCCGTGCAAGTACACGATCTGCACGCCAGGTTTCCCGTTGCCCAATTGCTCGCGGTAGCTGCGCTTCAGAGCCGAACACGTGATCAGCCCGCTCTCCCCCGCCACCAACCGGTCCTGGATCCATTTCGCTATGACGGCCAGCCACGGCGCCCGGTCCGCGTCGGTCAACGGCGTGCCCGACTTCATCTTCTCCACGTTGGACGCCGGGTGCAGCGCGTCGCCCTCCTGGAACATCCAGCCCAGTTGCCCGGCCGCCCGCTCCGCGACGGTCGTCTTGCCCGAACCGGACACGCCCATGATCACGGCCACCCGGCTCATCGCCGCAGCGTCCGTACGCCATTTGCCTCGGCCACGAACACCATGTCCGCCCGGCCGATGAACAATCCCGTCTCCACCACGCCCACGATCGCCTGCATCGCCGCATCCATCGCCGCCGGATCGTCGATTGGCGGGCAGTGGCAATCCAGGATGAAGTTGCCGCCATCGGTGCGGAACGGCTCGCCCGCCGCTCCCAGCCGCAACACCGGGCGTGTGCCCAGCCTGGCTAGCCGGCCCGCCGTTGCCTGCCAGGCGAACGGCGTCACCTCCACCGGCACCGGCGAGTTCATGCCGAGCCGGTCCACGACCTTGCTGCCATCCGCCACGATCAGCAGCCGCGCGCTTGCCTGCGCCACCATCTTCTCGCGCAGCAAGGCGCCGCCTAAGCCTTTCACCAGGTCCAGCGACCCGGCGGCCACCGCGTCGGCGCCATCGATGGTGAGATCGAGCCGCGTATCCGCCCCGAGTTCGACCAACTCAATCCCGCCCTCCCGGGCCTGCGCCGCACTCCGCTCGGACGTAGGAACTGCCGTGATCCGCAAGCCTTGCTGCACCCGGGCAATCAGCTTGGCGATGGCGAACGTCGCGGTCGATCCGGTTCCAAGACCCACCACCATCCCGTTCGTCACCAGCGCTGCCGCCGCTTCGGCCGCCTTCTGTTTCAGCGCCGCATGCGGGTCATCTGTCATCGCGCCGCGGCAGCTTCGTCCGTGAACAGCACACGCGTTCCAACTGGCACCACATGCACCGCCGGCAATGCCTCATCGCCGGAGATCGCGCGTGCGAGGATGTCCCGCTTGCCTTCTCCCACCGCCAGGAACGCCACGTAGCGAGCACTGTCCAACGCCGGATAGGTCAGCGTCAGCCGAGGCTCCGGCTTGGCCCCGATCACCGCCGCGGTCCACGCCGTCCGCTCCCGCAAGGCCGCCACGCCGGGGAACAGCGAGGCGGTGTGCCCATCCTCCCCCAGGCCTAGCAATTGCACGTCGAACAGCGGACGCGCCGGGTCCAGCGTATCGGCGCCGTAATACCGCTTCAATGTGTCGGCGTAATGCAACGCCGCATGCTCCGGGTCACCGCTCACTTGCCATGCGTGGATCTGCGCTTCCGGAACCGGCACGCGGTCGAGCATCGCCTCCTTCACCATGCGGTAGTTGCTGTCCGGGCTGTCGTGGGGAACGAACCGTTCGTCGCCGAAGAACAGATGCGTCCGCTCCCATGGGAACCGCGTGCGGTACTCGTCGCTTGCCAGCAATCCATAGAGCGCCTTGGGCGTCGATCCGCCGGACAGCCCCAGAGCGAAGCGGCCATCCGTCGCCATCGCCTTCTCCAGCAACCACTCGGCCACGTGCCGCGCCACCGCGGCCGGGTCCGGCAGCACGACGATGTCGCCCTTCTTGTCGGGATTGCGCTCGCTCATGCCAGGATGAACTTCTCGACGGCTTTGGCGAAGCCTTCGTCGTCGTAACTGTCGGTCACCGCATCCGCCTCCTTCTGCACGGCCTCGCTCGCATTGCCCATGGCGATGGCGAAGCCGCTCGGCTTGAACATCAGCACGTCGTTCGGCTGGTCGCCGATCGTCGCAATCTGCCCGGCGTCGATCCCGAGCGTGCGGCTGAGGTAGGCGACCACACCGCCCTTGTTTGCCTCCGGGTTGGTCACGTCCAGGTAGTAGGGCTGGGACCTTGCCGCAGACGCCGACTTGCCGATCGCCTGCTGCACGGCTTTCTCGCAGTCCGCGACCTTGTCCAGATCGTCACTGACACCCACGATCTTCACTGCATGCTTCATATGCTCGTCCGTGAACTCCTTCACGACCGTCGGCGGGAACTGCACCGTGTGTTCCTCCCGCTCCCGGTGCGGCGCGTCCAGGTCCCGCACCAGCCAGTCGTCCCCCGCGTAGACCCACACGTCCAAGCCCCGCTGCAAGATCAGATCGACGGTCTTCCTCGCCACCGCTGGATCGAGCACGTGGCTCTCGATGATGCTGAGATCGCTGTTCACGAACAATCCGCCGTTGAACCCGGCGATTGGCGTCGTGATCTTGAGCGGCTCGAACAGCATTTTCATGCCCTTCGGCGGCCGCCCGCTGGTGACGGCGAATTTGATCCTCCTCGCCTCCATGTCGCGAACAGCCTTCTGGGCGCGCTCCGTCAAAACCTTGTCCTTGGTTACGAGCGTGCCATCCACATCGGCTAGGAACAGGGCGATCTTATCGGGACGAGGGCGGGCCATCAGAAGCTCCTAGGCAACGTTGGGCAGCACGTAGCGGTCGATCGCCGCCGCCCAGCCGTCCTGGTCATTGGATGCGGTATGCTGCTTCGCCTCGGCGGCCACATCGGCAGGCGCGTTGCCCATCGCGATGCTGTGCCCGGCTACCCGGAACATCGGCACATCATTATGCTGGTCGCCCACGACGCAGACCTCAGCGATGTCCAGCCCATACCACGCGGCAAACTCTCGCACGGCAGTGCCTTTGTCGGCGCCCGGGTTGGTGACATCCAGGTAGTAGCTTTGGGACCGGTGCGCATTGGCCGTGGTGCCCAGCAAGCCCTGCAGTTCCCGTTCGCACTCGGCAAGCATGCCGAACTGTTTGGACGCGCCGACGACCTTGCCGCATCGGGCGATGAACGGCTCGAAATCGTCCACGACCGTCGGCTCGAACCGCACGGTCATCCGCTCCCGCGCCACGTAGTCGGCGCCGAAATCGCGGATGAGCCATTGATTGTCGGCAAACAGCCAGGGATGGATCCCGCGATGCTCGAAGAGCGAGAGGCTGGTGCGCACGGCTTTCTCCGGCACGAAACGCTCCGTGATCACCGCGCCGTCCGGCGCCAGGATCGTCGCGCCGTTGAACCCGCCAATGGGTCCGGTCAGGCCTAATTCCATCGTCAGGAACGCCATCCCACGTGGAGGCCGGCTACTGACCAGCGCCAGATGCACGCCGGCATCACGCAGCCGGTGCACTGCATCGATGGTCGCCTTCGTCAACACCTTGTCTTTTGTCACCAACGTGCCGTCTACGTCCGACACGACGAGCTTGATCACTTCAGCGGCTTCCAATGCCGGCCGTCCAGAGAGAGCAACGCATCCGCAGCAGCCGGACCGTTCGTGCCGGAGGCGTAGGTGTGGATTTTGTCGCCACCCTTCGCCACCGCATCCAGGATCGGTTGCACACCCTGCCACCCGGCCTCGATATTATCGGCCCGGTTGAACAGCGTCGGGTCACCGATCAGCACGTCGTAAATGAGAGTCTCGTACCCGGTCGATGGCTTCAGCTCGAAGTAATCCTCGTAACGGAAATCCATCCGCACGCCGTCCAGTTTCACCACCTGGCCTGGCTGCTTGGCATTGAAGTGCAGCGATATCCCCTCGTGCGGCTGCAAGTGCAGCACCATGGTGTTCGGCTCAACCTTGAGCACGCCGGTGTCGCGGAAGGTCGCCGTCGGCGCGTGCTTGAACGTAACCACGATTTCGGTCGTGCGCGTGGACATGCGCTTTCCGGTGCGCAAGTAAAACGGCACGCCGGCCCATCGCCAATTGTCGATGAACAGCTTCAAGGCGACGAACGTCTCGACTTGAGAGTCGCTGGCGACGTCTTGCTCCGTGTTATAGGCCGGAACAGCCCCCATGTCCGCCATCGTCCCGGCGCTATACTGGCCGCGCACGACGTGGCGTTCCACTTCGTCGGGCGTCATCGGATGGATCGCTTCGATGACCTTCGCCTTCTCGCTGCGCACGGCGTCCGCATCGAAGGAGTTGGGCGGCTCCATCGTCGTCATCGCCAGTAGTTGGAACATGTGGTTCGGCACCATGTCCCGCAACGCGCCGGTGATTTCGTAGAACTTGCCCCGTTTCTCCACCCCGACCGTCTCGGCGGCGGTAATCTGGATGCTGTCGATGTGATCGCGGTTCCAGAGCGGCTCGAAAATCCCGTTGGAGAACCTCAGCGACATGATGTTTTGCACCGTCTCCTTGCCGAGGAAATGGTCGATCCGGTAGATCTGGCTCTCGTCCAGTTCGGACAGGATGTGGCTATTCAGGTCCTTAGCAGAAGGAAGGTCATGGCCGAACGGCTTCTCGATGACCACTCGGCGGAACGTCTTGTCCGTTTGCTTGGTCAGTTCGGACCGGTGCAGCATGTCCACGATGCCGCCGAAGAACCTATCTGCGACCGCCAGGTAAAAGACGGCATTTGCGTCCTTCAGTCTCTCCGAGAGCGCGCGGAATGTCTCGTCCTGGGTGAAGTCGCCCTGCATGTAGCGTAGCCGGCTCTTCAACCAGCCCCACCACTCCGCATTGAGGCTCTTCTCCGCGAATTCGCCGCCGGCCGCAGGGGTGAAACTCTCCATCGTCTGCTGCTGACGGCCCTGAAACTCCTCATCCGTGCCAGGGTCGCGATCGACGCCCAGCACGGAGAAGTTGCTGTCCAACAGTTTCGATCCGGCCAGGTTGTACAATGCCGGCATCAGCAACCGTTTGGTCAAGTCGCCGTTCGCCCCGAAGATCACCATCGTGCAGGGCGGCGCGGGGTAGGCGGTCCGACCGAGGGCGTGCGAGTTGCTGGACGCGCGTGCCGTATCGCTCATTGCCTAGGCCTTTGGCTCGACATGACCGCCGAAGCCGAACCGCATGGCCGACAGCATCTTCTCCCCGAACGTATGCTGTTGGCGGGACCGGAAACGCGCAAACAGGGAGGCTGCCAGCACCGGGACCGGAACAGCCTCCTCGACTGCGGCATCGATCGTCCAACGGCCCTCGCCGCTGTCGGAAACATCACCGCTGAACTTCTCCAACTTCTCGTCATCCGCCAGCGCCAGCGCTGTCAGGTCGAGCAGCCACGAGGAGATCACCGACCCGCGCCGCCACACCTCGGCGATGTCGCCCATGTTCAGGTCGTAGCGCCGGTCCTCCGCCAACTCGTGGCTGTTCTTGTTCTTCAGGACATCGAAGCCTTCGGCGTAGGCCTGCATCATCCCGTATTCGATGCCGTTATGCACCATCTTGACGAAGTGGCCGGACCCGGCCGGGCCACAGTGCAGGTAGCCTTGCTCTGCGGTGGGGTTGCGCCCCTCTCGGTGCGGCGTCTTGTCGATGGTTCCCTCACCCGGCGCCAACGCCGAGAGGATCGGGTCGATATGCTTTACCGCCTCGTCCTCACCGCCGATCATCATGCAGTAGCCACGCTGCAAGCCCCACACACCGCCGGAGGTGCCAACGTCGATGTAGACGATGCCCTTCTCGCGCAACGCCTTGGCGCGGCGGATATCGTCCTTGTACATCGAATTGCCGCCATCGATGATGATGTCGCCCTTCTCCATCATCGCGCCCAGCGCCTTGACCGTCTCCTCCGTGATGTGTCCGGCGGGGAGCATGACCCAGACGACACGGGGAGAAGGCAACTGCTTGACCATGTCCTCGAGCCCGGAAGACTTGGCAGCGCCCTGACCGACGATGCCGTCCACGGCCTTCTCGCTGTTGTCGTAGACCACGCACTCATGGCCATGCTTCATCAAGCGCAGGCTGATGTTGCCCCCCATGCGACCCAGGCCGATCACGCCAAGCTTCATCTAAATGCTCCTGGAAAAAGCAGAATGGGACGTGCTCCGAACAGGAGCACCTCTCTTTGCAGAAATGGCAGAAGTCTGGTCCTCAGATCGCATGCTCGATTGCAGTCGCCAGCGATTTGAGCCCAGTCTCCAGATCCCCAGTGATATGCACGCGCAAGGCACGGCGGCCCCGCTCAGCCAGCACATCGAAATCGCCACGCGCCTGCGCCGCCTTCACGACGCTGAACGTGTAGCGCTCGCCCGGCACCGCCAGATCCGCTGCATCCTGTGCCGTGATCTGCACGAACACCCCGCTGTTTGGCCCGCCCTTATAGGCCTGGCCTGTCGAATGCAGGAACCGAGGTCCGAATTCCGCGACCGTTGCCACCTTCTTCGCGTCCCGGATCTTGGTCCGCAACGTTTGCAACAGCGAGATATGCTCGGGAGTACGCTGGATGTAGGCCAACAACGCCGCGTAATCGCCCGCCCCGAGCCGCGCCAGATGCGCCTTCATCACCGCTTGGAGCGTGTTGCCCGCTTTGGCAAGTTCGGACGCGTTCTTCTCGTCGGTGAAGAGTTGGATCGCGCCGTCGGTCAAAAACGGCGTTTCATCCGGCAGCTTGCCGCTGTCGTTGAACGCGCTTGTCAGCTTCTTGGTGACGACCTTGCTGGCCTCCACGTCCGGTTGATCGAACGCATTGATCCCGATGATCGACCCGGCCACCGCCGTCGCGAATTCCCACAAGAAGAATAGCTGCCCAAGCTGCAACGTGTTGGCCAACTCCACCCGCACAACCGGCTGCCCGGCCTTCTCGAGCGCCGCGATCGCCTTCTCCTGCGCCGGGTCCGGTGCATCCTTCAGGCGCAAATAGGCGAAAATCCGGTCCTCACCGTAGTGCGAGGCATCCGCCAAAGGCTCGTTGTCCACCGGCACGATGCCATGGCCCTGCTTGCCGGTGCTCTCCGCAAGCAACTGCTCCAGCCAAGCACCGACGTCGTAGATGTGCGGCGAAGCGACGATTGTGACCTTGTCCCGCCCGTGTACTGCTCCCACGCCAAGAACAGTGCCCAATTGCACGCCCGGGTTCTGCAGCGGCGGCGTTCCAGCGGCGCAAGCCCGCACCATCAACGCTGCCGCATTGAGGAACTGCTCGAGATCAAGCCCCATGGCCGCTGCCGGCACCATGCCGAAATTCGACAACACGGAGTAACGCCCGCCGATCGCCGGGTCTCCGTAGAAGATGCGGCGGAAACCATCATTTTCCGCCACCGTCTGCATGTGCGAACCCGGGTCGGTGATGGCAACGAAATGCTCGCCCGCCTTGTCGCCGACCACTTTCTTCATGGCGTCCCAGAAATACGCCTTGAGGATATTCGGCTCGAGTGTTCCACCGGATTTGCTGGATACGATCACCAGCGTGGTCGGCAATGCCACCTTCTTCTCAAACGCGGCAATTTGCTGAGGGTCGGTGCTGTCCAGCACGTGCAAGGTGGGGTACCCGCCACGCTTGCCGAACGTCTCCGCCAGCACCTCTGGGCCAAGGCTCGAACCGCCCATCCCGAGCAACAGCACGTCGGTGAACCCGGCGGAATGCACCTCGTCCTGGAACGCCTGCAGTTGCTTTAAATCGGCGGTGCGGTCGGCCACGATATCCAGCCACGCCAACCACTTGGCCTCGTCCGTGCCCGTCCAAACCCCGGCGTCGCGCGCCCAGAGTTTCCGCAGAGTGCCCTTCTCGCGCCAGTCTTCGAGTGACTTTTCAACTGCTTTGCCCATCGCTTCGGGCAAGGCCGACGAAACCATCACCAGCGTGGCGCCGAGCATCCCGTTCCGCTTGGCCGCGACTGCGCCCAGCAAGTCATCGGCCGCCTTGGCGAACTGCTTGACGCCATCCTCCACCAGGTCATGCGTGACTTTATCGAGGTCGAGCCCAACCCGCTTGGCGGTGCCCAGGATCTCCTTCGCGTCATCCACGCCGACAGTCAGAGCCTCCTTGCCGTGCCCATGGTCGCGGTAAGCGTCCATCGTGGCTGGGGGCATGGTGTTCACGGTGTCGCGCCCGATCAGCTCTTCGACGTACAGAGTGTCTGGATACGCCTTGTCCTTGACGCCTGTGCTGGCCCAGAGCAGCCGCTGCGGCATCGCACCTGCTGCGGCAAGCTTCTTCCACCGCTCGCTTGCATACAGCTCCTGGTAGTGCTGATACGCCAATTTCGCGTTCGCGATTGCGACCTTGCCCCGCAACCGCTTCAGCGTCTCGGTATCTGCACCACCGATCTTAACCCGCTCGTCGATCTGCTTATCGATCTGCGTGTCGATCCGGCTCACGAAGAAGCTGGCGACGCTCGCCACCTTGCTTACGTCGCCGCCTGCCGACTTGAAGTTCTCGAGCCCGGCGATGAACGCCTCCGCGACGTCCTTGTATGCCTTCTGACTGAACAGCAGCGTCACGTTGATGTTCATGCCCTCGCTGATCAGCGTCTTGATGGCCGGCGCACCCTGGTCCGTGCCAGGCACCTTCACCATAAGGTTCTCACGCCCGACCAGCTTCCAAAGCCGCCGCGCCTCGGACACGGTATCCTCGGTATACAGCGCCAGATACGGCGACACCTCGAGCGAGACGTAACCATCGACCTTCTTGGTCCGCTCATACACCGGACGCAACAGATCCGCCGCGTGCTGAATGTCCTGGATCGCCAGGCTCTCGTAAATCGTCTGAGCGTCCACATCGCCCTTGGCCGCTAGCTCCTTGAAGCCGGCGTCGTAGTTGGCACCGTGGCCCATCGCTTTCTCGAAGATCGACGGATTGGACGTCATGCCCTTCAGCCCGTCGCGCTCGATCATCTCCTGCAGCTTGCCCTCGGCCAGGAACTGCCGTTCGATGAAGTCGAGCCACGGCGACTGGCCGAACTGCTCGAGAGACTTGAGAGGGTTCGTCGTCTCGGTCTGCATGTCCATGATCGCTCTCCGCCTATACGCGCTTAGCTTGCTTGCGGGCTTCCTCGAGGACGGCTTCGGGTGTGAACCCAAACTGCTTCTGCAGCGCCGCCAACGGGGCCGACGCGCCGAAGCTGTGCATTCCAATCATGCCGCCCCCCATGCCGATATACCGGTCCCAACCGAGTGTCGCTGCCTGCTCCACCGCGAGGCGTCCCTTGACGGAAGGCGGCAACACCTCGTCCCGGTAGGACTGATCCTGATGTTCGAACAACTCCCAAGACGGCATGGAGACCACGCGCGCCTTCACGCCCTCTGCGATCAAAGCCTCGTAGGCGCCCATGCACAACGCCAACTCAGACCCGGTCGCCATCAGGATCACCGAGGGCGTGCCCTCGCAATCGCCGACGACATAGGCACCCTTGGCCACACCGGCCGCGGAGGCATACTTGCTCCGGTCGATCGTGGGCAACGCTTGCCGGCTCAAGCAGAGCGCCGCCGGGTGGTGCGTCAGCTTCATCACGACGCGCCAGGTCTCCGCAACCTCGTTGGCATCCGCAGGACGGAACGTGATCATGCCCGGGATGGCACGCAGCGTCGCCAGTTGCTCGATCGGCTGATGCGTCGGCCCATCTTCGCCGACACCGATACTGTCATGCGTGAAGATGTAGATCACCGGCAATTCCATGATCGCGGATAGCCGGATCGGCGCCTTCATGTAGTCCGAGAAAATCAGGAAGCCGCTGCCATAGGCGCGCATGCCCGACAGGCCGATCCCGTTGCAGATCGACCCCATCGCATGCTCGCGGATGCCGAAATGCAGGTTCCGTCCGCCGTAATTGTCCGCCTCGAAAGACCCGGCGCCCTCGAACGTCAGGTTCGATTTTGTCGATGGCGCAAGATCCGCCGCGCCGCCGATCAGCCACGGCACGTGCTTCGCGATCGCATTCAGCACCTTCTGCGAGGAATCTCGGGAAGCCACGCCCTTGGCATCGGCCGGGAATGTCGGAATCTCGCTATCCCACCCGTCCGGCAACTCGTGCCGGTCGATCTGGTCCAGTTCCTTGGCGAGTTCTGGATACTGCTCGCGGTATCGGGTCAGCAGGTCCATCCACTCGTGACGGAGCTTGGCGCCGCGGGCGCCCATCACTTCGGCGAACCGCTGGTGTACGCCATCCGGAACCAGGAACTGCGCGTCCTCCGGCCATCCATAGCTGCGCTTGGCGCCACGGACCTCCTCATCCCCCAGCGGCTCGCCGTGCGCCTCACGCGTGCCCGCCTTTTTGGGAGCGCCAAAGCCGATGACACTGTGCACGACGATGATGGTCGGCCCCGTCGTGACCGACTTCGCTTCGTCCAGCGCTTTGGTGACGGCTGCCGTGTCGTTGGCGTCATCCACGTGGATCACGTGCCAACCCATTGCCCCAAGCCGGGCCCCAACGTCATCGCTGAACGCAAGCTTCGTCGCACCCTCGATGGTGACGTAGTTGCTGTCGTAGATCCACGTCAGATTGCCGAGCTTGAGGTGCCCGGCAAGCGACGCCGCCTCGTTGGACACGCCTTCCATCATGCAGCCGTCGCCGCACAGCGCGTACACGTGATATGTGAACAGGTCGAAACCCGGCTTGTTGTAGCGCTGCGCCAACCAGCGTTGCGCCATCGCCATGCCCACGCTGTTGGAAACACCCTGCGCGAGCGGCCCGGTCGTCGTCTCGACGCCCGACGTCAGCCGGTATTCCGGGTGCCCCGGCGTCACGCTGGATAGCTGCCGGAATTGCTTGATGTCATCCAGCGTGACCGCGTAAGGGCCTTTGTCCTTATGCTCGATATCGGACGCGACCTGCGCCAGGTGCAACAACGAGTAGAGCAGCATGGACGCATGCCCGACCGACAACACGAACCGGTCTCGATTGGGCCAGTGCGGGTCCGCCGGGTCGTACCGCAACGCATGTTGCCAGAGCGTGTAGCCGACCGGCGCCATTCCCATCGGCGTGCCCGGATGGCCGGATTTCGCCTTCTGCACCGCATCCATGGACAACGTGCGGATCGTATTGATGGCGATCTGGTCGATGTCGCCCTGGATGTCGGCACTGGGAGGCGTCATGGCCGCAGAGTGAGTGGTGACTGGCTGGTCCATTGCTTCATCCCCAGTGTTGGTATCGCGCCCGCTAGCAAGCGCTCCGGACCCCGTTTCGGCAAGCTAGCTGTCAGCAGACTGCAGAGCGAACTCCACCGATCGTCAAACCCTAACCGCACAAACCCTAGCCGGTTCGGTGAAGCTTTTGTTTAATTGATCGCGCGCCGGATGTTTCTCTCGCCTTCGTGAAACAACACCGAGAGGCTTATCGTGATGCTTGGTCAGGCGACGCGATATCCCGCAGCGCCCCGCACCCACCGTAGCGCCGACTCTCCTGCAGCGAATCCCGTGCTGAATGCCGCCTGCAACAGATACCCGCCCGTCGGCGCCTCCCAGTCCAGCATCTCGCCAGCGCAGAATACGCCTGCCGGCAACGCAGCATCCAGCCGTAGCCCACCCGCCGTCGAGATTGCCCGCTCCAGCCCCGCCAACCCCGTCAGCCGGAGCGGTAGCGCCTTGATCGCCCGTGCCAAATCCGCCCCGAGGCTTTGCGGCGCGCCGGCGCACTCCCGTAGCAGCGCCACCGAGACCGGCGGCAACCCTGCGGCCTTGCGAAGGAATGTCGAGAGCGACTGTGCCCGCCGTGGTGCTTCCAGCCGCCGCCGCAGTTCATCGAGCGAGAGGTCCGGCCGTAGGTCCATCTCCGCCAGCGCAACCCCGTCCCGCAGGATCGCGTCCCGCAACCCGGCGCCGAGTGCGTAGAACGGCCCGCCCTCCACGCCCTCCGCCGTCAGCACGGCCTCGCCCGGCACCGCCCGCCCGCCGAACCGCAGCACGATGCGTTTCAGCGGGGTGCCGGCATGGCGGCGCATGATCTCGCTCCACCCGGCGGTGAAGCCGCAATTCGCCGGGCGGAACGGCGCCAACACCGCCGGGTCGAACAGCCCGGCCCATGCGCCATCCGATCCCAGCCTGGGCCAACTGGCACCTCCCACCGCCAGCACCACCGGCCGCGGCGCCAACGGGGCAGGGGGGTCGAACACCGGCCCGCCATCCTCGTCCCAGCCAACCCAGCGGTGGCGCAGGCGAAACTGCACGCCCAACCCGTCCAGCCGACGCAGCCAGGCCCGCAGTAGCGGCGACGCCTTCATCGCCCGCGGGAACACCCGGCCGCTGCTGCCGGTGAACACCTCCTGGCCGAGCCCCTCGCACCACGCACGCAACGCGTCAGGCGGAAAAGCCCGGATCGCCGGCTCGAGTGCGGCGCGGGCCGGGCCATACCGTTCCAACAATACCTCCAGCGTCTCGCTATGCGTCAGGTTCAGCCCGCCCACCCCCGCCATCAGCAGCTTGCGCCCAGCCGACGGCATCCTGTCGAACACCGTCACCGCAACCCCGCCCAACGCCAGCCGCTCGGCTGCCATCAGCCCTGCAGGGCCGGCGCCGATCACGGTGGCAGTCACGTGTCTGGCCAGAGGTGCCGAGGTGTTGGATGCTAGGGGCATGATCGATCGTGTCGAAGCTGTGGTTCTTGGGGCCGGCGTCGTCGGCCTCGCAGTGGCGCGCGCACTGGCGCTATCTGGGCGGGACGTGCTGGTGCTGGAGGCGGCGGGCGGCATCGGCACCGTCACCTCCTCGCGCAACAGCGAAGTGGTGCACGCCGGTATCTACTATCCCACCGGCAGCCTCAAGGCCCGCTTCTGCGTCGAGGGCCGCGTCGCCCTCTACCGCTACTGCGCCAAGCATGGCGTCCCCATCCACAAACTCGGCAAGCTGATCGTCGCCAGCGACCCGGCGGAGACCACCCGCCTCGAAAAGATCCAGGCCCAGGCCGCTGCCAACGGCGTGGAACTCACCCTGCTCTCCGGCGACGAAGCCCGCGCCATGGAGCCGGCGCTGCGCGTGGATTCGGCCTTGCACTCGCCCGAGACCGGAATCGTCGACAGCCACGCGCTCATGCTCGCCTACCAGGGGGAGATGGAGGCGGCGGGCGGCACTGTCGCCGTCCACGCCCCGCTGCACGGCGGCGCGGTGACCGGAACCGGCATCCGGCTGCACGTGGGCGGCGAGGCGCCGATGCAACTGGAGTGCGACATCCTGGTCAACGCCGTCGGCCTGCACGCGCCGGACGTCGCCCGCACCATCGAGGGCATCCCCGCCCAAACCATCCCGCGCCGCTACCTGTGCAAAGGCAACTACTACGGGCTGCAGGGCCGCGCCCCGTTCAGCCGCCTGATCTATCCCGTGCCGGAACCCGGCGGCCTCGGCGTGCACCTCACGCTCGACCTCGGCGGTCAGGCCCGCTTCGGCCCCGACGTGGAATGGGTGGAGCGCGAGGAATACGACGTGGACCTCGGCCGCGCCGCTGGGTTCTACGCCGCCATCCGCCGCTACTGGCCCGCACTGCCGGACGGCGCCCTGGTGCCCGGTTACGCCGGCATCCGCCCCAAAATCAGCGGCCCCGGCGAACCCGCGGCCGACTTCGCCCTGCTCGGCCCGGCGGTGCACGGCGTCCCCGGCCTGGTCAACCTGTTCGGCATCGAGAGCCCGGGCCTCACCGCCTCGCTCGCGATCGGCGACGCCGTGCTGCACGCCTTGGAAGGGGAGGCGGTCGCATGAGCGGCCAACCCGACAACTGGAACCCGGCGCTCTACACCCGCTTCGAAGCCGAGCGCACCCGCCCGGCCCGCGACCTTTTGGCCCAGGTGCCGCTCGCCGGCGCCGCCACCATCACCGACCTCGGCTGCGGACCCGGCAACAGCACCGAACTCCTGGTGCAGCGCTTCCCGCGCGCCACCGTCACCGGCATCGACTCGTCACCCGCCATGCTGGCCAAGGCGCAAGACCGTCTCCCGTCCTGCCGCTTCGCCGAGGCCGACATCGCCACCTGGCAGCCGGACACCCCTCAGGACCTGATCTACGCCAACGCCGCCCTGCAATGGGTGCCGGACCATGCGGCGCTGATCCCCCGCCTGTTCGGCTTCCTGGCACCCGGCGGCGTGCTCGCGGTGCAAATGCCGGACAACCGCGACGAACCCTCCCACCGCCTGATGCGCGAAACCGCCGCCGCCGGGCCCTGGGCCGGCCGCCTCGCCAACGCGGGGGAGCGTATCGGCGTTCTGACAGCCAACGCTTACTACGACCTGCTCGCCGCCGCCGGAGCCGAGACCGACCTGTGGCGCACGATCTATCATCACCGCATGGACGGAGCCTCCGCGATCGTCGACTGGGTCCGCAGCACCGGGTTGCAGCCGTTCCTGGCCCCGCTGGACGAAGCCGACCGCCCCGCCTTCCTCACCCGCTACGAGGCCGCCGTGTCGGACGCCTACGCCGTGCGGGCCGACGGCAAGCGCTTGCTGCTGTTCCCTCGCTTGTTCCTTGTGGCCCAACGGCCCGCCTGAGCGATGCGTGCACCCGGCGCAGTACTGCTCGCGACGCTGGCCATCGCCGGGTGCAAGGACGAGAAGAAAGCGGGCCCAACCGGCCCCTCGTCGGACACCGTGCGTGACGCCGCGCTGCAGGCGGTCGCCGCGTTGCCGGGCATGCCCAAGACGGTGCAGTTCCGCGGTGTCCAAACCTACGCGCAAGCCTTGCCGAAGCACACGGCCATCTGCGGCCTGGTCAGCGCCTTCGCCGACGATGCCAACATCTTCGTGCCCTTCGTCGCCGTCGCCAATCAGCTCAGCCCGCCCGAGGCGCGCACCCCCCGTTTCGAGTTCGACACCCGGGTCGGCACCACCACGACCGAGGCGACCCGCGTCTACAGTGCCCTGGTAGCCGATTGCTGGGACCGCGGCGGCCCGGCGGCGGAACGACCGCTCGCCCTGCCGCCGCTACCGGACAACGTGCCCGATCCCCACTTGCCGGTCCTGCCGGACGCGGCCGTCCCCGCGCCCCGTCCCGTGCCTGCCCCGGGCCAGGTTGCCGACGGCGGCACGGTGACGGTCCGCCAGAGCGCCAACGTGCATAACGGCCCCGGCGGGCCCACGGTCCGCACCGTGACGGCCGGGATGGCGCTGCACGTGTTCGCCCAATCGCCCGGCGGCTGGTATCAGGTCGGCGACACCGCCCCGTTCGGTTGGGTTCACGAGAGCATGCTGAACAAGTAGCGGTTGGTGATCCCCGGCGCGCCACCACCTCCGCTTGGTCATACTCGAACGGAAGCTCCCATGCCGCAAACCGCTCTCATCGTCGGCGCCTCCCGCGGCCTGGGCTTAGGCCTCGCGCGCGAACTGGCCTCCCGCGGCTGGACCGTGATCGGCACGGTGCGCGACGCCGGCAACCCCGGCCCGCTTGCCACCCTGGACGTCCGGGTCGAGACGGTGGACATCAACCACACCGGCGAAGTGCTTGAGTTGCGTGACCGCCTGGCCGGCGCCACGCTGGACGTGCTGTTCGTCAACGCCGGCGTATCCAACGGCGCCACCGAGGTGTTGTCGGACGTCAGCACCGAGGACTTCATGCGCACCATGACCACCAACGCCCTGAGCCCACTGCGGGTGATCGAGGCGCTGGCCGAACTGGTCGCCCCGAAAGGCACCATCGCCGCGATGACGTCCGGGCTCGGCAGCGTGTCCAACAACACCAAGGGCGGCTGGGAAGTGTACCGCGGCAGCAAGGCCGCGCTGAACACCTTCCTGCGTAGCTATGCCGTCCGCGCCGGCGGCGAGCGCACCATCCTGGCCGTGGCCCCCGGTTGGGTCCGCACCGACATGGGTGGCCCGGATGCCCTGTTGGACGTGGACACCAGCGTTCGCGGCATGGCGGACATGCTCGTCGCCCGAGCCGGCACGGGAGGCGTCGCCTATGTCAACTACCTGAACGAAACCGTACCCTGGTGATCCTCCGCGTCTTCCTCCCTCTCCGCTGGCGAGAGAGGGAGAAGAAAGCCTAAAGAACGCCTTCCAACAACGCCAACGCGGCCGCTGCGAACGCCCGCATGTTCCCCACCCGGTCCGCCGACCCGGTCTCGATCGTCTGCGCCCGTTCGCTACGGCCCGCGACTGCCACGCAGGTGTGCCCCGCGGCGTCCCCATACCGGTTGCCGGTTGGCCCCGCGGCTCCCGTCTCCACCAGCGCCCAATCCGTCCCCAGCCGCTCGCGCGCCCGCAGGGCCAGCATCGTGGCGTATGGCGCACTCGCTGAACGGATCCCCTCCATATCCGCCGCCGTGATGCCGAGCAGCTCCCGCCCGGCGGTGCGGGTGTAAACCACAGCTCCCCCGACGAAGAACGCCGACGCACCCGGCTGCGCCAGCAACGCCGCGGACAGCAGCCCGCCGGAGGAGGACTCGACCACTGCCAGCGTCTCTTTACGGGCGCGCAGTATGGCGGCGATCCGGCTGGCGGCGGGAAGGAGGGTTTGCATGGGGTGACACTCCGTTGCTCGCTTTTAGACAGCAAACGCCCTGGCTGTGCAAAGCCGCCATCCATGGGTGCTTTGCCGTTTCATGGCGTCATGGTCGTGTCTGGGCTTGCCTCAATTGATGCTCGGACGGAGTGACCCGATCCTCCCCAATCGTGCGGCCGGCCGGAGAATTGGCTCGGCGAGCCAGCCAAACACCATCGCTGCGCTGAGGCAAAGCAGCAGAAAGACAACCAGGCCGGCAGCCGTCGCCCAAGCGCCGAAGATCGCAACCGCTACCGCTGCCAGCGGAAACGCCAAAGGTTGGTTGAGAAGATAGAGGTTATACGGATCGAGCTTCGAGCACAGGCGCAGGACGAACGGCATCTTGCTGAGATGGATCGCGACGAAGGCCAGTCCACCCGTCATCCCCAGAGAGTAAAGCGGGCTGCCGAATGCGTATGTGGGAATGAACCAGGACACCACGTTCCCGACCGCGAACAATGAGAAAGCGGCTGCAGCCACATACGGCGAGCCAAGGCGGCGCCGCAATTTCGACTCGAAGCCCGCCCTGGCAAGACGGTCGCCAACAGCGATCCCGACGGCGAAGCTGAACAGTTCCTGGCACGGAACGAAGTACCAGGTGTCGTCGAGCAACACCCCGATCTGTGACAGCCGGTAACTCACGACCGATACCGCGAAACTTCCCAATAGCCACATCGCAAGGTTGGTGCGGCGGTATGCGGCCAGCAGGAATGGGAAAACCAGATAGCCGACGACGATGGCCGGTACGAACCACCAGGCCGATGCAAACAGGAACGGCATGAAATGCGGCTGGCTCAAGTCGATCAGGAACAGGTGCTTGGCCAAGCTGCCGGCCAAGCTGCCTGTGGCCTGAGACGCCACTTTTTCAGCCAGATGGCCAAGCAAGCCCGGCCGCCCCGTTGCAAACGCCAAGAACGCGAATGCAGCGAGGACCGCCGGTATCGCAACGAGATAGAACGGCAGAAGCACCCGCACCAAACGCCTTGTGTACCACTGGGCCAAGGTCCCAATCCCTCCTGCCCGGCCGGCCTGCAGCGCGAGTGACAGGCCGCTCAGCAAGATGAATACGTTGACCGCTTCCCAACCGAACCCGAACACCCACCCGAGTGCATCGTTGACGAGCGACGCCGGCGCCGGCGTCGTGCGGTCCAGCAGCAAGTAGTGGAACTGGCCGGTCCCGAGGCCGGGATTGCGATACGGATCGATCAGGCTGCGCAACTCGCCGCGCCCGAACGCGGCGTTGTTCAAGCAAGCCCGTAACCAATGGAAGCCAACGATCTCGATCGCGCAGATCAGCCGGAGAACGTCGAGCCAGGCTATTCGTGCCGTGTTGGGCTTGCCGCTGACCATTAGGCCGCCCCTACAATCGATCTGCAGCTCTGGCTACGCCGTCGCATCCGCCACCACGCCCAACTCGCGCTCCATCGTCTCGCGCATCAGGTATTTCTGCATCTTGCCCGTGACCGTCATCGGGAAACTGTCCACGAAGCGCACGTAACGCGGCACCTTCTGGTGCGCGATCCGCCCCCGGCAATACGCCCGGATATCCTCCTCCGCCACCTCGGCGCCGTCGCGCAGCCGCACCCAGGCGCACAGCTCCTCGCCATAGCGCGGGTCCGGCACGCCGAAGCACTGCACGTCCAGGATCGCCGGGTGGCCGTAGAGAAACTCCTCGACCTCGCGCGGATACACGTTCTCGCCGCCGCGGATCACCACGTCCTTCAGCCGTCCGACGATGTTGCAGTAGCCCTCCTCGTCGATCACGGCCAAATCGCCCGTGTGCATCCAGCGCGCCGCGTCGATCACCTGGCCCGTGCGCGCCGGGTCGTCCCAGTAGCCGAGCATCACGCTGTATCCCCGGGTGCACAGCTCCCCCGTCACTCCGCGCGGCACGATGCGGCCCTCCGCGTCCACGATCTTGACCTCCAGATGCGGATGGATCCGGCCCACCGTCGTCACCCGGCGTTCCAGCGGGTCGTCCGCCGTGGTCTGAAAGCTGACCGGGCTCGTCTCCGTCATGCCGTAGCAGATGGTGATCTCGCGCAGGTTCATCTTGTCCACCGCCCGCCGCATCACCTCGATCGGGCAGGGCGACCCGGCCATGATCCCCGTGCGCAACGAGCTCAGATCGAATTCTGCGAAGCGCGGATGCTCCATCTCGGCGATGAACATGGTGGGCACCCCGTGCAACCCGGTGCACCGCTCCGCCGCCACCGTCTCCAGCACTGCCAGCGGGTCGAACCCCTCGCCGGGATACACGATGCAGGTCCCGTGCGTGATCGCGGCCAGGTTGCCCAGCACCATGCCGAAGCAATGATACAGCGGCACCGGGATACACAGCCGGTCCTGCTCCGTCAGCCGCATCGCCTCGCCGATGAAGAAGCCGTTGTTCAACACGTTGTGGTGGGTGAGCGTGGCCCCTTTCGGGCTACCGGTCGTGCCGGACGTGAACTGGATGTTGATCGGGTCGTCGAACTGCAACCGCCCGGCAAGGTCCACCAGCCGGTCACGGTCCTGCGCCCGCCCGCGCGTCAGCACGTCGTCGAACCCAAGCGTCCCGGCCGAGGCGCCGCCGATCTGGATCACGGTGCGCAGGGTCGGAACGCGCGCCGCACGAAGCCCGCCCGGCGTGCTGCTCGCCAGCTCCGGCAGCATTTCGCGCAGCATCGCCATGTAATCGCTGGTCTTGAACGCGGTGGCGGTGATCAGCGCCGTCACCCCGACCTTGTTCAACGCAAACTCGAGCTCGCTCACCCGGTAGGCCGGGTTGATATTGACCAGGATCAACCCCGCCTTCGCCGTCGCGATCTGGGTCAGCAGCCACTCGGCGTTGTTCAGGGACCAGATGCCGATGCGGTCCCCCGGCGCCAGCTCCAACGCCAGCAACCCGGCGGCCAGCGCATCCGCCCGCGCCCCCAACTCGGCATACGTCCAACGCACGCCCTGGCCGCGCACCACCAGTCCCGGCCGATCCCCCCACCGTGCCACGACCCGGTCGAAGCTCGCCCCCAGCGTTTCGCCCAGCAACGGCGTGGTGCTGGCGCCATGCACGTAGCTCGCGGTCAATGGACCCGCCGCCCCGTCCAGTCGGCGATCACCGCGGCGATGTCGTCGCTGTTCTTCTCCAGCATCATCATGTGCGCGTTGCCGCGGATGCCGCGGTCCACCAGCCGGATGTGGTCCACGTCCGCCCCCGCATTCTTCAGGAACGTCACCGTGCACTGGTCATACATCGCGTGGTACGACGCCTCGGACGTGAGCACCAGGATCGGAAACCCGTCCAGATGCGGCAGCTTGTGCGCCGCCGACGGTTGCCAGCAGGCGATCAGGTCCGGCCCGCTCCCCGCCGCCTCCCGCACCGGATCGAGCGAAGCCGGGTTGGTCACAGGCGGATCGTACGTCAGGTGGTCATATGCGATGCCCCAACTGCGCGCGGGCTGGGGCGCCCCCATCGCAACGGGCACCACGTCGAAGAACGGCGGTCCGCTCGGCTCCACCGCCACGATGCCCTTGACCAGCTCCGGCACGTCATCCGCGATCACCCACCCGATCGCGCCGGAGCGGGAATGGGTCAGCAGGATCGCCGGCCCGATCCGCCGCAGCAGGTCCGCCCCTGCCGCCCGGTTGATCGCGTCCATCCGGCGGTTGTCCGTCAGTGACACCTGCTGCGACGCCTGGAACTGGTCGAACACCGGATCGCCCGCCATGCCGCTGCCCGGCCACTGCGTATGCAGTTGCGCCTGCGGCCAAAGCTTGAAGCGTTCGGGCGCGGTGAACTGCTTTTCCAACCCCTCGGTCGGCGGCATGCTCGCTTTGCCATCCACCGCCGGGTCGTAGTTGGACCGCCCCCGCGCCGGCTGGTCCACCACGTACACGGCGTAGCCATGCCGCAGGAACCACGTCGCCCACCCGTCGCGGTCATCCGGCGTGCCGAGGAAGTTAGTGCCGTTCTGGTAGTTGCCGTGGATCATGACGATCGGGTAGGGCGCGGTCTGGTGCGCCGGGATCTGGTATTCGACGAACATCTGGTCGTCGACCGTCTTGCCGTCCTCGGACCGCACCCCGCCGGCATAGAAGAAGCCTTGCTTGCCGATCTCGATCGGCTGCGCTTGCACGGCTCCGGCGGCCAGCAGGACACAGGCTGCGATGATCGGGCGTCTCATGCGTGCGTCCCTCCGGCATGACCGTTGTCTGGTCGTTGCAGGGATGCTCGCGGGTTAGCGCGGGGAGGTCAATCGGTTCGGCCGGCCAGCGGGGTCGAGTCGCCCGAAGTCTCCGCCTCCATCGAACTCAAGCCCCGAGGATGCTAGGAGATCGGGGTGCACACTGGCCTGCAACCACGCCGTCCGCCAATCCTGGCGTAGCTAGCAAACCAGTTCTCAACGAGCTTTCGAAGGATGGACCATGACAGAGGCACCTCAAACCAAGGTCCTGATAACCGGGGCAACGGGCCAGGTCGGCAGCAAGACCATCGATCTGCTGCGCCCGCATGGCAATGTCGAGATCGTCGCCGCAGTCCGCTCAAAGGAGAAGGCCGCCCCATTCTCAGCCAAGGGGATCGGCTCGGTCGTTCTCGACCTCGACGACGAACGGACGCATCGCCCGGCCCTCGAAGGGATCGGTCGTCTCTTCGTGGTGACCGGCTACACCGTCGACATGCTCCGTCAGAGCAAAGTCCTGCTCGATAATGCCAGGAAAGCCGGGGTGAGCCACGTCGTCCATCTCGGCGCATGCGGTCGAGACGATACGAGCGTCGCGCATTGGGCCTGGCACCAGTTGGTCGAGCGCTACATCGAATGGGCCGGGTTCTCCTACACGCATCTGCGCCCCGAAACCTTCATGCAGAACATGCTGAGCTATGGAGGCCAGAAATCGATCAAGAACGGCGTCATCAAGGCCTTCGTCGAGGGCGCGCGCCTCAGTTGGGTGGACGTGAACGACGTGGCGCACGTTGCCGCGCTCGCGCTGGCACGTCCGGATCTGCATGCCGGCAAGACCTATCGGATGGGCTATGACGCCGTGACCTTCCACGAGATGGCGGTTTTGATGACCTCGATCGTCGGCCAACCGTTCCGTTACGAACCGCTTCCGCCCGAGGTGTTCCTGCGATCGATGATCGAGGCCGGGGCCGAGATGGCCTACATGGGCTGCGTCTACGACCACTACAAACGGTATGCAGCGGGAACGATCCCCGGCGCCGACGACACGTTCGACAACTTCCCCGCAATCACCGGGAAGCAGCCGACCAAGTGGGTCGACTTCATCCAGAGGCATAGGGTTGAACTGGCCTACTGATGCCAAAGCTTCCCGCCTAACTCAGTCAGAAAGTCCCAAAACAACCAACTTCTTACGGTGGGGTGCGCTTTGGTGCCCCACCACGGCGGCTCGTGGACATCACCCGCTGAACCGCCCGCTCTTCGGGAACCCGTTCGGCGGCATCCGCCCCGCCTGCGCCCGCTCGCCCAGCCAGTCACGCAGCCCCGTTTCCGTCCGCGTCTTGTCCCCGAGCCGCCAGGTCAGCCCGTCCGCCAGCCGGAACACCTTCGCGTCCCGCAGCCCGCCCTCCTTGAACCGCTGCAGGATCACGCCGGAGCCGCGGCCCAGCACCGGCACCTGGTCCAGCGGGAACACCAGCAATTTGCGGTTCTCCCCCACGGTAGCCACGTGGTCGCCGTCCGCCGGGATGCACAGCAGCGCCTCCTCGCCCGGCTTCGTGTTGAGCACCTGCTTGCCGCCCTTGCGCTCCGCCAGCAGGTCCGCCGCCTCCGCCACGAACCCGCGCCCGGCCGCCGACACCACCAGGTAGCGCACGCCCTCCTGCCACACGAACAGCGTCGTCACGTCGTCCGCGTTCGTCATCTCGGCAAGCAAGCGGATCGGCTGCCCGTCGCCACGCCCACGCGGCAGTTCACCGGCGCGCAGCGTGTAGGCCTTGCCGTTCGTGCCGAACAAACACAGCCGGTCGGTGGACTGGCAGGGCAGGGTGAGCCGCAGCGCGTCGCCTTCCTTGAACTTCAGCTCCTTGGCCTCGACCGCGTGACCCCGCACCGCCCGGATCCAGCCCTTCTCGGACAACACCACCGTCAGCGGCTCGCGCTCCACCGCCTGCTCGAAGGATACGTCCACGACGGCCGGCGTGCCCGCCAGCAGCGTCCGCCGGTCGCCGAGCGGCCCCGTGCCGAACTGCTTGCGGGTGGCCGCGATCTCCTCCGCGACCCGTTTCCAGCGCAGGCTCTCGCTGCCGAGCAAGGCGTTCAGCCCGCGCCTCTCCTTCTCCAGCGCCGCGTGCTCGCGCCGCAACTCCATCTCCTCCAGCCGGCGCAGCGAGCGCAGCCGCATGTTCAGGATCGCCTCGGCCTGCACGTCGTTGATGCCGAACCGCCGGATCAGCCCGGCCTTCGCGTCGTCCTCCTCGCGGATGATGCGGATCACCTCGTCCAGGTCCAGGAACACCACGAGGAAGCCGTCCAGCAGCTCCAGCCGCCGCTCCACCGCGCCCAGCCGGTGGCGCGACCGGCGGATCAGCACCTCGCCGCGATGGTCCAGCCACGCCCGCAACACGCCGCGCAGGCCCATCACCACGGGCGTGCGGTCCGCCGTCAGCACGTTCATGTTCAGCGGAAATCGCGTCTCGAGCTGGGTCGCGCGGAACAGCGTCTCCATCAGCGCCGCCGGGTCGATGCCGCGGGTTTTCGGCTCCAGCACCAGGCGGACGTGCTCGGTGCTCTCGTCGCGCAGATCGCCCAGCAACGGCAGCTTCTTGGCCTCCAGCAGCTCGGCCATCTGCTCGATCAGCTTCGTTTTCTGCACCTGATACGGGATCGCGGTGACCACGACCTGCCACGTGCCGTGCTTCAGCGGCTCCACCTCCCACGCCGCGCGCAGGCGGAAGCCGCCGCGCCCCGTCTCGTAGGCGATGGCGATGGAAGCCGGGTCCTCCACCAGCACGCCGCCGGTGGGGAAGTCCGGGCCCGGCATATGCCGCAGCAGGTCCGCCGTGGTCGCACTCGGGTCGGCGATCAAGGCGAGCGCCGCGTCGCACACCTCGCCCGCATTGTGCGGCGGGATGGACGTCGCCATCCCGACCGCGATCCCCGCCGCGCCGTTGGCCAGCAAATTGGGGAAGCCGCCGGGGAGCACGACGGGTTCGCTCTCCTCGCCGTCGTAATTGGGCCGGAAATCGACCGAGTCGTCATCGATGCCGTCCAGCATCGCGCGGGCGACCAGCGTCATGCGCGCCTCGGTGTAGCGCATGGCCGCCGGGTTATCGCCGTCGATGTTGCCGAAATTGCCCTGGCCCTCGACCAGCGGGTAACGCGCGGCGAAGTCCTGCGCCAGCCGCACCAGCGCCTCGTAGACCGACGCCTCGCCGTGGGGGTGATACTTGCCGATCACGTCGCCAATCACGCGGGCGCATTTCTTGAACCCGGCGGTCGGGTCCAGCCGGAGTTGGTGCATCGCGTACACCAGCCGGCGGTGCACCGGCTTCAGCCCGTCCCGCACGTCGGGCAGCGAGCGGGACATGATGGTGGACAGCGCATAGGCGAGGTACCGTTCGCTCAGCGCGTCGGCGAGGGGGGTGTCTTCGATGGTTCCGGCGGAGGTGTCAGGCATGCCGGTGACTTAGCCCATCGGGCCTCTGCCCCAAAACCCCGGCAGAGGACAGTCATCCTCTGCCCACCTGTCACAAGGGGAAGGGGACGCCCCTACTTCACGAGATGGCCCGTTCCCGCCGGAAGCCCTTAAACGGCCAGGTTATGACCTCTCCCGCGAACAACGCCCACCAAACCAGCACCGGCTGCAACGCCAGGCGCGGGATATGATACCAAAGCCCAAGCTGCACCTGCCCAGCCGGCAACCCGTCGATAGCGTGCTTGATGTTGGCCGGATAAACGCAAACCGCATACAGCGCGAGCCCGATGCCGGCCGCATAGCGGAACCGCCGGGTCAGCAACCCCACCGCGCCCGCCAGTTCGCACACGCCCGTCCCCAGGATCACATCGCGCGGAAACGGCACCCAATCGGGCGTGATCAGCAGGAACGTGCCCGGCGTCGACAGATGAAAGCACCCGGCCGCGAAGTAGACGGCCGCCAGCACGTAGCGCGAGATCGTCCGGCCCCTCAAAAAACCCCCACTACATCAACTCCCACGGTCATCGGCGCAGCGCCGACCAGACTTTGTGCACGTCCGCCCAGGTCCGCCAGCGATGCGATCGACACGGCACCGGGGCCCAACCGGCTACTCGAAGCTACCCACACGCAGTTCGTTGTGAGGCACGACGCGCTGTTCACAGTTGCAAAAACGGCCCAGCCATCGCCGCCACCCGATCCGCCAACCGATCGCGCGCCGGGGGCAGGGGTTTATGCTGGCTGCCGAACGCATCGCGCGCCAGGAAATGCCCGGTCAGCGCCAAGCCCGCCGACCACCCCGCCGGCCCCGCCTCGCCGCCAGCCAGGAACGGCGGCAAAGGCAACAACCGCTCCTTCCAAGGCCCGGCCGCTGCCTCGCTCACCGCACGACCCGTCCGGGGGGACACCCAGGCCAGCGCCGCCGTCTCTCCCGTCACCACGCACCGCTCCAGGTCCAGGCCGTAGCCCAACTCGCGCAACAGCGTCAGCTCCCACTGCACGAGCCCGGTCAGCACCTCCGGGCCTGCCGCCAGCCGGGTGATCAGGTGCAGCAACCCGGCGAATACGTTCGGATGCGGTTCGCGCTCCGTCAGCGCCCCCTCCGCCACTGCGCAGGCGCTCGACAGCACCGCCAGCGCCAACGCGTCGTCCATCGCCAGCGCCGCCCCGGGATGCACCAGCTCGCCGGTGAAACTGCCAAGCTGGTCCGCCAGCCGCGCCACCCAGCGCACCTGCAGCAAATTGCCTGGCTGCCACGTCCCCGCCCGCGACCGCGACGCCCCGCCACGCGCCAGGCCGCGGTATGCGCCGTGTTCGGCCGTCAGCACCGTAGCCAGCGCGTCACCCTCGCCGTACGGCCGGGCGGCAAGCACGATGGCGGGCGCCTCCCACTCCATGGCCGCCTAGCCCGGATCCTCCAACCCGATCGCCCGCAGCCGCGCGCCCTCCTCGTCCCACCCGGCGCGCTCCTTCACGTTGAGGAACAAATGCACCGGCCGTTCCAGCAGCCCGCCCAGTTGCTGCCGCGCGCGGGCGCCGATCTCGCGGATGCGGGCGCCGCCGCCGCCGATCAGGATCGCCTTGTGGCCCGGCCGCGTCACGTAGATCGTGGCGTCGATCCGCACCGAGCCGTCCTGCCGTTCCGCGAAGCTCTCCGTCTCCACGGTCGCCGCATAGGGCACTTCCTCATGCGTCTGCAGGAAGATCTGCTCCCGCACGATCTCGGCCGCCAGCAACCGGTCCGGCAAATCCGTCAAATCGTCCGGTGGATACAGGTACGGCCCCGCGGGCATCACCGCGGCCAACCGGTCCAGCAGCACGTCCAACCCCTCGCCGTTGCTGGCGCTGACCATGAACGTCTCCTCGAACGCGGCCAGCTCGTTCATCGCCGCCGTCAGCGGCAGCAGGCTGGCCGGCGTCACCAGGTCCACCTTGTTCAGCACCAGCCAGGTCCGTCCGCCGCGCGATGCCAGCCGGGTCGCGATGTCGCGCACCGCCTCCCGCGCCCCCACCTTGGCATCGACCAGCAGCAGCGTGACGTCCGCCTCCTCGGCCCCGCTCCAGGCGGCGTTGACCATCGCGCGGTCCAGCTTGCGCTTGGGCGCGAAAATGCCGGGCGTGTCCACCAACAGCATCTGCGTCTCGCCGCGCATCAGGATGCCGAGCACGCGGAACCGGGTGGTCTGCGCCTTCGGGCTGACGATGGACAGCTTGGCGCCGGTCATCCGGTTCAGCAGCGTGGACTTGCCCGCGTTCGGCGCGCCGACCAGCGCCGCAAATCCGCATCGCGTCGTCACGACGCGTCCTCGACCATGGTCATGCCTGCAACTGCCGCAGCAAATCCGCCGCCGCCTCGCGTTCCGCCGCCTGCTTGGTGTTGGACATGCCTGTTCCCACCCGGCCCATCGCCGAGACCGTTACCGTGAACACCAACGCGTGGGCCGGCCCGCTCCGCCCCGCCTCGACGAACGGCGGCAGCGTGCTTCCCCGCGCCTCCAGCCACTCCTTCAGGTCGGATTTGGGATGCTTCGGCGGCTTTGGCTGGTCACCCACCGCACCGGCCCAGGCACTGCGGACGAACCGCCGCGCCGCCTCCAGCCCGCCATCGTAATAGATTGCCCCCAGCACCGCTTCCACCGCGTCCGCGATCGCCGCCGTCCCGCGGCCAACGCCAGCGCGCGCTTCGTTGGGCCCCATGATCAGCATATCCGGCATCCCGAACGCCGTCCCGATCGTCGCCAGTTGATGCTCGGCCACCAGATCGGCATGCCGACGGGCCAGCAAACCTTCGGCTTCGTCCGGGAACAGTTCGGCCAGCCACTCGACCATGACCAGCCCGAGCACCCGGTCCCCCACGAACTCCAGCCGCTCGTTGGACCGGGCCACCGGCGCGCGGCCATTGCTGCGCGGCACCGCCGAGCGGTGCGTCAGCGCCTCGCGCAGCAGGGCAGGGTTCGCGAAGTCGTGGCCGAACGCCGAGCCGGTCAGTTGATGCCGGTCAGCAGCCGGCCCCAGCGGATTTCCAGCGGCCATTCCCATACTTGCCACCATGGCGCACTCGCGTCGATGGAGAAGAAGATGAACTCCGCCTTTCCGACCAGGTTCTCGACTGGCAGGAACGCGACACCTTGCTCCCCGCTGAGGAACGGCCCAGCCGACCGGTCGGCCCCGAACCGGCTGTCCAGGCTGTTGTCCCGGTTGTCGCCCATGGCGAACAGATTGCCGTCCGGCACCACGAATTCTCCGGTGTTGTTCGCCTCCCCCGTGTCGCCCATCTTCGCAATCAGGTGCGTGACGTTGCCGGGCAGCGTCTCGTCGTATTCCCGCTCCTCGATCGAACCGCCGCTCTCATCCGTCGCGACCACGTTGCCGAGCGGCCGCCGCACCGCCGGCTGGCCGTTCACGTAAAGCACGCCGCCCTTTACCTGGATGTGGTCCCCCGGCAGGCCCACGATCCGCTTGATGTAATCGGCATAGTCGGCATGTTCGTTCTTGAACACCACCACGTCGCCGCGCTTGGGCAGGCTGCCGAAGATGCGGCCTTGGAACAGCGGCGGCGAGAACGGTAGCGAATAGATCGAATAACCGTAGGCGTATTTCGCTACGAACAGATAGTCGCCGACCAGCAAGGTCGGGATCATCGACCCGGAGGGGATGTTGAACGGTTCGAAGGCGACGGTGCGGATAGCAACAGCGATCAGCCCGGCGTAGACGATAGTCTTGATGTTATCGAGCCAGCCGCCCGATTTCGCTTTGGCCATGTAGTTGCGGCGGTCCGGAGAAATGCGGGCGGATGAAGCCGATGGGGCGCGGTCCTGTCAAGGAAGCGGCCGGCAATACCCCTGCTGGCACAGGACAGGGCAGTGCTTGACGTTGCTACAGTATCACACAGGCTGAACCGGACAGAGGAGAAGCGATCATCACTGCAATAGAACCCTGGGCCTGGATGGCACTCGGGATCGCTCTGTCCGTCACTCCGGCGCATGCCCAACTCGGCAGCCTCGCCAATCCGCCGCCGCAGAACCTGTTCGACTTCAATCAGCCGCCCAGGCTCGATCCCGGTATTGCCTATCGTTCCGGCACCTACGCCGAACGGCGCGCGCGTTTGCTGCACGACCACAACAGGGCGAGGCATCAACCGGCCCGGCGGACACCCGCAACCCCGCAGTAACGGTCGGCCGGCTTAAATCCGGGTGAGCACGACCGGGATCTCGGTCGAGTCCATGGGTTGCGCGATCGGCTCCGGGAGCGTTGCCGGCCATGACCAACCAGCGCCGAACAGCGTCCGCATCCGCTCCGGCGGGCAGTCGAACGGGGGACCGACCGGCTTGGCCGTCTGCAGCAGCAGCACGAACAGACGCCCGCCGGGCCGCAGCCAGCGATGCAACCGAAGCGCATACTGCGGCAAGATCGGCGGCGGCAAAGCGCACAAACACGTCTGATCGTAAACCGCATCGAGCGGTGCGCCCGGTTCCCACTCCAGCAAGTCGGCCTGCACCATCAGCCCGGCAAGCCCAGCGGCATGCAGCCGCACCCGCTGCACCTCCACCGCGGTCGCCGCCAGATCCACGCCCGTCACGTCGAACCCGTCCCGCGCCAACGCCAGCGGCTCGCCGCTCCGCCCCATGCCCGGAAGCAGGATACGGCACGGCTCGAGCACACCCGTCGCCCGCCACTTGACGAAGGCCGGGTTGAGGCTCGGCCGCTCCCAGGGCGTGCGCTGCGCCCGGAACATCGCCTCCCAATCGAGTGCCGCCGTCGGCCCGCTCACGGCGGTTCACCGGTTATCGTAACCTGCGCGAAGGCATAGGGGTGCTCGTCCGTCAGGGTGAGGTGGATCCGCGCCACCCGGCCCGGCGGCGTAATTTCCCGCAAACGGGCCGCTGCCCCACCCGTGAGTTGCAGGGTCGGCTGCCCGCTCGGCAGGTTCACGACCCCCATGTCCGAATGGAACACCCCGCGGCTGAACCCCGTGCCCAACGCCTTGGAACACGCCTCCTTCGCCGCAAACCGCTTGGCGTAGGTGCCGGGCTGGATCCGGGGATGGCGGCGCCCCGCGCGCGCGCGTTCCGCATCGGTGAATACGCGCTGCAGGAAGCGGTCGCCGAACCGCGTCATCACCTGCTCGATCCTGCGGATGTCGCACAGATCGACGCCGGTGCCGATGATCAACCCGCCATCGGCCGCCGCGCTCATTGCCGCGCCCGCTCCACTTGCGTGACACCCTGCGCCGCCCGCAACCCGGCGATCACGTTCGACAGATGCCGCAGGTCCCGCACCTCGACATCTAGCAGGATCTCCTGGAAGTCCTGCTGCTTGTTGACGATCTTGAGGTTGGTGATCGACCCGTCATGCTTGGAGACGGCATTGGTCACGCTGGCCAACATGCCCGGCTCCTGCGCGCCGATCACGCTGATCCGCCCCGTGTGAACGCCGGTCGCCTCACCTTGCCAGGCGATGTCGATGAACCGCTCGGGTGTGGCGAACCCCTCCAGCGTCTGGCACCCCTTGGCGTGGACGGTGACCCCCTTACCGGTGGTCACGATGCCCACGATTTGGTCGCCGGGCAGCGGATGGCAGCACCCGGCGTAGCTCACCACCATGTTCGGCAGCAGCCCGGTGATGCCGGACGAGCCCTCCGCCGGCCGGCTCGGCGCACGGGACGGCAGTTGCGGGATCATCCGCGGCGCGCGCGGGGACTGCCGCAATTCCGGGTAGATCGCGTGCACCACGTCCTTCGGCCCGGTATTACCGTTGCCGACGCTGACGTAGACGTCGTCGACCGAGGCGGCCTTGAGCACCTTCAATGCGCCCTCGAGCACCTTCTCGGACCCGTCCAGCCCGTCTTGCCGGAACGCCTTGGCCAGGGCTGCCCGCCCCGCATCCAGGTATTGCTGCCGCTGCTGCAATGCCACGTAGCGCCGGATCCGCGCACGCGCCTTGCCGGTGACGGCGAAGCGTTCCCACGCGGGTGACGGCGTCCCGTTGCGTGAGGTGATGATCTCGACCTGGTCGCCATTCTGCAGCTCGGCCCGCAACGGCATGATCCGGCCGTTGACCTTGGCGCCCACGCAAGTGTCGCCCACCTGGCTGTGCACCGCATAGGCGAAGTCGACCGGAGTGGCCCCGCGCGGCAACGGGATCAGGCGGCCTTTCGGCGTGAAGCAGAACACCTGGTCCTGGTACAGCTCGAGCTTGGTGTTCTCCAGGAACTCGTCGCCAGTGCTGGAGTCGTCCAGGATCTCCAGCAGGTCTTCCACCCACGGAAAGCTGCGCCCCTCCTCTGGCCCGTTGGTGCCCTGCTTGTAGCTCCAATGCGCCGCGACCCCGTTATCGGCCACGCGCTGCATTTCGGCCGTCCGGATTTGCACCTCGATCTTCTGGTTCACCGGGTGCCGCAGCGTCACCCCGGTATGCAGGCTCTGGTAGCCGTTGGATTTCGGCGTCGAGATGTAGTCTTTGAACCGGCCCGGGATCAGCGGGTAGCCCGCATGCACCGCGCCGAGCGCCATGTAACAATCGGCTCGCTCCGGCACGATGACGCGGAACGCCATGATGTCAGACAGTTGCTCGAACGCAATGTTGCGCCGCTGCATCTTCTCCCAGATCGAGTAGGGGCTCTTCTCCCGTCCGCTGACCTCGACCGAGGCGATCCCGGCATCCCGGCAGACCCGCCCGAGTTCGGCCCGCACATCCTCGATGACGTCCGCGCCCTGGCCCCGGAGGAAGTTCAGCCGGGCATGGATGGTGTCGAACGCCTCCGGCTCCAACTGAGCGAAAGCAAGGTTCTGCAGTTCGATCTTCACCGCATCCATGCCGATGCGCTCGGCCAATGGCGCGTAGATCTCCATCGTCTCCCGCGCAATCCGCAGCCGGCGTTCATCGGACCGGACGAAATGCAGCGTGCGCATGTTGTGCAGCCGGTCCGCCAGCTTGACCAGCAGCACGCGTATGTCGCGGCTCATGGCCAGGACCAGCTTGCGGAAGTTCTCCGCCTGCTTGTCACGCCCAACCTTCAGTTCGAGCTTGGTGAGCTTGGTGACGCCGTCCACGAGCCCGCCCACCGTCGCGCCGAACCGGGCCTCGATATCGGCCAGCCGAAGGCCGGTGTCCTCGACGGTGTCGTGCAACAGGGCCGTGATGATGCTGCCGGTGTCCAACCGGTACCCGGCCAGGATGTCCGCTACAGCTATGGGATGGCTTATATACGGATCGCCATTATCCCGGCGCTGATCCCCGTGGGCTTGCATGGCCATGACGTAGGCCGAGTCGATCAAGCCGGTGTCGGCCTTTGGATCGTAGGCGAGAACCTTCTCCGTCAACTCATACTGACGGATGATGCGGGATGGGGCTGCGGACGGCCTGGCGGTATCCAGCCCGTCCGGAGCGTAAGCGGGGGCTGGACTACAACCCGTCATGCATTGACCCGCTCAGCGGCGGCGTCCGCCGAGTTCGGCCTCGATGGCCGCCTCGAGATCCTCGGGGGACATTTCCTCGACCGGAAGGCTGGCTGCCTCTTCCTCGGCCGACACGTCCTGCAAGCCGAAGATGTTCTGGTCGGTTGGAATCAGGTCCAAAACCTCCTCGTCCGCCGGCTCGGGCTCCGGCGCGCGCGAGAGCGACTTGATCAGGTCCTGCTCCAGCTTCGGCAGCCCGATCGTCTCCTCCGCAATCTCCCGCAACGCGACGACCGGGTTCTTGTCGTTGTCGCGGTCGACGGTCAGTTCTTCACCCCGGCTGAGGTTGCGCGCCCGCTGGGCTGCGAACAAGACGAGCTCGAACCGGTTGGGAACGCGTTGAACGCAATCTTCGACAGTGACGCGTGCCATAAAGCAAAAGCTCCAACACTCAGAATTACTGAGTTAAATAGTCTTGCGATCAGCATCTCGCAAGTGCGAAGGCGGCAACTTCCGGATCACTTGCTGCGGCAAACGCTCCAGCATTTCAGCAACTGTCAAGCCAGACACTGGATGCCGCCACTCTGGGGCGACATCGAGCAGTGGACAAAGAACAAAAGCACGCTCGTGCATCCGGGGATGCGGCAGAATCGGGTCCGGCGTGAGCCTGACAAGATTACCCATCGCAACTATATCCAGATCCAGCGTTCGCGCCGCGTTCGCCACGCTTCGAACTCTGCCGAACCTGGTCTCTATACCTTGCAATGCCGTTAGCAGAGTCGCAGGCTCAATATCCCCCTGGAGGTAAGCTACACCATTGATGTAAGGTGGTTGCTCGGATAACGGGACGGGAGCGCTTTCATACCACGCAGATAATGCAACGAGGGTCAGTCCCCGAATATCCCGCAGCGAAAAGGCAGCAGCGACACACATTTCGAGCGACGTCATATAAGCGGGTTGCAGATTCGAACCGATTGCGACAAAGATCACGGGCTGAGTAGCCTTTCAATGGACGATGCAGAGTACCTTCAATGCGACAGCGCTGTCGCTTACAACAATTTTCAAGGGATCGAACGCCTTGCTATTTTTACCAACGGAACGAACCGCGCTCTTCATCGATGGCGCAAACCTTTATTCCGCGTCCCGTAACTTGGGCTTCGATGTCGATTATCGAAACATGCTCGAATTTTTCCGCGCGAAAACCAACGTTATCCGTGCGTACTATTACTCCGCCGTACTTGAGACGGAAGAATACTCGCCGCTCAAGCCCCTCACGGACTGGCTAGCTTACAACGGCTACAATCTTGTCACGAAAGCCGCGCGGGAGTTCACGGATGGAACGGGACGCCGCCGGGTCAAAGGCAACATGGACGTCGAACTCGCGATCGACATGATGGAGATGGCGCCCAAGTTGGACCACGCCATCCTGTTCAGCGGCGACAGCGATTTCCGCCGCCTGGTCGAAGCCGTCCAACGCCAAGGCGTGCGCGTGTCCGTCGTGTCCACGGTCCGCAGCAGCCCGCCGATGATCGGAGACGAGCTGCGCCGCCAGGCCGACCAGTTCCTCGAACTCGCCGAAATCGCACCCGGCTTCACCCGACGCCAGATGGAACCGCGGACCCGTCCGACCCGCGTCACACCGGCCGAACCATATGCGGAGCAGTCCGAAGTCGCCTAGCACGGCGGCTTCGTTGCTCGCACCGGAACCGGATTGCTCATTCTGTCCGAGGCTGGTGGCCTACTGTGCTGCTAACCGTTCAGGTAACCCGGACTGGTTCAACGCACCTGTTCCGTCTTTCGGCTGCTTGGACGCACGGCTGCTGGTGGTCGGCATGGCGCCCGGCATCCGCGGTGCCAACCGCACCGGCCGACCGTTCACCGGGGACCATGCCGGGATCTTGCTTTACCAGACTCTGATCCGGTTCGGCTTCGCGACGGGCGTCTACCGGGCTGACCCGTCCGACGGTGTTGCTCTGCATGACTGCCGGATCGTCAACGCGGTGCGCTGCGTGCCTCCGGCCAATCTGCCGACGCCGGCCGAGGTGAAAACCTGCAACCAATTCCTCGCCTCGGAACTGAGGAGCTTGCCGCACCTACGCGTCGCCGTCGTGCTCGGCCTACTCGCTCACGCTGCCGTTCTGCGCACGCTCTCCATACCGCTGAGCCGCTACAAGTTCGCGCATGGCACGCTCCACACCCTGCCAAACGGGCTCCTGCTCGCCGACAGCTATCATGTGTCCCGCTACAACACGAACACGGGGCGGCTGACGACCGCGATGTTCGAGGCCGTCATCGCGGAGGCGAAGGCACGTTTGTAGCCAAACAGCGTCCGCCGCGGCATGCGCGGCAGATGACGTCCGCCCAACGCTGCTAGTGCATCCGTGGTGATTTTAGCAGCGACCGCCGATCCACCGTCGCGATGCTCACCGGCATCCGCCGCTCGTCCCGCTGCACCATCAGCGTTACCCGCGCCCCCGCCGGTCCGCAGGCCCACACGCCGCGCCACAGCCCGGCGAGGTCCGTCACCTCCTCGTCCTCCACTGCCAGCACGTGGTCCCCGGTGCGCAACCCGGCCCGCTCCGCCGGCCCGCCATCGGCGATGCCGCCGATGACCACCGTCTCGTCATCCTCCATCGCATACACCCCGAGCCAGGGGCGGGGAGGGCGGTTCACCTGCCCGTAGCGGCGCAAATCGTCCAGGATCGGCGGTAGGATGCCAATCGGCACGATCATGTTCATGTCGTGCCGCCGCCCCTTGTTGTCGCCCTGCTGCAGGATGAGCGAGCCCACGCCGAGCAGCTTGGCATCCTTGCCGATCAGCGCGCCGCCGCCCCAGAACGGATGCGCCGGCGCCGTGAACAGCGCCTCGTCCAACAGATACTCCCAGTAGCCGGCGAATTCCTGCCGTCCCACGATCTTGGTCTCGATCGCCCGCCGCCGCCCGCCGGCCGAGGCAAACAACACCTGCTCCCCCAGGCTCGGCGACGAGCTGTCCCCGAACTCCAGCTTCGGCAGGTTCAACCGGCCGAGCGGCTGCACCAGGCCGAACCCGGTCTCGCCGTCGAACGCCAGCGCATGGCCCGGCACCGCCCGCCCGTCGGCGGAGGTCAGCCACACCGTCTCCGCTTCCGTGATCAGGTAACCCATGGTCAGCAACAGCCCGTCATCGCCGATCACCACGCCGGAGCCTTCCCGGTCCGTTCCCAACGCACCCGCCGTGAACGCGTCGTTGGGCGCGGTGGCGCGAAGGCCGACCACGGCGCTCAGGACATGGTCGAGGTCGAAAGCGTAATCCGCCGGGTCCGGCTGCAGCTCGGAGGGGATATCCCGTTCTTTTGGCATTTCAGGCGTAATTCACCATGATTGTCTTCTTGTGCATGAAGTGTTCCAGCATCGCCTCCAAGCTCGCCTCCTTGCCCAGGCCGCTGCTCTTGACGCCGCCGTATGACAGGTTGGCCTGTACCACGAGGTTCTGGTTGATCTGCACCAGCCCCGCCTCCAGCCGGTGCGCCAGGTCCAACCCGACCTTCAAGTTGTTGGTCCAGACCGAGGCCGCAAGCCCGTATTCGGTGCCATTCGCCTTCGCCAGCACGTCCTCCACCTCGTCGAACGGGAAGATGCAGGTAACCGGCCCGAAGATCTCCTCCTGCACCAGCGGGCTGTCGTCCGGCAGGTTGGTGAAGATGTGCGGCTGGATGAACAGGCCCTTCTTCAGCGCCGGGTCGGACGGCATCGCGGAGCACGCCCGCCCCTCGGCCCCCGCTGTGGCGCGGCCCTGGTCGATGTAGCGCTGCACCTTCTCGAACTGGTCGTGGCTGATGATGGTGCCGATATCGGTCTTCTCGTCCAGCGGGTCGCCCATCACCATGGCGTCCACCTTCTCCGCCATCGCGTCCACGAAACGCTGAAAGATCGGCCGCTCGACGTAGATCCGGCTCGCCGCGGTGCAGCTCTGCCCCTGCCGGGTGAACCGCATGGAGGTGAGCGCGCCGGCCACCGTCTTCTCGAAGTCGCAATCGGCGAACACCAGCATCGGCGACTTGCCGCCGAGCTCGAGCGTGACCGGGATCAGCTTCTCCGCGGCCGCCTTGCTCACGATGCGGCCGACCTCGACGCTGCCGGTGAACGTCACCTTGCGCACCAGCGGGTGGGTAACCAGCGGCGCGCCGCACTCCGGCCCGAAGCCGGACAGCATGTTGTAGCACCCGGCGGGCAGGATCCGGTTCACCAGCTCGCACACCCGCAGCACGGTGAGCGGCGCTTCCTCGGCCGACTTCACCACCACGGTGTTGCCCGCCACCAGCGCCGGCGCGACCTTCAGCGCCATCAGCAGCAGCGGCACGTTCCAGGGGATGATCGCGCCCACTACGCCCAGCGGCTCGCGCACCGTAACCGACAGCACGTTCGGCGCGAACGGCACCGTCTCGCCCTTCAGCTCGCCGCCGAGCCCGCCATAGAACTCGAAGATGTCGGCGATGGTGTTCGCCTCCACCCGGCTTTCCGTGCGCAGCGCCTTGCCCGTCTCGAGCGCGATCAGCCGCGCCAGTTCCTCGACATGCTCCCGCAGCAGCGCCGCGCACTGGCCGACCAGCGCCCCCCGCTTGCGTGACGCCATGCGGGCCCAGCTCTTTTGCGCGCGGTCCGCGACCTCCACGGCCTCGGCCACGTCCTGCGCATCACCCTCGGCGGCGCGGCCCACTTCCTCGCCGGTCGCCGGGTTCACCACGGCGAACGTCTTGCCGGACCGGGCCGGGACGAACCGCCCGCCGATCAGGTGCGCGCCGGACAGCGCCCGGGCCAAGGCCCGTTCGTCAAGCTGCGGTCCATCCGAAAGGGTTTGGGGACGATCGAGCATCGGTTTGCCTCCCACGGCGCTCTGCTTGTAATCCGGGGACAATGGCCCTGCCCTGGGATAGGGGCAAGCCGGGTCGGTGACGTGGAAGGTACACTATATATGAGCGCTTCGATCGGCCCGCTGCACGGCCTCACCGTCTTCGACCTCACCCGCGTGCTGGCCGGGCCGACCTGCGTCCAGATGCTGGGCGACCTCGGCGCCGACGTGATCAAGATCGAGAAGCCCGGCAGCGGCGACGACACCCGCGGTTTCGCCCCGCCGGTCATGCCCGGCACGCAGGAAAGCGCCTATTTCGTGGGGGTCAACCGCAACAAGCGCTCGGTCACCCTGGACATCGCCAAACCCGAGGGCCAGGCGCTGGCACTTCGCCTGATCGAGCAGTGCGACATCCTCGTCGAGAACTTCAAGGTCGGCGCCCTTGCCAAATACGGCCTGGGCTACGAGCAGCTCCACGCAAAATTCCCACGCCTGGTTTACTGTTCCATCACCGGCTTCGGCCAGACCGGCCCATACGCGCCCCGGCCCGGCTACGACAGCCTGGTGCAGGCGATGGGCGGCGTGATGAGCCTCACCGGCGAGCCGGACGGGTTGCCGCAGAAGGTCGGCGTTCCCGTCGCGGACCTGTTCGCCGGCCTTTACGGCTGCATCGGCGTCATGGCGGCGCTGCGCCACCGGGACGCGACGGGGCAGGGGCAGCAGGTCGACATCGGCATGCTCGACACCCACGTGGCCTGGCTCGCCAACCAAGGCATGAATTACCTGGCCACCGGCGAGAATCCCGTCCGCCTCGGCAACCAGCACCCCAACATCGTGCCGTACCAGGTGTTCCCGACCGCCGACGGTTTCATGGTGCTCTCGGTCGGCAACGACCCGACGTTCAAGCGCTTCTGCGACGCCTTCGAGCTGTCCCATTTGCTCGCCGACCCACGCTTCGCCACCAACGCCGCCCGCGTCGCCAACCGCCAACTGGTCACCGACACGCTGACCCCCGTGATGCAGCTCCATCCGACCGGGTGGTGGGTGGAACGGCTGGAGGCGCTGAAAGTCGGCTGCGGCCCGATCAACACGCTGGAGCAGGTCTTTGCCGACCCCCAGGTGCAGGCCCGCGGATCCGTCGTGCACATGCCCCACGCCGCCACCCCGGACGGCGTCAAGGTGATCGCCAACCCGGTGCGGCTGAGCGAGACACCCCCGACCTACCGCCTCCCGCCACCGATGCTCGGCCAACACACGGAAGAGGTGCTGCGTGAGCGGCTCCATTTGTCCGACGCCGAACTCACGAACCTAAAAGAGGCCGGCGCAATCTAGTAGGGGGGACACGTCCGCCTCTTGCACGCACCCAATCCCACCCCGTGTGCGCGTGACGGCGGACGCTGTCCGCCCTACTCACGAGCCGTGTCGGGATCGTCGCCGGTGAACGGCCAACCGGTGGGGTACAAACTCCGTCACCTCAACAGCCTCGTGCAGAACGCTAACGTGGCCTGCCCTGCTTGTATTCGTTTGGCACAGGGATGTTGGTGGCGGGATTGGTGTCGTGTTTGGTCATGCGCGCGACCAAGTCACCGCCGACGAAGGGCTGCAGCGCGGCCGCTACGGCGTCGGCGGCCTCGCGCGGGTACACTTCCTCGCCGCCGACCCGGACCGCGAACGCGGCGCCGTGCTTCGCCCGCATGGCCGGGTCGGCGACCGTCGCCTTGGTCCAACGGTAGAGGGGATAGCGTTCCACCCCCTCCCGCTCCGCCTCCGCGACATAGGCTTCGAACGCGCTCAACTGGCAGACCAACGTGGCACCGAGCCGGCTGAGCCGCTCCGTCAACGGACGGAGCACCAGCGCATCCGAGTCGCGCCGTGCTGCCTCGGCGACCGCATCCGGCAGGTAGATGCGAATTTGGTGTTGCCATGCCCCGTCCATCGCTCGGCCTTTATCGCAACCACCGCCAGGCGGCCGCGCCCAGCAACGCCGCCGCGAGCAGCACCGCCACCACGGTGATCAACAGACCCAGCCAGGCCTGCGAGCCGTCCCGCCGCCTTGGCAACTCGTCGTTCGCCGTCGACCCGCACTCCCGTACAGGCGGTACGGCCACCGCCTTTACCGGGTCAACTCGCGGGCCATGCCGTCCAAACCAGCGATCGAGAGCGGAAACATCCGTCCCTCCATCAATTGCTGCAGCATTCCGATCGACTGCGTGTAGCCCCAATCCGCCAGGGGCGACGGATTCAGCCAAGCCGCGCGCCGCCAGTGCGACATCATCCGGATCAACCATACGCTGCCCGACTCCTCGTTCCAGTGCTCCACGCTACCACCCGGCATTGCGATCTCATACGGGCTCATCGACGCATCGCCGACGAACACGGCGCGGTACTCCGGGCCATACGTGCGCATCACCTCGGCCGTCGCCACGCTGCTCTCGCCCCGGCGCCGGTTGTCGGTCCAAACGCGCTCATACGGGCAATTGTGGAAATAGAAGAACTGCAGATGCTTGAATTCGCTTCGGGCGGCGGAGAACAGCTCCGCCGACACGCGCACATGGTCGTCCATCGAACCGCCGATATCGAGGAACAGCAGCACGCGGACGGTGTTGTGCCGCTCCGCCTGCATCTTCAGGTCCAGTGACCCGGCATTGGCCGCCGTCGCCCGTATCGTCCCCGGCAGGTCCAACTCCGTCTGCGCCCCCGTCCGCGCGAACCGGCGCAGGCGGCGCAGCGCGACCTTCATGTTGCGGGTTCCGAGTTCCAGCGTGTCGTCCAGATCGCGGAACTCGCGCTTGTCCCACACTTTTGTCGCCCGGCGCTGGCGGCTCTCGTCCTGCCCGATCCGCACGCCTTCGGGGTTGTAGCCGTAGGCGCCGAACGGGGATGTTCCCGCGGTGCCGATCCACTTGGACCCGCCTTGATGCCGCCCCTTCTGCTCGGCCAGGCGCTGGCGCAATGTCTCCATGAGCTTCTCGAAGCCGCCGATCGCCTCGATCTGCGCCTGCTCCTCCTTGGTGAGCAGTTTTTCCGCCAGCCGCTTCAGCCATTCCGCCGGAATTTCCGCGGCGATGCCCTCGGACACTCCTGCCGCAGCCGCCTCGAGGCCCTTGAAGCAGGTGGCGAACACACGGTCGAACCGGTCCAGGTGGCGTTCGTCCTTCACCAGGGCGGCGCGGCTCAGGTAGTAAAAGTCTTCGACGTCGTAATCCGCCACGCCGGTCTTCATCGCCCCGAGCAGAGCGAGGTATTCCGTAACCGATGCGGGCACGCCAGCCTGGCGCAGCGACAGGATGAAGGTCGTGAACATACGCGATCCTAGACCGCGCCGGGCCGCCGATCCAACCAAAGCGTGGCGCGCCGTGAACCGCAAGCTGGTCCGTATTTTGTCGGACCGCGGACGCCTTAGAGGAACGAGAGGAAGGCTGCCATGCCGGAGGCGGCGCAAAAGGCGAGTGCGATGGCGATTGCGAACATGCGGTTATTCCGCTTGAGCAGGGCTGTTTCGTCGTCGAAAACGTCAGCTTGGTCCTGCATCGGAGCTGAGACAAACATCTCGTTGGGCAAGATTATCTCCATAAATGGTGGTTAACACCATTAATGAGATATTACGATCGTTGCAGGGTTGCAATATCAATAATCAGACTCTCGTTGCAAGGGGCCGCTCAAGTGGGTTCACTCTGAACGGACCAAGCCAAGCTGCGCGTCGAGCCGCCTGACAACGCTGCCAATACCACTTGTGGCTAGCGGGCCGGGCCAGCCTTGGTTACATCCGGATATTCATTGGGAGAGGGCACATTATGGCCGTCAAGGTCGCAATCAACGGGTTCGGGCGCATCGGTCGCCTTGTCCTACGCGCCATCGTCGAGAGCGGCCGGACCGATGTCGAGGTCGTCGCGATCAACGATCTCGGCAGTGTCGAGGCGAACGCCCACCTCTTCCGCTACGACAGTGCCCATGGCCGCTTTCCGGGCCAGGTGGAGACGGAGGGTGACACCATCACCATCCGCCACGGTGGACGCACCTACGGGCCGATCAAGGTCAGCGCCGAGCGCGATCCCTCCAAGGTGCCGTATCAGGGCGTTGACGTCGCAATGGAATGCACCGGGCTGTTCACCAAGAAGGCGGACGCCGCCAAGCTGATCGCCGCCGGCGCACGCAAGGTCATCGTCAGCGCCCCCGCGGACGGGGTGGACGCCACCATCGTCTACGGCGTCAACCAGTCCATCATCACCAGCGACATGACGGTGATCTCCAACGCGTCCTGCACCACCAACTGCCTGGTGCCGATGGTCAAGGTGCTGCACAGCGAGTTCGGCCTGTTGCGCGGCTACATGGTCACCATCCACTCCTACACCGGCGACCAGCGGACGGTAGACACGTTGCACCGGGACCTGCACCGCGCCCGCGCCGCCGCCGTCAACATGATCCCGACCTCGACGGGCGCGGCCAAGGCCGTCGGCCTCGTGCTGCCGGAGCTCAAGGGCAAGCTGGACGGCACCTCCATCCGGGTGCCCACGCCCAACGTCAGCCTCGTCTCGCTGGACGCGAACCTGGAACGCCCGGCGTCCGTGGACGCGATCAACGCCGCCTTCAAGGCCGCTGCCGCCGCGGGGCCGCTCAAGGGCATCCTCGACTACAGCACCGCCCCGCTGGTCAGCAGCGACTTCAACCACGTCGACTTCTCGTGCTCGTTCGATGCGACACAGACCGCCTCGGTCGACGAGGGCAAGATGGTCCGCATCGCCGGGTGGTATGACAACGAGTGGGGGTTCAGCTCGCGCATGAGCGACACCGCCGCGCTGTTCGGCAGCCTCTGATGGCCGCGCACCGCACGCTGGACGGCGTGGCTGTCGCGGGCCGCCGCGTGCTGGTGCGCGCCGACCTCAACGTCCCGGTGCGCGACGGCCGCATCACCGACCTGACCCGGATCGAGCGCCTTTCGCCCACGATCCGTGAGTTGGCGGAAGGCGGCGCCAAGGTCATCGTGTTCAGCCATTTCGACCGGCCGAAGGGCAAGCGCGTGCCTACCATGTCGCTCGCCCCGATGGCTCTGGCCCTGGCCGAAGTGCTCGGCAAGCCGGTGCGCTTCGTCGAGGACAGCATCGGCCCGGTAGCCCACGCCGCCGTGGACGCCATGGCCGACGGCGACGTGCTGTTGCTGGAGAACACCCGCTACCACCCTGGCGAGGAGGAGAACGACCCGGCGCTCGCCCGCGAATTCGCCGCCCTGGCCGAGATCTTCGTGCACGACGCGTTTTCCGCGGCACACCGCGCCCACGCCAGCACGGAGGGGGTCGGCCGCCTGTTGCCCTCCCATGCCGGCCGGCTGATGCAGCGTGAGCTGGAGGCACTGGACCAGGCGCTGGGCAACCCGGTCCGCCCGGTGGCGGCGATCGTCGGCGGGTCCAAGGTGTCCACCAAGCTCGAACTGCTAGGCAACCTTGTGACCAAGGTGGATGCCCTGGTGATCGGCGGCGCCATGGCCAACACCTTCCTGGCAGCCCAAGGCGTCGGAGTCGGCAAGTCCCTGCAGGAGGCGGACATGCACGTGACCGCCCGCGCCATCCTCGTCCGCGCGCAGGAGGCCGGGTGCGAGATCGTGCTGCCGGTGGACGCGGTGACCGCGACCGAGTTCAAGCCGAACCCGGCGACCGAGACGGTGACCATCGGCGCCATCCCGGCCGGCAGCATGATGCTGGACGTGGGTCCGGAGACGGTGGCGGACCTCAAGCAACGCCTGCTCGGCTGGCGCACGCTGGTCTGGAATGGCCCGCTCGGTGCGTTCGAGACGCCGCCGTTCGATGCCGCGACCGTAGCCCTGGCCCAAGCCGTTGCCGATGCGACCGAGGCCGGCACCCTGCGCAGCGTCGCCGGGGGAGGGGACACGGTCTCAGCCCTGCGCCATGCGGGGGTGATGGAGCGTCTGACCTATGTCTCGTCCGCCGGTGGCGCGTTCCTGGAGTGGCTCGAGGGCAAGACGTTGCCGGGTGTGTCGGTCTTGATGGTGGCCTGAGCATTTGCACGCGGGAATTTAGGAGTTTGGTAACCACCCAGCGCTAAACTTCCGCCATGATCGCGCCCAGCAGCCTCTCCGCCTTTGCCTCGTCCGTCGCCCCCGCCGGCCAGGCCATCCGTGTGGCCGCCCCCGCGAGTGCCCGTGCCGCGCAATTGGACCAGGTGCAAAAACCGCTGCAGGCTCTACCGCAGGGTGCTCCCCCGGCGCGAACCACCCCTCGGGGATCGCTCCTGGACCTGTCAGTGTAGCTGGGGACGCACAAACTCAATATTTCGTTACTTTAAGCTTGATCCATCTAGGGCATCCCGGCATTTTGGGGGATGCCCGACTTTGTCCGCACCATCCCGGACGGCGATACGACGGAGCGGCAGGTCTGTAGGGCCTGCGGCTACGTCGCCTATGAAAATCCGAAGATCGTCGTCGGCTCCGTCGTCTCGGAGGACGGGCGAATCCTGCTGTGCCGCCGCGCGATCGAGCCTCGGTCCGGTTTCTGGACATTACCGGCCGGCTACCTGGAGCTGAACGAGACCACGGCCGAGGGCGCGCGCCGGGAAGCCATGGAGGAAGCCGGCGCGGATATCGCGATCGACGGCCTTCTCGCACTGTACAACGTGAGCCGCATCGGGCAGGTCCAGATCATGTACCGCGCCAGCTTCGCCAAGCCGGGCATCCAGGCCGGCATCGAAAGCCTCGAAGTCCGAATGTTTGCATGGGAGGAGATTCCGTGGGACACGATCGCATTCCCGACCGTTCACTGGGCCTTGCAGGCCTGGCGAGAAGCCGGATCGGGGCCGCTTGGCGCACCCGCCACAAACCCGGACAGCGATACTCGCGGCACCGAGCGAATTGGACCGGAGCCGGCTTTATGATCAAAGCAGCAACCGCTTTGCTACCCGTCGTGGCGCTCATGCTGATAGCGGCTGCCCCCAAGCAGGCCTTCGTGACAAACACCCCAATGCCCGACTTTCCGCCCGCGGTGAGCGCGCCCGCACCGGCCCTTGCCCCGCAAGCCTATGTCACCGCGCCAACCCCGAACCAGGACGCCTTCGGCCCGACCACCCGCGCCAGCAACGACGCGTCTGTCGGGCCTGGCCTTTTCACGCGGCGGGACCAATACCGCGGTGAGGGTTTGTCGGCGTCATCCTCGGCCCAGGCGGAGCAGGACCGCCGGGTCAAGCCCGGGGCAGGCATCAAGCTCAGCGTGCCCATAGATTAGCGTTTGCTGCGCTCGCTCACCCTTCTGGTCCTCTGCCAGTTCGCTGGCGAGGTGGTTGCCCGCGGCCTGAACCTTCCCTTGCCGGGTCCGGTGCTGGGGTTGGTCCTGTTGCTCGGCATCCTGCTCGTCCGCGGTGCACCGAGCGACGATATGCGCAACACCGCCAATGGGCTGCTGCGCAATCTTTCGCTGCTGTTCGTGCCGGCCGGGGTCGGGATCGTCACCCAACTCGATGCCATCGCGGACGACTGGATCGCGATCACCGTCTCCATCCTGGTCTCGACGGCGCTCGGCCTCGCCGTCACCGGTGTGATGATGCAGCGCCTCTCGCGGGGGAAGCGCGCCTGATCGTCGTCGTGAAGCTGTGGGTCTACCTGCAGACCACCCCGCTCCTGGGCCTCGCCGTCACCTTGGTCGCCTGGGAGGTCGCGAGCACCGTCAGCCGGCTCGCGCGCGGGCACATCCTCGCCAACCCGATGCTGATCAGCATCGTCCTGCTCGCGGGGCTGCTGCTGGCGACGCACACCTCCTACCAGGCCTATTTCGAGGGCGGGCAATACATCCAGTTCCTGCTCGGCCCGGCGACGGTGGCCCTGGCGGTTCCGATGCACGCGAACCTCGCCCGTATCCGCCAATCGGCGCCGGCCATCGTGCCGTCCATGCTCGTGGGCTCGGTCGTTGCGGCGGTGAGCGCGATGCTGGTCGCCCGCTGGCTCGGCGCATCCCGCACGGTCGTGCTGTCGCTGGCGTCCAAATCCGTGACCACGCCCATCGCCATGGGCATCGCGGAACAGATCGGCGGCTCCCCCTCGCTCGCGGCCGTGTTCGTCCTGATCACGGGCCTCGTGGCCGTCGTGCTCGGACCGGTCGTCATGGCGCTGCTCAAGGTGTCCGACTGGCGCGCGCAAGGTCTGGCGGCCGGCACCGCCGGGCACGGCCTCGCCACCGCGCGGATGCTGCTGGTGAACGAGACGGCCGGCGCCTTCGGTGGGCTCGCGATCGGGCTGAACGGCATCTTCACGGCGATGTTCGTGCCTGTGTTGGCGAGCTTCCTCTAACGCGGATGCCGGCCGAAACGGCGATGTACGCCGCCGTCAAGCGTTTCCTCGAAGGACAAGGCTTCGACGCCAAGGGCGAGGTGATCGGCTGCGACATCGTCGCCGTGCGGCCCGGCGAGCCTCCCATGCTGGTGATCTGCGAACTCAAGCTGCAGTTCAACCTCGACCTGCTCCTGCAAGCCGCCGATCGCATGACCCTGGCGGACGCCGTCTGGCTCGCCGTCCCGCGCACCCGGCGTGGACGCGACCGCGACCGCCGCGTGGTGCGGCTCTGCCGCTTGCTGGGCCTGGGCCTGCTCGCCGTCGGCGCCGGCGATACCGTGGAGGTGTTGGCCGAGCCCGAACCCTATCGCCCCCGCATCCGTCAGCACCACCGCAAACGCCTGCTGCGGGAACACGAACGCCGCCACGGCGATCCCACGCCTGGCGGCTCGACCCGGCGCAAGATCATGACGGCCTACCGACAGCGTGCCGTGATCTGTGCCGAGTTGTTGCGCAATGGCGAGGCAAGCACCCGCACCTTGGCCGCGGTCACGCCGGAGGCGCCTGCAATCCTGCTGCGCAACATGTATGGCTGGTTCGAACGCGTGTCCCGCGGGGTCTACCGCCTGACACCCGCCGGCCTCGCCGCCCTACCACCGCCGGATACTCAGACGAACCCGTAGAGCCGCGCCGGATTCCCCGCCATCACCGCCTGCTCGGCCCCAGCCGGCAGCGCGGCCCGGAACCGCTCCACCAGTGCCGCATACGGGATCGGCCTCCAATCCAGCGCCGGCGCATGCCCTGCGACCGTCGCGTGGAACGGGGTATGCGGCCAGTCGCTGCCCCACACCGTCCGGTCCGGTGCGGCCTCCAGCAAGGCGTGCACCCACGCCGCCGGCGGTTCCACCTCCAGCGGATCGAGGCTGATCCGGCTCGGCGCCGATAGCTTGAACCAGACGTTCGGCTGCCGTGCCAGGCCGACTAGGTGCCGCCCGATCTCGGACGCCGGGTCATGTGTTCCGGGCAGGCCGTAATGATCGATCACGACGCTCACCCCCGCTTCGGCCAGCATCGCCGCGGCGCCGACCAGCGCCCGTGCCGGAGCGATCACCTGCACGTGCCACCCCATGCGCCGCGCCACGTCGCGCACCGGGCCGAACCGTGCCTCCAGCGGCGCCGCGGGTTCCGCCATCACGCTGTAGAGGTTGATCCGCAGTCCCCGCACCCCGCGCGCATCCATGTCCTGCAACGTGGCGTCATCCACGTCCGGATCGACCACCGCCACGCCTCGTCCAGCCGGCCCGAGCGCGTCCAAGGCGTCCAGCGTCGCGCGGTTGTCGGTGCCGTAGAACGACGGCTGCACGATCACGAACCGGCCGACCCCCGCCGGCTCCGCCACCGCCCGCAATGCCTCGACCGGGGCAGGGGGCGCGGTATAGGCACGGCTCGCCACCCAAGGGTAAATCGCGTGGTCGCCCACGACATGGACGTGGCTGTCGCAGGCGCCCGGCATCGTACCTCCCCACAAACACGGCAGGAGCGTGGACGCCGGACCAACCCCGTGCAAGATGGAGCGCGGGGGAGGGCGTCGATGCGGACCGGTTGGCGCCTGATACGCGGAGCGGCATGGCGCCTGACGACGGTCGGCGTTGCGGGCACGCTCGTGGCCTGGGCCGTCGCCGTGACCTCTGGCGCCGTCCTCACTGCTCCGTCACCGACCGCCTACATCACCGACCGCGCCGGCGCCTTCCTGACCCAGGCTGGCCACCAGGGCCGCCGGCCGGATGGCGGCCGCCAGGTCGATTACGGCTACTGGCCCGTCGATCCCCCGCCGCGCGTCGTCGCCGCAACCCTGGCTCTCGAGGACCGCCGGTTCTGGTCCCATCCCGGCGTGGACCCGGCGGCCGTGCTGCGCGCCCTGTGGCAGCACGTGCACGGCGGCGGCTCCGGCGCGTCCACGATCGCGATGCAGGTCGTGCGGATGCAGCACCCGCGCCCCCGCACGTTGTGGGCCAAGGCCGTGGAGGCGGGCACCGCGCTCGCCGTCACGGCCCGCTACGGTCATGCCGCGATCCTCGCACAGTACCTCCGGCTCGCCCCGTATGGCGAGAACAGCCACGGCATCGCCCACGCCGCACAATGGTATTTCGGCGAGCCTGCCGCCGACCTCACGCTCGCCCAGGCCGCCCTGCTCTGCGCGATTCCGCAAGCGCCGACGGCGATGGCGCTGCACACCGGGCTTCACCGCGCCGAGATTCGCGCCCGCCGCGCCCTGGACGCCATGGAGCTTCCCTCGGCCGACCGCGCACAGGCCGTTGCGGAATTGCAGCATCTCACCCCTCAGCCAGAGCCGCGCCGGCCACCCTTCCTGCAAACCGTGCTGCGCCTCGAGCATACCGCACCCGGCGGCGGCATCGTCCGCTCTACGATCGACAGCGCCGTGCAGCGTTGGGTGACCCAAGCCGCCCTGGCCCATCTTGCCGTGTTGCGGACCGCCGGCGCGCAACAGGTTGCCGTCATCGTCACGCGGCGCGCCACCAGCGAGGTCCTGGCGGACGTCGCCTCCGCCGGCTACCTCTCCCGTCCAGCCGGCGCGATCGATTATTCGGCGACCCAGCGCTCCCCCGGCAGCACGCTCAAGCCGTTCCTCTACGCCCTCGGGCTGGACCAGCACGTGCTCGCCCCGGACGAGGTGCTGGCCGACTTGCCGGAGGGCGCCGCAGGCATCAGCAACGCGGACCATGATTTCCTCGGGTCGCTGCTGCCGCGCCAGGCGCTCGCGAATTCTCGCAACGTGCCCGCTACCAATCTGCTGCGCCGCCTGGGCCTGGTAGACGGGTTCGCTTTCCTGCGCACCCTCGGCCTGCACCACCTGGACGGGCCGGCCGGCCGTTTTGGGCTCTCAATGGCGATCGGTGCGCTGCCCACCTCGCTGGACCGTCTGGTCCGGGCCTACTCGACCCTCGCCAACGACGGCCAGGACACTCCGCTGCGCTGGTTCATCATTGACGCCGCCGCACCACCTCGGCCGCTGATCTCGGTCGATTCCGCCCGTCTCGTCGCCCGCTTCCTGAGCGATCCGCTCGCCCGGCTGCCTTCCTTCCCCCGCTATGGATCATCCGAGTTTCCCTTTGCCGTGGCACTCAAGACCGGCACCTCCCAGGGATACCGCGACGCCTGGACGCTGGAGTGGTCGCACGACTACGTGGTGGGTGTCTGGCTCGGCCGGGCCGATGCGGGGCCGATGTCCGGGCTCGGCGGCGGCAAGGCAGCCGCACAACTCGCGCAAGCGATCATGCTGCGCCTGCATGGCGTCGGCCGCGCGGACCTGGTTGCGGGCGATTTCCCGGCGCCGCCGGGTCGCGAGCAGGCCGAACTATGCACCGGCACCGGCGCCCCCGCCGGCCCGGCCTGCAGCCAGCAACTGGCCGAATGGGTCCGCCCCGGCGTTGCCCCCGCACCCCCACCGGCCGAACCGCGGCTGTCGATCATTTCGCCCGACCCCGACACCCACGTCTGGCGCAACCCGGAAGCGCCTCCGTCCCTCAACCGGCTGGTCTTGCGTGCCGCAGCCGTGCCCCCCGTGCCGCAGATCGTCTGGATGGTCGACGGCCAGCCCGTCGCCACCGCGCCGCCCGGCTTGCCCTTCACCTGGACGATGACGCCGGGCCATCACCGCTTCCAGGTTCGCCTGCCGCTCCAGGCCGGTATCTCCCGCCCCCTGGCCATCGTCGTGGAGTAGCCGTACGCCGTCCGGCGACACTCAAACCGCGTCGTAGTCGATCACCACCCGCGCCGTCGTCGGATGCGCCTGGCACGTGAGCACGAACCCGGCCTGCGTCTCCCATGGCTCGAGCGAGTAGTTCACCGCCATCTCCACGGCTCCCTCCACCACCCGGGCGCGGCAGGTGCTGCACATGCCGCCCTTGCAAGCAAACGGCAGGTCCATGCCGGCGCGCAGGGCTGCGTCCAGCACCGTCTCGCCGTCCGCCACGGGCACCTCGCGGCGGTTGCCATCGACGATCAGGCTGGCGGTATGGCTCGCGGCCACGTCCACGCGGGCCGGGCGGACACGCGGGACGCCCCCGCCGGTAGAGACGAACCGCTCCACGTGCACCCGTTCCGGCGGCAGCCCCAATCCTGCCAGCACGGGCTCTATCGCGTCCAACATGCCGGCCGGCCCACAGAGGAAGACGTGATCCACGCTGGCAGCCGGCACGATGTGGCGCAGCAGCAACCGGACGCGCTCGCCATCCAGGCGTCCGTTCAGCACGGGAACGTCCTGCTCCTCCTGGCTGAGCACATGAAACACGGAGAACCGCCCGAGATAGCGGTCCTTCAGCTCCTCCAGCGCCTCGCGAAACAGCATGCTGCGCAGCGACTGGTTGCCGTAGAACAGGAAAAATCGGCTGAGCGGCTCCCGCGCCAGCACGCCGCGGGCAATCGACAGGATCGGCGTGATGCCGGACCCGGCGGCGAACCCGACATGGATGCGCGCAGCGCCCGGTTCGAATGCCAAGCCGAACCGCCCGGTGGGCGTCATCACCTCCACCGTGTGCCCCGGCGCCAGCGCCTCGTTCGCCCAGGTGGAGAACGCGCCCCCATCGACCCGTTTGACCGCGATCCGAAGCTCTGCGTCATCCGGCCCGGAGCAGATCGAGTAGGACCGGCGGATATCCTCGCCCCCCACCGTCGCCCGTAGCGTGAGGTATTGTCCCGGGAGGAACGCGTAATCGTCCGCCAGCGCCGGGGGTATCGAGAAAGCCACCGAAACCGCGTCCGCCGTCTCCCGCCGGAGGTCAGCGACCACGAGCGGGTGAAACCGCGGCACGCTCACGCCGGCACCGTCAATGGCATTTGAAGTAGTCGAACGGCTCCCGGCAGCTCTGACACTGCCACAAAGCCTTGCACGAGGTGGAAGCGAACTCCGCCAACTGCTTGGTGTCGTTCGAACCACAACGCGGGCACGCCACCGTCTCGACCCCGAACAGCGCCCGGCGGCCGCTTCCCGCCACCGGCGGTGCAACGCCGTACTCCACGAGCTTCTGCCGGCCCGCCTCGGTCAGCCAGTCGGTCGTCCAGGCCGGCGACAGCACCGTGGTCACCCTCGCATCCGGGAACCCGGCGCGATCCAGCGCGACACCCACTTCGACCGCGATCATGTTCATCGCCGGACACCCGGAGTAGGTCGGCGTGATTGTCACCTCGACCGTCCCGCCAAGCAGCCGGACGTCCCGCAGCACGCCCAGATCGGCGATCGTCAGCACGGGGATCTCCGGATCCACCACGGTTGCAGCCGCTTCACGCGCCCGCTCCAACGGGCTCACCACCGCGCGCCCGGGTGAGTGCGTTGAAGCTGCTGCATTTCCGCCAGCATGCGCCCGAGATGCTCGGTATGCCGTCCCGTGCGGCCGCCGCGCTGCATCCAGCCTCCCGCCGGCCCATTGAGCGTCGCCTGAGCGAGTATGGATTGCACGGTGTGATCCCACCCGTCCCGCAAAGCCGCCAAGTCGATCGCAACGCCGTCCGCGAGGCCAGCATCCGGCTCGAACATCTCCCCCGTATAGGGCCAGAGCATGTCCACGGCGGCCTGGGCGCGGCGGTGGCTCTCCTCCGTGCCGTCGCCCAGGCGGATGAGCCACTCGCTGCTGTGGCGGAGGTGGTAAGCGCTCTCCTTCTCGCTCTTGGCGGCAATGGCGGCCAGGGTCGGGTCCGACGATGCCATCATCGCGCGCCAATACGGGTCCGCGAACGCCGAATAGAAGAACTGCCGCACCAGCGTCTGCGCGAAATCCCCGTTGGGAAGCTCTACCAGCAGCAGGTTGCGGTATTGCGGCCCGTCCCGCAGGTAGGCGAACGCGTCCTCGTCGTGCCCTTCGCCTTCCACCTCGGCGGCGTAGCTGTAGAGCGACCGGGCCTGCCCGAGCAGATCCAGCCCGATATTGGCCAGCGCCATGTCCTCCTCGAGCGACGGCGCATGGCCGCACCACTCGGACAGACGGTGGCCCAGCACCAACGCATCGTCCGCCCGCCGCAGCGTGTAGAGGACGAGAGGCGTCTCGGAAACGGTTATGGACGCCACCATCACATGTGGCCGACGTCGTCCGGCACCTCGTAGAAGGTCGGGTGGCGGTAGATCTTGCTCTCGGCCGGCTCGAACAGCATGGCTTTGTCGGCCGGATCGCTCGCCGTAATGGCGCTGGAGGGCACGACCCAGATGGACAACCCCTCGCCGCGCCGCGTGTAGACGTCCCGCGCCGCCTGCAACGCCATCGTGGCGTCCGGCGCATGCAACGAGCCGACATGTTTGTGCGCCAACCCATTGCGGCTGCGGATGAACACCTCCCACAAGGCCGTGTCGGGCGTCGCCATACTCAGGCCGCCTGCTTCATCGCGGCGCGCTTGGCGGCATGGGCAGCGGCGGCTTCACGGACCCATGCACCGTCTTCGTGGCTGCGGCGGCGCGTAGCGAGGCGCTCGCGGTTGCACGGCCCGTTGCCTGCCAGCACCTGGCGGAACTCCTCCCAGTCGATCGGGCCGTGATGCCAGTGGCCGTCGGTGTCCTGCGTCATCGCCGGGTCGGGGATGGTGAGGCCGATCTTCCGGGCTTGCGGCACCGTCGCGTCCACGAACTTCTGCCGCAGTTCGTCATTGCTGAAGCGCTTGATCTTCCACGCCGTGCTCTGGTCCGAATGCTGGCTCTCACCGTCCGGCGGGCCGAACATCATCAGGCAGGGCCACCACCAGCGGTCCAGCGCGTCCTGCGCCATCGCCTTCTGCTCCGGCGTTCCGGCGCAGAGCGTCAGCATGATCTCGTAACCCTGGCGCTGGTGGAAGCTTTCTTCCTTGCACACGCGGATCATGGCGCGGGCGTAAGGCCCGTAGGAACAGCGGCATAGCGGGATCTGGTTCATGATCGCCGCCCCGTCCACCAGCCACCCGATCGCGCCGATGTCCGCCCAGGTGAGCGTGGGATAGTTGAAGATCGATGAATACTTCGCCCGGCCTTCGAGCAACCCGTCCACCAACGCCTCCCGGCTGGTGCCGAGCGTCTCCGCCGCAGCATAAAGGTACAAGCCGTGCCCGCACTCGTCCTGCACCTTGGCCAGCAACGCGGCCTTGCGGCGCAACGAAGGCGCACGGGTCAGCCAATTGCCTTCGGGAAGCTGGCCGACGATCTCGCTATGGGCATGCTGGCTGATTTGCCGCGTCAGCGTCCGGCGATAAGCGGCTGGCATCCAATCGTTCGCCTCGATCCGGTCCTCGGCGTCGATACGGGCCTGAAAGCGTTCCAGCAGAGCCGGATCCTCGGTAGCGCGAACCTTGTCGGCGGCATTCAGGGCTTGCGTGTACATGACCAGCCTCGACCGTTCTTATTGGTCCTGCCAATATGTCACAAAATTCCACTCGATCAAGTGAATTCCGTAACACGTCAGAGTAGCTGCCGTATCTATCCGGCGCGGGCGAGCACCACTTCGAGCAGCACCTGGCACCCGGCCTCCACCTGCTCCGGCTCAACGCTTTCCGCCTCGTTATGCGACAGGCCGTCGCGGCAGGGCGTGAAGATCATGGCGCTCGGCACCACCGGCGCCACGAAGATCGCGTCGTGTCCCGCGCCGGAAACGATGTCCCGCGCGGGATAGCCGAGCCGTGCAGCCGCATCCCGCACCAGGGCGACGCAAGCCGTATCGAACGGCTGGGCCGGTATGCGGACGCGTTGGGTCAGCGCGAGCGCCACGCCCGTGTCGCGGGCCAGGGATTCGGCGTGCTGCGGGAACTGCGTAGCGATACGCTCCAGCTCGGCCTCGTCCGGGTGACGGAACTCGACCGAGAAACGCACCTCGCCCGGAATCACGTTGCGGCTGTTCGGCAGCACGAAAAGCTGACCCACCGTCCCGCGTCCCAACTCGCCGCGGGCGCGCATGGTGCGGTCCACCAAGTCAATAATGCGTGCCGCTCCCACCAGAGCATCACGCCGTGCTTCGGGCGGCGTAGTGCCGGCGTGGCTGTCCTGACCGGTCACCACGGCGTCGTACCACACCTGCGCCTGCCCGCCGGTAACGACGCCGATCGTCTTACCCTCGCGTTCCAGGATCGGACCCTGCTCGATGTGCAGCTCGAAATAGCTGTCCGCGGGAAACACATGGGCCGGGCTGCCGCCACGCGCGCCGATGCCGTCCAGCGCCTCCCCGAGGCTGACCCCATCGGAGTCGCGCAACGCCTCGGTCTCGGTCTGGGTGAATACGCCGGCCCACACCCCGCTGCCCATCATCGCCTTGCCGAACCGCGCACCCTCCTCGTCGGTCCAGTTCACCAGTTCGACCGGCGCCTCCGTCTCGACCCCCAGATCGTCCAGTGTGCGCATCACTTCGAGCCCTGCCATCACCCCCAAGGCGCCGTCGAACTTGCCGCCCGTAGGCTGGCTGTCGAGGTGGCTGCCGAACAGCACGGGCGGGCGCGACGGGTCCCGGCCCTCGCGGCGGGCGAACATATTGCCCATCGCGTCCACCCGCACATGCAGCCCGGCGGCTTCGCACCATTGCCGGAATTGCGCGCGCCCAGCCCGGTCCACATCGCTCAGCGCCAGCCGCCGCACGCCGCCCTTCGCCGTGGCCCCGATCTCGGCCATCGCCATCAGGCTGTCCCATAGCCGGCGGCCGTCGATGCGTCGGTTGCTTGCGGGTGTTTGCGCGGGTGCGGACATCAGGGGGCTCTCCAAAGCGGCCCGGCATCTTGCCCGTGTGCGGGTTTGATGCAACGTGCGGCGATGCGCCGCATCATCGCCCTCGCCGGATCCGCTTTCCTGTTCGGCTGCACCCTGGTGGATCAGCGCACCTTTGATCCGCAAGCGGGCATTATAAAGCGCGTGCCGGCCCCGCCCGGCCCGGCAGCGACCGTGGCGCTCGTCACCATCGACGTGTCCAAGCCGAACCCGAACTATGCTGCCGAGCTCGACGAGGCAGTGCGGGACGCTGTCGGCCGCAAGTCGGACGTGGTGTTCGACGTCGTCAGCGTGGTGCCCGCAACCGGAACGCCTGCCCAGCAAGTGGCAGCCGCCACGGGCATAACCGGGGACGCGCGTAACGTCGCCCGCGCCATCAACGCGGACGGGGTGGACGACGACCGCATCCATCTCTCCGCCCGCGCCGATGCCGGTGTGACGACCCGACAGGTGCAGGTGTTCGTCCACTAAGCCGGCGTCAGACCTCGCCCTGCCACACCTCCGGCTGGAGCACGTACGCCTCGCCAGCCCGAGCGACCCGGCCGAACCCGGGGAAGGACAGGTGCATGCCGTTGACCAGCAGATCCTCCTTCGCGGCGCGTTCGAAAATGGCGCGCCGGGTTTGCTCGGCCTGCGCCGGGTCACTGTCGAAGCTCATGCTCACATCCGGGCGCGCCGTCTGGACCGCCTGGACATGGACGACGTCGCCCCAGATCAGCAGCTTGGCGCCGGCACTCGAGAGCAGGTAGCTGGTGTGGCCCGGCGTATGTCCCGGCGTGGCGATGGCTTCGAGCCCGGGCATGACCTCCCCGTATGGGAACCGGTGCAGGCGGTCGGCATACGGCCGCACCATCTGCCGGGCCATGTCGAAACTGCTTCGGTATAGTTCCGGAGCGGCGGCCTTCTTGGCGTCATCCTGCCAAAAGGCGATCTCCTCCTCGGCGACCCAAAGCTGGGCGTTCAGGAACGCGCGGGCGCCGGCTTGGTCCAACAGCCCTCCGACATGATCGACATGCATATGGGTCAGCACGACGTCCGTGACGTCGCCGGGTGTGATCCCGGCAGCACGGAGGTTGGCCAGTAGCCGGCCCGCCGTCGGGCCCATCGCCTTGCCAGCGCCCGTGTCGATCAGCACCGTCCGTTCCGGCCATTGCAGCAGGAAGGCGTTGATCGCCGTGTGGAACGGCGGCCGGCGCCCGGCCGCGTGCAGCAGCGTCTCGCGCTCGTCCGGCGTGATGTTCAGCAACACCTCCGCGGGCAGCACGATGCTGCCGTCGTTCAGCGCCGTGACCAGCACCTCCCCGACCCGGCGGCGGTAGACGCCTGGAACCTGCTCGGTCGCTATTGCCATGTGCTCACTCCCCCATGCTTCGCTCGGATGTTTCGCCTAGCCGGCCGGCCAGGTCCTGAATGAACTGCCACGCGACTCGGCCCGACCGGCCGCCCCGCCCGGCGGACCAGGCGATCGCCTCGGCCCGCAAGGCCTCAACGCCGACCGGCAGATCGAGGTCCGCAGCATATGCCTCCACCATCGCCAGATAGGTCGGCTGGTCGGTGTTGTGGAAGCCGATCCAAAGCCCGAACCGGTCCGAGAGGGATACCTTCTCCTCCACTGCCTCGCCCGGGTTGATCGCGCTCCCGCGTTCGTTCTCGATCATGTCGCGCGGCATCAGATGGCGGCGGTTGGATGTCGCGTAGAACAGCACGGTTTCCGGCCGTCCCTCGATGCCGCCGTCCAGAACAGACTTGAGTGCTTTATAATCAGCATCTTCCCGTTCGAAACTAAGATCGTCGCAAAAGATGATGCAGCGCCGGCGGGACGGCCGCAGCAGGTTCAGCAGCGCCGGCAGGGTCACGATGTCCTCCCGTGCGATCTCGATCAGGGCGACGCTGCCCGGATGCTGGCGCAACGCCTCGGCATGGGCCGCCTTCACCAGCGAGGACTTGCCGGTCCCCCGCGCACCCCACAGCATGGCATTGTTGGCGGGCAACCCGGCGGCAAAGCGCAGCGTGTTGGGCAGCAGCCGGTCGCGCTGCGCCTCAATCCCCTGCAGCAGGTCGAGCCGCACCGCCGAGACATGCGTCACCGGCTGCAGCCGTCCCCCGTCCGGGTGCCATACGAAGGCGTCCGCGTCCGCAAGTGCGACCGTAGCCGGGGGCGCCGGGGCCAGCCGCTCCAGCGCGTCGGCGATTCGGGTGAGCACGGGCAGCAGGTTTGCGTCCAAAATGGCCTCAACTTGACGGGAAAGCGCGGCAAACTATGGTCCGCCGCCACGCACCGCAACCCGGACCTTCAATGTTCATCAGCCCCGCCTACGCGCAGTCCCTCAGCGGCTCGCTCGCGCAGTACAGCCAGTTCCTGCCGATCGTCCTGATCTTCGGGGTATTCTACTTCCTGCTCATCCGCCCGCAGCAGACCGCGCAGAAAAAGCTGAAGACCCGCCTGGCCGCACTGCGCCGCGGCGACAAGGTGGTCACCGGCGGCGGCCTGATCGGCGTGGTCCAGCGCGTGAAGGAGGGCAGCAATGAGGTCGAGATCGAGCTGGCCCCGAACGTCCGCGTCACCGCCGTCCGCGAGACCATCAATACCGTGATCGACCCCGTCATCGCCAACGACACCAAGAAGTAGCGCGGGTATCGCGCGCCACCGCACGCACGGTTCAAGGCGCCGGCGTCAACCCACCCCACCTGTCCCGTGTCTCGAGATAGTGCCGGTTCGGATCATACACCGGCACATGCAGCCCGATCTGCTCCGCCGTCAGCCGGCCGACAACTGCGAGCACCTCCAGTTCCGCGGCCTGCTCGTCACGCGTGGCGCGGGCCATGCTCACCTCGGCCGTCAGCAACTCCTGTTGTGCATTGAGCACCTCGAGCAACGTGCGGGCGCCCACGCTCTGCTGCCGCGCGACACCCCGGGCGGCAATCGTGTTGGCGTCGATAGAGATCCGCGCCTGCGCGACCCGGGTGCGGCCGGCGTCGAGCATGTCCCACGCCGTCTGCGCCTGCCGCACTGCCTGCCGCACCACGACGTCGACCTGCAGCAGGCTGCGGGCCGCCGCCTCCTTCGCTTGCCGGGTCTCGGCTGCCGGACCGCCACCCTGGTACAACGGCACGCTGAACTGCAGCGTACCCTCGGCGATGTTGTCGCGCTGCCGGTAGGCCTGCACGTCCGTGTCCTTCACGCGGGTGCCCCTCAGCTCCATCGAGAGCTTCGGCAGCAATCCGGAGCGGGCGATGTCGATGCCTTGGCGACTCGCCTCCAGCGCACTGCGGGATTGCTGGATGTCGAAGTTGTTGCTCGGCACCAGCGCCAGCACCGCCCGCCGGTCCGCCGGCACGGGCAACACCAGGCGCGGCAGGTCCAGCAAGCCGGGCAGCTCGCCCACTTGCTGCTGATACGTGGCGCGGGAGGCGGCGAGCTGTGCCTCCACCTGCGCCTGGTTGCCGCGCTGATCGGCCAGGCGGGCCCGGGACTGCGCCACGTCCGTTTCGGTCACGGCGCCGGCGGCAAGCTCCTGCTCGGTCGCATGCAGGGTGCGCTCCAACACCGCCGTCTGATTGCGGTTCAGCAGCACGATCCGCTCGTCCCGCGCCACATCCAGGTAGGCGGTGGCGGCGGCAAGCAGAACTTCGGCCTCGCTCGCCCGCAATGCGGCACGTTCCGCCACGACCAGCGCCTCCGCCTGCGACACCTGCGCGCCGACCCGGCCGCCGGTGTACAGCGGCTGGTTGAGCACGATGTCCCCACTCTGCGGCGAGCGTTGCTCCGGCGAGTGGATCTTGTCGACGCTGTCGAAAATTTCCGAACCGCCGAAGGCACCGCGCACCTGCACGTTGGGGCGCCAGCCGGACAGCGCCCGCGGGACGCCCTCGTCGGTCTCGCGCAACCGTTGCCGCTCGGCCAGCAACTGCGGATTATACAGGTAGGCCAGCGACAACGCGTGCTCGAACGCCGGGTCCAGCACCACGGGATGCTGCGCCAGCGCTGCGGCCGGCAGCAGCGCCAGCAGGGCCGCCCGCCACATCATGGCTGCTTGCCCGGCGGATAGGGGATCTTGGTCGGGTTCAGCACCAGCACCACGGCGAACGCGATGATGGCGGCGATCCCGCTCCAGCCGAAGGCGTCCGCCGTCGCCTCCGTGGTGGCCTGGGCACGCACCGCCAGGGCCAGCGCCTGCAGGCCGTCCGCTTGCTCCCGGCCGGCCGTCAGCGGCGCGCCGATGTTCAGGTGATCGACGATGAAGAATGAGTGCACCCGCTCGCGCACCGTCAGCACGCCGCCCATCACGGCGCCGCTGACGGTCACCGCCAGGTTGCGCACGACGTTGAAGATCGTTCCGCCGGACAACGCGTCCTCCGGTTTGAGCACGCTCGTGCTGACGACGGTGGTGGGCACCAGGATCAGGATCTGCGAGGCGCTTGCGATCAGCAGCGAGAGGATGACGTCGGTGATGATCCACTCGCTGTCGATGAAGGTCGCCAGACGGTCCGCCAGCGCCGCCGCGAACAGCCCTAGGGCGATCACCACACGCACCTCCAACGCCCGGATCATGAACGGGACGACCAGCACGGTCACCAACTGGGCGAGCGCTCCGAAGATCAGGATGGCGCCGACTTGCGGCTCGCGGTAGCTGCGCACCTCCTGCCCGAACATCGGCAGGATGCTGCCGGTGAACAGCGAGGCGAAGGCGAAGGCGAAGATCATCAGCAGCCCGCCCGAGAAATTCAGCCGCTTGAGCAGGCTCAGGTCGATCAGCGGTTTTTCCAGCGACAACTCCAGCACCAGGAAGGCCAGCAGCGCGAAGAACGCGCTGGCGAACAGGCTGTCGATCAGCGGCGAGTCGAACCAGTCCAGCCGTTGCCCCTGGCCGAGCCCCGCCGTCAGCGTGCCGGCGAACAAGGCGAGCAGCAGCATCCCCCCGTAATCCGTGTTGGCAAACGGATCCGGCTTGAGCGGCTCCTGCGGCAGCCCGATCAGCACCAGCAAAACCACGAAGGGCCCGAACGCCAGGCCGATATAGAAGATCGACTGCCACCCGATCTGCTCGACCAGGGTGCCGGCGAGGCTCTCGGCTAGCAGCGGCGTGACGGCGGTGATGAAGCCGTACAACGCCAGCCCGAACACCCGCTGATGCAGGGGCGTGAAGCGCAGCACCGTCAGCAGCAGGAGCGGGATCAGCGCGCCGCCGCCCAGGCCTTGCAGAAACCGCAGCAGAACCAGCAGCGGGTAGTGGTTGGTCGAAATCGGCACGAACGCGCCGGCCACGGTCAGCAAAGCCGCTGCGGCTGCGATGGCGCGCCGCGGCGAGACGATCGACGACAGCCACGGCGTCACCGGCACCACCATGACCTCGGCGATGTTGTAGGCCTGCGACACCCAGGACGCCTCGTCCACGCCGAACCCGGCGCCGCCCCGCAAGTCGGCCAACGAGAACGCCGTCAGCCGCGTGTCCAGGTTCGAGATGACGGAGCCGAGCGCCGCCCCGGCCATCCCAACCGCCAAGAGCCAGGTGATCGGTGGCGGGCCCTGTGGCTTGCCGTCCGGCGGCGGCGCAAGCGGCTCCGGGGCAAGCGGCCCGAACAGCCTCATTTATGCGTATCGACCCAGGTTTCGGCGGACAAGCCTGGCCGGAGCCCACCCGCCAGATCGGGGCGCGGCTCGAGGTCGATTTTCACCGGCACACGCTGCGTCACCTTGGTGAAGTTGCCCGCGGCACGGTCGGGCGGCAATGCGGACAGCGCCGCCTGGCTCTCGGGTTCCAGGCTGTCCACGTGGCCCCGCAGCATCAGGCCGGGCAGGGCGTCCACGTGCACGTCCACCGGCTGGCCCGGCAGCATGTTGGTCAGCGCCACCTCCCGGTAGTTCGCAACCACCCAGACCGGCATCAGCGGCACCACAGTGATCAGCGTGCTGCCGGCCGATGCGAACGCCCCCCGGCGCAGCAGCCGGGCGGTCGTCACGCCGTCTACCGGCGCCGTTATCCGGGTGTAGCCGAGCTGGATGCGCGCGAAGTCGAGCGCCGCCCGGTTGGCATCGACCTGCGCCCTTGCCGCCTGGGCCTGGGCGCGCAGCACGTCCAACTGCGCCTCATCGGCGGCCAAGTCCTTGATCCGTCCGTCCTTGGCCGCCTGCTGGCTGTCCTGCGACGCCTGCGCGTTCTGGTAGTCCCGCTGCAGGTACGATTCCGTGTGCACCAGCAAGGACTGCCGGATCATCTCCAGCCGCGCCTGGTGCAAGCCGGCGTCTGCATTGTGGATGGAGGCCACCGCCACCCCGAGTTCCGCCTCGCCCTGCGCGACCTCGGCGTCCGCGACCCGCACTGCCGCTTCCGCCTGCGCCAGGTCCGCGACGGCCCGGTCCACCCGGGCGCGGTAGTCGGTGTCCTCCACCTGGAACAACAGGTCGCCCTTCTGCACCACCTGGAAGTCGGCCGCCGGCACGCCGGTGAGGTAACCCGTGACGCGGGTCTGCAGCGTGACCGGGTTGCCCTGCAGCGTAGCATCGTCCGTGTTGCGGCGCGTTCCGGTCAGGATGAGTTGGTTCCAATCGACCGCGAACATGCCCGCCGCCAGCAGCAAGAGGCTGGCCACCACCGCCCGGACAATCAGGTTCCTCATCAGCCCCGGTCCGTGAACACGGTGGCGGTCACGGACATGCCTGGCCGCACCCGCCCGATCAGCACGCTGCCGTGCCAGTCGATCGCGATCCGCACGTCCACCCGCTGCACGATCTTGGTGAAGTTGCCGGTCGTGTTGTCGGGCGGGATCGCGCTCATCTGGCTGCCGGTCAGCGGCGACAGCCCCACCACGTGCCCGTCGAGCGGCTGGTCGGGGAACGCATCCACCCGGAGCCGCGCTGGCTGGCCGACATGCATCTGCGGGATCTGCCGCTCGGTGAAGTTCGCGTCCACCCACACGGTGTCGAGCGGGGTGAGGTCGGTGATCACCACGCCGGGCTGCAGCAGATCCCCGACCCGGACGCGGCGCGCCGCCAATGTGCCGTCCGCAGGGGCGGTCACCCGCGTCCAGCCCAGGTTCAACTCGGCCAACGCCAGGTCGGACTGCCGCGCCAGGACGGCGGCCAGCGCCTCGTCCCGCTGCGCGGCCAGCGTATCCACCTGCTTCTCGCGCACGATCAGGGCGGCGTGCGCCTGCTCGACCCCGGCCATGGTGCGCTGCTGATCGGCCTGCGCCTGTTCCAGCGTCCGCCGCACGCCGACATCGGTGTTGATCAGCTTCTCCTGCCGGACCAGTTCGGGCGACGTGCGGACGGTTTGCGCCTGCTGGGACGCCACCTGGGTCTGCGCCTGGCTGATCTGGGCGGTGAGTTGCCCCAATTGCGCGTTCAGCCGCGCGACCTGCGCCCGGGCCGCCTCGAGCGCCGCCTGCGCCTGGGCCAGTTGCGCCTGGTAATCCGCCGGGTCGATTTGCGCCAGCGCGTCTCCGGCGCGCACCGGTTGGTTGTCGGCCACCGGTAATGCGACGAGGTAGCCCTGCACCCGGGCCGCGATCGGCACCGTGTCGCCGCCGACATAGGCGTTGTCGGTCTGCGGATTGGTCTGCCTGACCAGCGGCTCGTCGAACGACACGACCGCAACGGTCACGATCACGATGAAAACCGCACCGGCTGCAAACCAGGCAGCCGCTCTACGCCAGCCGGAGGTCTGCTCCGGAGGAGGCTTCTTTTCGTCGGTCGCATTCATGTCAGGCCGTCATGCCATGGCCGGAAACCGAACGTCTTAACTTGCGGCACGGCGCCTCCGAACACGGATAGAGAGTGCCCTGTGACATGCCTCTGATGTTGCGTATCGTTACAACGGTCAAGCGGGGGCGCTTATGAAGGTTCGATTGTCGTGGCAATTGCTCGTGGCGCTCGGCGGATGCGCCACGGCCGGCAACGGCGCGCTTCCGCTGTCGGTTCAGGGTGCAGCGGGGCGATACCCGCCGATGATCCTCGGCGCCAACGTGCACGCCACCGATGGGCACGAGCGCCCGCTCTCCTGCGCGGCCCCGGGCGCCAAGCTGGTCCAGCAAGGCGGCTCGACGATCGTGTTCGGCGGCGCCGACCCGTCGGACCCGGACCTGTGTCTGATGCAGGCGGACGGCCAACCGGCAAAGGCCTGGTACGACATCTGGCAAACCGACTGGCCCGGCGCCGCCCAGGCCGCCCCGTTGCTGCGCCAGGTGATCGATGGTCCGAGCGGCACCGTCACCGGGTTCGAGAACCACGTGGCGCCCGGCCGGCAGTATTACGACCTGATGCGCAACGAGGGAATCGAGGACATTCCGCTGCTCGGCCAAACGTATCATGCGCTCAAGATCAGCCACTACCGGGAGGGCTTCGGCGACAACGGCTATCGTTCGGTCAGCACGGTGTGGAAGGACATCCCGACCGGGATGCTGATCTACGGAACGTATCAGCACATCGCCGGCGCGCCCGAGATCGACGATCCCATCCTGCCGACGGCGATCGTGCCGGCGCGTTGAAGGCTGTTTCCAATCGGTGTTGGAACGGTGAGGTCGGCGTGTTCCACGGACACCTTCCGTAGTCGTCCATCCGGTGCGCTCAAATTGAGATACACGTGCGGTTTTGTATCTCCCGAGATCCTTTTAACGCATAGTTAGGTCTGTTGGCCCAAGACCGCCGTAGTTTCAAGCGGTGAGGTTACCTTGTATAGTCTGAGAATTACGCAGCGGCTGATGGTCGGCTTTGGCATAGCGTTTGCGCTGACGTTGGCCCTCGCTGCGATCGCCGAAATGCGCGTCAGCGGAATCGCGCAGAGCCTCTACACGATCAACGACGTCAACAGCGTCAAGCAACGTTACAGCATCAATTTCCGCGGCAGCGTGCACGACCGGGCAATCGCGATCCGCGACGTGACCCTCGCTGCGACGCAGGCTGAGATGGAAGAGAGCGTCGCTAATATCGCGCGCCTCGCAGCGGCCTACGCTGCCTCTGCGAAGCCACTGGACGATGTGATTGCGAGCGGCAACGGGGTCACACCCGACGAAGTGACCATTCTCGGCCTCATCAAGGCGGACGAAGCGACGGTCTTGCCCCTGGTGTCTGAGGTGATCCGTCTGCAACGTGCCGGGACCGACGCGAAAACAGTGCTTATGCAGCAGGCACGGCCAGCATTCGTGGCATGGTTGCGGGACATCAACCGCTTCATCGATCTCGAGGAAGCCAAGAACAAGGAAGTCGGCGGCTGGGTGCGCTCAGTCGCTGATGGCTTCATGCTGCTGATCGTGGCGGCGTGCGGGGCTGCGCTGGTCATCGGCGTAGCGGCTGCCTGGTGGTCGATGCGATCGGTCCGGGCCTTGCTGCCGTTGACGTCGGTCATGGAACACCTGGCCGCAGGAGACCTGGAGCAACAGGTTCCGTTTCGCGATCGCAAGGACGAGGTCGGCGCCATGTCTCGTACCATGCAGGTGTTCAAGGACGCCGCGATCGAGAAGGTGCAAATGGAGCGTCAGGCAGGGGAGCTCCGTCATGTCGCGGAGCAGGAAAGAGAGCGGACGGAAGCCGACCGTCAGTCCCAAGCCGCACAACAAGCCCTCGTCGTTCAGAGTTTGGCGAGCGGCTTGGGGCGGTTGTCGGCCGGCGATCTAACCTGCGACATAACGGAGGCATTCGCACCTGAATACGAGCGTCTCCGTACTGACTTCAACGCAGCTATCACCGACTTGCGCGGCGTCATCGGCACGATCGCCGTCAACACCGGCGCCATCCGCGCCGGCACGGGAGAAATCAGTCAGGCATCCGACGACCTATCACGGCGCACTGAGCAGCAAGCGGCCAGCCTGGAGGAAACCGCCGCGGCACTCGATGAGATCACGGCAACCGTGCGCAAAACGGCCGAGGGGGCGACATCGGCCCATGCCGTCGTGACGTCGGCGAAAACCGTGGCCGAACACGGCGAGTTCGTCGTGAAGGACGCCGTATCCGCGATGAGCGAAATCGAGAAGTCCGCTAGCGAGATTGGCCAGATCATCAGCGTGATCGACGAGATCGCGTTCCAGACCAACCTTCTCGCCTTGAATGCCGGGGTGGAAGCTGCCCGGGCTGGGGATGCCGGGCGCGGGTTCGCCGTGGTCGCCAGCGAGGTGCGTGCCTTGGCACAGCGCAGTGCGCAGGCTGCGAGGGAGATCAAAGCTTTGATCAGCACGAGCAGTTCGCATGTTGGCCGAGGTGTGAGCTTGGTGAAGGAGACCGGCGACGCCCTAAGCCGTATTTTGGGCCAGGTGACGGAAATCACCGGCAAGGTGAGCGAGATTGCGGCCAGCGCTCAAGAGCAGGCGAGCGGCCTTGCCCAGGTAAACACCGCGGTCAACCAAATGGACCAGGTAACGCAGCAGAACGCCGCAATGGTCGAGCAGTCGACGGCCGCCACCCATAGCCTGGCGCGGGACGCGGCCGAACTCGAGCGGCTCACCGCCCGCTTCAACACCGGTGTCGAGCAGGTGGAGCCGCCCCACAGAGCACGAGAGAATGCTCCTGCTACCGTTGCGAAGATGAAGCCAAAGCAAAATCTAAGGGGGAACCGCACGCCGACATCGCCGCAAACGCTACGCGTCGTTGGCAACACCGTGCGCAAGCTTGGCGCCGACGAAGACGCTTGGAAGGAGTTCTAAGAATGACGAACTCAGCTTCGGCTATGCAGCAGACGCAAGAACTGATCTCCTTCTATATTGGGAACCAGCACTTTTGCATACAAATCACGGCAGTGCGGGAAATACGCGGTTGGACGTCTGCAACGCCGCTCCCGCATGCGCCGGCCACGTCCTGTGGCGTCGTCAATTTGCGGGGCGCCATCCTGCCGATTGTGGATCTGGGCGCCTTGCTCGGGCTCTCGGCGACAGTCACGACGAAGCAAAATGTCATCATCGTGGTAGAATCGGGTCGTCAGGTCGTCGGCCTTCTGGTTGATGGCGTAAGTGATATTCTGACGGTGGGGGTGGAGATGGTACAGGCGGCACCTTCCATCGCCGCCGGTGCACACAATACGAAAGTTGCCGGGTTGGTGGAGATCGAGGGGAAGTTGCTAACGCTTTTGGCGGTGGATCATTTGGTTTCAGAGTTGACCACTGAAGTAGCCGCCTAGTCATTGGATCCTTGCGTGACGCTCCCCGTTGCAAAACTTGCAACCAAAAGCGGCCACCGTTGTGCACCGGTGAAACCCGCTTCCGCCGGGGATCTGACCGGCCGAAGCGGGTCGACTGTTCAAGCGGGCGGGATAAGTGTCTCGCCCGCTTGATACCAAGATCGAGCAACAATTCTTGTGCACGACCCTCGTGGGTCAACAACCAGAGGACACGCGGCCTGCGGTCCGGATTGGACCAGTCGTGCGCACCGCTCCCTCAACGACGACTGGGTCTAGCCCCAGCCTTGCCCTTCACCGGTCGCAACATGACCCACGCAGGCGCATGGTCGCTCGCCTCCGGTTCCGCGCGAACGGCCCGATCGACCCCCGCATCCACCAACCGCCCAGCCAAAGCGGGGCTGAGCAGCAGATGGTCCAGCCGCCACCCGGCGTCTCTTGCCCAACCGTCCCGCAAATAGGCCCAGAATGTATACATCGGCTCGTCGGGATGCCGGGTCCGCAGCGCGTCCGTCCAACCCTGGGCCAGCAGCCGTGCATAGGCGGCGCGGCTCTCCGGCTGCACCAGCGCGTTCTTGTCGTGCGACTTGGACGCATACATGTCGGCCGGCGTCGGCACCACGTTGTAGTCGCCGGCGAGCACGACCGGCAGGCCACTTGCGAGCAGGGTCGCGCCGTGGGCGATCAGGCGCTCGAGCCAGGCAAGCTTGTAGGCAAACTTCGGCCCGGGCTGCGGATTGCCGTTCGGCAAGTATAGGCAGCCGATTAGGATGCCCTCCACGGCCGCCTCGATATACCGGGCTTGACCATCGGCCGGGTCACCCGGTAGCGCGCGCCGCGTCTCCACCGGGTCGGCGCCACGGGCAAGGATCGCGACGCCGTTCCAAGTCCGCTGGCCTTGCCAGACGGCGCCATACCCGGCCTGCCGGATGGCCGCGATCGGAAACGTTCCGTCCTCCGCCTTCAACTCCTGCAGGCAAACCGCATCCGGCCGGGCCGTCTCCAGCCAGCGCAGCAGGTTCGGCAGCCGCTTGTTGACGTTGTTGACGTTGAAAGTGGCGAGTTTCAGGGCTCACCCAAACCCAAGTTCGTCCAGCGCCCGGTGCGCCGCGTAACGCAACGCCTCCTGGATCGTCACCAGAAAATCGCCCCCGTCCGTCTCCGTCGTCCAAGGGTCCATCGTCGTCGCGATCAGGAAATCCACCCCCACATCGGCGGTCGGCCGCACGCCCAACCGCCGGCAGAACGCGTCCACGAAATGGTGGCTGTAGATCTTAGGCTCGTAACGCGACGACGTGAGGATCAACTCCAAATCGCTGGTGTCCGCCCGTGGTTCGATCAGGCTGCAGTGATTGAATACCCGCTCGTTGAACGCGTTCGCGCGCTCCAGGTCGTCATTCAGATGCCCGTCCGCGTGGCGGAAGTTCAGCGAGAACGCCAGGATTACCTGGTCCGATCCGACGGCGGTAAAAAGCTGCTTGGCCGCCGGGTCCCGCTCCAGCAGAGCCTCGAGTGCCACATTGTCCAGATCCACGAACCGTGCGATCGCGCGGCGTTCCTCGGTCAGCTCCGCTTCCGGCCGCCGGGCGCGCTCGGCCGGGGTTTGATTGAACATGGTGACCTGGAAGCGCGGGTCGTCCAGCGTGTGCAGGCGGCAGAACAGGCGCTTGGACGTCCACATGCACTGGCCGAGGATCCGCCCGTAGCCGCTGCGGTCCGGCCGGATCACCCGGTGCGCCAGCCACACCGCGGCCGCTGCCGAGCCGGGCTTGGACCCTTCGACGCCGTAAATCCCCACCGTCGGCTCCGCCTGGCTATGGAACACCACCGGCGCCTGCAGCGAGACGGCGTCCCGGAACGCCGCATTGCGGTAGCACAGCGCGCCGGCGGGGTAGGGGATGTAGCCCGCCTTGTGCGGGTCCACCGTGATGCTGTCCGCCTCGCCCAACACGTCATACTGCGCGCGGACGTAGTCGTTCATCGCGAAGCTGGGCACGCCGCCCCCGTCCGCGCTGCGTGTCTTCTCGCTCTCGGTCCCAGCCTCCCGCAGCATCGACCGAAAGTACCCGCCCCAGGCTGCATCCGCATGAATGGCGAAGTTCAGCCCGTAGCTGCGGAACCGCTCGCGCAATGCCAGCAGGCCGGCCAGCGGATCGACCGCACTCTCCTCCGTGCTGCCGATCACGGCCACGGCGCACAGCACCGGCACCCGGCGCCGGAACAGGTCGTAGAGCGTGGTCTCCACGGCCTCGAGATCCATGCGCGCATCGCGGTTCACCCGCTGCACGACCACCGCGTTCTGCCCGAGCCCGAGCAGGGTCGCGGCCTTGGGCCAGGAGTAATGCGCCGTCGCAGGGGCGAGCAGCACCGGCAACTCGCGCACATCACCCATGAACGATTGGTAGAACCCGGCCAGCCCGACATTTTGCACCGAGAAGCCGCCCAGTATGCGCGTCAGCCGCGCCGGCTCGATGCCCAGCCCGGCGATGGCGCCCGGCAGCCCGGCAATCGTATCGAGGTCGAGGTTCAGCAGCGTCCAGGTGTCCAGCTCCACCAGCCGGCCCGTTCCACCCTGCCAGAGCGGCACCTCCAGCGCTTTGGCCGGGGTTAGGACGGGGATCTCGCGGATCGCCTGCCGGAGCGCGATGGCCCCGAACTTCAGGTTCCGTGCCGCCCACAACGCCTCGATGTTGGCCACCGTGCCGCCGCTGGTGATGTGCCCCCAGGGGCGCATCTTGCCCGGCTCGGGCGCGTCACCCGGCTTCGGAACCGGATAGCCCAGCATGCGGCAAAGATCGTTGCCGACCTCGATCTCCAGCCGCGTCGTGACCGGTGAGGCCTCTGCCGCCACATTGTTCTGATTGTAGAGCATGCCGGCAAACAGCCCGAGTGCGGCCGGCATCGCCTGGTCCCACAACATGTGGCCCTGGTAGCGCATCGAGGTGAACGAGGCCGACATCTTCAGCTTGTCGAGCAACTCGCCAAGCTGGCTGCGAAGATGCGCCACCCCCTCCTGGAAGGCCGGTGAATGGCGGATCTCGTCCGTGATATGGCTCGGATCTTCCGGGTGGAACGCGCGGCGGAACCCGGCGTGGCTGTCCAGCACCTCCACAACCAGTTCGCGCATGAGGTCCAGGTTCTCGGCTTTCGGACCGAGGAACCAGTTCTCCGGCAGCCCCCTGGCCGGCCCGCCCAGCCCGAGCGGCCGCCGCAACGTCTCGTCCCACGCCTTGCGTGCGCTCTCGTGCCTGGCCGTGGAAACAGCCTCCGGCACGTCGGTCGGCAGGTAGGGCGAGACGCGGCTGGAAGCTTCGTCCTCGTTCATGGACCGATCAGCTGCCCACCGTCCACCACGATCGTCTGCCCGGTAACCCAGCTCGCCTTGGGTGAGGCAAGGAACAGCACGACTTGCGCCACCTCCTCGGGCTTGCCCATGCGGCCGAGCGCGATCTGCGCCAGCGTGCCGTTGTACAACGCCGGTTCGCTGGTCCGGCGCTGCTCCCAGGTGCCGCCCGGGAATTCGATCGAGCCAGGCGCCACGCAGTTCACCCGGATCCCGTCGGAGGCCAGCATCTTCGCCTGGCTGCCGGTGTAGTGGATCACCGCCGCCTTGATCGCGCCGTAGGGTGGGTTGCGCTTGGTCGCGCGGTAGGCGGAGATGGACGAGATGTTGACGATGCTGGCGCCGGGCCGCTGCTTCAGGAACGGCAGCGCCACCTGGCTCGCCCGCACGATCGCCATAAGGTCGACGGACACGGACGCGGCCCAACCCTCCTCGTCATCGGACGCGCCGAAGCCGGAGGCGTTGTTGATCAGGATGTCCAGGCCGCCGAGCGCCTCGGCCGCTTGCGGAATGAAGCGGCCGATCGCGGCCGGGTCGGCAAGGTCGACGGACGCGGCGAAGGATGCCTCCCCAAGCTCCGCACGGGTGCGGTCCAGTGCCTCCTGGCCGCGGGCGCAGATGGCGACGTGCGCACCGCCGGCCGCGAAACCAAGGGCTATGGACCGCCCGATGCCGCGGCTGCCACCCATCACCGCCACGCGTCGCCCGCTCCATTCCGTCATGATTTCGCCTCCATTCAGGGAGTTGTCATAGGACCTGCGGGACTGCTTCACGGCAAGCTTTCCGTTGCCCGGATATATTTATCCGTCCGGCAGCCTTGAATTAAGGCTGTCGATCGTCAAAGGTTGTGCAGAGATGGGCCTTTGCACTTTCGCGCTAGCTTGGCGTGCGGGCTTGAGGCAACATCAGCCGTATCACCGAGAGACTTGGGCAGAGGACGTAGTAGTTGAGACCCCCGAAGGATAGCCGGCAGAGGCAACCGCGTCGTCGCGGTTTTGACGACGACAATTTTTACGGCAACACGCCTTCGCCGCCCGTGTTTCCGTCGTTCTCGACGCCCTCTACCACGCCAGGATTAAAGGCGTCGGTGAAGTGGTACAACCCCGAGAAGGGGTTCGGCTTCGTCGAGCTGGCAGACGGCACCGGAGACGTTTTCCTGCATGCCAATGCGCTGCAGGCATCCGGCTTCCAGCAGGTCAGTCCTGGCGCCACGCTCGAGGTTCGCGTCGGCCAAGGCCAGAAGGGCCGTCAGGTCGAACAGGTGATCGCCGTGGACGAGAGCACCGCGAGTGCTGCTCCCCGTGCTCCCCGTCCAGGTGGCTTCGGCGCTGGCGGCGGCGATGCGCCGCGTGGCCCGCGTCCGCCCCGCATGCAGGACACCGGTCCGGGCGTCGAGATGACCGGCACAGTGAAGTGGTACGATCCCAACAAGGGATTCGGCTTCATCTCCCCGCAAGATGGCGGCAAGGATGTCTTCGTTCACGCCACCGCTTTGGAACGCGCCGGCCATCCCCCGCTGACGGAAGGCCAGTCCGTTCGCGTCGTCGTTGGCCAAGGCCAGAAAGGCCCGGAAGTCCGGTCGATCATCGCCGACTAGCCAACACTCTTCCTCTCCCGTCCTCCGCGGGAGAGGATAGGGGTGAGGGTGCCTGCTGCCTAATTCATTGCTTGCGGCATGCTCAACCCGGCGCTCACCGCCCGCTCCGCAAGCAAGGGTGGGATAGCTGGGTGCAGTTCGACGCCGAATTCCATCTGCTCCTGCTTGCGTCGTATTGCGCGTTCGCCGGGTAGCCGCGGCGGCGCGCCGTCCCTCGCCGCCGGGTTGGCATGCGTTGCATCCCGAAGCCAGCCAGTCTCCCGGACAAACGGCGCCAGGCCGCCGAAGCAGGCCGGATCGAGCACCTGCACGAAAACCGACGCGCCCCATTCCGTTGGACCGTCCGCCCGGCCATGCCCGGCAAGTGCCGACGTCAGCGCCTCGATCAGCAGGCCGAGCGCGTAGCCCTTGTGCCCAGCCTCGGCACCGCCCAGCGGCAACAACGTGCCCGGCGGATCGGCAAAGAACACGGACGGGTCGGCCGTCGGCACGCCGGTGGCGTCCAGTAGCGCGTGGTGCCCGAACTGCCGCCCTTCCTTGGCCAGGCGTGCCGTCATGCCGTTCGTGGTGATGGACGTGGACACATCCATCATCACCGGAACGCCGCCGGTCGGCCACCCGGCCGCGAGCGGGTTCGGCGTGATCATGCGCTTCGTGCCGCCAAAAGGCGCCACGCTGGCCGTCGACGGGTCCGAACTGGCCAGCAGCAGCAACTGGCCACGCTCGGCGATCCGCTCGACATAGGCCGCCAGGCAACCGATATGCCCGCTTCGGCGGATCACCACCGCGCCCATTCCAAAACTCCGGGCCACCCCGGATGCCCAGTCCGCCGCACGCGTCACCAGCCAAGGCCCGGGAAGCCGGTTGCCGTCCCAGGTCTGCGTCACCGGCGTCTGCGCAACGACCTCGGGATCTCCCGTCGGGGTAAGCCGGCCCGAGACGAGTTCGTCCAGGTACGCGCCGAGCAGGGCAAGCCCATGCGTGGTCTGACCCAGCAGATCACCCTCGAGCAGGGTGGCCGCGACCACGCGCGCCCTCTCCTCGTTCAGCCCGGCCTGCCGAAGCAGCGCAGTCGCGAAGTGGAGCAAGGCGGCCGCATCGTATCGTTCAGTCATGGCGATGGTTGTGCGCGACCTGGGCCAGCCGTGCAACCAAGCGGGGCAGGGCGGGGTTCACAGCGGATGAAATCCAGGATCGTGCCCCTGATCTCCTCCGTTCTCCTTGCCGGATGTTCCGTGGTCGGCATCCGCTCTGGCACCGAGGAGGCTCATTACACCGTGGTCGAGACGGTGGGAGCACTGGAGATCCGGCAATATGGCCCGCGCATCGCTGCTGAAACGACAGTGGGTGGCAACGAGTTGGCCAGCCGGAGCGACGGGTTTCGCCGACTGGCCGGTTACATCTTCGGTGACAACACGGCGCGGTCCAGCATTGCCATGACCGCCCCGGTTGCCCAGGAAGCTGGCTCCAAGACGATCGACATGACGGCGCCCGTCGTCCAGGACCGTGCCGCCGACGGCCAATGGCGTATCCGTTTCTTCATGCCGGCCAACTACACGCTGGACACGCTGCCCCGCCCGAACAACCCGGCGGTGCATATCGTGGCCGTTCCGCCGCAGACCATCGGCGTTTACCGTTACAGCGGTTCGACCGACCCGGCCGCCACCGCCGCAGCCCAACGCGAATTGCTCCAGATCCTGGAGGGCAGCGGCTGGGGGCCGGTCGGCGACCCCGTTAGTTGGTTCTACGATCCACCCTGGACACTGCCCTTCCTTCGCCGCAACGAGGCCGCGGTGCCGGTGGAACGTCCGTCACCGCACTGATTCTGCAGGCGAAGTCACCAGTCCGCTACGGTTCGCCGTCTGATGTAGCCGAGCAGCTTCGTCACGCGCAGGATGGCCATCTTCCGCCGCCACTCGGCCGCCGTGAATGCGCGGATCGGTCCTTCGGCGTACAACCAGAATGCAACGTGCGCAGGATCGGGTTGGAACCCGATGATCGCGTCGCGGATGTAGTTCCGCACCCAGGGCTTGGCGAAGACCATGGCGTGGGACATGATGCTGGCCGACGGAAACGCGTCCATCGCTTCCACGCCAAGGACACAGAACGGCGTGGTGGTGGCCATCACGGCGGCATTGAGCAAGTCCTGGTCCATCTTGGCGTATTCAGGCTTGCCGGTGCGATTGATCATCCGGCTCATATCCGCACCGTCGCCGGCATACGTCTGGAGCAGAGTTTCCCAGGCTTCCAGGAACTCGAGGTGCCCAGCCGCCAAACCGACGCAGCCGCCGTTCACGTAGCCATGCACCTCGCGGTAACCCAGCCCCGCGCGTTGCGCCAAGGCTTGCCACTCCCGGCGGAACGCGTGATGGGGCGGCATGTAGGTTTCGGCCATGTCCAGCACCAACACCAACCCTGCCTCGACCCAACGCGCGAAGGCATCCCAGTTCGTCTTGAGCACCACGTCGGCGTCGAAATACCAGATGCTTGCAAAACCCGGATAAAGCTCTGTTGCAACCTGATGCATAAATCTCGGCTTGAGATTGCTCAGATGCCAGTCGCTCTCGACGGCCATGAACAGGATGTCCACACCGGGCGCAATCGGTTGTGCCGGTCCAGCCTGCGGGCTCACCGGGCCTTCCCAGCGTGGCAGCGAGCCGCGGTAGCCGACAACGATATGCCCGGCGAAACCATTGCGCACCAACGAGTTCGCCATGGCGGCGACCCCGTGGAAGTAACTGCCTTCGGCAAGCATGCACACGACATGCGGCCCGGTCGCTATCGGGCGGCTGCCGCTTAACACGTTCTCATCTTCTGGGTGGCACCTTCTGCGCGACCAGCCATGTCGGTGGACGCTCCTGCCCTGCCACTATACGAAGTTCGGGTTCATGAAACCTCTCAGGTGGCCAACCAGACCCGGGTTCCTCCGGCGCAACGATGCCCGCATGAGGTTTGCACTCTCTCTCATGGAGCAGGGGTTCGGCTCCCTGCTGACCTTCGGCGTCAATCTCTGGTTGATCCGCAACGGAGCCGCAGCCGCTTACGGCACCTACGTGTTCTGGCTGTCGGTCGCTTTCGCCGGTGGCGTCGTGGAAGGCACGCTCGTTCTGGCCCATCTCTCGCGGCTGCCTTCGGCGCTTGACCGCATGGCTGATCGCTTGGAGCCGGAACGTTTCATGCTCTCGGCGACCTTGGCCGTGCTCTGCGCCGTGATGGCCGTTGTCGCCGTCGGCGTCTGGCTCCTGGCGCGGGCCGGCTCCGAACTCGCGGCCGCTCCGGCCATCCTGTTCACGCCTGCTTTCCTGCTGTTTCAGTATGTCCGCACCTATGCCTTCTCCCGCCAGCGCCCGGCTCTGGCCGCCGGCCTTTCGGGCGCTATCCTGGTCGTGACGGCCCTGGCACTCGGGCTGGACTTTGCCGCCGGCCACCCGCCGAACGCCGGTCGTGTGCTGTTGCTGACGGGCCTGGCGTTCGGCGGCGTGTCGGCGGCCGTGCTGCTCATCTTGCTCGGCGGCATCAGGCCGATGTGGCGCTGGCACGAGTTGCGGCAGCAGGCCCACGTGATGCGCGGCTTTGGCTGGCTGATGCTTGGCGCCGGGTCCAATGAGATCACCGGACGGCTCTACAGCTTCGTCACGGTCGGGCGGTTCGGCGCGGAGGCGCTCGCCTCGCTCTCGGCGGTACAAGTGCTGATCCGGCCGGCTTGGCTCCTGTCGTCGGCCTGGGCTTCCATCGGTTTCCCGGACATGGCGCAGCGCTGGGCGCGGAAAGACCGCGACGGCGTGATGCGCACGATGGTGATCGGGGCAGGTGTGACGGCCTGCTGCAGCCTGCTCTGGTCGGCCGCCGTGCTGGCCGGTTGGGCTTGGGTTTCGGCCGATCTGTATCACGGCCGCTACCGCGAAGTCGGACCGTTGATCTATCTTTGGGGCGGCAACGTCGTTCTCGGCAGCATCTGTACTGCCTTGAACACGGGCATGCTCGCCGTCGGCGAGTTCCGCCGCCTGGCGTTGGTGGACCTGGCAGGCGCCATGGTGACCATCCTGACGCTTGTGGTCGTGGTCTGGCTGTTCACGTACCCCTACGCAATCGCCGCGACCATGCTCGGTCAGGTCACACAGATGGCGCTCATGGCGATGCTGTTGCACGGGCGCTTGCGGCCGCACGCGATGCGGCGTGTCGTAGCAGCGCCGGGTTAGGGTGGCGCGTACTGGCGCGCCGCGGTACGGCCAGACGCCATTTCTCGAGGTCCAGCGCCGTCAGGACAAAGGCTACGACCAGGGTCGAGTTGTTGGAGAACAGGTTGGATTCCGTCAGGTTGTGCACCAACAACCCGACAAGCAGGGCCATGTGGAACACTGCCGTCGGGCGCGCCATCCGTCCGCTCAGCCATGCTGATGCCGTCGGTTCGGCCTGGCCCACTGCTCGGCCGGCGATCCCCATGGTGCGCAACACCACGGCGAGGCTCGCGACCAGGCCCACGATGCCCACCATCGCCAGCAGATCGAGGTAGCCGTTATGCGCCTCGTTGATGATGGCGTAGGTGCCGAACCAATCGTCGGATTTCAGGCTCGGCTGGACCGAGGGATCGATCGCCCAGAACGAGCCATACCCCGCGCCAAGCAAGGGGCGTTTCTGGATCTCGCCGAGCACGAACCACCAGATGTCGGTCCGGTTCGTGAACGTCATCTCCGCAAAGGGCGCGTGTGGATCGGCTCCCGTCAGGCCGCACCAGGCGAAGTAGCCGAACACGACCGCGGCCAGCAGGGCAAGGACGGCCGAGACGATCGCCCAAGCGCCGAACTTGGTCATACGGGCCAGCAGCAACATGGCCGCTACGACCGCAGGCGTCATGAACACGACCGATTGGCTGGTGGTGGATCTGGAGGCGACCAGCAGGCCCAGCATCAAGACGACACCGCAGACGATGGCGGCGCGGAGCTTGCGGCTCCGTACCAGGAAATAGCCCGTGCCGGCCGAGAGGCAGCCGTACATCATCAGTAACCCGGTCACGTTTTTCTGCAGTTGCAGGCCGACAAACCCGTCCTCCGCCATCGCGTAGCCCGGCGCCACGACGTAGGACAGCAGATCTGCCACCGCACCCGTGATACAGGCGATGACGATCAGGACATGCAGCGTCGCCGACCGCCGCAGCCCGGAGATCAGCACCACCCCGAGCAGCATCTGGATCACCGTCAGTAGCCAGCGCCGGAACGCAACAGGGGGGTCGAGCGCCCAGAGAATGCTCAGGCCGAAAAAGGCATAGAGCAGGATCAGCGGCCAACTCGCCGCCAGCAACCGCAGCGACTGGCGCCATCGCGCGGCGGCAACCGGCAATGACGCGGCAAACAGGGCGATCCAGGCGAAACGGTGCAACGGATCCACCATATCCGTCTGCAGATCCGCGTCGACGCTGCGGTTGAAGACAGGTATGCCGATGATGACGTAGACTAGCACGAGCATCAGGATGACGGTCGTCAACCGGTCAACCCAAGCCGGTGAATCTGTGTCCGTCCCGCCGCTCATCACAGGCCCCATGCAAACAATCCGCCGTTCAGGAGCAAGCCGTGGCTGATCCCGTCATCAGTGTCGTCATACCGTGTTATGACCGCATTGCGCTGCTCGAACGTGCCCTGCGCGCCTGTTTCTCACAGCAGGTCGGCGTGGCATGGGAGATTGTGGTTGCCGATAACCACCCGGCTCGCCTTGCCGGACCGTTGCTCGCCGGCTTGGCCGCGCCGGTTCCCGTGCGCCACGTCGAGGCAGGCGAGCGCAACATCGCGACGGCCCGAAACCACGGTATTGCGGCGGCTGCGGGCGCCTATATAGCTTTCGTGGACGATGACGAAGCGCCGGAACCGGGTTGGCTCGCCGCTCACTATGCCTGTCTTCAGCGGACCGGCGCGGACGCCAGTTTCGGACCGAAATACCCGGTGTTCGAGGGCGGTGCAGCGCCGTCCTGGGATCCGGCGGGCGCGTTCTACACGACCGACTTCCACTTGCCCGCCGATACGCCGCTCCGGCCGCTCGACTGGTGGCCGCCACAGCCGCGTGGGCTTGGCACTGGCAATTCCATGCTGCGGCGTGCCACATGCCTGTCCGGGCCGGCGCCGTTCGACGAGGTGTTCGGCCGTTCCGGGGGCGAGGACACGAAGCTGCTGTTCAGCCTGATCAAGGCTGGTCGCCGATTTGTCTGGTGCCCGGATGCGAAGGTCAGCGAAATGAACGAGGCCGGTCGATTGACGGTCACCTACATGGCCCGGCGGCTCCAGCGCAGCGCACGGCACTCGGCAGCGGTGCGGCTGGCGGTCAGCGACCACAAGCTCGTCACGCGCTTGGGAACCCTCGCCGTGGGCCTGGCGCAACTCGGTGTCTTCGGCCCGCTTTGGGCTGCCACCCGGCGCCCGCGGGACTGGATGAAGGTCAGCAAAGGCCTAGGCAAGCTCGGCATAGGCGCACTCGAGTTCGTGCCGGAATAGGCAAGCCGCGGCGCGGCGCTAGGTGCGAACGCTACTGCCCCCCGATCGCGGCGCTCGGGGCACCCCCGGCACCGCCCGCCGGGCCGGCGCTGAACCGTCCCACGTTGCCGAGTAGCTGCTGCAGGAACGTGGCTTCGCTTCCCGGTGAAGGCGTCGCGCGGGAGACGACATCCACGTCCTTGTGGTCCTTCTGGCTGAGCTGCTTGACGTCGCGCAATACGCCTCGGTCGTCGAAGGACAGTTCTACGACGTCCTGGCTGTTGATCCCCTGAACCCGGCCCACGCGGGGCTGCGTGACTTCGCTGATATAGATCCAGGTATTGTCGTCGAAGGACGCCTTGGCGGTCGGCGAGCCGAGCAGGCTCGTGGCGTCCTGCCGGGTCGACGTGCCGGGAACGAGCTCCTTCAACTGATCTGCCGTGACCCGGTTGCCGCGGACTTGCGCCGGGTATTCCAGGACGGAGCAGCCTCCAGCCAGACCGGTCAGAAGCAGCAGGAGAAAGGCAGAGCGTTTCAAGGTATCGTCCTCGCCGGTGGCTTGGTGGTTGACCCGGCATCCCGCCGCGTTATGTGGCGATGGCCGGATACCACAGGCCGGGCCGGCGTGTCATGCCCGGCCGTCCGAAGTCCGCGGCTGTCAACGGTTTGAATTGGGGCAGGTATGGCCTTCTTCGGTCTACTCGGGCGTAGTCGTTACGAACGCACCGGGTTCGAACTCTACAATGGGGCCGTCGCGATGGCGCGCACGCCGCTGTTCTACGCTGAGCTTGGCGTCCCAGATACTCTGGACGGGCGGTTCGACCTGGTTGGTCTGTATGCCTCGCTCCTGATCCGGCGGTTGCGCGCCTTGCCCGCGCCGGGGGGTGCGGTCGCTCAGGCGGTTTTCGATGCCATGTTCTCCGATATGGATATCAACCTGCGCGAACTGGGCGTGAGCGACATGCGGCTCGCCCGCAATGTGCGCGCGATGTGGGAGGCATTTCACGGCCGCGCCACCGCTTATGAGGCCGCTCTGGCTTCCCCCGATGCGGCGGCGCTGGAAGCGGCGCTGAGCAAGAACATCTGGCGCGGCGCCGAGTCGTCGGGCGCTGCCCGGTTGGCGGCAATCGTCCGGACGCAGGCGGCAAGGGTGGACGCGGCGCCGTCGGACGATCTGCTGTCCGGCCGTTTCCGCTTTGTGGGGCCGGAGCCGTCGTGAGCACGCCCGAGCTATCCCGCCTGTTGCCGGCCGACCGGATCGGCCCAACCGGCTACAAGATCGATGTCGAGGCCACGGCGGCGGAGTGCGCCGCCATCGCAACCCGCCTGCTGGTTCCTTCGGTCGAGTCTGTGTCTTGCCAATGGTCACTGAGGCCGGCCCCGGACGGCGCAGTCGAGGCTGAGGGTTCGCTCCGGGCCCGGTTGCACCAGGAATGTGTCGTCTCGCTGGACGCTTTTCCGGTGACCGTCGTCGAGGAGTTCGCCGTGCGGTTCGTACCGGCGGGACAGGAAAGCGAGGAGGCCGACGATCCCGACGAGCCGGATGAGTTGCCGATCGAGAACGGTGTCCTGGAGTTGGGGGAGGCAACGGTCGAGCAGCTCGCTTTGGCCCTCGATCCATATCCGCGTAAGCCGGGTGCCGAACTGCCCCTGACCATGGACGACGCGCCGGACACGGCTTTCAGCGCCTTGGCGAAACTCCGCAAGCCGGACTAGCCGGTCCGTTCTCTTGTGGGCGCTTGCGGGCAGGCGGCCGCTCTGCTAGACGGCGCGCCTTATGCTATTGCCAATTTGTGACGTAGGATCGTGCCGGTAGCGGGCAGCGGTCTGCCTCACGTAGTCCCGGAGGGCGTTCGCCCATGGCCGTTCCAAAGAAAAAGACGTCGCAATCCCGCATGGGCATGCGCCGTAGCCACCATGCATTGACCGTTGAGGCGCATGCGGAATGTGCAAATTGCGGCGAGCTGAAGCGCCCTCACCACGTCTGCTCGCATTGCGGTCATTACGACGGCCGCGAAGTGGTTGCTGCCGGCAAGGCGCTGAAGGGCGCTGTCCGGGTCTGAACTGCCGGCAATGCGCCGGACGACGGTGGCCGGCGTGAGCGATACGTCCAGCTCTCCGACTGGAAATGTGTTCACTCTGGCCGTGGACGCGATGGGGGGCGACCGTGCACCCGGCGTCGTCATCGACGGACTGGCAATCGCAGCCGAGCGCCATCCTGGAGCGAAGTTCCTCGTCGTTGGCGACGAGGCTCGCCTGCGTCCGCTGATGATGCGCAAGCGTCTGACCGAGTGCTGCACGGTGCGTCATGCTCCCGATGTCATCGGCATGGATATGAAGCCGACCGCGGCCCTGCGCGTGCGCAACGGGTCCATGCGGCTGGCCATCGACGCGGTCGCTGCGGGTGAGGCGTCCGGCGTGATCTCCGCCGGCAACACCGGTGCCCTGATGGCGCTGGCCAAGATCGTCATCAAGACGCTGCCGGGTATCGACAGGCCGGCCCTGGCTGCACTCGCGCCCTCGGCCAAAGGGGACGTGGTCATGCTCGACCTCGGCGCCAATGCGGTTTGCGACTCCCGCAATCTCGTGGAGTTCGCGGTGATGGGCGACGTGTTCGCCCGTGCCGTATTGGGCCTGCCCGCACCGACGATCGGGCTGCTCAACATCGGGTCGGAGGAACTCAAGGGCGACGACCGTGTGCGCCAGGCCGCCGAGATCCTCCGGGCCAGCCATATCGGCCCGCAGTTCCACGGTTTCGTCGAGGGGGACGACATCGCTGCCGGCACGACGGACGTGGTGGTCACAGACGGTTTCACGGGGAACATTGCCCTCAAGACCGGCGAGGGCGCGCTCAAACTGGTTTTCACCCTGCTGAGGCAGGTGTTCAGCAGCAGCGTGGCCGGCCGCTTGGCCTACGTGCTGGCCCGCCCTGGGCTCGAGCGTCTCCGCGAATGGGTCGATCCCCGGCGCTACAACGGAGCCATCATGCTTGGTCTCAATGGCGTCGTGGTGAAGTCCCACGGTGGGACCGATGCCGAGCAGTTCGCCTACGCGACCGACGTCGCGATCGACATGGTCGTGCACGGCTTCAATGCGAAGATCCGCGACGGCCTGGCCCTTATTGCCGGCCTCGGGAACGGCACTGGGCCGGTGCTGGCGGCCTCCCGCTGATGCTGCGGGCGGTGATGGAGGGCGTCGGTGCGTATCTGCCCGAGCGGGTGGTGACCAACGCCGAGTTGGCCAAGACGCTGGACACCTCGGACGAATGGATCGTCGAGCGGACCGGTATCCGGCAACGCCATTTGGCCCAGCCTCACGAGACCGCCGCCTACATGGGCGCCCGGGCTGCGGCCGCGGCCCTGGATCACGCCGGCGCCCGCTCGACGGACGTGGACGCTATCATCCTGGCCACCAGCACGCCGGACCAGGCGTTCCCCGCCACCGCCCTCGGCGTGCAGGCGGCGCTCGGCTGCGGCGGATTCGGCTTCGACGTGTCAGCGGCCTGCAGTGGGTTCATCTACGCACTTGGGATTGCCGACGCCATGATCCGTACGGGACAGGCCCGCGGCATGCTGGTGATCGGCTCCGAGGTCTACTCGCGCATCCTGGACTGGAGCGATCGCGGTACGTGCGTGCTGTTCGGTGACGGCGCCGGCGCCGTTTTCCTGCGGGCGGAAGACCAGTCTCCGGAGGCAAGCGGGCGCGGCATCTTGTCCACGCATCTGCACGCGCAAGGCGATCTCGGTTCCATCCTCTACGTCGATGGTGCAGTGGGCCGGCCGGAACTGTCTGGCCACCTGCGCATGAACGGGCGCGAAGTCTTCCGCCATGCCGTCGCCAAGCTGTCTTCGGCCGTCGAGGAGGCGCTGGCGGCCAACGGGCTGACCCAGTCCGACATCGATTGGCTGGTCCCGCACCAAGCCAATCGCCGCATCATCGATGCGATGGGCCGCAAGCTGGGCTTGCCGGCCGAGCGTGTGGTGGTCACCGTCGATCGCCACGCCAACACGTCCGCAGCGTCCATCCCGCTCGCCTTGGCCGATGCGTGGCTTGGCGGCCGGATGGCGCGCGGCGACCTGCTCGTGCTCGAAGCGCTTGGTGGCGGCCTTACCTGGGGATCGGCCTTGGTGCGGCTCTAGCGCCACAACTCCTGCGGTTTTGTTTATTCTCAGGGCGTTTGCTTGACGGTTCCAAGCCGCAACGCATAGCGTGAGCCCATGCAAACTGTAACGCGCGCCCATTTGGCCGAGCGCATCTACACCCAGGTCGGGCTGTCGCGGAACGAGTCGGCGGATCTGCTTGAGACTGTCCTGGAACGTCTCTCCAAGTCGCTTGAAACGGGCGAGTCGGTCAAGATCAGTGGCTTCGGGACGTTTTCTGTCAGACAGAAAGGGCGGCGGATCGGCCGTAACCCCAAGACCGGCGTGGAAGTGCCGATTCTTCCGCGCCGTGTGCTGGTGTTTCGCCCAAGCCAAGTGCTCAAGGCGCATGTGAACGGAACGGCGCTGCCGGAAGGCGAGGATCTGACGCGCGACGAGCAGGACGCGGATGACTTCGCCGGCGGGAAGGAGTGAGCTTGGCTGCCTCGAACGAGGAAGCGGTCGATCCGGTCCGTGCCCGACCCAAGAAGGCGCCCAACGCGTTCCGCACGATCAGCGAGGTCGCCGACGAGCTTCATATCCCACAGCACGTGTTGCGGTTCTGGGAAACCAAGTTCCCCCAGGTCAAGCCGCTGAAGCGCGGGGGCGGCCGGCGGTACTATCGCCCGGACGATATCGCGCTGCTCCGCCGGGTGTCCGACCTTCTCTATATCCAGGGCTACACGATCAAGGGTGTCCAACGCCTCCTTCGGGAAGGAGGCGGGAAATTGTCGGACGACATTCCGCCAGCGACGGAAGCGGAGCGCGCCGCCGCCGCAGCCGAGCGTGCCGGCCAGTCGGAGCAGGTGTCGCTCCTGGCTCCAGCCGGGGACGCCAGCTCCCCTGGTGCGACCGAGCCCATGGCCGATCTGCTGCAGGACGAGAATATGCGGCTTCGCATGCTGCTTCAGCATGCCCTCGAGGAACTGATCGCGTTGCGCAAGGCGCTACCGTAGCAACTGGTCGGCTCCATGAGGCAAGGGCGCGCCGCGGTTGCGGCGGTCAGGTCTGGCTGCTACACCGAATATGCGTCGGAGCGTAGCGCAGCCTGGTAGCGCATCAGTCTGGGGGACTGAGGGTCGTGGGTTCGAATCCCGCCGCTCCGACCAACATGCCGACGCGTCAGCTCCACGCCCCCGGAACCCAACTGTAGTGGCCACTCGTGCCGGTCCAGTGCCCCCGGGTCCAGAGCAGGCCGTGGTTTCCCTGTGGCTCGTAACGGCCGCGTTCATAACGATACGAGCCGTCTACGTAAGCCCAATCGCCCGGATGCCAGACCAGAGGCGCCTCGCTTACCGGCGGCAAAGGGATCGTTTCCGGAGGAAGCGCGGGTGCTACAGGGTAGCTCGGCAGCGTTGAACCACAGCCTGCCAGCAGCAGCGGGGCAGCGAGGGCGGCGGCGAGCACTCTCATCGGCAGTTCCTTCAAGCGGTGGCCACGCGTGTTATCGGGGCTGGCCGGGTAGCGAGCCAGATGCCAAGCGCCACGGGCACGATCCCCAGCAAGTCCGGCGGGCTGATTTGCTCCCCCAGGACGAGCCAGGACATGGCTAGACCAATCGGCGGCGTAAGGAAATGCAAGGCGCTTGCCGATGAGGCGCTGCCGTTGCGCAGCAGCCAGAACCAAAGCAGCAATGCGCCGATGGACATCACGACGACGCACCATGCCATCACCAGCCAGAACTTCAGGCCGATAGCCGCAGCGGATGGATGCTCGAACGCCGTCCCGAGGGTGAGCAGAAAGACGCCGGCGGTGAGCGTCTGCACGCCGACGGCGACCGGGAGGGTTGCGTTCGGGGCGACCCATTTGAACGCGACAGTGCCCACGACCAGGCAGGCCAGCGCACCCGTGACCAGCAGGACGCCACCGGAATCCTCATGCCCGACCATGATCCGGTTCCGCACGACGAAAACGGCGCCGGCGAACCCGAGCATCAGGCCCAGCACCTTGCGCCAGTGTAGCCGCTCACCGAGCACTGGGGCGGCGAGCACGGCGATCAGGATCGGGTTGAGGCTGGCGATGATGGTCGCCAATCCCGCCGACACCGTGCCCATGCCCTGCCAGGCTAGGCCCTGGTAGCCGGCCTGGTTCAACAGCCCGAGCAGGGCAAGCTTGCCCCATGGCACCGACCGGCCGATGTCCCCACGCCACGCGGCATAGGTAAGCAGGGCGGCACCCGTTATCAGGAAACGAACGCCGCCGAAGAGTGCGGGAGGGCACGTCGAGATGGCGATCTTGGCGGCGCTGAAGCCGCTCGCCCAGGCAAAGACAAACAGCAGCACCGAGACGCCGTAGATGATCCGGGCCCGCATGTCGTCAGGCCGGCAGCAGGACCGTGGCCGTTGCCTGCGCCGCGATGCCCTCGCCGCGGCCTGTGAAGCCCAGCCTTTCCGTCGTGGTCGCCTTGATCGAAATCCGGCCCGTGTCCACGCCGAGCAGCTCGGCCACGCGGGCGACCATTGCCGGAGCATGGGGCGTGATCTTCGGGCGCTCGCAGATCAGCGTGACGTCCGCATTGGCCAGCACGCCGCCACGGGCCGCGATGCGTTCGGCCGCATGACGGAGGAAATGCGCGCTGTCCCGGTCTTTCCACTCCGCGTCACTGGGAGGGAAGTGGCGGCCGATGTCCCCTTCGGCCAGTGCGCCGTAGATCGCGTCGCACAGCGCGTGGATGCCCACATCGGCATCGGAGTGCCCGGCGAGGCCCCACTCATGCGGGATGGTCAGCCCGCACAGGACGAGCGCGCGCCCGGCCTCGGCAGCATGGACGTCGAACCCCATGCCCGTGCGGGGCAGCAGGCCGGGAGCAAGGGCGCGTTCGAGCCGCACGAGGTCCTCTGGGAATGTGAGTTTGATGTTGTCGTCGGAGCCGGGCACGATCGCCACGGCATGGCCCGCCAGTTCGAGCAGGGATGCATCGTCGGTGGCGTTCCCGTCCCCGGTCGCATGCAAGGCACGGAGCAGGTGGTAGCGGAAGGCCTGCGGCGTTTGCGCGCGGAAAAGCCCGTCCCGCGGCACCGTCGCGGTAATACGGCCGGACTGGACGCGCTTGAGCGTGTCCGCGACTGGGACGGCCGGGATCGCGCCGTCATGCGTGCGCAGCGCGGCAAGCAAGGCGGGGATGGTGTTGACCGGCACGAACGGCCGGGCTGCATCGTGCACGAGCACGATGTCCGGCGCGGTGGCGGCAAGCGCGCGAAGCCCTGCGGACACGCTGGCCTGCCGGGTCTGACCGCCCGGCACGGCTGGCAAAACGTCCAAGCCTTCGAGTGCCGCATTGATGAGCTCTGCGTCGCCAACCGGGAGCAGGGCGGACACATGGGGCAGCAGCGCCTCCGCCGCATGCCGGATCACGGGTTTGCCCGATACGACGGTGAACTGCTTGGGGGTTCCACCGCCGAAGCGGCTGCCCGTACCGGCGGCGACCAGGAGAGCGGCGATACGCATAACGGGAGGAATGCGCGGCGAGGGGAAGCGCGTCAATGGCGGCGGATGACCGTTTTGCCGATGCGAGCCTGATTGCCTTAAATTAGCCCAGAGCCTAATCTGCTCAAATGCTAGGCAACTCGACCCTACCCCCGATTACCCTCGGCGAAGGGCCCCGCGCGGTGACGATCGACGTGCCAGTCGTGCTGGCTCCCATGTCCGGCGTTACCGACCTGCCGTTCCGGCGCTTGGCCAAGCGGCTCGGCACCGGTATGGTCGTTTCCGAAATGATCGCGTCCTGGGCGATGGTGCGCGAGAATAAGGCAACCATGCGGATGGCCAGCGTGGAGGGAGCCGGGCCCAACGCGATCCAGCTTGCCGGGTGTGACCCGGCGGCCATGGCAGAGGCGGCGCGCATTGCCGAAGCATGCGGCGCGGACCTGATCGACATCAATTTCGGCTGTCCGGTCAAAAAAGTGGCCGTGGGCCAAAGCGCCGGGTCCGCCTTGATGCGGGACGAAGCGGCAGCCGCACGCATCCTGGAGGCGACGGTGCGCGCCGTGCCAGTCCCGGTGACGCTGAAAATGCGCATGGGATGGGACCACGCGAACCTGAACGCGCCCAATCTCGCCCGCATCGCACAGGATTGCGGCATCGCCATGGTCACGGTGCACGGCCGCACACGGCAGCAATTCTACACCGGGGCGGCCGACTGGGACTTCATCGCGTCCGTCAAGCAGGCCGTCGGCATCCCGGTCATCGCGAACGGGGACATCACCACCATCGAGCAAGCGGCCGAGGCGCGGGCCCGCTCGGGAGCCGACGGGGTGATGGTTGGCCGCGGGTGCTACGGGCGGCCCTGGTTTCCGGCGCAGGTCGCCGCGTTCCTACGGGATGGCAGGCGGCTGCCGGATCCGTCCCTCGCAGCGCAAAAGTCAATCCTGCTCGAACACTACGAGGCCATGCTCATTCATTTCGGTGAGATCCCAGGGCTGCGGCTCGGGCGCAAGCACGTGGCCTGGTACTCGCGCGGGCTGCACGGTTCTGCCGAGTTCCGGGCCGCCATCATGCGTTGCGAGACCGTGGCCTCCGTGTTGCACCTGATCGACGGCTTCTACGACCCGCTGATCGACTCGGCCACGGCGCTGGCGGCATGAAGGGGGCGGTTGCGCGCGGCGTGCTGAAGGTCGTCGGGCGCGCGCCAGCCCCGGTCCTCGACTGGGCCGCCATGCTCGGGGCGTTGCCCGTGCCGGTCATGCTGCTGGACCCGGTGGACCGGTTCCGGTTCGCGAATCACGCGGCCGAACAGTTCATGGGCCTGTCGATGCAGCAATTGTCGCACATGGGTCTTTCGGACCTGCTGCCGGCCGATCACCCGTTATTCGCCCTGATCATGCAGGTTCGTCAAACCGGAGTGACGATATCCGACCATGACCTGACGCTGGAAAGCCCCCGCCTGCACAAACAGGATATCACCGTGCAGGCGACGCCGATGAACGAGGAACCCGGCGCCATCTTGCTATCGCTGCAGGACGCGTCGGCCGCGAGGGCGCTCGACCGCCAGACCGTGTTCCGTTCCGCCGCCCGGTCCGTGAGCGGCATGGCGGCCGTGCTCGCCCACGAGGTCAAGAACCCGCTGTCCGGTATCCGTGGCGCGGCACAGTTGCTCGAGAGCAGCGTGGGCGAGGGCGACCGCGAGCTCGCCGTGCTGATCAGGGATGAAGCGGACCGTATCCGGGCCCTGGTCGACCGGATGGAGGTTTTCGACGAGAAGCCGGTCGAGTTGCGGGCGGTGAACATCCACCGGGTGCTCGAGCATGTTCGCCGCCTGGCACAGACCGGCTTCGCGGCGCATGTCCGCTTCACGGAGGCCTACGATCCATCGTTGCCGCCCGTTCTCGGCAACCGCGACCAGTTGGTGCAGGTGCTGCTCAACCTGGTGAAGAACGCCGCCGAAGCGGTGACCGCGGCTGATATCCATGGCGAGATCACGCTCACCACCGCCTACCGCCATGGTGTCAGGCTGACCGTGCCCGGCTCGACGCAGCGCGTGCACCTGCCGCTCGTGGTGTGTGTGCGCGATAACGGTCCGGGCATCGGCGACGACATCAGGCCGCATCTTTTCAAGCCGTTCGTGACGTCCAAGCCGTCCGGCAGCGGGCTTGGCCTGGCGCTGGTGGCCAAGATCGTGGCTGACCATGGCGGGTTGATTGAGGTAGACAGTCGTCCTGGGCGAACGGACGTTTCGTTGCACCTTCCGGTCATGAGCGAGGCCGAAGGAGACGGATAACGGTCAGGCTGACACGGCCACCCGAGCGAGCGCTTGCCTGACCTGGAAGCGGACAGCCGTTCGCTTCGTTCCGGATGATTGTGGGGATAGATGACGATTCCAACCGTCTTGGTTGCCGATGACGACCGGTCCATCCGCACCGTGCTGACCCAAGCGCTCGGACGGTCCGGTTATCAGGTGCGCTCCTGCTCGAACGCAGCCACGCTGTGGCGCTGGGTGGAGGATGGCGAGGGCGACCTGGTCATCACCGACGTGGTGATGCCGGACGAGAACGGGCTCGATCTCATTCCACGCATCCGCCGGGTGAGGCCGGATCTCAAGGTCGTGGTCATGAGCGCGCAATCCACCTTGATGACCGCCGTGAAGGCAGCCCAGCGGGGGGCGTTCGAATACCTGCCGAAGCCGTTCGACCTGAAGGAGCTTCTGGCCGTCGTCGGACGCGCCTTGGCGGCTCCGCCGCCGGTCCCGCCACCCGGCGAACCGGTCGAGAAGGACGAGAAGCTGCCGTTGATCGGCCGCTCGGTCGCCATGCAGGAGATTTATCGCTCGATCGCCCGGCTGACCACGGCCGACCTCACCGTGATGGTCACGGGCGAGTCGGGCACCGGCAAGGAACTGGTGGCACGCGCGCTGCACGACTATGGGCGGCGCCGGGCGGCTCCGTTCGTTGCCATCAACATGGCCGCCATCCCCCGCGAGCTGATCGAGAGCGAGTTGTTCGGTCACGAGCGCGGCGCGTTCACCGGCGCGCATAACCGCAACCAGGGCCGCTTCGAGCAAGCCGCCGGCGGCACGCTGTTCCTCGACGAGATCGGCGACATGCCGCACGAGGCGCAGACCCGGCTGTTGCGCGTCCTGCAGGAGGGCGAGTTCACCACGGTCGGCGGGCGGCAGCCGATCAAGGCCAACGTGCGCATCGTTGCCGCGACCCATCGCGACCTGCGCCAGGCGATCCGCGCCGGACAGTTCCGCGAGGACCTGTTCTACCGGCTGAACGTGGTGCCGATCCGTCTGCCGCCGTTGCGCGAACGGTCCGAGGACATCCCCGTGCTCAGCCGGCACTTCCTGGACAAGGCCCGCGAGATGGGACTGCCAGGCAAGTCGCTCGACGTGGGCGCCCTGGAGCGGCTGCGCGCGTATCGCTGGCCCGGCAATGTGCGCGAGCTCGAGAACCTGATGCGGCGGCTGGCGGCGCTATACCCGCAGGAGATCATCGGTGAGGACGTGATCGACGCCGAACTCTCCGCCGGGGGCGGGGACGTCGAAGCGCCGGTGGCCAGTCCCGGGTCCGAACCGCTGGCAGCGGCCGTCGAGCGCCACATCAAGCGCTTCCTGGCCGTGGGTGGGGACGGCATGCCGATGCGCGACATCTACGACAAGGTCATCGCCGAGGTTGAGCGCCCGCTGATCCAGATGACGCTGTCGGCTACCCGCGGCAACCAGATCAAGGCGGCGGCGATGCTGGGCCTGAACCGCAACACGCTGCGCAAGAAGATCCGCGACCTCGATATCTCCGTCGTGCGTGGCATCGGCTAGGCTGGGCTATGGACACCAACGTCGAGTTCGACACCTCGCAGCTTGCTCCACGCCGCTCGGCGCTCGGGCGAATCATGGACCTGCTGCTCGGCAAGGTCGTGACGTTGGTGCTCGCCGGGCTTGGGCTGGTGCTGGCGATCTGCACCTTCGTCATGCTGTCCGGCGGTGCGCCGATCACGCTGCGGCCCAACGTGGTGTTCGCCTCGGTGCTCGCCAGCGCCGCGGTGCTGCTGCTGCTGGGTGCGGTGCTGGCGGGTCGGCTGACGCGGGTATGGGTCGAGCGCCGGCGTGGCTCCGCCGGGTCGCGCCTGCATGTGCGGCTGGTTCTGATGTTCGGCGTCGTGGCCGTGACGCCATCGATCGTCGTGGCGGTGTTCGCGGCCGCGTTCTTCAACCTCGGCATCCAGTCCTGGTTCGACGACCGGATCCGAACCGCCCTGGACTCCAGCGTCACCTCCGCACAGTCCTCGCTCGAGGAGCATCGCAACAACATCAAGGCCGACGCCCTCGGCGTTGCCATCACGTTGAACCGCGCCGGTGCCTTCCTGGCCAACCGGCCGGCTTTGTTTCAACAGGTGCTGGACCAGGAAACAACCTTCCACGGCCTAATCCAAGCCGTCATCTACGACCCATATACCCATGAAATCATTGTTTCTTCCGGCGTGCTGAGTGGCAACTTCGTCGAACTGCCAACGGACGAGGAGATCGAGCCGGCACGCCGCGGCGAGGTCGCGGTCATCGGCGGCGGCACGGACAACCACGTCCGTGCCGTGGTCAAGCTCGGGTCCACGCCCGAGTTGATGCTGATGATCGACCGCCCTGTGGACACGCAGATCATCGCGGCGGTCGAGAACACCGAGCGCCTGGTCGCCGAGTACCATCGGCTGGATGACAACCGGACCAAGCTGCAGGTGACCTTCGCCGTCATCTTCGCGCTCATAGCGTTGCTGGTCCTGTTCGCGGCGGTGCTGACCGGCTTGGTTCTCGCCAACCAGATCGCGCGGCCTGTCGGTCGCCTGATCCAAGCGGCGGAGCGGGTGCGGGCCGGCGACCTGACCGTCCGCGTGCCGGAGATCCGTAGCGAGGATGAGGTCGCCGGGTTGTCGCGGGCGTTCAACCGCATGACCGGGCAGTTGGCGGCCCAGCGCAGCGAGCTGATGGATGCCTACGGCCAGATCGACGAGCGGCGCCGCTTTACCGAGAGCGTCTTGGCAGGCGTGTCCGCCGGGGTGATCGGACTGGACGGGCAGGGGCGTATGGACCTGCCGAACCGTGCCGCGTCGGAGCTGATGGGCAGCGACCTGATGGCGGCGATCGGTTTGCCGATGGAGCAGGTGGTGCCGGAGTTCGGCCCCTTGCTGCGGGAAGTGCAGGCCACGCCCGAGCGGGCGCGCACGGCCGAAGTGCAGGTCGGCTCGCCGTCGAACCGGCGCACCCTGCTGGTGCGGATCGGCACGGAGATGAAGGACGAGGGCATCGCGGGTTTCGTCGTTACCTTCGACGATATCACCGAACTCCTGTCGGCCCAGCGCAAGGCCGCCTGGTCCGACGTCGCCCGGCGGATCGCGCACGAGATCAAGAACCCGCTGACCCCGATCCAGCTCGCGGCCGAGCGTCTGAAGCGCCGCTTCACGAAGGAGATCCAGTCGGACCCGGAAACATTCGCCCAGTGCGCCGACACCATCGTCCGGCACGTGGGTGACATCGGCCGCATGGTGGACGAGTTCAGCGCCTTCGCCCGCATGCCGCAGCCCGTGATCAAGCCGGAGGACATCGGCCGCATCTGCCGCGAGGCCCTGGTGCTGCAGAGGCAAGCCCACTCGGACATAACCTGGACGACGGAGCTGGCGGATCGCGGCCCGATTGCGGCCTGTGACCGCCGACTGGTCAGCCAGGCGCTCACCAACCTGTTGATGAACGCGGCGGACGCCTGCGCCATGCGGCCCCGTGCGGAGGGCGAGCCGCGGGGCGCCATAACGGTCGCCGTCCAGGAAGACGCGGGCAACGTGGTGCTGAGCGTCAGCGACGATGGCGTCGGCCTGCCAACGGAGGACCGGGACCGGCTCACGGAGCCGTATGTGACGCACAAGCCGAAAGGCACCGGGCTCGGGCTCGCTATCGTCAAGAAGATCATGGAAGATCATGGTGGCCGGCTTGCGCTGGAGGACCGGGTCGGTGGCCCGGGTGCAAGGGCCAGTCTCGTCCTACCGGCATTGCCGGCAAGCTGATCTCCCTCCCTCCCTGTCCTCCAAGGTGTCAAAGCTGATAAAGACCCTGCATGGCCCATGAGATCCTGATTGTTGACGACGAGCCTGACATCCGGCTGCTGATCGACGGAATTCTGCGTGACGAAGGCTACGAGACGCGTATGGCAGCCGATTCGGACTCGGCGATCGCCGCTTTCCGGGCACGTCGGCCGTCCATGGTGATCCTGGATGTTTGGCTCCAGAACTCCCGGCTGGACGGCTTGGGCATCCTGCAGGCGCTTCACGTGGAGGAGCCGCAGATCCCCGTGGTGATGATCTCGGGCCACGGCACGATCGAGATGGCGGTGACGGCCATCCAGCACGGCGCCTACGACTTCCTGGAGAAACCGTTCCAGTCCGACCGGCTGCTGATCCAGGCACGGCGGGCCTTGGAAGCAGCCAAGCTTGCCCGCGAGAACGCGGAGCTGCGGCTGCGTGCGGGTGCCGAGACGTCCCTCACCGGGGAGAGCAGCGCGATCACCACCTTGCGCGCTGGGGTGGAGCGGGTCGCGCCGACAGGCTCGCGCGTGTTGATCCACGGGCCGGCCGGGTCCGGCAAGGAAGTGGCGGCGCGGATGGTGCACGCCCGGTCCCGCCGGTCCGAGGGCCCATTCGTCGCTCTTAACTGCGCGACCCTGGCCCCAGGCCGGTTCGAGGAGGAGCTGTTCGGCGTGGAGGCCGGTTCCGACGCGATGGCGGCACCCCGCCGCGCCGGTGTGCTGGAACGGGCGCATGGCGGCACCTTGCTGCTGGACGAAGTGTCGGACATGCCGCTGGAGACACAGGGCAAGATCGTCCGTGCCCTGCAGGACCAGACGTTCGAGCGCCTGGGCGGCAATGCGCGGGTCAAGGTCGACGTCCGCGTGCTGGCGATCACCAACAAGGACCTTCAGGCCGAGATCGTGGCCGGCCGGTTCCGCGAGGACCTGTATTACCGGCTGGCTGTCGTGCCACTCAAGATGCCGAGCCTGAAGGATCGGCGCGAAGACATCCCGGACCTTGCGCGGCACTTCATCACCCGCTCGGCCGAGAATTCGGGCATGCCGCCGCGCGAGCTGTCGGCCGACACGCTTGCGGCCCTGCAGGCCTATGATTGGCCCGGCAACGTGCGCCAATTGCGCAACCTGATGGACTGGCTGCTGATCATGGCGCCCGGCGGTTCGGGCGATGTCATCCGGGCCGAGATGCTGCCGCCCGAGATCGGCCAGGGCGCACCGGCGCTGCTGAACTTCGATCCGACGGCGGACATCATGGCGCTGCCGCTGCGCGAGGCGCGGGATCTGTTCGAGACGCAGTACCTTCAGGCGCAACTGGTGCGGTTCGGCGGCAACATCAGCCGTACAGCCGGGTTCGTCGGCATGGAGCGCAGCGCCTTGCACCGCAAGCTGAAGCAGCTCGGCGTAAACTCGGACGACAAAGGCAGCTAGAACGCACGTCGCGCGTTGCTCCTCCCGGAACGAGAAGGAGTTGCCATGAAGACCGGGCTGCGTTGCTTTGCCGTCGCCGTCGCTACCTTGCTGGCCGCGGCACCCGCAGCCTGGGCCGTCGAGGCGGCTTCGAGCAGCACGCCGCCTGGCCCGGCGCTGGAGGGGAATGCGAATTCCATGCTGAGCCAGTCAGACCGGGAGTTCCTGAACAAGAGCGGGCAGGGTGCCGCTTACATGCGGCAGTTGGCCGTCCTGGCAGTGGCGAAAAGCGAGGACCCCCGTGTCAAGCAATACGCCCAGGCGGTGGTGACCGATCTCCTTGGTTACAAGTCGGCGCTGGTCCAGGTCGGCGAGAACAACGGAACCGCGTTGCCGAGCGCCCCGGAGGAGCAGCAGCGGCATCAGATCGAACAACTCGAAACGATGACTGGAAAAGATTTCAGCAGCGGTTTCGTCAAGGCGATGCGCGACTTCAACCAGGAGTACCTGGACGCCGCGGCGCAGGAGGAGACGACCACCTGGAACCCGCTGATCCACGACTTCCTCGAGCGGTTCAAGCCGATGCAGACGCGTTTCCTGCAGGATGCACAGGCGCTACAGACTTCGTGAGATCGGTGATGGCCGGATCAAGGCCGGCCACGACCGTCCTCGTTGAGCAACCGGGCGGCATCCAGCGCGAAGTAAGTCAGCACCCCCGCCGCCCCGGCCCGCTTGAAGGCCATAAGGCTCTCCATCATGGCGCGTTCGCCGTCGATCCAGCCGCGCTCGGCCGCGCCGGCAATCATCGCGTACTCACCCGACACCTGATAGGCGAAGGTCGGTACATTGAACCGCTCGTGCACGCGCCAGACGATGTCCAGATACGGCATGCCGGGTTTCACCATCACCATGTCGGCGCCCTCGGCCAGGTCCTGCTCGACCTCCCGTAGCGCCTCGTCGGTGTTGGCCGGGTCCATCTGATACGTCTTCTTGTCGCCGTTGAGCCGGGCGGACTGCACGGCGTCCCGGTAGGGCGCGTAGAACGCACTCGCGTATTTCGCGGCATAACTCATGATCCTGGTGTCGATCATGCCCGCTGCGTCCAGCGCGCCGCGGATGGCGGCCACCCGGCCATCCATCATGTCGGACGGGCCGAGCACATCGATCCCGGCCTCCGCCTGCACCAGGGCCTGCTTCACCAGCACGGCCACGCTGTCGTCGTTGTGCACGTAGCCGTCACGCAGCACCCCGTCATGGCCGTGCGTCGTATAGAGGTCGAGCGCCACGTCGCCCATCAGCCCGAGGTCCGGGTAGGCTCGCTTCAGCAGCCGCGCAGCCTGGCAGATCAGGTTCTCCGGATTGGCCGACTCGGTGCCATCAGCGTCCTTCAGCTCCGCCGGCGTGGCCGGGAACAAGGCCACCAGAGGTATGCCGAGGTCGACGGCAGGAGCGATGTGCGCCACCAATCGATCGACGCTGACGCGCTGCACACCCGGCATCGAGGCCACGGTCTCCACCCGGCCGTTGCCGGGCAGGATGAAGACGGGCCAGATCAGGTCGTCCACGGAAAGCCGGTTCTCGGCGACGAGGCGGCGGGTCCAGCCATCCCGGCGGTTGCGGCGCATGCGGGTCGCGGGGTATCGGGCGAGGGTCATGCGCTACCCATAGACTGGCCCGGCCCGAACGGGTAGAGCCGCGCCGGGTGGAACGTTTCGGTAAGCGTGTATGCGGGTGTTGATACTCCTGATGATGTTGACTGCCGGCTGTGCCCGGGCGGAGGCGGTGCGGGTGCCGGGGCCGGACGGGATCATCCTGAATGCCGAGCTGTTCCCGGCGCAGGGCAAGCAGCGCGGTCCCGCGATCGTGGCGCTGCACGGCTGCGGCGGTCCGTATCCCAGCCGGGACGGCGAGTGGGCCCGGCTCCTGGCCGCCCAGGGCCACACCGTGCTGATGCCGGACAGTTTCGGCTCGCGCGGTCTTGGATCCCAGTGCGGCACGCGCAACCGGGCCGTCACCGCCAGCGGCTTGCGTCGGCAGGACGCCTTGGCGGCGCTGCGATGGCTGCAACAGCACCCGGGAACGCCGCCGGGCGGCGTCGTGCTGCTCGGCTGGTCCGATGGCGGCACCACGGTCCTGTCGACGGGCCGCGCGACGCCGGACCTCCCGCCGGGCCTCATCCGCGGGTTGATCGCGTTCTATCCTGGCTGCCGCGGTCCGTCCGAGGCCCGGGGCTGGGAGCCGGCAGCGCCGTTGCTGATCCTGATGGGCGAAGCTGACGATTGGACCCCCGCCGCTCCCTGTCACACATTGGCAGACCGCCTGTCGGGCAAAGTGGAGTTGGTAACCTACGCCGGCGCCTACCACGATTTCGACGCGCCCAACGCCAAGCTACGGTCCCGGACGGGCCTGGCTACCCCGGCTGGCGGCACTGCGCATTCCGGGACCGACCCGGCGGCACGCGAGGATGCGCTGCGCCGGGTGCCCGCTTTCATCGCGGCGCTTCCTCCGCTGACTTAGCATCGTCCCGGATGCGGGTAGCGCGGCTGCGGCTATAGGTGAAGTAGATCACCAGCCCCAGGACCCACCAAAGGACCAGCCGGATCCAGGTTTGCCACGGCAGCGATAGCATCAGCAGGACACAGCTCGCGATCCCCAGCGCCGGCACCACCGGGGACCAGGGCACGCGGAACGGCCGCTCCCGACCCGGCTCGCGCCACCGCAGCACCAGCACCGCGGCGCACACGACCGCGAAGGCGAACAGCGTGCCGACGGAGACGAGCTTGGCCAGCGCCTCGATCGGGACGAAGGCGGCCAGCGCGGTCGTTGCCAGCATGAATACGAGGTTGGCGACCCAGGGCGTCTTGTGCTCCGGGTGCAAGCGGCCGAGCACGGCGGGCACCATCCCGTCCTCCGCCATGGCGAACACGATGCGGCTCTGGCCGAGCAGGTTGACCAGAAGCACCGACGTGAAACCGCCGATGATGCCGAGCTTCACCGCGATCTGCAGCCAGTGGAACGGGGTCTTGTCGATCGCCAGCGCGATCGGCGCCGCGTTGCCCTTCATGTCGTGATACGGGACGATCCCCGTCAGCACGAGCGCGAAGGCGATATACAGCACGGTGCAGATCGCGAGCGACCCGAGGATGCCGATGGGCATCGACCGTTGCGGGTTCTTCGCCTCGCCTGCCGTCGTGCTGACGGCGTCGAACCCGAGATAGGCGAAGAACACGATCCCCGCCCCGCGCAGCACGCCGGAGATGCCGAACTGGCCGAAGCTGCCCTGGTTGGGTGGAACGAACGGGTGCCAGTTTGCCGTGTCGACGTAGAACGCTCCGACGCCGATCACGGTGAGCACGATCGACACTTTGACGACGACGATGATCGAGTTGACCAGGGCGGACTCGCTCACGCCCCGGATCAGCAGCAGCGAGAGCGCCACGATGACGACGGCCGCCGGCACGTTCGCGACCCCGCCCTCGGCAGGTGAGGCGGCCAGCCAATGCGGCAGGTCCACACCGAAATCGTGCAGGACGGATTGCAGGTAGGTCGACCAGGACACGGCCACCACGCCACCCGCAACCGAATACTCGAGGATCAGGTCCCACCCGATGATCCAGGCCGGCAGTGCGCCCAGCGCGGCATAGGCGTACGAGTAGGCGGACCCGGCGCTCGGCACCATGCCGGCCAGTTCGCTGTAGCAAACACCGGCGAATGCGCAGCCGATCGCCGCGAGCAGGAAGGAGAGCGTGACAGCCGGGCCCGCATTCTCCGCCGCCGCGATTCCGGTCAGCGAGAACAGTCCCGCCCCGATGATCGCGCCGATGCCGAGCGTCACCAGGCTGCCCGTGCCGAGGGTCCGGCGCAGTCCGCTTTCGCCGTGCGGTTCCTTCCGCGCGAAAACGTCGCCCAGCCACGTGTGTTCAGCCAATGCGGCGCTCCGTTCCATTCCTGCCGGGCTGCGTGGTAGGGAAGAGCTCTCCAGCCTGGATACCCGCATCATGACCGAACAGAGCGCCCCCACAATCCCGCAGCGCTTCTTCTCCGCCCCGCTCTCCGAAACCGACCCGGCGCTCGCCGCCGTGCTGCGGGCGGAGTTGGCGCGGCAGCAGGACGGCATCGAGCTGATCGCCAGCGAGAACATCGTCTCCGCCGCGGTGATGGAGGCGCAGGGCTCGGTGTTGACCAATAAATACGCCGAGGGCTACCCCGGCCGCCGCTACTACGGCGGATGCGCCGAGGTGGACGTGGCCGAGCTGCTCGCCATCGACCGGGCGAAGCAGTTGTTCGGCTGCGCATTCGTGAACGTGCAGCCGCACTCCGGCGCGCAGGCCAACCAGGCGGTGTTCCTGGCCACCATCAAGCCCGGCGACACCATCCTCGGCATGAGCCTGGCCTCCGGTGGGCACCTGACGCATGGCGCGGCCCCCAACCTGTCCGGCAAGTGGTTCCATGCGGTGCAGTATGGCGTCCGGCGCGAGGACGGCCTGCTCGACTACGAGGAGTTGGAGCGCCTCGCCCGCGCCGAGCGGCCCCGCCTGATCATCGCCGGTGGCAGCGCCTACCCGCGGGTGATCGACTTTGCCCGCATCCGTGCGGTGGCGGACGAGGTCGGGGCGCTGTTCCTGGTGGACATGGCGCATTACGCCGGGTTGGTGGCGGCCGGGCTTTACCCCTCGCCGTTCCCGCACGCCCACATCGTGACCACCACCACGCACAAGACGCTCCGCGGCCCCCGCGGCGGCATGATCCTGACCAATGACGAGGACCTGGCGAAAAAGATCAATTCCGCCGTCTTCCCCGGCCTGCAGGGCGGCCCGCTGATGCACGTGATCGCCGGCAAGGCAGCCGCGTTCGGCGAGGCGCTGCGGCCGGAGTTCCGCACTTATCAGCGGGCCGTGCTGGACAACGCCCGGGTGCTGGGCGAGACGCTGCGCGAGTTGGGGTGCGACATCGTGACCGGCGGCACCGATTGCCACTTGGTGCTGGTGGACCTGCGGCCGAAGAACACGACCGGCAAGGCCGCCGAGGCCAGCCTCGAGCGCGCGTTGATCACCGCCAACAAGAACGCCATCCCGTACGACCCGGCCAAGCCCGCCATCACCAGCGGCATCCGCCTCGGCAGCCCCGCCGCGACCACGCGCGGCTTCGGTGTTGCGGAGTTCCGCCAGATCGGCCGGATGATCGATGCCGTGCTCGACGGCCTCGCCCGGTCGAACGACGGCAGCAACACGGCCGTGGAACAAGAAGTCGCCAGCCAGGTGCGGGAGCTGTGCGCACGCTTCCCGATCTACTGAGGCCGTCATGCAACGCATCTTTTCGGGCATCCAGCCGTCAGGCATCCCCACCCTCGGCAACTACCTCGGCGCGCTCCGCAACTGGGTCGCCCTGCAGGACGGCCACGAGTGCATCTACTGCGTGGTGGACCTTCACGCGATCACGTCATGGCAAGATCCCGCCGCCCTTGCCGATGCCACGCGGGAAATGGCGGCGACGTTCCTGGCTTGCGGGATCGACGACCGGTCGATCCTATTCCACCAATCCGCGGTCTACGCCCATGTCCGGCTTGGCTGGATCTTCAACTGCGTCGCGCGGCTCGGCTGGCTGAACCGGATGACGCAGTTCAAGGACAAGGCCGGCAAGAACCAGGAAAACGTATCTGCGGGCTTGTACGTGTACCCGAACCTGATGGCCGCCGACATCCTGGCCTACCATGCGACCCGGGTGCCCGTCGGCGACGACCAGCGGCAGCATCTGGAACTGGCCAACGACATCGCCCAGAAGTTCAACCATGACTACGGCGTGGAGTTCTTCCCCCAGATCGAGGCCCTGATCCTCGGCCCGGCGGCGCGCGTGATGAGCCTGCGCGACGGGACGAAGAAGATGAGCAAGTCCGACCCCTCCGACCAGAGCCGGATCAACCTGACCGATGACGCGGACACGATTGCGCTCAAGATCCGCCGCGCAAAAACCGACCCGGCGCCGCTTCCGGAGCATGCTCGCGACCTGGAACACCGGCCCGAGGCGCGCAACCTCATCGGCATCTACGCGGCCCTCACCGACACGGACCATGATGGCGTGCTGAAGGACCATGGCGGCAAGGGGTTCGGCCTATTCAAGGAAGCCCTGGCCGCGCTGCTGATCGAGAAGCTGGCGCCGATCGCGTCCGAAACCCGGCGCTGGCTGGCCGATCCCGGCACCATCGACCGCCGGCTCGGCCAGGGCGCCGCGCGCGCTGCGGCGATCGCCGAACCGATCGTGGCCGAAGCCGAACGGCTGGTTGGATTCCTCAAGGCGCGAGCATGACGATGCACGATCTCGTATTACGCAATGGCCGAGTGGTTGACCCTGGCAACAGCCGGGACGAGGTGACCGACATCGCGTTCGCCGATGGCAAAGTGGCCGCGATCGGTTCGGGACTGGAGGGCAAGGCCGAACGCGACGTCGCCGGGTGCATCGTCATGCCGGGGAACATCGATTTCCACGCCCACGTCTACTGGGGCGGCACGTCCATCAGCATCGACGGCGATGCCCTGGCCAAGCGCTGCGGGACCACGACCTGGCTCGACGTCGGTTCGGCCGGGCCGGGGAATTTCGCCGGCTTCCGCAAGCACGTGGTCGAAGTGAGCCAGACGCGCATCCTGGCCTACCTGCACGTCAGCCACGCCGGAATCTACGCGTTCTCCCCCTCCGTGATGGTGGGGGAGAGCCAGGACATCCGGCTGATGGACCCGGAGACCTGTGCCACCGTGGCCTTGGCGAACAAGGACATCGTGCGCGGCGTGAAGGTACGGGTCGGCGCCAACACAAGCGGCGTCAACGGCATAACCCCGCTCTACTTCGCGCTCGAGGCAGCCGACCGGGCAGGGCTTCCGGTCATGTGCCATATCGACCGTCCGCCGCCCCGCTACACGGATGTGCTGAAGGAGCTACGGCCGGGCGACACGCTAACCCATTGTTTCAAGCCATTCCCCAATGCGCCCTGCCGCGCCGACGGCTCGATCAAGGAGGCGTGTTGGGAGGCGCGCGAGCGGGGCGTGATCTTCGACATCGCGCACGGCAAGGGGTCGTTCGATTTCGACGTCGCGGAAGCGATGCTCGCCGGCGGGTTCAAGCCCGACATCATCAGTTCGGACGTGCACGTGCTCTGCATCGACGGCCCGGCGTTCGACAACATGGAGACGATGAGCAAGTTCCTCTATCTCGGGATGGACGTGCCCTCGATCGTCCGCGCCGTGACTGCGACGCCGGCCCACGTGCTGAAACGCCCGGACCTGGCCGACCTGTCGATCGGCAGCACGGGGGACGCCACCGTCATGCGGATCGAGGAGGGCGAGTTCCGCTTCACCGACGTCTCCAACAAGACCCGGGTCGGCCGTCAGCGTTTCGGGCTGGACAGCATCGTCCTTGCCGGGGCCGTTTGGCATAGCAACGACCATCCAGGCTAGGTGGCGCTGCGAAGCCCCGCCTGCTCGAGCAAGGGAAGCACGCTGGCCAGGAAGTAGGGCAATTCGTCGGCGAAATTGACGAACGAGACCGTCGTGCCGGCGAAACCGGCGTCGGCCATGCGGATCATCTCGTCGGCGATGAACCGCGGCGTCCCGACCAGCGGGTAAGTGCCGGCGCCTGCGGCAAACCGCGTCTGGTACTGGTGGTACGCCGCCGGGTCATGCGAGTTGGAATTGGCCGCCTTTGCCGCCGTGTAGATGTCGAGGCTGGCCGTGTCCGCCATCGTCACCGCGTAGTGCCGGTAATAGTCATCCGCCTCCGCCTGGCTTGGCCGGCATACGACGTGACACGTTGCCACCACGCCGATCGTGCGCCGGTTGGCCGCGGCGCGCGCCTGCATGTCCGCGAGATGCGGCCGTCCGGCCTCGATGTCGGTGAAGGTGGTGAGCAGGAAGTCGGCTGCCTCGGCTGCAAAGGCCCGCCCCGGTGGCGAGAATGCCGCATTCAACGTCACGGGACCGGGCTGCTGCAGCGGTGCCGGTTTGCCCGATACACCGCGCAAATTGTAAAACTTTCCGGCAAAATCGAATGGTTCTGTCGCTGTGTAAAGGCGCTGTATGATCTGCGCCCATTCGCGCCCCTGCTCGTAACGGTCCTCGATCATCGGCAGGCCGAACAGCGCGAACTCCTCGGGATTCCAGCCGCAAACGATATTCAGCCCAGCGCGCCCGGAACTCGCCTGATCGATCGTGGCCAAGGCTTTCGCGGCGAACACCGGATGCACCATCGGGACGTGCACCGTCGAGAACAAGGCGATCCGCCGCGTCATCCCCGCCAGTGCCGCCGCAAAGGTCAGCGTCTCGAAACTCCACTCGCGGCTGTTCATGTCGCCGCCGAACCCCTTCCAGCGGGCGATCGGCAGGATGAACTCCAACCCGGCGCGGTCAGCCAATCGTGCGACCTCGGCAATGCCCTTCCAGGTTGCCGGCCACCGTTCGGCCACCCGCGTCAGGGTCAGTCCACCATCGGCGTTCAGCGAGAAAAGCCCCAACTTGAAGCGGTTTGGGCCGAACATCGGGTGGGTCATCCCGCCGCCTTCCAGAAAGCGCAACGATTGACGGGTCGGAGATGGCCCGGCAGGATCATGCTCCGACAAGAGGACGGGCGATGCAACGGCGCAGGGCGCTGGTCACCGGTGGGGCCAAGGGTATCGGCCGCGCCATTGCCGACCGGCTTGCCGCGGACGGTGCGGACGTGGCCGTGCTGGGCCGGGATGGCGACGCATTGCGCGAAACGGGATTTGCATACGCCGTTGCCGACGTGACCGACAGTCACGCTGTGCGCACTGCCATCGAGCGACTGGGCCCGTTCGACATCCTGGTGAACAACGCCGGCGCAGCCTTTTCAGCGCCATTCGTGCGTCACACCCGTGCCGACTGGGACGGTATGCTCGGCCTGAACCTGACAAGCTGTTTCGATACCATCCAGTGCCTGCTGCCAGGCATGATCGAGCGGGGCTGGGGGCGGGTGGTCTCGATCTCGAGCACCGCCGGGTTGAAGGGCTATGCCTACACGGCGGCGTATGGTGCCGCCAAGCACGGTCTGATCGGCCTGACGCGGGCTCTCGCCGCCGAACTCGCCCGCACGGGCGTGACCGTGAACGCGGTGTGTCCGGGCTTCACGGAAACGGCGTTGGTCGACCGGGCTCTGGACGTGATCACCGCGAAGACGGGGAAAACGGCCGGCGACGCCAGGGCGATCCTGGAACGCACGAACCCGCAGGGCCGGCTGGTGCAGCCTGCCGAGGTGGCCAACGTCGTCGCCTTCCTGTGCGGTGAGCAAGCCTCGCCCATGACCGGGCAAGCCATTGCGGTCGCTGGGGGAGAAGTCACGTGAGGGTGCTGCAGCCACCTGGCTGGCCGCCACCGTCCGGTTACGCCAACGGCGTCGCCGCACAGGGTGAGACGGTTTTCGTGGGCGGACAGGTCGGGTGGGACAGCCAGGGCCGGTTCGCCGACGGGCTCGTCGCCCAAGTGGAGCAAGCGTTGCGGAACATTGCCGAGGTCCTGGCGGTCGCAGGAGCAACGCCGGCCGACATTGTCCGAATGACTTGGTATATCTGCGACCTGGACGACTACCAGGCCAATCTGCGTGGCATCGGCCAGGCCTACCGCGCCGTTATCGGCAAGCACTACCCGGCGATGTCGGCTGTGGGGGTGACACGGCTGGTCGAAGCCAAGGCCCTGGTCGAGATTGAAGCGACGGCGGTGCTGCAGTCTGGCTAAGTGCCGGTCTCAGGCCAACACGCCCGCCAATGCGCCGGACATACAGGTTGCCATCGTCCCACTGACGATGGACCGCAGGCCGAGGCTGGCGATCTCGGCTCGCCGGTCGGGCACCATGGCGCCGATCCCGCCGACCATGATGCCGACACTGCCGAAGTTCGCGAAACCGCACATGGCGTATGTCAGGATCAGACGCGACCGGTCGCTGAGCGCATCCGGCGGCAACGCTGCCAGCCGAAGGTAGGAGACGAACTCGTTCAGCACCGTCTTGGTGCCCATCAACACACCGGCGGCGCCCGTTTCCGCCCAGGGCACGCCCATCAGCCACAGCAACGGGCGAAACGGCACCGCAAACAACCCCTCCAGCGACGGCGCGCCCGGCAGCCATCCGAGCGCCATGTTGATCAGGCTGACGAGCGCCAGGGCAACGATCAACGTGGTCGTGATCCCGACGAGCGGCCCGACGCCATCCGCCGTGCCACGTACCAGCGCGTCCAGCATACTGACCGAGCGTCGTGCCTCGGACTGGGCGGGCGCCGTAGCCTTGGCTGTGGTGAACGGGACCATCAGGGCGGCGATGGCCAGAGCCGCCGGCGTGCTGATGACGGATGCCGTGATGATGGTGCCGAGCGCCTCCGGGATCACGGGGCGCAGGATCGCCGCGTAGATCACCATGACCGTGCCGGCGATCCCTGCCATGCCGCAGCTCATGACGGCGAACATCTCACCACGCTGCAATCCGGTGAGGTATGGCCGGATCAGCAGCGGCGCTTCGACGTTGCCGACGAAGATGTGCGCGGCCGCGGCAAGCGCGACCGGACCGTCGATCCCGGTGAGCCGGCGGAGCACCAGGGCGAACGCGCCCGTGACCCTCTGCAGGATGCCGAGATGGAACAGCAGCGCGCTGAGGGCGCTCACGACCAAGACCAAGGGCAGGATTTTGAAGGCGATGATGAGGCTGGAGCCTGGATGGATTTCCGTGAAGGGCAGGGGACCACCGCCGAGATAGCCGAATAAGAACGCCGTCCCGTCATCCGTGGCCGTTTGCAGGGCTAAAACAGCACCGTTCAACGCCGAAATTACAAGACGGGTCGCAGGGATGCCGATCAGCGCAGACGCGAGCGCCAGTTGCGCGACCACACCGCCGGCAACGACCCGCCACGGGACGGTGCGGCGGTCCTCGCTCAACACCCACGCCAGGACGAGCAGCCCAAGCCATCCAGCCAGTCCGCGCAGTGCCATGTTGTCCGTTCTTTTGCCAACCCGCGCCGATCTGCGCCGATCTGCAAAGTGCAAAGCTCGCGCCATGTGACTTGAGTGGGAAACCGAGTGGCGGCATGGTGCCGGCCCATGAAGACCCGTCTACCTACTGCTCAGGATCCGTTGTCCTGACCCACCAGATACGGACGGTTTTCATAGCGGGAGGGTCGTCGGGCATCGGCCGGGGCACCGCGATCGTGTTCGCCAAGCGGGGTTGGCGTGTCGGGCTGATTGCGCGCGGTGCGCCTGGACTGCAAGCGGCTGCGGCCGATGTCAGGTGCGCTGGGATGCCCTGCGGCACGGCGGTTGCGGACGTGGCCGATAGCGAGGCGCTTCGCTTGGCGGCCGAGCGTCTCGTGGCCGAGCTTGGCACGCCCAGCATCTGGATCAATTGCGCTGGCAACGGCGTTTATGGGCGCTTCATCGTCGTGCCCGAGGCCGAGTTCGATCAGGTCACGGCCGTCACCTACGGTGGAACCGTGAATGGCTGCCGGGTCGCATTGGACCTGATGCGGCAGACCGGCCAGGGGACAATCGTCAACGTCTGTTCGGCGATGGCTTTCCACGGCCTGCCGCTGATGACGTCCTATGCGGGTGCAAAAGCGGCCGTGCGCGGGTTTGCCCAAGCGTTGCAGGCCGAACTGACGATGGAGCGCAGCGCCATCCGCGTGAGCACCGTGTTCCCCCCAGCCGTCAACACGCCGTTCTTCTCGCACGCCCCGTCCCACATGGGCTGGCCTGCCCGGCCAGCGCCACCCGTGTATCAACCGGAGATCGTTTGCGAGGCCATCTACATCGCCGCCATGACCGGCCAGGCCGAAGTGATCGTGAGTGGGACGGTCGCCGTCTTCTCGCTCGTGCAGCGTGTGTTCCCGAACCTGATCGCCTTTCTGATGCCGCGGCTCGGCTTCGATGGTCAGCTTACGCGTGACCCTGAGGCGGCACGGGTCCTGCAGCCGACCCTGTTCGAACCCTCCTCCGACGCGTCCCCCGTCCGCGGTCCCTTTGGGCGAGAGGCGCGCAGGTTCAGTATCCAGGTTTGGCTGCGTCGGTGCTCGCACACGGCCACGGTCGGGGTCACGACCGCTCTCGCGGCGATACGGGTCATCCGCCGGCCAGCGTCTCCGTAGCCGTCCAGACTTGCTCGACCAGGTCTTCGTTCAGCGCGAGGCGGTTGGGACGGACGATCCGGCGTCCTTTGACATATTTGCCCGTGATCGTCGTGAACTCGGGCGCAAGCGCCACGTGCAAGGGACTGTCAGCGCCTTGCTCCTCGGTTGAGATGAACGGCGCCATGATATGCCAAGCCAGTCCAATGACACCGCGTGAGCGCACGAGTTTCGATGCGACGGTCCCTGGATGGACGATGTTGGCGACAACGCCGGTGCCCTCGAGCCGTCGCGCCCAGCCGAAGGTTGTCATCATCATCGCAAGCTTGGAGCGGCTGTAAGCCCCGACCATCGACCAGCGGCGTTGGCCATCTAGGTCTGCTGCACCGATTTTTGCGCGATCCGATGTCGACGAACCGATATTGACGATTCGAGCGGCGCCTCTCAAATCCGCTGCCGACCTCAAGGCCGGGATCAAGGCCCGGGTCAGCACGAACGGCGAGAGATGATTGATCGCCAGCACCCGGTCGATCCCTTCGCTTGTCAACGAACGGCTCGTGTTGAAGACGCCAGCATTGTTCACCAGGACATCGATCACCGGATAACGGGCGTCGATCATCATGGCGGCGAGCCGTGTCGCTGCAAGCGACGACAGGTCTGCAATCATCAGGTCTAGATCCGGGTCCACAGTGCGGGCCCGTATCCAGCTCATAGCCGCCTCGCCACGCTCCCGATCCCGGCCGACAAGTACAACGGAATGTCCCGCCCGAGCCAAGCCCAACGCAATCCACCGGCCAATCCCCCCCGTCGCTCCAGTAACAACGCTGACCGACATGTGAGATTTAGCCCGAAAATAAGACACGTGAGTATTGCATGATCGTCAAACTCACACGAGTGCTAACGACCGTTTGCGCGCTGGATTGAGAGTCGTCGCGTCTCTTTTAACGTTACAATGACGGCCGTTTGTCACCATGACCGTCGGCGGCCATGTTTAAGACAGCGAGTGACTAGTCCGTCAAACGCGCAGATGCAGACGAGTTGCCACCGGCTAATAGGCGCGGCCGCTTCGGCTCATCAGGAGTTCCTGCACGAACGTCCGCAGTAGGATCTCCAGATCAAGGGCGAGCGACCAATGTTCGATGTAGTAGATATCCTGCTCGACCCGATCGACGATGTCCTGCTCGGTTCGTGTCTCACCACGTAAGCCTTGCACTTGCGCCCATCCTGTCAGACCCGGCTTCACCCGATGGCGAGCTTGGTAGTCCGGGACGATCTCAGAGAAAAGCCGGTCGCCCGCGCGTGTGGTCGGTAGATGCGGGCGAGGTCCGACGAGCGACATGTCGCCGCGGAGGACGTTCCATAGTTGCGGCAGTTCATCCAGGCTGAACCGTCTGAGCCAGTGGCCGGACCGGGTGATGCGGGGATCACGTCGCGTCGCTTGCCGAGACTCGTCGTGGGTCCCGTGGTGATACATCGTTCGGAATTTCAGCACCGTGAACAGCTTACCGTTCAAGCCTTCCCGCATCTGCCGGAAAACGATCGGGCCGGGTGAGTCCAGCTTCACTATGGCCGCGATGACAGCCATCAGTGGAAGGCCAGTAATCAGCAACGTCGCCGCGACGACCTTGTCGAAGATCGCTTTCTTGGCTGTAGGCCAGTGTCCCAAGGGATTGGGCGACAGGCAAGTGCGAGGTTTGGCATCCAGCACAGTGTGGTGAGGTATGCTGGCCCGCGGCGTCGCGACCTCGACTATTGGTGAGCTATCAACGATCCCCGCCGGGCTAAACAGCACCCTGGCGATCTGGCCATGTCCCGCTGGCAGAGACGTGGTCTCGATGGCGTCAAACAACTGCTTGCGGGCAAGCGTAAACAGCGGGCGGATGTCTCCGCGCAGCCATTGCCGGATCACGGGGTTCAATTCTCAACCGGCGTGCTGTCGACGGCGGGCCTACCCCTGGCGGCAACACTGGATCGGTCACCTGGTGCGTAGAACCCCTCAGCGTCGAGCGATGTGCGCGTTCCGGTGAACGTGAAAGGCCGTTTAACGTCCGCGACGAACGAGGGTCTTCCGACAAGCAACCGCATACCACGACCAACTCATGAGACAATTTACGCAATTTACATGACAGTGAACGGCTCGTTGCGCAATGGGAAAGGTCGACGGTCTTGCAGAAATTAGCGCTAGACGTTTGTAGGCGTTTGAGACGCCACCGCCTCCATCATAAACCCACGCATTGAGAGAGGGATGCGCTTGCTCCAGCACGACACCCGGGCAGCCTTGACCTCACGCTGGCTGATGCTCACGCGCCAGACGCTGCCCTCGATGGCGGCCGATCAACGGTGGCCTATCCGGTATGATCATTGCTTTATGAGGGTTTGTCTCGACACCGCTCTCGGGTGCCGCTGGGATCGCGTCGTACGGCGGCCGGCCATACGCAACATGACCGATGCTCAACTTGCGGCGGCCGTTCAGGTAGCAGAGTCGATCGCGCGCGAACCGGGCTTACTGGCTGGATTGAACAAGGCCAGCTTGCAGCTTCGAAAGTCGGCGTAGCCCTCTAAGAGGTCACATCCCCTTACCGCCCATGGAAAATGGGCGCTCTTTTCTCAACGAAAGCACGGGCGGCCTCCTTGTGGTCTTCGGTCATTCCCGTGCGTGCCTGACCGAGAGCCTCCATATCCAGGACCGTCTGAAGCGGCTCGGTCTCTGCCGCGTGCAGATTGCGCTTCATGTAGGCGAACGCCACACGGGGGCCTTGCGCCAGGGACGCCGCCATCGAATGGGCATCCGACGATAATGCATCGTCGTCGACGACCCTGGTGACCAAACCGAGCCTTAAAGCCTCTTCCGCATCGATCAGAGGGTTCAGGTAATACAGCTCCCTCGCCTTGGCCGTTCCGACCAAGCGCGTCAGAGACCACGAGCCGCCAAAATCACCCGAGAACCCGACCGCCGCGAACGCCGTGCGGAACCGTGCCGACCGCGCCGCAAGCCGCAGGTCGCAGGCCAGAGCGAGGCTCAACCCGGCTCCGGCAGCGGGTCCGTTGACGGCAGCGATCACGATCTTTCCCATCGTCCGCAGCAGACGGATGCTCTCGTGCCGCCAGCGCAAACCTTCCTGGCGCTCTTCCACTCCCTGCTCCGTGGCTGCCATCCGCTTCACGTCGCCACCGGCGCAGAATCCCCGGCCGGCGCCGGTGAGGACGATTGCCCCGACGTTCGGATCCAGGTTCAGCCGCGGCAGTGCTTCGCATAGCGAGGCGACCATGGTCTCACTCAGCGCGTTCAGCCGGTCCGGGCGGTTGAGCGTCAGTGTAGCGACGCCGTCCGCATGCGTTTCGAGCAAATCCGACATCAAGCTTCCTCCAACATCACATCGCGTAGACGCTGTCTGCGGGCCGGTCCGAAGCCGAGCGCCTGTTCCAGGAATGCCTCCACCGAACCGTATCGACGCCGGGCTGCCTCGAATGCGGCCGCTAGCAACGCCGGGTCAGCCTGAAGCAGCGACTCGCGGACGGACGGCGGAATGTCGTCGGCAGGCACCGTATCGCGACGCCAGAGCCGGTTCGTAGCCTGGAAGTCGGCGACGACTGTATCCCATGCGACACCGAGCACCGTAAGCAGCAAGGCCGCGCCAAACCCGGTCCGGTCCTTCCCGGCAGAGCAATGGAACAAAAGCGGCGTGCCTCCATCCGCGACCAGGTCCAACATGGTGCGGTACTGCTCCTGGCTGGACAGCGCGTAGGCGGCATAGGCCCGTTCCAGCACGGCATACAGTGCCTCGCCGCTCGCCTCCTTCGTGCGCAGGATGTCGCGCAGCCCGGCCCCTACAGTCGGTTCGATCGGCAGGTTCACGATCGCCGGGCCGGTCAGCGGAGTCGGCGCGTTCTGGCTCTCCGCAACGCCGCGGAAGTCGCAGATCGTCCGTAATCCCAGCGTATCCACGACGGCGATGTCGGCCTGCGTCAGTTTCGCAAGCGCCGCGGACCGGAACACCATCCCACGGCGGACGACATGTCCGTCCTCGGTGAGGTAGCCACCGATGTCCCTCAGGTTGGACACGCCAGCGAGCTCGACGACATAGGGCGGGGCAGGGGTGGATGTCTCGGCCATGATCCTTGCCTAAACGATCCTTGCCTGGCGTGCCAGAGTTGCACCTAGCTGTGGCAGAATAGCCGAGGAGCCATGGCATGAAACTCTCGCGCACCCTGCTGGCGGCCTTGTTGTTCGGCTACGCGTTCTTGTTCATACCCGTGGCGCTGCTGGTGCTGACGAGCTTCAACGACTCGCGTCTGACGACCGTCCTGTCGGGCCTGTCTTTCCGCTGGTATGGGACGCTCTGGCACGATTCCGGGTTGAAGCAGGCGGGCTTGCTCTCCCTGGAGGTCGCAGCGTTGTCCGCAACGGGAGCGACGGTGCTGGGTACGGCGGCGGGCGTCGTGCTGGAGCGGTTCGGCCGGGTCGGCGGACGCGGCTTGCTGGACACCCTCCTCGCTACGCGCCTCGTGTTGCCGGACGTGTTGATCGGCTTGTCGCTGCTGCTGCTGTTCGTGTCCTCGGAGCAGTTCCTGGGCTTTCCCGCCCAGCGCGGCGCCATCACGATCGCCGTGGCGCATGTCTCGTTCTCGCTGTCCTACGTCGCGGTCGTGGTTCGGGCGCGGTTGGCCGGGTCCGGGTCGGAGCTCGAGGAGGCGGCGATGGATCTGGGCTGCACGCCTGCTTCCGCTTTCCTGCGGATCACGTTGCCCCTGCTTGCCCCGGCGCTCATGTCCGGATGGCTGCTCGCCTTCACCCTGAGCCTGGATGACCTCGTGGTGGCGAGCTTCGTCTCCGGGCCGGGCGCGTCCACCTTGCCGATGGTCGTATTCTCCTCGCTCAAGCTGGGCGCCACGCCCGAGCTCAACGCGCTAGCGACCGTCATCCTGGTGTTCGTGTCCACGGCCCTGATCGGGGCATGGCTGGTGCAACAGCGCACGGTTGCCGCCGGGCGTCGCCGGGCATAGGGTGCGCCGCTTCTTGTGACACCCGGATATCCGACATGACGTTTATTGCCGAGCGGCTGGGACGTGTGAGCCCGAGCCAGACCATCGCGATCGCCACCAAGGCCCGTGCGCTCCAGGCCGAGGGCAGGGACGTGATCAGCCTCTCCGCCGGCGAGCCGGATTTCGACACGCCCGAGAACGTCAAGCAAGCCGCCATCCGTGCCATCGAGGCCGGCGACACGAAGTACACGGACGTCGCTGGCACGCCGGCGTTGCGCAAGGCCGTCGCGGCCAAGTTCAAGCGCGACTCCGGGCTCGACTACGCGCCGGACGAGATCATCGTCGCGACTGGCGGGAAGCAGATCATCTACAACGCCATGGTCGCCACGCTCGATGCGGGGGACGAAGTGATCATCCCCAGCCCTTGCTGGGTCAGCTACCCGGATATCGTGGCACTCGCGGACGGCACGCCGGTGATCGTCCCATGCGGCCAAAACAACGGCTTCAAGCTGCAGCCGCAAGACCTTGAGGCGGCGATCACCCCCAAGACGAAGTGGCTGATGCTGAACAGTCCGTGCAACCCGACGGGGGCTGCCTATTCTGCGGCGGAGTTGAAGGCCCTGGCGGACGTATTGCTGCGCCATCCCCACGTATGGGTCTTCACTGACGACATCTACGAGAAATTGACCTACGGAGACTTCGAGTTCGCAACCATCGTTCAGGTCGAGCCGAAGCTGCGCGACCGGACCATCACGATGAACGGCTGCTCCAAGGCCTACGCCATGACGGGCTGGCGCATCGGGTTTGCGGGTGGCCCGAAGGCGGTCATCAAGGCGATGGACAAGCTGCAGTCGCAGTCCACGTCCAACACCTCGAGCATCAGCCAGGCGGCCGCGGTCGAGGCGCTGAACGGACCGCAGGATTTCATCCCCGAGATGGTGGAGGTCTACCAGGCCCGGCGTGACATGGTCGTGGACATGCTCAACCAGGCTCCTGGGCTTACCTGCCACCGGCCTGAAGGCGCCTTCTACGTGTTCCCGTCCATGAACGGGTGCGTCGGCAAGACCTCGCCCAAGGGCGCCAAGATCACGAATGACGAGAGCTTCGTCGTGGCGCTGCTCGACGAGACCGGGGTCGCCGCGGTGCACGGTTCGGCCTTCCTGTATCCTGGGCATTTCCGCGTCAGCTACGCGACCAGCACGGAGGCTCTGCGCGAGGCGTGCACGCGTATCCAGCATTTCTGCCAAGCCCTGACCTGAGCCCTTTCACGCCGAGAAAATCCCTTATGCCTGCTCTTTCCACGCGACAAGCCCGCGTTCCCGTCGCCGCCACCATGTCGATGACGGCCAAGGCCAGGGCGATGCGGGCGGCCGGCGTGGATGTCGTCTCGCTGACCATCGGCGAGCCCGATTTCGCCAGCCCACCCCACGCGATCGAGGCAGCGCACCAGGCGGCGCTCAGGGGGGAGACGAAATACACGCCGCAAGACGGTGTGCCGGCGCTGAAACAGGCGATCCAGCGCAAGTTCCTGCGCGACTCCGGCCTTCACTTCGAGTTGGACGAGATCAGCGTGTCGGCCGGCGGCAAGCAGGGGCTGTTCAACGCTTTGATGGCGACGGTCGACGAAGGGGACGAAGTGGTGATCCCCGCGCCTTACTGGGGCGCCTATCCGCTGATGACGGCCTTGGTCGGGGGCGTGCCGGTCCCGGTCAACTGCCCGCAGAACAACGGCTTCAAGCTGCGCCCCGAGGACCTCGACGCCGCCATCACGTCACGCACCAAGTGGTTGATGCTGAACTTCCCCAATAATCCCACGGGCGCCGCGTGTTCCGCCGCGGAGATGGCGGCACTCGGCGAGGTGCTGCTGCGGCACCCGCACGTTTGGATCATGTCCGACGACATGTATGAGCACCTGCTCTACACGGGGGAGCCCCACGCAACCATGGCGGCGGTCGTACCGGCGCTGCGGGACCGGGTCTTGACCTTGTCGGGCGTGTCCAAGACCTACGCCATGACGGGGTGGCGCGTCGGTTTCGCGGCGGGGCCTCGCCCGTTGATCAAGGCCATGGTGTCGATGCAGGGGCACATGACGGCTGGCGTATCCGGCATCACCCAGGCTGCGGCCGCAGCCGCCCTCGACGGCCCGCAGGACAGCGTCGCCGAGCAGGCGGCTGCCTATCGGCGGCGGCGTGATTTCGTGGTGGACGCCTTGAACGCGGCGCCCGGCCTGATGTGCCACCGGCCGGAGGGAGCATTCTACGTGTTCCCGAACATCGCCGGGTGCCTGGGCAAGGTGACGCCGAACGGAGCCCGTCTCGAAACGGACGCCGACTTCGCCATGGCCTTGCTGGAAGAGCAGCACGTCGCGGTCGTGCACGGCGCAGCGTTTGGCATGAGCCCGTATCTCCGGATCAGCTACGCGACGAACGACACCGCGCTGAAGGAAGCATGCTCCCGCATCCAGGCGTTTTGCTCCTCTCTTGCTTGACCCGGCCTTGCTTGACCCGCCTTGCGTCATCCGCCCCGGCGTCGATGCCGACGGCCCAGGTTACCTCGCTCTCATCGCCACGTGTTGGGGCGAGTACACACCCGGACTGATCGACGTTGCGGCCGAAATACCGGACATCCAGAGTCTTGCGACGTCCTACGTAGCTGCTGGCGGTGCGATCTGGTCGGCTGAGACCTCAGGCCTTGTCGTTGGCATGGTCGCGACCTACCCGGCGGAGGACGGATGGCACATCGCCCGGATGTATGTCGCGCCCGGATACCGGGGCACCGGACTCGGATACGATCTGCTCCGGCAAGCCGAGGACCACGCCCGGGACGCCGGCGCCACTCGAATGACGCTGTGGTCCGACGTGCTGTTCACCCGGGCGCACGCCTTCTACGAGAAGAACGGCTACCTACGGCGACCCGGGCTGCGAGCACTCGACAACCCGGCAGCCTCGATCGAGGCGCGTTACGCCAAGCCGCTCTCTGGCCTGGTGACGGAGGAGCTGGATCTGACAGCAGCCGAGAGCGCCGAACGGCCGCTCTCGAAACTTCTGCAGGACTGCGTCGCCGGCGGCGCTTGCACGCCATTCCATGACCCTCTCGACCGCCCCAAAGCCCAGGCTTACTGGCGCAACGTGACGCGGGCGGTCACGAGGGGCGGCACGAAACTGTTCGCGGTCTGGCGGCAGGGTGTCCTGGCCGGATCCGTGCAGCTCGGGCTGGATACGGCCGAGAATGGCCGGCACCGGGCGGAGGTAACCTGTCTCCTCCTTGCTCCAGGAGCGCACTGCCGCATCCTTGCGCCCGCACTGATCGGTGCCGCAGAGCAAGCCGCCCGCCGGTCCGGCCGCACATTGCTGACATGGGCCATACGCGCCGACGAGGATACGGAGTGGCTCTACAGCGACGCTGGATGGAGGCAGGCTGGAACGATCCCGGGGCACACGGTCGACGCTCGCGGCCATCCGCACGGGACGGGGTTCCATTACAAGATCTTGGACTGAAGCCGAGGTCCGGTTCTGGCGGACCACGCTCCACGCCGATCACCCAAGCCGCATGCGGACCGGCGCTCTGCCGCAGCCGCCAATGGCGGAACACACGCCGGGCCCGGGCAGCGACCGCGATCAGATTGAACGCGTCGAGTTGGCCGGCGTCCACGGCGGCCGGCAGGACAAGCTCCAGGATCATCTCCTTGCTGGCTTGCGACATGCCTGCCTCTCGGAAGCCGCTCTGCTGATAGAGGCGCCGCGCCCGGGTATTATCTGGTGCCACCAGCAACCGGACGCGCCGGCAGCCCGAAATCCGGCGCAGATGCCTCCAGACGGCCTGTAGCGCGACGCGGCCATACCCGTGGCCCTGTTGGCGGCGATCGATGGCGATCCAGCCGAGCCACCAGCAGGAGGGTTCGCGGGCTTGCGGGTGCAGGACGAAGAACCCGGCCATCGTGCCGCAGACCTCGATGGCCACGACGGCGTGATTGGGGCCGCGGCGAACAGCCTCGAGGATTTCACATACCGGGCCCAGGAAGCGCTCGGTTTGATCGGGATCGAGTTCGACAGTCTCCAACGCGCCGTATTCGTGGCGGCTCAATCTTCGGAATGTGGGGAGCATCACGCTCCCAGCGACTGACATGAAAACCTTCTCAGCAAGGTAGGCCTGTTATGGGTATGACACCGAACCAATTCCACTTCCAATGGTCCTTCGCACCACGCCTTCAGACCGGGATTACCTCCGGGGCGCAGCGCTCTTGCTCGATTGGCGCCGTGTGTGACCTTGTCGCTACGCCGGAGCGGCGCTAGGTGAGAACGAACACCGAAGGGAGCGCGCCATGGCACAGATCGCCGAGGGAATGAACGGCAGCACGCGGCCGGAACGCTCGAACTTCAGCATGTCGCAGGACGATCTGCTGAAGGCTTACGGCGACATGCTGCTGATCCGCCGGTTCGAGGAGAAGGCCGGGCAGTTGTACGGCATGGGCCTGATCGGCGGGTTCTGCCACCTGTATATCGGTCAGGAAGCCGTGGTCGTCGGCATGCAGGGCGCGCTGAAGGCCGGCGACGAGGTCATTACCTCCTACCGCGACCATGGCCACATGCTGGCAACCGGGATGGAGCCGCGCGGCGTCATGGCGGAGCTGACCGGGCGCTCGGGCGGCTACTCCAAGGGCAAGGGCGGCTCGATGCACATGTTCAGCCGCGAGAAGAAGTTCTTCGGCGGCCACGGCATCGTCGGCGCCCAGGTCAGCATCGGGACCGGGCTCGCCTTCGCCAACTGGTACCGCGAGGACGACCATGTCGCCGTGACGTATTTCGGGGACGGGGCCGCGAACCAGGGCCAGGTGTTCGAGAGCTTCAACCTGGCGGCGCTGATGAAGCTGCCCTGCATCTACGTGATCGAGAACAACAAGTACGGCATGGGTACCAGCATCGAGCGGTCCAGCGCCTCGCGTGAGCTGTCCAAGAACGGCGCGCCCTGGAGCATGGCCAATGCCGAGGTGGACGGCATGGACGTGACCGCGGTCCGCCGTGCTGCGGAGGAGGCGGTGGCGCATTGCCGCGCCGGCAACGGCCCGTTCCTGCTGGAGATGAAGACCTACCGCTACCGGGGGCATTCGATGTCGGACCCGGGCAAGTACCGCACCCGCGACGAGATCCAGAAGATGCGCGACGAGCACGACTGCATCGAGCAGGCCCGCCGGCTGCTGATGGAGCTGGGTGCCGACGAGGGCGCGCTGAAGGAGATCGACACCAAGGTCCGCGCCCGGGTGAACGAAGCGGCCGAGTTCGCCCAGTCCAGCCCCGAGCCGGATGAGCGCGAACTGTGGACCGACGTGCTGCTGGAGGCCTGACCGAACGTGTCAACCCAAGTCCTGATGCCTGCCCTGTCTCCCACGATGACGGAGGGCAAGCTTGCCCGCTGGCTCAAGAAGGTGGGGGAGGACGTTCGCGCCGGCGACGTGCTCGCCGAGATCGAGACCGACAAAGCCACGATGGAGGTCGAGGCGGTCGATGAAGGCACGCTGTCCAAGATCCTGGTCGAGGAGGGCACCGAAGGCGTGCCGGTCAACACGCCGATCGCGGTGCTGGGCGAAGGGGATGCGGAGGCTGCGGCTCCTCAGACGGCCGAAGCGCCGCAGAAGCTGGAGCCGAAGCGGCCGGCGGAAACGGTCTCCGCCAGCGGTCCGGCAATGGCGGCGGCGGCGCCCGAGAAGGATTGGGGTGCAACCGCACCGACCACGGTGCGTGAGGCGTTGCGCGACGCGATGGCGCTCGAAATGCGCCGCGACAAGACGGTGTTCCTGCTGGGCGAGGAAGTCGCGCAGTATCAGGGCGCCTACAAGATCAGCCAGGGCCTGCTGGACGAGTTCGGCCCGCGCCGGATCATCGACACGCCGATCACCGAACACGGCTTCACCGGCATGGCCGTGGGCGCGGGGATGGCCGGTCTGCGGCCGATCGTCGAGTTCATGACGTTCAACTTCGCCATGCAGGCGATCGACCAGATCATCAACTCCGCCTCCAAGACGC
>CAXTVQ010000002.1:110783-132432 GCA_964247705.1 uncultured Acetobacteraceae bacterium | reverse complement strand
TGCGTGGCACCAAGCGTGAGGATGTCGAGCGCGGCCAGGTTCTGGCCAAGCCCGGTTCGATTACGCCGCATACGCAGTTCAAGGCCGAGGCGTATATCCTTACGAAGGAAGAGGGCGGCCGTCACACGCCGTTCTTCACCAATTACCGCCCGCAATTCTACTTCCGCACGACGGATGTGACGGGTGTGGTGAAGCTGCCGGAAGGTACCGAGATGGTGATGCCCGGCGACAACGTGTCGATGGACGTGGAGCTGATTGCGCCGATTGCCATGGATGACGGTCTGCGCTTCGCCATCCGCGAGGGTGGCCGGACAGTGGGCGCCGGCGTCGTCGCCAGCATCCAGAAGTAAGGCCGCCAGGCAAACAAGCGCAGGACCGCGAACGAGAAAGTACGATGGACAACCAAAACATCCGCATTCGCCTCAAGGCGTACGATCACCGTGTGCTGGATAACAGCACGCGGGAGATCGTGAACACGGCGAAGCGTACGGGTGCGCGGGTTCGGGGTCCGATCCCGCTGCCGACGCATATCGAGCGGTTCACCGTGAACCGCTCGCCGCACGTGGACAAGAAGAGCCGCGAGCAGTTCGAAATTCGGACCCATCGCCGCCTCCTCGACATCGTCGAGCCCACGCCACAGACGGTGGACGCGCTCATGAAGCTCGACCTCGCCAGTGGCGTGGACGTCGAGATCAAGCTCTAAGGACGGATGCGATGCGTACCGGCTTGATCGCCAAGAAGCTGGGCATGACCCGGCTGTTCAAGGAAGACGGCACTCACGTGCCCGTCACGGTTTTGCACCTGGACCAGGTGCAGGTGGTGGAAGTCCGCACGCCGGAGCGTGACGGCTACAGCGCCGTGCAACTCGGTTGGGGCCGCGCCAAGGTGAAGAACGTCACCAACCCGAACAAGGGCCATTATGCCCGGCTGAAGGTTGAGCCGAAGAAGCGGCTTACCGAGTTCCGGGTCACCCCGGATGCCACGCTCGAAACCGGGCAGACTTTGTCGGCTGCGCATTTCGTGGTCGGCCAGATGGTCGATGTCTGTGGCATCACCAAGGGCAAAGGGTTTGCCGGCGGGATGAAACGGTGGAACTTCCGCGGTTTGGAAGCGTCGCACGGCGTGTCGGTGTCCCACCGGTCGCACGGCTCCACGGGCAACCGCCAGGATCCGGGTAAGACGTTCAAGAACAAGAAGATGGCAGGCCATCTCGGCGTTGAGCGCGTCACCACGCTGAACCTGCAGATTGCCGCGGTCGACGCGGATAAGGGCCTGCTGATGGTTCGCGGTGCGGTGCCAGGCAGCAAGGGCGAGTTCGTCCGGGTTCGCGATGCGATCAAGAAGTCGGTGCATGCCGACGCGCCAATGCCTGCCGGCTTCCTGGCGACGGCGGTGGTGAATGCGGAACCCGCGCCGGAGTCTGCGCCGGTGGAGACGTCGCACGATGCAAGTTGAGATCAAGACGCTGGATAACGGCTCGGCCGGCCAGCACGAACTGCCGGATGCAATCTTCGGCCAGGCACCGCGCGCGGACATCATGGCCCGGGTCGTGCACTGGCAGTTGGCGAAGCGGCGCGCTGGCACGCACTCGACCAAGGGTATGGGCGAAGTCTCCGGCACGACGAAGAAGCCGTATAAGCAGAAGGGCACGGGCAACGCTCGCCAAGGCTCGTTGCGCGCCCCACAATTCCGCACCGGTGGACGGGTCCATGGCCCGGTTGTGCGGGACCATGGCTATGACCTGCCGAAGAAGGTTCGCCGGTTGGGCCTAATCAGCGCGCTGTCGCAGAAGGCGCTGGAGGGCAAGCTTGTCGTACTCGACGCGGCGTCCGGTGGCGATGGCAAGACCAAGGCTCTGAAGCTGAAGCTGGGTGCCTTGGGTTGGACGTCGGTGCTGGTGGTGGATGCGGCAGTGGACGCGACGTTCCTGCAGGCGTCTGCCAACCTGCACCGGGTGGACGTTCTGCCGACGGGCGGAGCGAACGTCTACGACATTTTGAACCACGATGTGTTGGCCATCACCACGGCTGGTGTTGCGGCACTCGAGGCGCGGTTGACGGGTACGGACGCGGCGAACGGCCGTGTTGTGGCTGGCGCGCCGGTCAGCGGGCAGTCCGTTGCCGGGGAGGCCGGGGGCGAAGACCTCGTGCCGATGACGGAGGGGGCCGATCCGGTGGTCCATTCCGAGCCGCCGGTCGAAGCTGGGGGGAGCGCGGCATGAGCGCGGCGCAGGTCCTGGTCGCCCGTAAGAAGGCCGCCACCATGTCTCGCGAGACGATGTTCAACATCATCCGCGCCCCTGTCATCACGGAGAAGGCGACCAACCTCGGCGACAAAAACCAGGTTGTGTTCCGCGTGTCGATGGAGGCCACCAAGCCTGAGATCAAGCGCGCGGTTGAAGAACTGTTCGGCGTGATGGTGGTCAGCGTGAACACGCTGATCCAGAAAGGCAAGACGAAGCGCTTCAAAGGTCGGCCGGGCGTACGTTCGGACGTCAAGAAGGCGGTCGTTCAGTTGACGCCGGGGCAGTCGATCGACTTCTCCGCGCGGCTCGGATGAGGGCGTAGACGATGGCACTCAAGCAATTCAAGCCGGTCACCCAAAGCCTTCGCGGCACGGTGCTGATCGACCGCAGCGAGCTCTGGAAGGGCAAGCCGGTCAAGACGCTGACCGAGGGCAAGAACAAGACGGGTGGCCGCAACAACCATGGCCGCACGACGAGTTTCTTCCGTGGCGGCGGGCACAAGCAGTCCTATCGCTATGTCGATTTCAAGCGGCGCAAGTTCGGCGTGCCAGGCAAGGTCGAACGGCTCGAATATGACCCGAACCGCTCGGCGTTCATTGCCTTGGTGCGCTACGAAGACAACGAACTTGCCTATATTCTCGCGCCGCAGCGGCTCAAGACCGGCGACACGGTGGTGGCTGGGCAGAAGGTAGACATCAAGCCCGGCAACGCGATGCCGATGGGCGCGATCCCGGTTGGCACGATCATCCATAATATCGAGATGAAGGTCGGCGCCGGCGGTAAGATGGCGCGCGCCGCAGGAACGTTCGCCCAATTGGTCGGCAAGGATGCAGGCTACGCGCAGATCAAGCTGACCTCGGGCGAGTTGCGCATCGTGCGTGCCGAGTGCATGGCGACCGTGGGCGCCGTGTCCAACCCGGACAATCAGAACCAGTCGCTTGGCAAGGCTGGGCGTAACCGCTGGCTGGGCCGCCGCCCGCATAACCGTGGCGTCGTGATGAACCCGGTCGACCATCCGCATGGCGGCGGCGAAGGCCGCACATCGGGTGGCCGGCACCCGGTTACGCCGTGGGGCAAGCCGACCAAGGGCTACAAGACGCGCGGCAACAAGCGGACCGATCGCTTGATCATCCGGCGCCGTCCGAAGGGGAAGCACTGATATGGCACGCTCTACCTGGAAAGGCCCGTTCGTCGATGGGTACCTCCTAGGCAAGGCCGAAGCGTCCCGCGCGTCGGGCCGCAGCGAGATCATCAAGATCTGGTCGCGCCGCTCGACGATTCTGCCGCAGTTCGTGGGACTGACGTTCGGCGTCTACAACGGGCATAAATTCCTACCCGTGCAGGTGAACGAGAACATGGTCGGCCACAAGTTCGGCGAGTTCTCGCCGACCCGCACCTTCACCGGCCATTCCTCGGACAAGAAGGCGAAGCGGGGATGAGCAAGCCGAAGCACCCACGCACCTTGGCCGAAACCGAGGCGCAGGCGATCCTGAGCAACATCCGTATCAGCCCGCGCAAGTTGAACTTGGTAGCCGGGATGATCCGCAATTTGCCGGCTGGGCAAGCCGTGGCGACGCTCACGTTCAGCAAGCGCCGTATTGCCCAGCAAGTCCGCAAGACGCTCGAGAGCGCCATCGCCAATGCCGAGAACAACCATCAACTCGATGTCGATCAGCTTTATGTCACGCGCGCCGAAGTCGGAAAGTCGATCGTCATGAAGCGGTTCATGGCGCGTGGCCGTGGCCGCTCTTCTCGCATCGAGAAGTGGTTCAGCCATCTGAAGATCGTGGTCTCGGAGAAGCAGGCGCCTGCGCCGACGCCGCGCCCGACGTCGCGTCGGCCGGCCGTAGAGGCAGTGGCTCAGACTCAAGGGGAAGCCGCGTAATGGGTCACAAGGTCAATCCGATCGGCCTGCGTCTGGGCATCAACCGGACCTGGGACAGCCGTTGGTATGCCGGCAGCGACTATGCCCGGTTGCTGCACGACGACCTCAAGCTGCGTGCCCATTTGCGCAAGCGTCTTGCTGGCGCCGGTGTTTCGCGCGTGGTGATCGAGCGTCCGGCCAAGAAGCCGCGCGTGACAATCTATGCCGCGCGGCCCGGCGTGGTCATCGGCAAGAAAGGCCAGGACATCGAGGTTCTCCGCAAGGAACTGCAGAAGATGACCAAGGTCGAGGTGAACCTCAACCTGGTCGAGATCCGCAAGCCAGAGATCGATGCGGTCCTCGTTGCAGAAAACATCGCGCAGCAGCTTGAGCGCCGGGTTGCATTCCGCCGCGCCATGAAGCGTGCGGTGCAGTCCGCAATGCGGCTTGGCGCACAGGGCATTCGCATCAACTGCGGCGGCCGACTGGGCGGTGCTGAAATTGCGCGGACGGAGTGGTATCGCGAAGGGCGGGTGCCGTTGCACACCCTGCGCGCCGACATCGATTTCGGGACTGCGACAGCAAAGACGACGTACGGCACGTGCGGCGTGAAGGTTTGGATATTCAAGGGCGAGATCCTGGCGCACGACCCGATGGCGCAGGATCGCCGCGCGGCCGAACAAGCGCCCCAACGCTGATCCGCGATCGTTAAGGACTTAGGCAATGCTTTCTCCGAAGCGGACGAAATTCCGCAAGGCTCATAAGGGCCGCATCCATGGTCTCGCCAAAGGCGGGACGGCGTTGAACTTCGGCCAGTTCGGGCTGAAGGCGCTGGAGCCCGAGCGCATCACTGCGCGGCAGATCGAGGCTGCGCGGCGTGCCATCACGCGGTCGATGAAGCGTGCCGGGCGGGTATGGATCCGGATTTTCCCGGACGTGCCGGTGTCGCAGAAGCCAGCCGAGGTGCGCATGGGCTCCGGCAAGGGTTCGCCGGAGTTCTGGGTGTGCCGGGTCAAGCCGGGCCGCATCATGTTCGAGATCGACGGCGTCTCAGGCGATCTGGCGCGGGCCTCGCTAGCACTGGGCGCGGCCAAGCTGCCGATCAAGACCAAATTCATCCAGCGGCTTGGGGAGGGCTGATCATGACCAAGGCGTCTGACATCCGCGCCAAGACGGCGGATGAACTCGGAACGATGTTGCTCGATCTGCGCAAGGAGCAGTTCAACCTGCGCTTTCAACGGGCAACCGGGCAGAACGAGGGCATCGGCCAGGTCAAGAAGGTTCGCCGCGATATCGCCCGCGTTAAAACCATCATGTCGGAGCACAAGCGCTCCGCTGTAGCGAAGTAGAGGAGGGGGCGATGCCAAGGCGCGTCCTGACAGGCCGGGTGACCAGCGACAAGATGGATAAGACCATCACCGTGTTGGTGAACCGGCGGATCATGCATCCACTGTATAAGAAGTTCATTCGGCGTTCGAAGAAATATGCCGCCCACGATGAGCAGAATGTCTGTGTCGAGGGTGACACGGTTCGCATCATCGAGTGCGCACCGATCAGCAAGCGGAAGACGTGGTTGCTGCTCGAGCGCAACGGCGAGACAGTAGGCGTTCTGCCAGCGGAGATCGCTGCCGTGGCCGAGGCGCACCATGATGCGCCTGTGCAGGTCTAAGGGAGCAGATAGATGATCCAGGTCGAATCCAACCTCGACGTCGCCGACAACTCGGGCGCGCGCCGGGTGCAGTGCATCAAGGTGCTCGGCGGTTCCAAGCGCAAGACGGCGTCGGTTGGCGACGTAATCGTCGTCTCGATCAAGGAGGCCATTCCGCGCGGCAAGGTCAAGAAGGGTGACGTGCATCAGGCGGTGATCGTCCGCACTGCCTTCCCTGTCCGACGCAACGACGGTAGTGCGATCCGTTTCGACCGCAATGCCGCTGTGCTGATCAACAAGGCGCAGGAGCCGATCGGGACGCGCATTTTCGGACCGGTGGTGCGAGAGCTGCGCGGCCGCAAGTTCATGAAGATCATCTCGTTGGCGCCGGAGGTGCTCTGATGGCAGCGCGCATCAAGAAGGGCGACCAGGTCATCGTCATCACGGGGGCCGACAAGGGCCGCCGGGGTGAGGTGTTGCAGGTCATGCCCAAGGACGAGCGGGCGGTCGTGCGGGGCGTGCGTGTGGTCAAGCGCCACACGAAGCCGTCCGGCATGGGTCAGCCTGGCGGCATCATCGAGAAAGAGGGGCCGATCCACCTCTCCAACCTGAAGCTCATCGACCCCAAGAGCGGCGAGCCGACCAAGGTTGGTTTCCGGGTGCTCGACGGCGGACAGAAAGTGCGTGTGGCCAAGTCGACCGGCCAAGTGATCGAGAGCTGATATGAGCGATAGCGAAGCCAAGTCGACCGAGTCGAAGTATATGGCGCGGATGCAGCGCCGCTACATGGAGGCGATACGTCCGGCCATGCAGGAGCAGTTCGGCTACACGAACCCGATGCAGGTGCCCCGCCTCGAAAAGATCGTGATCAACATGGGCGTCGGCGAGGCAGCCGGCGACCAGAAGAAGCTTGACGCTGCCGTAGCCGAGTTGACGTTGATCGCAGGCCAGCGGCCGGTGAAGACGAAGGCGAAGAAGGCGATTGCAGGGTTCAAGATCCGCGCCGGGCTGCCGATCGGCTGCAAGGTCACGTTGCGCAAGCAGCGCATGTACGAGTTCCTTGACCGGCTGGTGACGATCGCGCTGCCGCGCGTACGGGATTTCCGTGGCGTGCCGGGGAACAAGGGTTTCGACGGCCGCGGCAATTTCGCGATGGGCTTGAAGGATCAGACGATCTTCCCTGAGATCGCGTACGACAAGATCGACACGGTGCGTGGGATGGACATCATCTTCGTGACGACAGCGCCGACCGATGCCGAGGCGAAGGCGTTGTTGAAGCAGTTCGACATACCGTTTGCGGGTGAGACGGCAACGCAGGCGAAAGCGGCCTAAACAGAGTTTTCGGAAAACCACCGGACGCCCTCGATCGAGAGGGATCCGGTAGGTTCCAAGGAGTGAGTGGACGATGGCGAAAGTCTCCCAGATCAATCGTAACGCCAAGCGTGAGCGCATGGCGGCGCGTGACAAGACGAAGCGTGCGGCGCTGAAATCGGTGCTGATGGATCGCGATGCGGCGGTGGAAGAGCGGTTCGACGCTTCGATGAAGCTGGCGCAATTGCCGCGCAACGGTGCGGCCGTGCGAGTGAAGCTGCGTTGCCAGCTTACAGGCCGTGCGAAGGCAAACTACCGCAAGTTCAAGCTATGCCGTATCGCGCTACGGGACTTGGCCAGTGCTGGGCAGATACCCGGCATGGTCAAGGCGAGCTGGTAGGGGAGCCCGGCGATGTCGATGTCCGATCCGCTGGGTGACATGATCACCCGCATCCGCAACGCGCAACGAGCGCGCCATGCCGCTTGTGTCGCGCCGGCTTCCAAGTTGCGCGCCAATGTCCTCGACGCGTTGAAGCGCGAAGGCTTCATTCGGGGGTTCTCGGCCGAAGAGCTGCGCCAGGGCGTGAGCCAGCTTCGTATCGAGCTGAAGTACAATGAGGGCGAGCCGGTCATTAAGGAGATCACCCGGGTATCTAAGCCTGGTCGCCGGGTCTATTCCAAGATCAAGGAATTGCCGCGCGTCTATGCCGGGCTTGGCGTGTCCATTTTGTCCACGCCGCGGGGCGTGTTGAGCGATGCCGAGGCGCGCGCTGCCAATGTTGGCGGCGAAGTGCTCTGCCGCGTGTTCTGAGGAGCATCCTATGTCACGCGTAGGAAAGTATCCGGTCGAGATTCCCGCCGGCGTCACGCTGGCGATGGCTGGCCGTACGATTACCGCCAAGGGAAAACTCGGCGAGTTGCATTACGATTTGACCGACAATGTCGAGGCCAAGATCGAGGACGGCAAGTTTTCCGTGTTGCCGAAGGGTGGTGAGCGGACCGCGCGGATGATGTGGGGCACGACCCGCGCCTTGGTGGCCAACATGATCAAGGGTGTGTCCACCGGCTATACCAAGACGATGGAGATCCAAGGAACTGGGTTCCGCGCTGCGGTGACAGGGCCGAACCTGGTGATCAACTTGGGATTCAGCCACGACGTGGTCTATCCGGTGCCGCAGGGCATTACGATCACGACGCCGCGGCCGACTGCGATCACGGTGACCGGCGTGGACAAGCGTCAGGTTGGGCAGGTTTCGGCCGAAATCCGCTCCTACCGTCCGCCGGAGCCGTACAAGGGCAAGGGCGTGCGGTATGACACCGAGACAATCCGCCGCAAGGAAGGCAAGAAGAAATGAGCGCACCGCGCGATCTTCAGGCGCGCCGCCGCGAGCGGTTGCGTTACCAAATCAAGCGGAAGTCCGGCGGGCGCGTGCGCTTGTCGGTGTTCCGGTCGAGCAAGCATATCTATGCCCAGATCATCGATGATTCGGCGGGCCGTACGATGGCTGCAGCCTGCAGCCTGGATGCGAGCCTACGCGAAGGACTGAGCACTGGGGCGGACAAGGCCGCTGCGGCCGCGGTCGGCAAGCTGGTAGCCGAGCGGGCATTGGCGGCAGGCATCAAGGAAGTCGTGTTCGACCGCGGCTCTTATCTTTACCACGGCCGCGTCAAGGCGCTGGCCGATGCCGCCCGCGAAGGCGGGCTGGCGTTCTAGGGGCATCGAAGAATGGCACGGGAATCCCGGGACGGTAACCGCAGCGGTGGCCGCGAGCGCGACCGCGATGGTGGCGACGACCTGATCGATAAGCTGGTCACGATCAATCGCGTCGCCAAAGTGGTCAAGGGCGGGCGCCGGTTCGCGTTCGCTGCCCTCGTGGTCGTGGGTGACCAGAAGGGTCGCGTCGGCTACGGCGCCGGTAAGGCGCGTGAGGTGCCGGAGGCGATCCGAAAGGCAACCGACCGGGCCAAGCGCACTATGATCCGGGTGCCGATGAAGGAAGGGCGGACGCTGCACCACGACGTGCACGGCGAGTATGGCGCGGGCCACGTGATCTTGCGTTCGGCCGAGGCTGGCACGGGGATCATCGCTGGCGGCCCGTTGCGCGCCGTATTCGAGGCGCTCGGCATCGGGGACGTGGTGGCCAAGTCGCTCGGCAGCCGCAACCCCCACAACATGGTCAAGGCGACGTTTGCCGGGTTGTCGCGGGCGGCCAGTCCGCGGTCGGTGGCAAGCCGCCGGGGCAAGAAGGTGAGCGACATCCTCGGCAAGCGGGATGCGCCGGAGACGGAGGCAGTGGCCGATGTCTGAGAGTACGCAGAAGAAGCAGGTCCGTGTGGTGCAGATCGCGTCCGGACTGGGGCGTAAGCCGGGGCAGATCGAGACGCTGATCGGGCTCGGGCTGAACAAGATGCGCAAGGTGAGCACGCTGGAGGACACGCCGGCCGTGCGTGGCATGATCCGCAAGGTGCATCACTTGGTGCGGGTGGAGGAGCTGTCGTGAACCTGAACGAATTGCGGGACAATCCCGGGTCGCGGCTGAAGTTCAAGCGGCGTGGCCGCGGCATCGGCTCGGGTAAGGGCAAGACCTCCGGCAAGGGTGTCAAGGGCCAGAAGGCGCGTGAAGGCGTGGCGCTGAACGGGTTCGAGGGCGGGCAACTGCCGATCTACCGGCGGCTGCCGAAGCGCGGGTTCACCAACATCTTCCGCAAGGAATACGCGCCGGTGAACTTGGGCGCGATCGAGAAGGCGCTTGAGAGCGGTGCGCTCGAGGCCGGTTCGATCGACGAGGCGGCACTGGAGCGGGCCGGGCTGGTTCGGCTGGCCAAGGTGCATGGCGTCCGGCTGCTGGCGAATGGAGCGATCAGCAAGGCGATCACCGTGACCGTGTCAGGCGCGTCGGCATCGGCGCGGGCGGCGGTCGAGGCAGCGGGCGGGTCGGTTACGACGACCGTGGCTGTCAAGGAAGCGCCGGCAGCATAGGGGGCTCTGCCCCTCAATCCCGGAACGGCCAGCGCTTGATAGATCGAGCGTCCCTTTCACCCCTTGGAACCAGGTGTGCAGGGGATTGCTGTCCTCTGCTGGGGTTTGGGGCAAAGCCCCAAGGCTTGCACGCTGCGCCCCGAGCGCGGCAGAGTAGCAACTTAGGGGGACGAGCGCATGGCAACAGCCGCTGAGATGGCTGGCAGCATGAACCTCGGCGCTTTCAGCAAAGCGACCGAGCTTAAAAGCCGCATTTGGTTCACCCTGGGCGCGCTTGTCGTCTACCGCGTCGGCAGTTACGTGCCGGTGCCCGGCATCGATGCTGGTGTCATGAGCCAGGCGATGGCTGAGCAAGGTTCCGGCGTGCTTGGCATGTTCGACATGTTCAGCGGCGGCAATCTCAGCCGCATGACCGTGTTCGCGTTGACGATCATGCCGTATATCAGCGCCTCCATCATCATCCAACTGATGTCCGCCGCGATCCCCACGCTCGAGACCCTCAAGAAAGAGGGCGAGAGTGGGCGCAAGAAACTCAATCAGTACACCCGTTACCTGACGGTGCTGATCGCGGTGTTCCAATCCTATGGCATTGCCGTCGGGCTTGAGGCGTTCCACGACCGGGCGGGCATGGGCGCGGTGCTGGATCCGGGCCTGTTCTTTCGGCTGTCCTGCGTCATCACGCTGACGGGCGGGACGATGTTCCTCATGTGGCTGGGTGAGCAGATCACGGCCCGCGGCGTCGGCAATGGCACGAGCCTCATCATCTTTGCCGGGATCGTCGCCAACCTGCCGCACGCGCTCGTCACCTTGCTGGAGCTTGGCCGCACGGGCGCGATGTCGCCCGTGTTCATTCTGGGTTTCGCGCTGATCGCGGTCGCGGTCATTGCCTTCATCGTATTCATGGAGCGGGCGCAACGGCGCATTCCGGTCAACTATCCCAAGCGGCAGGTCGGTTCGCGCATGTTTGGCGGCGAGTCGACGCACATGCCGCTGAAGGTGAACACGGCCGGCGTCATCCCGCCGATCTTCGCGTCCTCCATCCTGCTGATACCGGCTACGATCGCTGGGTTCGGGCGGTCCGATCCGAATTCGGTGCTGGGCTGGCTTTCCACCCAGTTGGCACACGGGCAGCCGCTCTATCTCGCGCTGTATGCCGGGATGATCATCTTCTTCTCGTATTTCTACACCGCCGTGGTCTTCAACCCGCAGGAGACTGCGGACAACCTGAAGAAGTATGGCGGGTTCATCGCCGGCATCCGGCCCGGTAGCAACACGGCCGAGTACTTCGACCGGATCCTCACCCGGCTGACGACGATCGGTGCGATCTATCTCTGCATAGTGTGCCTGCTGCCGGAGATCCTGATCGCCAATTACAACGTGCCGTTCTACTTCGGTGGCACTAGCCTGATGATCATCGTTTCGGTAACGATGGACACGGTGACGCAGGTTCAGTCCCACTTGCTCGCTCATCAGTACGAGGGGCTGATCCGTAAGTCCAAGGTAAGGGGGCGCGCTCGGTGAAGCTGATCCTGCTAGGGCCGCCGGGGGCGGGTAAGGGAACACAGGCCAAGCGGTTGCAGGAAAAGAACGGGATCGCGCAGATCTCGACCGGGGACATGCTGCGCGCCGAAGTGGCGGCGGGGAGCGAGATCGGCACGCGTGCGAAGGAGGTCATGGCATCGGGCGCGCTGGTGTCGGACGACATCATCATCGCCATGCTCGCCAACCGCGTCCGTCAGCCGGATTGCGCGCGCGGCTTCATCCTTGACGGTTTCCCCCGAACCGTAGCACAGGCCGAGGCGCTGGATGCGATGCTGCACGATCTGCACCTGGAGCTCGACGCCGTGATCGAGTTGAAGGTGGACGACGCAGCGCTGATCGAACGCATTGCCGGGCGGTTCACTTGCGCCAAGTGCGCCACGAGCTACCACGACCTGTTCAAGCCGACCGCAGTGGCTGGCGTGTGCGATGTCTGCGGTTCGACGCAGTTCATTCGCCGGCCTGACGATAAGCGCGAGACGGTCAGCGAACGCCTGGCTGTGTACAACAGCCAAACAAGGCCGATCTTGCCGCATTACGAGAAGACCGGCCGGCTGCACGCAGTCGATGGCATGGCGTCGATGGACGAAGTTACCGCAGCGATCGAGACGGTGCTGCAGACGTTGCCTTCGGAGCACGTTCACCTAGATGTGACCGAAGTGCGTTGACACCGCTGCGGACGACCGTATAACGACCTACTTCGGCGGAACGGAAGCGTTCGCGCCCGCATATCATTACCGGTGGCCCAGCGCAGATATGCGAGCAGGCCGCACGACATATGGCTCGGCGCTACCTGGCGCGGGCCCTGTAGGAGTTTGGCTGTGGCTCGTATTGCCGGTGTGAACATCCCGACCAACAAGCGGGTTTTGATCAGCCTTCGTTATATCTACGGGATCGGGCCGACCAAGGCCGCGCAGATCTGCACGAAGCTCAGTATTCCGGATGACCGCCGGGTCAACCAACTGAGCGACGAAGAGATCCTCCGCATCCGCGAGCTGATTGACCGTGACTTCCGCGTCGAGGGCGACCTCCGCCGGGAAGTGGCGATGAACATCAAGCGGCTGATGGATCTGGGCTGCTACCGTGGCCTGCGTCATCGCCGCGGCTTGCCGGTGCGTGGTCAGCGGACCCACACCAACGCCCGCACCCGTAAGGGCAAGGCCGTGGCGATCGCCGGCAAGAAGAAAGTCACCAAGTAAGTTCGTCATTACTGCGGTTCGCATCGCATTCGTTCTCAGAACAGGATCACCTCATGGCGAAAGCCCCCGCGCGTCCCCGTCGCAAGGAGCGCAAGAACATCATCTCCGGCGTGGCCCATGTGAACGCCACGTTCAACAACACGATGGTCACGATTACGGACGCGCAAGGCAATACGATTGCCTGGTCGTCGGCCGGAATGCAGGGCTTCAAGGGAAGCCGGAAGTCCACGCCCTACGCCGCGCAGGTCGCCGCCGAGGATGCGGGCAAGAAGGCGCGCGAGCATGGCATGGAGACGCTCGAGATCGAGGTGAACGGTCCGGGGTCCGGCCGCGAGAGCGCTTTGCGGGCGTTGCAGACCGTGGGCTTCTCGATCACCCAGATTCGTGACCTGACGCCGATCCCGCATAACGGATGCCGCCCGCGCAAGCGCCGCCGCGTCTGATCCGTCTGCGAGGCTCGCACTAGAATAGGAAAGGCGGGTGCTGCTCGGGTGCAGCGCCCGGATCGCAATGAGAAACGATACCGCCGTCATCCAGCGTAACTGGCAATCGCTGATCAAGCCGGAAAAGCTCGAGTTCGAGCCTGGTTCCGACCCGTCGCGCACCGCGCTCGTGGTCGCCGAGCCGCTGGAGCGTGGCTTCGGCATGACGCTCGGCAACGCCATCCGCCGGATCCTGCTGTCTTCGTTGCAGGGTGCGGCTGTGACCGCCGTGCAGATCGACGGCGTGCTGCATGAATTCAGCAGCATCCCCGGCGTGCGGGAAGACGTGACGGACATCGTGCTGAACGTCAAGCAGTTGGCGTTGCGGATGCACGGCGAGGGGCCGAAGCGCATGGTCTTGACGGCGACGGGGCCGGGCGAGGTCAAGGCGGGACAGATCCAGGCTGGCCACGACATCGACATCATGAACCCGGAACTGGTGCTGTGCACGCTCGATGAGGGTGTGAAGCTCGGCATGGAGTTCACGGTCAACCTCGGCAAGGGTTACGAGCCGGCGGCCAGCAATCGGCCGGAGGATGCCCCGATCGGGCTGATCCCGGTGGACAGCATCTATTCGCCGGTGCGCCGGGTGTCCTACCGCGTGGAACCGACGCGCGTGGGCAATCTGACCAACTACGACAAGCTGCTGCTGAGCGTGGAGACCAATGGCGCGGTGACGCCGGAGGACGCGGTGGCGTTGGCCGCGCGCATCCTGCAGGACCAACTGCAGTTGTTCATCAACTTCGACGAGCCGCAGCAGCTTCGCTCCGAGGAGCAGCATGACGACCTGCCGTTCAACCGCAATCTGCTGCGCAAGGTGGACGAGCTCGAGTTGTCGGTGCGGTCGGCGAACTGCCTGAAGAACGACAACATCGTTTATATCGGCGACCTGGTGCAGAAGTCCGAGCAGGAGATGCTGCGCACGCCGAACTTCGGCCGCAAGTCGCTGAACGAGATCAAGGAGGTCCTGACCAATATGGGCCTCACGCTCGGGATGACGGTCGCAGGGTGGCCGCCCGAGAATATCGAAGACCTGGCCAAGCGTCTGGATGAGCCGTTCTAACTCGACTTTGTACGTTGGCCGTGCCTTGCGCGACGGGCCTTTTTAGGAACTTAGACAAATGCGTCACGGAGTGGCCGGCCGAAAGCTCGGCGTCACCACCAGCCACCGGTTCGCCATGTTTCGCAACATGGCGGTCGCGTTGCTGAAGCATGAGCAGATCACCACGACCCTGCCCAAGGCCAAGGAGCTGCGGCCGGTGGCGGAGAAGCTGATCACGCTGGGCAAGCGTGGCGGTTTGCACGCGCGGCGGCAGGCTTACGCGCAGTTGCAGGACGAGAAGATCGTGGCCAAGCTGTTCGATACGCTGGCGACCCGCTACAAGGCGCGTTCGGGCGGCTATACCCGGGTGCTGAAGGCCGGCATGCGGTACGGCGACGCCGCGGACATGGCGGTGATCGAGTTGGTTGAACGTGACCCGGCGGCTAAAGGCCAGGATAGCGGCCCCCGTCCGGACCTCGCCGTGGAGCAGGCGGCCTAGCGCGATGCGGGCGGCCGGTCGCGCAGCGCTCGTCGCGGCGGCCGGTTTGTTGCTGGCCGGACCACTTAGTGCGCAGCCTGTGCCGCGGGCGACGATCACGGTGGTGGACCACCTGAGCACCGGCCAACAGGAAGAGACGATCGCAGTGTATCTCGCCGGTGTCCTGGCGGGCACGCTGCACGTCGACAGCACGCATCTTGATGACAGCTTCTCCACCACCGTTCCAGCAATGGAGAAGCTGCCATTCACGCTGTGCGGCAAGCTGCTGCGCCGGGAGTCGGATGGGAGCGTTTCCACCCACCCGATCGACAATGGCGGGACGCTCACGGGTTATGCGGATGGAACCTGGGCCGCCGTGACGCTCGGCGATGTGGCGTTCACGCTGACGGACGACAGCGGGCACGGGGACAGCACCTATACGGCTGCCCCTGCTTGCAGTGCTGCGGTGTCGTGACCGCGGGAGATCTTTTCGCGACGGAGTTGGAGATTGGACCGGCGGCAGCGGCTCCGGGGAAGGGCCCGCTGGCGGACCGGCTGCGGCCGGGTACGCTGGGCGAGGTCGTGGGACAGGATAACCTGCTCGGGCCAGAGGGCACCATCACCCGGATGCTGGAGCGGGGCTCGCTCGCATCGTTGATCTTCTGGGGGCCGCCGGGCGTCGGCAAGACGACGATCGCACGCTTGCTGGCGGCGGCCGCGCATCTGCACTTCACCCAACTCTCGGCGGTGTTTTCCGGTGTCGCGGACCTCAAGCGGGTGTTCGAGGACGCCAAGCGGCGCCGGGCAACGGGGCAGGCGACCCTGCTGTTCGTGGATGAGATCCATCGCTTCAACCGGGCGCAGCAGGACGGGTTCTTGCCGGTGGTCGAGGATGGAACCGTGGTCCTGGTCGGGGCGACGACGGAGAACCCGTCTTTCGCGTTGAACGGCGCGTTGTTGTCCCGCTGTCAGGTTTTGGTGCTGCGCCGGCTGGACGATACGGCGCTCGACTTGCTGCTCGGCCGGGCGGAGGCGGATCGTGCGTTGCCGCTGGCGGAGGGGTCACGGGCGGTGCTGCGCGCGATGGCGGATGGAGATGGCCGCTACTTGCTGAACATGGCCGAGCAGTTGCAGGCGCTGCCTCCCGGCACGGCGGCGCTCGACCCGGCGGCGTTGTCCGAGCTGCTGGCCAAGCGGGCGGCGCTGTACGACAAGGACCGGGAGGAGCATTACAACCTCATCTCGGCTCTGCATAAGTCTCTGCGCGGATCGGACCCGGATGCGGCGCTGTATTGGTTCGCGCGCATGCTGACCGGGGGCGAGGACCCGCGGTATATCGCGCGCCGGCTAGTGCGGTTCGCGTCCGAGGATGTGGGGATGGCGGACCCGCAGGCACTGGTGCAGGCAACGCTGGGCTGGGAGACGTACGAGCGGCTGGGCAGCCCGGAGGGGGAACTCGCGATCGCGCAGGTCGTGGTGTACCTGGCGACGGCGCCGAAATCGAACGCGGTCTATGCCGGGTTCAAGGCGGCGATGCGCGCCGCGAAGGAGACGGGCAGCCTGGCGCCGCCCGCCCACATCCTGAACGCGCCGACGCGGCTGATGAAGGATCTGGGCTACGGCGCGGGTTATGCGTACGACCACGATGCGGAGGAGGCGTTTTCGGGGCAGGACTACTTCCCGGACGGGATGGACCGCTTGGCGCTGTATCAGCCGGTGGACCGGGGGTTCGAGCGCGAGGTCGCACGGCGGATGGCGCATTGGGCCGAGTTGCGGAGCACACGGCAAGCATGAGCGTCTCTGTTCAGACTGTGACCGAGGACGAGGCGGACTCGCGGCTGGACCGGTTCCTGCGGCGGCGGTTCCCCACCTTGACGCAAGGCGCACTGCAGAAGCTGTGCCGCACCGGGCAGATCCGGGTGGACGGGCACCGGGTGGAGGCGTCCGCGCGGCTGGTGGTGGGGCAGGCGGTGCGGGTGCCGCCAATGCCGGCCGGACCGGAGAAGCGCGCGCCCGTGACGTCGCCGGCCGATGTGAAGGAGATGGAGCGCATGGTGCTCCATCGCGACGACCAGTTGATCGTGCTGAACAAGCCCTCCGGTCTCGCGACTCAAGGTGGGCCCGGCATCACCCGCCATCTCGACGGCATGCTCGATGCGCTCCGCGGCGAGGAGGGCGGGCACCGGCCGCGGCTGGTGCACCGGCTGGACCGGGATACGTCGGGCGTGATCGTGCTCGCGCGCTCCCCCGGCGTGGCGGCGAAGCTGGCAGCGGCGTTCCGGACGCGGGACGTAAGCAAGACATATTGGGCGGTGGTCGTGGGCCATCCGAACCCGGAGGAAGGGCAGATCGACCAGCCGCTGAAGCGCGTGTCCGGCGCGTTCGGCGACCGGACGGTGGTGACCGACCGCAAGGACAAGGAAGGGCAGCGGGCGTATACCAATTACCGTCTGCTGGATGCCGCGAGCAAGAAGCTGGCCTGGCTGGAGCTGCAGCCGTTGACCGGGCGGACCCACCAGTTGCGGGTGCATTGCGTGAGCCTGGGCACGCCGATCGTGGGCGACGAGAAATACGCCGAGCCGCGGGACAACGGCTCGGGCGGCAGCTTCGTGGAGGGGTTGGCGGACCGGCTGCACCTGCATGCGCGTTCGCTGGTGCTGCCGCACCCGGCAGGTGGTCTGCTGACGGTGACGGCGGACCTGCCACCGCACATGCGCGATACCTTCGCGACACTTGGTTTCCATTCCCCGCCAGCCCCAGCGGTGGAATGGACGGACCGCTTCCCTAGATAGGCCGGGTCGAGCTTCGCCGATCGTAGCGGATCGGAGTGCAGCTCTCGCTTGTTGGCTTGGCGAGCATCTTTGTCCGGTCAAAGAGGAAACCGATCGGATGATGCTCTAGCAAGAGGTTCGTATGGCAAGACGCTGGCCGGTTGCCGTTGCGGCGGTGGTGATCGCGGTGGTGGGGGCGGGCGCCGTGGCCGCACTCTCCTTCGACCCGGCGAGCCAGCGGGACCGCATCGTCCAGGCTGTCCGCCGGGCCACCGGGCGGGAGCTGACCTTGGCTGGGCCGATCCGGGTGCATTGGGGCCTGACACCGGTGCTGGAGGCGGAGGACGTCTCGTTCGCCAACATGCCGGGGGGGTCGCGGCCGCAGATGGTGGCGGTGGCGCGGGTGGAGGCGCGGGTGGACCTGCTGCCTTTGCTGTCGCGCCGGATGGAACTCGCCAGCGTCACGCTGGTGCGGCCGGATATCCTGTTGGAGACGGATGCGAACGGGCGCGGCAATTGGGTGTTCGACCGCCCGGCGGCGGTGCAGGGCCCGGTCAGCACGTCCAGCCCGGGGCCGCGGCTGGCGACGCAACTGGACAGTTTGCGGGTCGAGTCGGGCCGGGTCACCTGGCATGACGGGGTGACCGGGCAGGTCCATGTCGTGGAGTTGCCCAGCGCCAGTTTCGACCTCGGCGGCGGGCCGGCGCACCTTCTTGCGCAGGCGGAGGTGCTGGGAACCGATGTGCGGCTGGACGCCACCGGGGGTACTTGGGCGCAGCTCACGGGGGCCGTGCCGGGACCCTGGCCCTTGAAGCTGCATGCAGCGGCGGGCGACGCGACGGTCGCGGTAAACGGCGAGGCGGACCCGGCGGCGCACCGCGTGACGGGCCGGGTGGAGGCAAGCGTGCCCGACCTGGCGCAATTCGGCGCGCTCGTCGGGCGGCCCGGGTTGCCGCCGCTGAAGGATGTGCATGTGGCGGCGACGTTGCCGCCCACGGGTGGCCTGCCGCAGGACATCTCGCTGCAGGTAGGGGCGTCCGACCTCGGCTCCGTGCTGGCGGGGACCACGCTCGGGCGCCTTTCGCTCACCTGGCCGGCCGGTCAGCCGGCGCGGGTGGAGGCGGAGGGTGCGGTGTATGGCGGTCCGTGGCACTTGGCCGCGGGCGGCGTGCCGGCTGGGCAAGGTGTCGCGTTGCGGGCGCTGACCGTATCGTCGCCGCTGCTGGATGCGATGGGGGACCTCGCGATCCGGATTGCGCCGCGGCCGTCCCTGGTCGGGACGCTGGTGCTGAGCCGGGTGGATGCGGATGCCATCCGGGGTGCGCTGCGTTCGGCGCGGGCAGCCCAGCCGACGCCGGTTCCGGTCGCGCCGGCCCAGGCGGCGCCGGCTCAAGGCGCTGTCAGTGGGCCGCCGGCGACTGCTGCATCGGAGATGGTGATACCGGATACGCCCCTGCCTTGGGGGGTGCTGCGGCTGGCCGATGCGGCGCTGGATCTGCGCGCCAACGTCATCCGTTGGGGCGGCGTGGATTACCGCAACGCCAGCGGGCGCGTGTCGCTGCAGGATGGCGTGGGACAGCTCGACAACATCGTGGTGACGACGCCGGCGGGCCGGGTCAGCTTCTCCGCGAGCTTCGACGCGCGTGCGCCGGCGCCGCCGGTGAACCTGAACTTGCAGGCGGGCGGGATCTCGCTCGACGCGTTGCTGCAGGCGGCCGGGTTGCCCGGCGGATCGGATGGCACGGCGGAGCTGGATGTGATGTTGCAGGCAACCGGCGTGTCGCCGCACGCGCTGGCTGCGTCGCTGACCGGGCATGCCGGAGTGGCGCTGGTGGACGGCGAGATCGCGAACGCGGCTTTGGCGGCGTCGGTCGGGAGCGTGGTGAAGCAGGCTTCGGCCGGGTTGGATCCGGCGGGCCGCAGCCATATCCGCTGCCTGGCAGTGCGGGCGGACGCCACCGGCGGGGTGGTCAATGTGTCGGCGCTGAAGCTGGACACGTCGCGGCTGGAGCTGACGGGCGGTGGAACGGTGAACTTGGCTGACGAGACCTTGGCGCTGCATCTTCATCCGCTCTTGCGGCTGGGCGCTGCCGGGGTGTCGGCGCCGCTGCTGGTGGACGGGACTTTGCGGCATCCGTTGGTCGCGCTGGATCCGGCAGCCGGGTCTGGGCGGACGAGCGTGGTGATCGGCGGGCTGGCGGGCCCAGCCGATAGCTGCGCGCCGGAGTTGACGGCGGCGCGGGATGGGCGGCCCGGGCCGTTGCCGGCGGAGGTTGCCGCCAGCAACAAGCTGCCGAAGCCGTCGGACATCCTGCGGAGCTTCATCCGGTGAAGCGGGTGTGGACCACGGCAGGCACCAGGCCGGACGGCAATGGCTGGGGTGTCGCGCTGGACGGAAAGCCGCTGCACATCCCGTCCGGCCCGGCACTGCTGGTGCCGCAGCGTGGGCTGGCGGAGGCGATCGCGGCGGAGTGGCAGATTGCCGGAGCGGCGACCGGAGAGATGGATTACACGGACGTTCCGCTGACCCGGCTGGCGGGCACGGCGCAAATCCGCATCGTGCCGGACCCGGCGCCCATCGCCCAAGCGATCGCGGCTTATGGCGAGACCGACCTGTTGTGCTACCGCGCCGACACCCCCCCGGAGCTGTTGCGGCGGCAGGACGAGGCGTGGCGCCCGTGGCTCGACTGGGCGCGCCAGGAGTTGGGGGCAGCGCTGACGGTGACCTCCGGGATCATACACGTGAAGCAGCACCCGGCGGCCTTGGCGGCGTTGCACCGGGCCGTTACGGCAGAGAATGGCTGGTCCCTGGCCGGGCTGGGCATCATCGTGCCCGCGCTCGGCAGCCTGGTGCTTGGCTTGGCCGTGGCGCGGGGTGCGCTGGGCGTGGCGGAAGCGCACGATGTATCGTGCGTGGACGAGGATTACCAGGCAGAGCTGTGGGGAGTGGACTCGGAGGCGGCGGCGCGCCGGGTTCGGATCCGAACCGAACTGGAGGAGAGTGCTCGGTTCATGGCCCTAGTTCGGTGAGGATGCGATGAGAGCGAAGCGGGTAGTGATCCAGGGCCGGGTGCACGGCGTCGGCTATCGCGACTGGATGGTGGCCCAGGCGCGGGCGCTCGGGGTTGCCGGATGGGTGCGCAACCGGGCGGATGGTGTGGTGGAGGCACTGGTCTACGGCGAGGTGGACGCTGTGGAGGAGTTGCTTCGGGCGTGCCGGCGGGGGCCGCGAATGGCGGCGGTGAGCCGGATCGAGGAGGAATGGGCGGATCCGCCTGAGGAGCCGGGATTCGTGCGGCGGCTTTGAGGATATCGACGGTGAAACGCTGGTTCCTCCCACTCCCGTCGAGAACGGGAGCGGGAGGAGCCAAAAAGCTTAGCCGTGGTGCAGAGCGGGCTTCGGCGTGGGGCGGCGGTAGGACACGCGGATCAGGTTCGGGCCAGTTGGTCCAAACTGCTCCGGCGCCACCCTGTCTGGAGCGGGGGCGGGAGCTCGCTCGGGGGCGGCGGCAGGAACAGGAACCGTCCGGCCTGGAGCGGGCAGGGCGTCGCAGCCATCACCCGTTTGGCTGACCTTCATCACTGGCGCCGCGTTGCCATGCTGCTCGTAGGTGATCATGCGGCTGCAGGAGTCATGGCCGTCACTGAAGCTGGTCGCGACGATGGTCGAACCGGGCTGCACCGACGCGAACTCAGCCGGGGAGAGGCCGATGGGTGCGCCGTCGAACCCGGCCTCCATCGTCTGCATCATGCGGTTCATCAAAGCTTCCTGCTGGGCGAACAGGCCGGACGGGAAGCCGGGCATGTCGAGCGGCGCGGTGGCTGGGACGAGCACCGCGACCGGGCGGCCTGTTGCGTCGATCAGCACCAGTTCGGCTGCCTTGGCTGCCAGGGGGATGGCAGCGAGCCCGGCGCACAGGGCGGCGATGGTCAACGATTTCATTCGGGCATCTCCTTTCATTGCCGACGATAGGGATGGTGAGGGTGTTCAGCTTACAGCGCGTTGGGTCGTGCTGTGAAGCTTCTGTAAGTTCAGCAAACGAAGTGTAACACGCTGAACCCACTCGTCGGTTGCTACGTTTGCCAAGTA
>CAXTVQ010000002.1:0-110683 GCA_964247705.1 uncultured Acetobacteraceae bacterium | reverse complement strand
TTGGGTTTGCCAAGTAATTGGGTTTGCCAAGTGATTGGGCCGCCGGTTCTGGCGGCCGTCAGGGCATGGGAGGAGGCTTACGTGAAGCAGTTCGCAGTCATCGTAACGGGGCTGGTCCTCGGCACACCGGTTGCGGCTTTTGCAGCCAATGCCAACAATCCGTATTCCAACGTCGATCATCGCAACGACGCCGGCAACAATACCGGAGACGCGCAGGTCGAGTCGCTCAACCAAGGTCAGTTAAATGGCACCGGGCTGACGCCGGCGCCGTTTCGGCTTCCATCGCCGCCGCAGGCCAATGCAGCGCCATACGCGCCTGCACGGCCGTTGCCGGGCTACGCGAACGTGGCACCGCCGGCCGGAGCGCCGGGATATCCAGTAGCGGCGCCGTATCCGTATGCGGCCTACCCTACGCCGGTGTATGCGGCACCGTACCCGTATTATGCGCCGGGCTATGCGGCTTATCCCCCGGCTTACGGTTACTACCGGCCGCTATTCCCCTTCTTCCCGTTTTACTAGGCGTCTTCTCGCCGCAGGACTGGTGGGTTGCTCACAGGGGGCAGCCCACCGTTGGCAAGATTTGGCGGTGCGTCACTTTGCCTTATGCAGCTCCTCGGGCTTGTGAACGGCCTTGGCGCCGGTTTTATCGCTATGCACGAGCACTTGCGGCTCTTCTTTCGTCGCTTCTGCGACGTGGCCTTTGATCTTGGTCGTGCTGGTGACGACTTTCTCGACCTCGCCCTTGATCTTGCCCTGGGCGGCGCCCCACTCGACCTTGTCGCCCTTCTTGGGTCGTTGAGTCATCGTTACCTCGTCATGTTGCCGGGTTCGCAACGCCTCCCGGCGGCACGGAGTTCAGCCGAACACGCCAGGCCAGGCCGCGCGCAAGGCGAGGTCCGCGTCCTCCAGGGTCGCCGTCAAGCCGAGTGCTTCCAGGCTGGTGACACCGTGCTCGCGGATGCCGCAGGGAACGATACCGTCGAAATGGCCGAGATCCGGGGAGATGTTGAGCGCGACCCCGTGCCAACTGACCCAACGGGTCACCCGCACGCCGATGGCGGCGATCTTGGCCTCGCCGCCGGGCCCTGCGACCCAGATGCCGACCCGGCCGGGCCGGCGTTCGCCCCGTATGTTGAAGCGGCCGAGGGCACGGATCAGCCACTCTTCGAGGCCCCAGACGAAGGCCCGAACGTCGCGCGGGGCGACCTGGCCGTGTCGCCGGGTCAGGTCCAGCATGACATAAGCGGTGCGTTGGCCGGGACCGTGATAGGTCCACTGGCCTCCCCGTCCGGCTGCGTAGGTCGGGAAATTCTGCGGGTTCATGAGATCGCAGGGCTGGGCGCTGGTTCCGGCGGTAAACAGCGGCGGGTGTTGCAGCAGCCATACCGTCTCCTCGGCCGAGCCGGCGCGGATCCTGGCGACCTGGTCCTGCATCGCGGCCAGTGCCTCCGCGTAGCCGACCGGGTCGTCCGACACCCGCCATGCCACCGCTGCCTGGTCCGGCACCGGCGCAGTTGATACCGGCGTGTCCATCCGCTATAGGCCGCTGCCCACGGTGCGGTCGTGGCGAAATGGTAGACGCGCAAGCTTGAGGTGCTTGTGGGGGAAACCCTGTGGAAGTTCGAGTCTTCTCGACCGCATTTGACCTGATCCCCTGAAGGCGCCTGGTTGCATCTTCGCCTTCCCGGCCCGTAACTGAAGGCCATAGGGAGCGAAATGGCGATGGATGAGGACTTCAGGAAGGCCGCGCTGGACTATCACCGGCTGCCGCACCCTGGGAAGCTGGAGGTCGTGCCGACGAAGCGCATGGCCACGCAGCGGGACCTGGCGCTGGCCTACTCTCCGGGCGTCGCGGCGGCGTGCGAGGCGATCAAGGCTGACCCGCTCACGGCGTATGACTACACGGCGCGCGGCAACCTGGTGGGCGTCGTGTCGAACGGGACGGCGGTGCTGGGCCTCGGCAACATCGGCGCGCTGGCGGGCAAGCCGGTGATGGAGGGCAAGGCCGTGCTCTTCAAGAAGTTTGCCGGTATCGATTGCTTCGACATCGAAGTGGACGCGGCGGATCCGGAGCGGTTCATCGAGGTGGTCCAGGCGCTCGAGCCCACGTTCGGCGCGATCAATCTCGAGGACATCAAGGCGCCCGAGTGCTTCGGCATCGAGCGGCGGCTGCGCGAGACGATGAAGATCCCGGTATTTCACGACGACCAGCATGGCACCGCCATCATCGTGGCCGCCGCCGTGCGCAACGGGCTGGAATTACAGGGAAAGCGGCTGGAGGACGTTCGGCTGGTCACGTCGGGCGCCGGTGCGGCGGCGCTGGCCTGCGTGGACCTGCTCGTCACGATGGGCCTGAACCCGGCCAACGTCACGCTGACGGACATCAAGGGCGTGATCTACGCGGGGCGGGACCCCGACATGCTGCCCAACATGGCGAACTACGCCAACCCGTCCAATGCGCGCACCCTGCCGGAGGCGCTGCCAGGTGCGGACATCTTCCTGGGCCTCTCGGCGCCGAGGGTGCTCAAGGCCGAGTGGCTGCATCTTCTGGGTGAGAAGCCGCTGATCCTGGCGCTGGCCAACCCGGAGCCGGAAATCCTGCCCGAGGCGGTGCGCGCGGCACGGCCGGACGCGATCGTGGCGACGGGGCGCAGCGACTATCCGAACCAGGTCAACAACGTGCTTTGCTTCCCGTTCATCTTCCGCGGGGCGCTGGACGTCGGCGCCACCACGATCAACGAGGAAATGAAAGTTGCCTGCGTCGAGGCGATCGCGGTGCTGGCGCGGGTGGAGGCGAGCGAGGTCGTGGCCGCGGCTTACGGCGGCGCTGCCCCCGTGTTCGGCCCCGACTACATCATTCCCAAGCCGTTCGACCCCCGGCTGATCCTGCAGATCGCGCCCGCCGTGGCGCAGGCGGCGATGCGCACCGGCGTCGCGACCCGGCCGATCGAGGACTTCGCGGCGTACCGGCGCGAGCTGGAGGTGTTCGTCTACCGCTCCGGCCAGCTCATGCGGCCCGTGTTCGAGGCGGCGCGGAAATCCCCGCGGCGGATCGTGTATGCCGATGGCGAGGACGAGCGGGTGTTGCGCGCGGCCCAGACCATCGTGGACGAAGGCATTGCGCAACCCATCCTGATCGGCCGGCGGGGCGTGATCGCCTCCCGCGTCGCCGACATGGGCCTGCGCCTGAACCTCGACCAAAGCGTGCGCGTGCTCGACCCGGCGCTGGACCACGAGGTGTTCGATCCGCTGATCGCGGCTTACCAGCGGCTGGTCGGGCGCCGCGGCGTGCCCCCGGATGCCGCAGCGCGGCGGATGCGCAACCGGGTGACGGTGGTGGCCTCGATGCTGCTGCATGCCGGGTTGGCGGATGCAGCGATCGTCGGCGGCTCCGGCGATTGGCAGCGGCACTTGGCCTACGCGTTGCCGATCATACCCAAGCGGTCGACCGTGTCGCGGGTATATGCCTTGTCCGCGCTGATCCTCAACAACGGGGCGCTGTTCTTCTGCGACACCCATGTCACGATCGACCCTACGGCGGAGGAGGTGGCGGAGATGACGCTGCTTGCCGCCGAAGTGGTGAAGAGCTTCGGGATCGTGCCCAAGGCGGCGTTGCTGTCGCACTCCTCCTTCGGCGCCGGCAACTCGGTGCCTGCCCGCAAGATGCGCCGCGCCCTCGGTTTGATCCGCGATCAGGCGCCGGAGTTGGAGGTGGACGGCGAGATGCACGCCGACGCGGCGCTGAGCGAGGCGATCCGCGACCGCGCCGTGCCGGATAGCCAGCTTTCCGGTACGGCCAACTTGCTTGTGATGCCGGGTCTGGACGCGGCAAACATCGCGTTCAATCTTCTCAAGGCGAGTGGTGATGGGCTGCCGGTCGGGCCGATACTTCTCGGCATGAGCCGGCCGATCCACGTTTTAGTGCCGAGTGTCACGGCACGGGGCATCGTCAACTTAAGTGCGATTGCTGCGACGGAAGCGCTGAGTTCGGCGTGAATGGAGCGGCGGTAACGCAACAGAAAGGTCCCTTGCTGGCTGAGCAGCGGCGTGGCACCAATCATTAGCAACGGCTCATTCTCCGAGCCAGGTAGCGCTCTTACATCAGGATTCTCAATGAAGCCGCTGCGTAAGGCTGTTCTTCCCGTGGCAGGCCTTGGAACCCGGTTCCTTCCCGCGACCAAGGCGACTGCCAAGGAGATGCTTCCCGTCGTCGATAAGCCTTTGATCCAATATGCGGTCGAGGAGGCTCGGGCGGCCGGGATCGAGCAATTCTGCATGGTGACCGGCCGAGGCAAGACGGGCCTGGTGGAACATTTCGACATCGCGTTCGAACTCGAGGCCACGCTCAAGGAGCGCGGCAAACATGAGATCATGCAGATGCTGCGCGACATGGCGGTGCAGCCGGGTTCGATCGCCACCGTGCGTCAGCAGGTGCCGTTGGGCCTTGGTCATGCGATCTGGTGCGCGCGGGCGTTCATCGGCGACGATCCGTTCGCCATCCTGTTGCCGGACGACCTGGTTCTCAGCAAGACACCCTGCCTGAAGCAGTTGGCCGACGCGTATCGGGAGACGGGCGGCAACGTGGTCGCCGTGACGGAAGTGCCGCGCGAGCAGACCAACCGCTACGGGATCCTCGAGATCGGCAAGGATGACGGGCACCTGGTTGAAGTGACGGGCCTGGTGGAGAAGCCGGCTCCGGCCGACGCGCCGTCCAACCTGTCGATCATCGGCCGCTACGTCCTGATGCCGGAGGTCCTGGGCTACCTGAACAAGATGGAGCGGGGCGCCGGCAACGAGGTCCAACTGACCGATGCCATGGCGAAGATGATCGGTCATGTCCCGTTCCACGGGCTGCGCTACGAAGGCGAGCGGTTCGACTGCGGCGACAAGATAGGGTTCCTTGAGGCCCAGATCGCCTTTGCCCTGCAGCGGCCGGACCTCAAGGACGAGGTTCGCAGGTTCCTGACCAAGTATCGCGAGTGATTCCGGCATGAGTTTCCGCCACGATTTCGATCCGACCTCACTGCGGGAATATGACATCCGCGGCGTTGTCGGCCGCACGTTGCACCCGGCGGATGCGTATGCCATCGGGCGTTGCTTCGGCAGCATCCTGGTGCGCGCCGGTGGCAAGACGGTTGCGGTGGGTTATGACGGCCGGTTGTCCTCGCCGGCGCTGGAGCCGGAGTTGGTCCGGGGCCTGATGGAATGCGGGCTCGAGGTGCTGCGGGTGGGATTGTGCCCGACGCCGATGCTGTACTACACGGCAACGACGCAGGAGACGGCGGGTGCCGTGATGGTGACGGGCAGCCATAATCCGCCCGACTACAACGGCTTCAAGATGATGATCGGCCGCAAGCCGTTCTTCGGCGATCAGATCCGCCATATCGGCACCATGGCCGCCGCCGGCGATATCGTGCCGGAAGCGCCGGGTTCGGTGCGGAACGTGGACGTGACGGCCGACTACATCACGCGGCTCATCAGTGACTGGGATGGTGGCGACCGGATCCTCAATGTCGTTTGGGACAACGGCAACGGGGCTGCGGGCGAGGTGCTGCAGCGTCTGGTTCGCTCGTTGCCGGGCAAGCATACGGTGCTGTTCGGTGAGATCGACGGAAACTTCCCGAACCATCATCCCGACCCGACGGTGCCGAAAAACCTCGAGGCGTTGATCGCGGCGGTGCGGGAGCAGGGCGCGGATCTCGGCATCGCGTTCGACGGCGACGCGGACCGGATCGGCGTGGTGGACGACAGCGGAGCGATGCTGTTCGGCGATCAGTTGCTGGTGATCCTGGCACGCGACGTGCTGAAGCAGCATCCCAAGGGCACCATCATCGCCGACGTGAAGGCGAGCCAAGTGCTGTTCGACGAGATCGCGCGCGCCAACGGCACGCCGTTGATGTGGAAGACCGGTCATTCGCTGATAAAGGCGAAGATGGCGGAAACCGGGTCGCCGCTGGCGGGCGAGATGAGCGGCCACGTGTTCTTCGCCGACCGCTGGTATGGGTTCGACGATGCGCTGTATGCCGCCGTGCGTCTGTTGGGCATCGTGGCCCGCATGGACGGCAAGCTCTCGGCGGTGCGCGAGGCGATGCCGCAGGTGATCAACACGCCGGAACTGCGGTTCGACTGCCCGGATACGCGCAAGTTCGGCGTGATTGAGGAGGTAGCGGCGCGGCTGAAGCAGGACGGCGCCAAGGTCGCCGACATCGACGGTGTGCGGGTCGGCACCGAGGATGGCTGGTGGCTGTTGCGCGCGTCCAACACGCAGGCGGTGCTGGTGGCGCGGTGCGAGGCGACCAGCGAGGCGGGGCTGGAGCGGCTGAAGGCGGCGCTGTCGGCGCAGTTGGCGGCGAGCGGGCTGGCGGCGCCCGATTTCTCCGGTGAAAACGCTGGACACTGATAGTCGGCCGCCGGCCATGACGGATGAGGACTGGATGCGCCGGGCCATCGAGCTCGGCAAGCAGAACCCGGGCTCGCCGATCGGCTGCGTGCTGGTGCGGGACGGCAAGGTGCTCGCGGAAGGGCATAACGAGGTGGATCCCAACCACGATCCGACGGCGCATGCCGAGATCGTGGCGATCCGCCGGGCGTGCGCCGCGGTCGGTGAGCAGGAATTACGCGGCACGACGCTGTATTCGACGCTGCAACCGTGCGGCATGTGCAGCATGGCGAGCATCTGGGCGCGGATCGGCCGGATCGTGTATGGGGCCGAGCGGCCGCAGGTCCATGCGATGTATTTCGAGGACCGCCACCTCAGCACGATGGACTTCATCAAGGACGCCTACCGGGAGGATCTGCCGGTCGTGGGCGGCGTGCTCGGCGACGAGTGCGCGGCGCTGTATTACGGCCCGGACGACACACCGCCCGCGGAGGAACAGGCGAATAGCTGACGATCGCCTGATTGTCGCACTCGACGTGCCGACGCTGGACGCGGCGCGCCGGATCGTGGGTGCGCTCGACGGGGTCGTGACCTTCTACAAACTGGGCATGTGGCTGTTGTTTCAGCCCGGGGCCGACGCCTTCGTCACCGAGCTGGTGCAGTCCGGGCTGCAGGTGTTCCTGGACTACAAATTGTATGACATCGGTGAGACTGTCCGCCACGGCGCGCTGTCCGTGGCGGGGCGGGGCGCCCGGTTCCTCACGGTGCACGGTGACCGCGCGATCTTGGATGCGGCTGTGTCGGGCACCGCCGGGTCGAAGCTCGGCATCCTGGCGGTGACGGTGCTGACCAGCCTGGACGATGCGGCGCTGCACGCAATGGGCTACCGCGAGGGTGTCGCGGCCCTGGTCGCCCGGCGCGCGCGGGAGGCGGCGGAGGCGGGTTGCGCCGGGATCATCGCCTCGGCGGCCGATGACCCGGCGGCGCTGCGGGAGCAGGCCGGCCGGCCGGACCTGCTGGTGGTTACGCCGGGCATCCGGATGCCCGGCGACGATGCCGGGGACCAGCGCCGCATGGCGACGCCGGGGGAAGCGATCCGGCGTGGGGCTGATTACTTGGTGGTAGGGCGGCCGATCGTTCGCGCGGCAGTACCGCGGGAGGCGGCACTCCGGGTGTTGGAAGACATGGTGAGTTCAGGCCTTGCGAGCAGCGCAACGAAGGTTGGGGCGTTGCCCCAAGCCCCACCAGAGGACGGTCGTCCTCTGGACACCTGAAACCAACTAGGCGTTGCCGCGGTCCTCGCGCCACAGGTTCAGTGCTTCCTGAACCGGCCGGTCGGAGAACGAGAACATCACCGTTTCCTCGTCCGCTTCATGCTCCACGCGGTGCCAGCTCGGCACGACGAACACGTCCTTCGGACCCCATTCGAACGTCTTGCCCGCAATCGTGCTCCGGCCGTTACCCTCCAGCGGCACGTAGATCGTGGCGTCGGTCGAGCGGTAGCCGTGGGTCTTGAACCCCTTGGGCAGTAGCTGCATGAACGTGCCCATCGTCGCCATCGCGTGACCACCCGTCTCGGGGTTGGCGTAGCGCATCTTCAGGCCGTGGCACTCATCCCACTCGTTCGCGGATTTCATCCGCTCGAGCGCCTCGCGGGTACGATCGTACGGGTAGTTGAAGATGGGCGAGTAGCCGGTGCTCTTCCGGGCCGTGAACGGCAGCATGTTGGCGCCGTAACGGGCGTGGCTGTCGCCCAGCGGACGGTTGATCGGCTGCTCGTCGCCATCATGGTGCTCGGCGAAGGAGGCGTCCAGGAACTGCACGAGCGGGATGTCGAGCCCGTCCAGCCAGAACATCGGCGCGTCGCTCTCGTTGCCGTGGTCGTGCCATGTCATCGGCGGGGTGATCACGAAATCGCCCACGTTCATCAGCGTCTTCTCGCCGCCGACCACCGTGTGGGCGCCCTTGCCCTCCAGCACGAAGCGCAACGCCGTCTGCGTGTGGCGGTGCGCGGGGGCAACTTCACCGGGCAGCACGAGCTGCACGCCGGCATACAGGTCGGTGGTGATCTTGGACTGGCCGCGCAGGCCGGGGTTCTCCAGCACCAGCACCCGGCGTTCGGCTTCCTTGGCGGTGATCAGTTGGCCCGCCTCCATCATCGCCGCGCGGATTTCGGCAAACTGCCACGAGGCCGGCTGGCACGGGCTGACGGGCTCTGGCGTCACCAGGTTGGCCAGCGACTTCCAAAGCGGGGCCAGGTTCTTGCCGTCGATCTTGTTGTAGAACGCGGTCCGCTCCGGCGTGTCGGTGGTGGCTTGCATAGGCATCCTCCTGTTCGGTTCTGGCGACCTCTTCAGGTTGACAGGATACTGTCTATCTCGGTAGCGTCAACATAACGCCGGACGGAGAGCCGGGCTTTGGGAGCAAGAGCGCGTGAAAGCGACGGCACCGCCCTGGTTGGAGGCCGCGAAGCGGAGTGGCGCACGGAAAACACGTCCTGTACTTTCGCTGCATGAACGACTTCCATGCGATGCCCGACTTCCACGCCATGCCGGGCCACCTCATCCGCCGGGCGCATCAGGCGTCGACTGCGCTGTTCGCGGCCGAGTGCGGCAAGTACGACCTGACGTCGGTGCAGTTCGCTGCGATGTCGGCGATCCACGACACGCCGGATCTGGATGCGACCCGGCTGGCGGCGCTGATCGCGTTCGACCGCTCGACGTTGGGCGACGTGCTGGAGCGGTTGGAGGCGAAGGGTTGGGTGGTTCGGGTGCCGAGCCCGAACGACCGGCGCGTCAAGAAATTAGCTTTGTCCGAAGCGGGCGCTGCGTTGCTGGAGAAGGTGCAGCCGGCGGTGCGCAGGGTGCAGGACCACCTGATGGCGCCCTTCGCGCCGGCGAATCACGCGGCGGTGCTCGATATGCTACGGCGGTTGGGCGGGACCGTACCCGCTTAGGAGTTGCGCGATGAGCGAACCCATCCTGATCGCCGGCGGGGGTATCGGCGGCCTCGCGGCGGCACTCGGCCTGGCGCAGAAAGGCCGCAAGGTGACGGTGCTCGAGAAGGCGCCGGCGCTGGGCGAGATCGGCGCGGGGATCCAGTTGGGGCCGAACGCCTTCCACTCGTTCGACTATCTCGGGATCGGTGATGCGGCCCGCGCCATGGCGGTCTACGTGGACGCGTTGCGCCTGATGGACGCGATCACGGGAAGAGAGATCTGCCGCGTCCCGCTCGACGAACCGTTCCGGCAGCGCTTCGGCAATCCCTACGCCGTGGTGCACCGCGGCGACCTGCACGGCGTGTTCCTGCGCGCCTGCCAGGAGAGCGCGCACATCACGCTGCGCACCGGCTGCCAGGTGACGGGGTATGATCAGGACGGCGCCAGCGTCACCGCCCACCTCGCCACGGGGGAAGACGTGACCGGCGCGGCGTTGATCGGGGCGGACGGGCTTTGGTCCAACATCCGCAAGCAGGTGGTGGGGGACGGGCCGCCGCGGGTGTCCGGCCACACCACGTACCGCTCGGTGATCCCGACGGAGCGGATGCCGGAGGATCTGCGCTGGAATGCGGCGACGCTTTGGGCGGGCCCTAAGTGCCATATCGTGCATTACCCGCTGTCCGGCTGGAAGGTGTTCAACCTCGTCGTCACGTACCACAACGACGCGCCGGAGCCGGTGGCCGGGCTGCCGGTGGAGGAGGAGGAAGTGATGCGCGGCTTTCGCCACGTGCACGAGACGGCGCAGCAACTGATCCGGATCGGCACGAACTGGAAATTGTGGGTGCTGTGCGACCGCGACCCGGTGGACCGTTGGGTGGATGGCCGCGTGGCGCTGCTGGGAGATGCCGCGCACCCGATGATGCAATACTTTGCCCAAGGCGCCTGCATGGCGATGGAGGACGCGGTGGCGCTCACGCACAGCATCGCCGGACGACCGGGCGATGTCACGGCGGCGCTCGGCGACTATCAGGGCCGACGAGTACTGCGGACCGCGCGCGTGCAGTTGCAGTCGCGCGCGATCGGCGACCACATCTACCATCCGGCGGGGGCGCATGCTGCGCTGCGCAACGACATACTATCGTCCAAGTCGCCGCAGCAATTCTACGATGACCTGGCTTGGATCTATGGCGGCAGCGGCCTCGATAGCCCTGCCCACGGCTGAAGGAACGCCGATGCTGCCCGTTACACTCGCCTGCTGGGATTACGACCGCACCCGGGCGCTGGCCGATGGTACGATCCGGCCGGATGGTATCGCGCTGAACTACCTATCGCTGCCGGTGGAGGAGACGTTCTTCCGCATGGCGCGGTTCCGCGAGTTCGACGCCTGCGAGATGTCGATGTCGTCCTACACGGCGACGCTGCATCAGGACGAGCCGCCGTTCATCGCGATCCCGGTTTTCCCGTCGCGTTTCTTCCGGCATTCCGCAATCTACGTGAGTGCGGCATCCGGGATCACCGAGCCGGGACAGCTTCGTGGCAAGCGGATCGGCGTGCCGGAATATCAAATGACGGCGCCAGTCTGGATAAGGGGCATCCTATCGGACGAGCATGGCGTGCCGGTGGACAGCGTCGAATATGTTTGCGGCGGGGAGGAGCAGCCAGGCCGGGTGGACAAGCTGAAGATCGACCTGCCGCCGGCCATCCGGGTGACGCCGATCGGGCCGGGCAAGACGTTGTCCCGCATGCTGGCCGACGGCGAGATCGACGCATTGCACACGGCGCGGGCGCCCAGCACGTTTTATAGCGAGCCGGACCGGGTGCGGCGGCTGTTCCCCGACTACGCCGAGCGGGAGCGCGACTATTTCCGCCGTACCCGCATCTTCCCGATCATGCACGTGGTGGCACTACGCCGGGCGCTTTGGCGGGACAATCCGTGGATGGCCCAGAGCTTGTTCAAAGCGTTCGTTGCGAGCCAGCAAATCACCTATGAGGGACTGCGGGAGACAGCGGCGCTCAAGACGATGCTGCCCTGGCAAACGGCGGCGGTCGACGAAGTGCGGCGCGAGATGGGCGACGATTGGTGGCCGTATGGGCTGCAGCCGAACCGGCACGTGCTGGAGACCTTCCTGCGCTACCACCACGAACAAGGGCTATCGAAGCGGTTGCTGGCGCCTGAGGCGTTATTCGCCCCGCAGACGCTCGAGAGTTTCCGGATTTAGTGTCCGAGGCTAATGCGCCGTCAGCGCGGGGGCGACCGGAGTGGGCGCGTGTGGTGCGGCGGGGTCGTAGCGATACATCGCCAGCCCCATAGCGCCAACCGGCGCATCGAAGCGGTTGGGGTCGAGACGGGGTGAGCCGACCGACACCATGTTGGCCGGTATCTGGAGCGCGGGCGTGCCGGTTGTGGCCGGCGCAGTCGAGAAGCTCGGCTTCAGGACATGATCGCCATCCGGACCGGTGAGTAGGACACCGTCGCGCGTCACCGTTTGCACGCGGTACGCTCCCACGGCCTCTCCTTCACGGGCGATGATCGATTGCAGCCGGCCGCCTCGTCCGGCGCCGGCGAAGATCGCGCGGCGGTCTGCGCCATTGACCAGGATGCCGCTCAAGCGAGGAACGCCTGCTACCGCCGTGACGCCGCCCGGGAGTGGGACAGTTTCGTCCGGCCGTCGGCGGGGAGAAAAAAGCGGACGTGCCAGCAACTCCGCTACGTACGTATCGTACGGGTTGATCGAAGTTTGTTTTTGATCAGCCGCTGGCGTCGACGGTGGTGTTGCAAAAGCGGCGCGGTGGACTGTGGTGCCGTCCGCGACGGCGCTCGGTCTGCTACCCGCTACGAGGGCAACAAGACTCAACAGAGACAATGGCACTAAATTCATGTTCCGCCCCGTGCCGTCAGCATCCACTTCACCGAACTCAGCGTAATGCTAAGGAACTGAGCGGTAGGCTACTCCTGATATGGCTAAAGGTTCATCAACTGAACGCTACCGGCCAACCTCTGACAGTTCGCAAACGCATGTTCGTGCCCTATTGAGACCAGAGTCTAACCCGGCCGGGTAGCGTGTCGAGCGGGTTACAGTGCGGAATTCGGATAGCAATACGGAACTATGCGGTGCTCTGCTTTTTAGACATCGTTAGTAGGTGGAGGAAGCAATGTCGTTCATGAGCAAGCGTTTTTCGACGAAGGAGGATGAGTTGACGAAGGGGCTGATCGAGCACACGGAGGACGCGCCCTCGGGTTTCAGCCGGCGCAACATCATGTCGAAACTCGGGATCAGTGCAACCGCGACCGCTCTCCTCGCGACGATGGGCCCAGTCGGCGTCGCTCTTTCCAGCGGCAAGGCGCAGGCGCAGTCTGCGTTTACCGATCAGGACATCCTGAACTTTGCGCTGAACCTCGAGTATCTCGAAGGTGAGTTCTACACCCGCGGCACGACCGGGCAGGGGTTGTCTGCGGCGATGACGACGGGCACAGGCACGCTCGGCGGCGTGAACGGTGGCACGCTCGTGCCGTTCCAGAACCCCTATTTCTTTGAGGTCGCAGCCAAGATCGCCGTGGACGAGCAAGCCCACATCAACTTCCTCCGCGGCCAGCTCGGCTCCGCAGCGGTGGCGCGTCCGTTGATCGATCTGGCTGGTGCGTTCCAAGCCGCGGCAGTGACCTCGGGGGCGATTGCGCCGGGCCAGACGTTCAACCCGTTCGCCGACGAGATCAGCTTCTTCCTGGGCGCTTTCACGCTGACCGAGGTCGGGGTTACCGCCTATATCGGGGCGTCCATCCTGATCAGCAATCCTGCCGTCCTCAGTGCTGCGGCCAGCATCCTGGCGACCGAGGCCTACCACGCAGGTGCGATCCGTGGCGTGCTGACCCAATCCAGCGTGGGCCTCAATGAAGGTTTGACCGCGGTTGCAGCCGACGCCGCGAATGGCTCGGCGCTGCCGTTCCGTACTGCCGCGATCGCTGCTGCACAGTCTCTGGCCTCCAACCAGACGACCGGTTCGGGCATCACGTATCCGACCACGCAGCAGGCCCGCATCACGAACACCGACAACAACTCGCTGAACTACGCGCGCACGCCGAGCCAAGTGTTGAGCGTCGTCCAGGGTGGTCCGACCCACTCTAACGGCGACTTCTTCCCGAATGGCCTCAACGGCAACATTCACTAACGCGCGCGAATCCGCTCGGAGGATATCAAGTTGGACGAACATACGATTTCTGAATCGACGAACGAGGGCTTGGAGGCAGGGTTCGGCAAGCGCCGCCTTGCACGCCGGCTCGGCAAGGGTGCCGCGGCGGCGGCGTTCCTCACCGGGCTCGGCCCGATCGGCGCAGCGTTGGTGAGCAAGAAGGCTGCGGCGCAGACGGCGATAAACGACGTGGCCATTTTGAACTTCGCGCTCAACCTCGAGTATATCGAGGCCGAGTACTATCTGCGCGCGGTGAATGGCCAAGGTCTGCCGGCGTCGTCCACCACGGGCGTCGGCACGCGGGGCGTCGTCAATGGCGGCTCTGCGGTCCCGTTCGTGACGCCGCTGTTCGCGCAGTATGCCGAGAACATCGCGCTCGATGAGATGAACCACGTGAACTTCCTGCGCTCCGCACTGGGATCGGCCGCGGTCGCCGAGCCCACGATCGATCTTGCCGGTGGTTTCCAGGCGGCTGCCGTGGCAGCCGGGATCACGACCGCGAACGTGCAGTTCAATCCGTTTGCCAACCAGGCCAATTTCTTTCTCGGCGCGTACGTGTTCGAGGACGTCGGCGTCACTGCTTACTCTGGTGCGGCGGCGCTGATCCAGAATAAGGCTTACTTGTTGGCGGCAGCCCAGATCCTTGCGGTCGAAGGCTACCACGGTGGACTGATCCGCTTCGTGCTCGGCCAACTCGGTGCGGGCGCTGCGTTCGACACGGCGGCGATCTCCGCCCTGCGCGCCGCGGCGTCCAACGCGAACGACGATTCGGGCACGGTGATCCCGGCGAACGGCTTCCTCAACGTGGCGCCGACAGATGCCAACGGCCTGACGTTCCAGCGCAACACGAATCAGGTCATCAACATCGTCACCGACGGCGGCATGGGCAAGGGCGGCTTCCTGCCCAACGGCTTCTCCGGCGCTATCACGAACGGCACCGTCGCGAACGCCCCGTAGGACATGGTTTCTTAGGCTGAAGCTGCGGCGCAGGAGGCTACTCCTGCGCCGCAGCCGTTTTACCGGGCGACCAGAGAACGCCTTGCTAGAGAAGGGCTGGCTTCTAAAGCCTGATGCAATGCGCTCATCACAAGCCGCGGAATCCGGCGCGTGCCACCCGGTAGTCCCAGGTGCGGTTCTGCGGCATCTCCGACAAAAGCATGTCCCGGCACCGGTCGATCTCGCCTGGCGTCAAGAAGGTGGGTTCGCCGAGTTGCATCATGCGAAGCTGCGCCTCGGCGTTCTCCTTCAGGTAGATCGACACGAAGACCGCCTCCCGCAGTGTCTGCCCGGCACACGTTGCGCCATGACTGCGGATCAGCACGCAGCGCTCCTGGCCCATCGCGCGCGCCATGGATTGGCCCTGCGGCATGGTCTCGATCAGCATGTTGGTGTCGCCGAACTCGGCTTGGCTGTCCCAAACGGGGATTTCGTGGCCAATGACGGAGGCCATGTGGAAGACCGGGCGCAGCTTGACCCGGCCGTTGGTGAACGGGAGCACGGAGCGTGCGTGGTGGTGCGTGACGGCGTTCACGTCCGGACGGGCCATGTAGACGGCGCCGTGCAGCGCCCGCTCGCGATACATCACGCGCCCGTTCTGCGCGACAGGCTCGCCATCCAGCGTGAACTCCATCAGGTCGTCGCGGGTGACGTTCTCGGGGGAGCGGGAGCGCGAGAGGAAATAGCGCCCGGGATCGTTCGGGTTGCGGACGCTGACATGGCCGAAATCGTCGATCACGTCCTCTCGGGCGAGGATGCGGTTGGCGATGACCAGTTGGTTCAGCGTGTCGGCGATGGCGGCGTCGGACATCGGGCGCTCCTATGTTTGGCCGTTGTCAGGGGTTGGGATTGTGGTACCCCGCCCCCGGGCCCCTGCTTCGAGGGGAGCGGAAGTTGAAGCCTGCGGCCCGTTGATCGGCAAGGGGCTGGCCGAAGCCGGGGAAGGCGTGGCAGGGTCCGGGGCATGGAGGAAACACCTTGGCAACCCGTCTTCGACGGTGACCGGCTGCGGCTCACGCTCGCGATCGGTGAGTATGACCATGTGCGGGATCTGTGTTCCGGCCAGGTTCGGGCGAACGGGATCACGGTGGCGCCGCTGTTCCTGCCGACGGAGGAGATCTTCCACCGGTTCCTGCGCTACCGGGAATGGGAGATGAGCGAGGTCTCGCTCGCGAAATATACGGCGATGCGGTCGCAGGGGGACGCCAGCCTGGTCGCGTTGCCGGTGTTCCCGTCGCGGGTGTTCCGGCACTCGTCCATCTATGTGCGGCCGGACGGGCCGGTGCGGGCGCCTGGCGACCTGGCGGGGCGCCGGGTCGGCGTGCCGGAATGGGCGCAGACGGCAGCGGTGTACAGCCGCGGGTTGCTGGCCGATACCTATGGCGTGGACCTGCGCGGCATCGAGTGGCAGCAGGCGGGGGTGAACCAGCCGGGCCGGGCGGAGAAGGTGACATTATCGTTGCCGGACGGGCTGCGTGTGACGCCGCGGCCGGAGACGTCCTTGGATGCCATGCTGCATTCGGGCGAGGTGGACGCGGTGCTGTCCGCGCATCCGCCCGATAGCTTCGAGGCGGGGCACCCGGGGATCAAGCGGCTGTTCGACGACCCGGCGGCCGAGGAACGCGCGTATTTCAAGCAGACCGGGATCTACCCGATCATGCACGTGGTGGTGTTGCGTGCCGCGGTGCTGGAGCGGTTTGCCTGGGCGGCGATGAACCTGTTCGCGGCGTTCGACGAAGCCAAGCGCCGCAGCCAGTATCGCCTGTCCGAATACACCGCGAGCCGGGTGCCCTTGCCGTGGGTCCCGGCGTTCATGGCGGACATCCAGGGGCTGTTCGGGCCGGACCCGTTCCCCTACGGGCTCGAGCCGAACCGGGTGACGCTCGGGGCTTTTCTCCGCTGGTGCCATGTGCAGGGTGTCACGCCGCGCGAGATGGCGCCGGAGGAGCTGTTTGCACCGCAGACGCTGACCCGTGTCCGCGTCTGAGTCCACGCTGGCGCCGATCGACGTCCAGGCGCTGATCGAGGCGCGTGGCGTCGGCGTGCGGCAGTGGACGGTCGTAGGGTTGTGCGGCCTGGTGGCGTTGCTGGACGGGTTGGATCTGCAGTCGATCGGGCTGGCGGCGCCGGCGATGATGGGGGCGCTGCACATCCCGCCGCCTTCGTTCGGGGCCGTGTTCAGCGCGGCGCTGGCGGGGCTTGCCATCGGGGCATTCGTGCTGGGGCCGGTGGCGGATCGGGTCGGGCGCAAGCGGGTGTTGATCGCGGCAACGCTGTGCTTCGGCGTGTTCACGCTGGCGACGGCGGTGGCGGGCGATTTCAGCACGCTGCTGGTGTTCCGGTTCGGTGCCGGGTTGGGGTTGGGCGGGGCGATGCCGAGCTTCATCAGCCTGGCGTGCGAGTATCTGCCGCGGCGGTTGCGGCCGGCGGTGGTGAGCCTGCTTTGGGCCGGGTTTCCGCTCGGCGGCGTGGTGGGCGGGCTGCTCGGCTCGCGCATCATCCCGGCTTATGGCTGGCCGTCGATCTTCATCGTCGGCGGCACCATCCCCATCGTGCTCGGCGCCGTGCTGATGCTGGTGCTTCCGGAGTCGATCGGCTTCCTGCTGGCCTCGGCGGCGCCCACGTCGCGGATCAGGGCGGCGCTGCGCGGGATTGCCGGGCCATTGCCGGCGGATGCCCGCTTCGTGCTGCCGCCGACCCGGGCCGAGGGAGTGCCGATCGGCAAGCTGTTCCAGGACGGGCGGGCGATGGGCACGGCGCTGCTATGGGTGGCGTTCTTCTCGGGCTTCATGGTCCTGGTGATCAACTCCGCCTGGTCGCCGCTGCTGCTGCGGGCGGAAGGCATCGAGATCGGGCGTTCGGCCCTGGCGATGGCCACGTTTAACTTCGGCTCGGTGATCAGCTCGGCATCGGCCGGGTTGCTGGTGGCGCGGTTCGGGGCGATGGCGGTGCTGCCGGTGTCGTTCCTGGGCAGCGCGCTGGCGTATGCGGCAATCGGCTACGCGGCGCCGAGCATTGCCGCGGTAACGGCGGCGGAGGGCGTGCTCGGGCTGTTCTTAGGGTGTGCCAGTTCGGGCCTGATCGCGCTGGCTGCCGTGTCCTACCCGACTGCGGTGCGTTCGACCGGCGTGGGCTGGTCGATGGGCATGGGCCGGTTCGGCTCGTTCGTAGGCCCGCTGGCGGTCGCTGCGCTGGTTGGGGCGCGGTGGCCGATCACCGGCGTCTGCGTTGCCGTCGGCGCGTCGTTGCTGGTGGGGGCGGTGGCCGTCGTGGCGATCGGGGCCCGGCCCGTGATGCGAGGGTGAGCCGGGCGCTCAGGCAGCATCCTTGACGCTGGCCAGGAGAGAGGCGGCCATGTCGCCGCGTACCTTGGAGATGTCGTCCTGGTATTTCAGCAGCACGCCGAGCGTCGCATCGACCGCTTGCGGGGTGAGCTCCACCGCGTCCATGTGGGTCAGCGCGCGGGACCAGTCGATCGTCTCGGCCACGCCGGGCAGCTTGAACAGCTCGGCGCCGCGGAGCTGCTGCACGAAGGCCACGACCTGGGCGGAGAGGCGCTCGGCGACACCGGGGGCGCGGGCACGCAGGATCTCGCGCTCGCGAGCTGCGTCCGGGTAGTCCACCCACTGATACAGGCAGCGGCGGCGGATCGCATCGTGCACCTCGCGGGTGCGGTTGGACGTCAGGATAACGACGGGGGGCGTGGCCGCGCGGATCGTGCCGTATTCGGGCACGGTCAGTTGGAAGTCGGCCAGCAGTTCGAGCAGAAACGCCTCGAACGGCTCGTCCGCGCGGTCCAACTCGTCGATCAGCAACACGGCCGGCGGAAGATCCGGGTCGATGGCGGAGAGCAGGGGACGGGCCTGGAGATACTGCCGGGCGTAGATGTCCTGCGCCAGGGCTGCCATGTTGCCTTGCGCCTCTGCGAGCCGGATGGCGAGGAGCTGGCGGGCCCGGTCCCACTCATAGGCGGCGGCCGACAGGTCCATGCCGTCGTAGCATTGCAGGCGGACGAGCCGGCGGCCGAGCCCGGTGGCCAGCACGCGGGCGATCTCGGTCTTGCCGGTGCCGGGCTCGCCCTCGAGGAACAGCGGCCGGGCCATCGCCAGCGCCAGGTGCACGGTGGTGGCGAGCGACCGGCCGGCGATGTAGCCCTGCGCGGCCAGTAGCTCGGCAGTGTCGTCGACGGACTCCGGCAGGGTCAAAAGACGTAGCTTCCGAAAATCATGATGAAGATGACCAGGAAGATCGCGCTGCCGATCCAGAATACCAGGGGGTAGCCGAATGGCGCCTTGGGGATCATGGACAGCATGCTTACGCCGGCCGGGGTGTGGGTTGCCTGGCTGACGGCCTGGATGCCGCCGGTCAGCATGCCGTCGGCCGCGAATTCCTGCACGCTGGCGACCTCGGCGCTGAAGCGGTCGAAGAACTGGTCGGCCATCTGCTTGGCGGTGGCGTCGATCAGGCGGGCGCCGAGCTGGGCGATCTTGCCGCCAACCTGCGCCTTCACCTCGTATTTCAGCAGCGTGAAGTCGCCATCGTCGGTCAGGTGCACCGTGGCCCCGCCGTTGGCGAACCCGGCGACGCCGCCCTGGCCCTCGCCGGCGATGCGGTACGAGTTCGGCGGGTCAAGGTCGAGCAACTGCACCTTGCCGGTGAACGCGGCCGAGATCGGGCCGATCCGCACGGCGGCGGTGGCTTTGAGGTCGTGGTCAGAGGTTTTCTCGAGGGTCTTGCAGCCTGGGATGGCGGCACGCAGCATCTCGGGGTCGTTCAGCGCGTCCCATACCTTCTGGCGCGGTGCGGGGATGCGCCGCTCGCCGGTCATGTCCATAGATCAAGGGTCTCCAATAAGCGGCGCAATGTCTGCCATGGCGGCGTCTCATGCAACAAGGCGGTCGAGAATTGCTATTTCCGAACGGTTGGCCGTTGGCCGGGTTTGCCGCAGCGGCAGGCCCGGCCATATTGAGGGACGATCGAAGAGGGACCTGCCAGCCATGACCTATCTCGTTGCCGCCGACCTGCCGCGCGAGCCCGCCGGGGACAGGTTGCGCTCGTTGCTGGCGCGGCCTGGCATCCTGCAGATGCCGGGTGCGCAGAACGGCATGGCGGCGTTGCAGGCCAAGCACGCCGGGTTCGAGGCGCTGTATCTGTCGGGGGCGGCGATGACGGCCTCCATGGGGCTGCCGGATCTGGGCGTGATCACGGTGGACGAGGTGTGCTTCTTCATCCGTCAGGTGACGCGGGCGTCGGGCTTGCCGCTGCTGGCGGACGGCGACACCGGCTATGGCGAGGCGCTGAACTGCATGCACATGGTCCGCGCGTTCGAGGACGCCGGGGCCGCGGGCGTGCACATCGAGGACCAGTTGCTGCCGAAGAAGTGCGGCCACCTGAACGACAAGAAGCTAGCCGACCCGCGCGACATGGCGGCGAAGGTGGCCGCGTGCGCCAAGGCGCGGCGGCATCTGATGGTGCTGGCGCGTACGGATGCGGCGGCGAGCGAGGGCATGGACGGCGCGGTTGCCCGGGCGAAGCTGTATTTGGAGGCTGGAGCGGACGCGATCTTTCCCGAGGCGCTGTATGATGCAGAGATGTTCCGGGAGTTTGCGCGGCGGATGCCGGGTGTGCCGTTGCTGGCGAACATGACGGAGTTCGGCCGCACACCGTTCTTTACCGCCGCCGAGTTCGAGGCGATGGGCTACAAGATGGTGATCTGGCCGGTAAGCGCATTCCGGGCGGCGGCGAAGGCGCAAGAAGAACTGTATGCGGCGATCAAGCGCGACGGCGGCACGCAGAACCGGGTCGACGCGATGCAGACGCGCAAGGAGCTGTACGCGACGATCGATTATCACGGATACGAGGCGCTGGATGCCTCGTTGGTGCGCACGGTGACGCCGGAGGGTATGCCGCAGCGGAGCTGACCGGCGGCGGCGTCAAGCCCGACGTTAGATTGCGACCGGATCCGTCTCGCGTACGGCGCGCGCCTGCGATGCCTCGACAGCCATTGAGGGGGCCAACCGCGGGAGCAGCCGCTCGGCCCGGTCCGGCGTGCGGTCGCCGCGGAGGCGGGCGAGCCAGCGCGCAAATAGGCGCCGCTCGGGCCAGGAATACGCCAGCATCGCCCGCAGCAGCGCCGGCTCCTCGTAAGGTATGTCCGCGTAGCACTCGGGCAGCCGCGGGTCTTCGGCGTTCCAATGCCAGCACAGCGGAAAATGGGCGATCAACCGGTCGGTCGGCTCGCTCGGCGGCAAACTGGCCGGGTGGCCGGACCAGGCTTGTATCGCCGCGCCGACCAGGTCGTGGTCCGCACCGAGCCGGAGGTTGGCGAGCGGGGTGGCCCGCGCGTTCATTTCGATGAGAGCGGGTTGGCTGTCGCGCTCGTCGAGGATGAAGTCGACGCCGTGAAAGCCGCTGAGCCCGAGATACGAGGCGAGACGCGCGATGCCGTCACGCAGGGCCGGTGCGTCGATCGTGCGAATGAGGACCGACGGGCCTGTCGGGTCGAAGCAAGCTTCGGAGACGACGGCGGAGAAGGCCTCTACGCGCCCGTTCGTGCAGAATACGGCGAGATTGCCGGGACGTCCTGGTATATACGCCTGCGCGCTGACGCTGGGCGGCCGTCGCTGCCGCAGCCAGTCTCCCGCCCAGAATAGGTCGCCATCGATGACGGCGCCCTTGATGACCTTGCCGAGCGGGACGCCCTTGCGGAGTTCGCGGAAGGCAGTGGCCGCCTCGGCCTCGGTCGATACGATCCGGACGCCGCGCCCGCTCCACGCGCCGTCACTCTTGAAAACCCAAGGGGCTGGGACGCGCGCGCACCAGCGACGAAGGTCGGCTTCGGTCTCCAGGCTCGTGTCCTCCGGCACGCGCAGCCCGCACGCGCGTGCCGCGGCCGAGAAGCCGAGTCGCGACCGGAGGACATCATAAAACAGCGGGGTTCCCAACGAGCGTTCCACCACCGATTTCTCGTGCGCAGTTCCCGTTGCATGCAAGCGATGCAGGTGGGCGAGAGCGCGGTCATCGCCTGGCACGACGATATCGGCCCCGCTCTGGGTGATCGCGTGGGTCAGGGCGCGCATCGGCCGCAGCGGATCGTAGCGGATGTCTGCGATGCCCGGCACGACTGCGGCTGGATGGCCCGGGGGGGCGAGTACGGCCACTTTACAGCCGGCACGTTGCAGAAGCTGTGCGAGACGGGCCAGCGACGACCACCAGCAGGTCGTAACGACAAGGATGGACAGAGGCTGCCCTAGGGGAGTGCGGCGCACATCATACATAATTGACGGAATGTCCTGCGTGGCCAATTATGTCTACCACAAACGTGTTTTTTGAGCAACTATAGGTTGTCACCGTGCTTATTTTCGGTGACGGTCTCGGAGAATAACTTCATGCATGACATTGCGGTCATCGGTGCTGGTCCCTACGGACTCTCGATCGCGGCACATCTCTCAGCCGCCGGATTGGATTTACGCATTTTCGGAACGCCTATGCAAACATGGCGGCAGCGGGTGCCCCGTGGCATGAAGATGAAATCCGAGGGTTTTGCCTCGACATTGTATGATCCCGCCCGGAGCTTCCGGATGAAGGATTATTGTGCGGAGCAGGGCATCGAATACGCCGACATCGGGCTGCCTACGCCCGTGGATGTGTTTGCTGCCTATGGCGAGGCGTTTCAAAAACGGTTTGTTGGACACCTAGAAGACACACAAGTCCGCTCTGTCGAACGGGAAGAGAAACATTTCGTAATCAAATTAGAAACAGGTGAGGTCGCACGGTTCCGCAAGGTGATCGTTGCGACCGGCATCGCTGCCTATGCGCATGTCGCACCGGAGCTTCGCGGGCTGCCCGCTCACCTGATGACGCACTCCTCGGCGTGCAACGAACTGGACCAGTTTGCCGGCAAGCGCATGATCGTCGTGGGCGGCGGGGCCTCTGCCGCCGACTGCGCCGCGTTGCTCAGTCTGGCCGGGGCTGACGTGCAGCTTGTCACACGCCGCCAGCAACTGAGCTTCCATGCACCGCCGCGCAAGCGCGGGATCGCCGCCAAGCTGCGCCATCCGTTCAGCCCAATCGGCCCTAGCTGGAAATCGGTGTTCTGCTGCGAATTGCCGCTGGTGTTCCATGCCATGCCGGAAGAGTTCCGCCTCAAGGTGACCCGGCGCCATGCGGGTCCGGCACCGTGCTGGTTCGTGCGGGACCAGGTCGAGAGAAAGGTGAAGGTCCATACAGCCGCGCAAGTCGTCGACGCGCATGAGGCAGGCGAAGGGGTCGTGCTGGAGCTGTCGACGCCGGATGGTCCGGTTCGCCTCGAAGCCGACCACGTCGTGGCGGCAACCGGCTACAAGGTAGACATAAATTGCCTGCCGATGCTGACGCCTTCCGTCCTCGGCCAAATCCGGATGGTTGAGAACACACCGATCCTGTCACGCTCGTTCGAAAGCTCGGTTCCGGGACTTTTCTTCGTCGGCGCGCCTTCGGCCAACTCGTTCGGTCCGCTGGTGCGCTTCGCGTGCGGCGCGGGCTTCACAGCGCGGCGGATCGCGGCCACGCTGCGCCGCCGCGCGGTGCCGAGCGCACGTACCCGGCCCACGCACGAGCCTTACAAACAGGCGGAGTCCATGCTTGCGGCCGAGTAAGCCGTGAAGCGAGGTGCGGCCGAAACGCGCGCGTCGTTCCGTGTTTCGGCCTCACCCCGCTCCCAGTGTTTCCAACGCCGCCCGCCGGTCGAACAAACGCAACAGCAGCCGCGCTGCCAATCCCCGCTCGCTTTGCAGCTTCGGATCCCGCTCCAGCAGCACGGCGGCGTCCTGGTGCGCCATCCGCAGCATCCCGTCCTGCGCCTCCGGGTCGCTGAGCCGGAACCCCGGCAATCCCGACTGCCGCTTGCCCAGCAGATCGCCGCCACCGCGCAGGCGGAAATCCTCGTCCGCGATCGCAAAGCCGTCCTCCGTGTCCCTTAGCAGGGTCATCCGCCGCCGGCTGGTTTCAGTCAGCCCGTCCTCGTGAAGCAGCAGGCAGTAGCTTTGCGCCGCCCCGCGGCCGACCCGGCCGCGCAACTGGTGCAACTGCGCCAGGCCGAAACGGTCGGCGTGCTCCACCACCATCACGCTGGCGCCGGGCACGTCGACACCCACTTCGATCACCGTCGTCGCTACCAGCAGGCGGGTGCGGCCGGCACTGAAGGCAGTGAGGGCTGTGTCCCGCATCCCGGTTTCCTGCTGGCCGTGGGCGAGCCCGACCCGGTCGCCGAACCGGGCGCGCAAGGTGGCGAACCGCTCCTCGGCGGCGGCGAGGTCGCTGACCAGGCTCTCCGTTACCATGGGGCACACCCAGTAGACCTGCTCGCCCCGGTCCAGCGCGCGGCCGATGCCGTCAACCACGGTGTCCATCAGGGCCAGCGAGTGCAACGTGGTGCGGATCGGCTGGCGGCCAGCCGGTTTCTCGGTCAGCCGGCTGACGTCCATCTCGCCCCATTGCGTCAGCAGCAGGGTGCGCGGGATGGGGGTCGCCGTCATGACCAGCAGGTCGGTGCGCTCGCCCTTGCCGCCCAGCAGAAGGCGCTGCTCGACGCCGAAGCGGTGTTGCTCGTCGATCACCGCCAGGCCGAGGTCGCGGAACTCCACGTGTTCCTGGAACAGCGCGTGGGTGCCGACCACGATCGGTAGGCGGCCGTTGCCGAGCGCCAGCAGCAGGTTGCGCCGCTCCGCCCCCTTCACCGACCCGGTGAGCAGACCGACCGGGCAGGGCGCCAGCCGTTCCAGCGTGCGCTGATGCTGCTTGGCCAGCACCTCCGTCGGCGCCATCAGCGCGGCTTGCGCGCCCGCCTCCACCGCGCCCAGCATCGCCAGCAGCGCCACCAGCGTCTTGCCGGAGCCGACGTCACCCTGCAGCAGGCGCAACATGCGGCGGGGAGCGGCCATGTCGGCGTCGATCTCGGCCAGCGCACGGGTTTGACTGGCGGTAGGCGTGTGGCCGAACCGGCGCAGCGCCTCGCCGCGCAACTGCGCCGTGGCAAGCAGGCTGCGGCCGGGGCGGTGTTTCTCGCGCGCCTTCATCCACGCCATGGCGAGCTGGTGCGCCAGCATCTCGTCATAGCCGAGGCGGGCGCGATGCAGCGGGGTCGGCGGCTCGAGCGGGCATTGCAGCCCCACCAGCGCCTCGCGGAACGAGGGCCAGTTCTGGCGGCGGAGCAGGGGGGCATCATGCCATTCCGGCAGGTCCGGCACGCGGGTGGCGGCGGCGCGCATGGCGGTGCGCAGCTCGCGGGCGGAGAGGCGGGCGGTCATGGGCCATACCGGGTCGACGGGGGGGATCAGCGCCTCGTCGGCGGGCGGCACGGCATAGGCCGGGTCGCGCATCGAGAGGCGGCTGCCGAACGCTTCCACGCGGCCGTTCACCACGAGCTTGGTGTAAGGCGCAGCGCGGACCAGGCTGGCGAGGCGCTGCTTGTCCCAGATGGCGAGTTCGGCGAAGGCGGTGCCGTCGGTCACGCGCACGCGCCAAGGGTGGGTCGGTTTGGAAGCGGGCTCGTGGCCGACGATCTCGACCGCCCAGGTGACGATCTGGCCGGGTTGGGTGTCCTTCAGGGTGGCGCGGGTGCGGCGGTCGATGAAGCTGTCGGGCAGGTGGAACAGCAGGTCGCGCACTCGGCCGCCGCCGGTCAGCTTGGCGAGCTTCTCCGCCGTTGCGGGGCCGACGCCGCGCAGGTCACTGACAGGTGCGAGAAGGGGGGCGAGGGGATCGGACACGCCGGACGGGTTTTAACGGTCGGGGGGAAGGGTGGCTAGGACGCGACTCGCCGCCGCCTCGTCCATACTGGCCCACAGCTTGCTAACCAGACCAGTCGATCCAACCAGACGCGCCAGGAACCTCAATGATCCGCATAGATGCCGCACTCGCCGTTGCCGCCCTGCTTGCGATCACCACCGCCAGCACCGTTGCAAGTCAGGCAGCCGAGCCGCCGGTGAAGATTGGCATCCCCGTCGGCCTCTCCGGCGCCAACAGCGTGGTCGCACCCTCGGTCGTCCAGGCGGCCCAGCTTGCCGTGTCCGAGATCAACGCCAAGGGCGGCATCCTGGGCCGCCAGGTGGAGTTGTCCGTGGCCGACGACCGCAGCGGCGCCGACGGTGCGGTCGCCGCCTACAACTCGCTCATTTTCCAGCAGAAGGTGAACGCGATCATCACCATGGAAACCAGCGCCGCCCGCAATGCCGGGTTGCCGGTGGTGGCGCGCGGTAAGACGCCGTTCATCTACACGTCGTATTACGAGGGCCGGTCCTGCAGCCCGTACCTGTTCGTGGACGCCTGGGTGCCGGACCAGCAGGTGGCCTCCATCGTGGACTACTTCATGAAGCAGAAAGGGGCCAAGACGTTCTTCCTCGCCGGCAGCGACTACGCGTTCGGACGCGGCATGCTGGAGTTCACGCGCAAGTACATCGAGTCCAAGGGCGGCAAGGTGCTGGACGAGCAGTACCTGCCGATGGATGCCTCGGACTGGACGGCGGTGATCAGCAAGATCCGCGCGGACAAGCCCGACGCGCTGATCACGTCCACCGCCGGCGGCGCGCCGAACGTGACGCTGACGAAGCAGCTCCGTGCTTCGGGGGTGGACGTGCTGTTCGGCAACCTCGGCGTGGACGAGGGCACGGCCAAGTCGATCGGCGCCGACGCGACCGGCGTGTATATCGCGCAATCCTACCTCACCAGCATCGATACGCCGCAGAACAAGGCGTTCATGGCCGGGCTGGACAAGATGTTCGGCAAGGACATGAAGACGCCGAACGACCTGTCCGAGCCCGAGTACGACGGCATCTACTTGTATAAGGCGGCGGTCGAGAAGGCCGGCAGCTTCGACGAGGCGAAGGTGTTGCCCGCCCTGGCGACGGTCACGTTCGATGGCGCCCGCGGGCCGATCAACATGGGGCACGAGCACCATGCGCCGCTCACCATGTATCTCGGCCAGGTGCAGGCCGATGGCGGCGTGAAGGTGATCCAGACGTTCTCGAACGTCGATCCCGGCGACCAGTGCCCCAAGCTGAAGTAACTTGCTGGACCTCCTGCTGGACGGGGTGACGACGGCGGCCATCCTGTTCGTGGTGGCCGCCGGGTTGCTGATCGTGTTCGGCGTGCTGAAGATCATCAACTTCGCCCATGGCGGCTTCCTGACCGTCGGCGGCTACGCGGCGCTGGTGGCGACCGAACTCGGGATCAGCCCCTGGCTGGCGGCGCCGCTGGCGTTGCTGGTGGGGCTGGTGCTGGGTGCGGTGGTCGAGCTGCTGATCGTCCGGCCGCTGTACAGCCGGCCGCTGGATGCGATCCTGGCCACCTGGGGGCTCAGCATCGTCGTTGTGCAACTGATCACGATTGCATTCGGCCGCGGAACAAATTTCGTGCAGAGTCCGGTGCAGGGGGCGGTGGCGCTGCTCGGCACCTCCTACTCGCTGTATCGCCTGCTGATGCTGGTGGTGGCGGCCGTGCTGTGCGGCGCGATGGTGGCCATCCTGCAGGGCACGACGCTCGGCCTGTCCGCCCGTGCGGTGATCATGAACGAGACGCTGGCCCGGGCCCTCGGCATCGATAGCGCGCGGGTTCGGTTCGCGACGTTCAGCATCGGCGCCGGGCTGGCGGCGATGGCCGGCGCGCTGATCACGCCGTTGCTCAGCATCGACCCGCTGATGGGCGTGCCCTGGCTGCTGAACGCGTTCATGCTGGTGATGGTCTCCGGCACGTCGCTGTTCAGCCTGGCGCTCGCCTGCCTGGTGCTGGGCGGCGCGCAGGTGGTGGTGAGCACCTACACCAGTCCCGTGCTGGGCACGCTCACCATCGTCGTGCTGGCCGCCGTGCTGCTGCGGATCCGCCCCTCTGGGTTCGCGCGTGCCTAGGCCGCTGCTCCTTCTGGGCGGAACCCTTGCCGCCGCGGTGCTGGTGGCCATCGGTCCGTGGGTGCTGGACGACTACCTGGTCAGTATCCTGATCCGCTCCTTCCTGTATGGCAGCATCGCCGTCACGGTGGACATCCTGTGGGGGTTCACCGGTATCCTGACCTTCGGGCAAGCGGTGTTCTTCGGCATCGGCGCCTACGCGCTGGGGCTCGCGGTGACGACGTACGACTTCACCGCCCCCGTCGTGATCCTGGCCTTCCTGGCCGGCCCGGTCGTGGCGGCAGCCGTGGCGGCGCTGGTCGGGTGGCTGGCGTTCGGTCCCCGGGTCTCGCCGCTGTACATCTCGGTCATCACGCTCGTCCAGTCGGTGATCTTCGTCCAGCTCATCTACTCCGGCGGCAACTTCACCGGGTCGAGCAGCGGCCTGTCCGGCTTCGATACGTTCGACCTGTCGATGCCAGCCTGGTTCCAGGTCGCGGGTGCGGCGCTGATCGTGGTGACGGCGCTCGGCTGGATCTTCGTGCGCAGCGATTTCGGCCGGCTGCTGGTGGCGATCCGCGAGAACGAGCAGCGCTGCCGCTATTGCGGGATCGGCACGGCGCGGGTGAAGACGGGCTTGCTCGCGGCCTCGGCCGTGGTCACCGCGATGGCCGGGTTCGCCTATGCCGGCTACAACGACGTGATCGCTCCCGACCTGGGCAATTTCGAGTTCGGCACGGAGTTGGTCATTTGGGTGGCGCTCGGCGGCCGGGGCACGCTGCTCGGCCCGGCCATCGCGGCGGTGCTGATCGACGCCACCTCTGCCTATCTCAGCGGCACGTTGCCGTTCATCTGGCAGCTTATCGTCGGCCTGGTGTTCATCGTCGTGATCGTGCTGGCGCCGCAGGGCCTCGGACCGGCGCTGCTGCGCCTCGTGCGGTTCGGCCGGGCCCGGGTCGAGACCCCACCCGGCATCGTGCAGACGCCAGACCCCGACGTGGGAAGCGCCGGCGGCGGCGCGGCCATCGCGGTCGAGGCCGTGGCACGCCGCTACGGCAGTTTGCACGTGCTGGAGGACATCAGCTTCTCCGCCCGCGCGGGCGAGTTGGTCAGCCTGGTTGGCCCCAACGGCGCGGGCAAGACCACCCTGATCCGCTGCATCAGCGATGGGCTGGAGCGCACCGCCGGCCGGGTCCGGATCGGCGGCGTCGAGATCGGCCGCCGTTCGCCCGAGGCCTGCGTCCGCCTGGGCCTGGGCCGCAAGTTCCAGACGCCGAATGTGTTCGACACACTCAGCGTCGCGCAGTCGCTGCGGATCGCGCGGGCCGGGCATGAGCGCCTGTCCCCCTTGCGCCGCGCGGATACGGTGCGGCTGCCGGCGGCGGCGATGCGGGTGGTGACGGCGACCGGCCTGGACAGCCAGCTCGGCACCACGGTCAAGCACCTGTCGCACGGGGCAAAGCAGGCGCTGGAACTTGCCATGGTGCTGGCCATGGAGCCGCGCGTGCTGTTGCTGGATGAGCCGACGGCCGGGCTCACCAAGGCCGAGCGCACGTTGATCGGCGCCATCCTGGTGACGCTGGTGCGGGACCACGGCCTGTGCATCCTGCTGGTGGAGCACGACCTCGAGTTCGTGCGGGAGATCAGCTCGCGCATCGTCGTGCTGCATCAGGGCCGCATCGTGCTGGACGGCACGGTGGCGGAGGTGACCGGGTCCGAGCTGGTCCGCACCATCTACACGGGGGAGCCGCACGCCGTGCCGGAAGCGGCATGAACGCGCTCGAGGTCAGCGGGCTGGTCGCCGGCTACGGCGAGGCGATGGTGCTGCGGGACGTGTCGCTGCACGTGGCCCCTGGCGAGGTGCTGGCCGTGCTCGGCAAGAACGGCATGGGCAAGAGCACGCTGCTCAAGACCATCATGGGGTTCCTGCCCGCCCGCGCCGGGACCATCAGCCTGTTCGCCGAGCAGACCAACGGCACGCCGCCGCACCGGCTCGCCGCCCAAGGCCTTGCCTACAGCCCGCAGGACCAGGCGATCTTCCAGGACCTGACGGTGGAGGAGAACCTTCGGCTCGGCCTCCCGCGTGGCACGGCATTCGGCGCGGGGTTGGAGCGGATCGCCGGGTTCTTCCCGTTCCTGGCCAAGCGGCGGCGGCAGCGGGCGGGGACGCTGTCCGGCGGCGAGCAGAAGATGCTGATCATCGGCCGTGCCTTGCTGGCCCGTCCCCGCTTGATGCTGATCGACGAGATCACCGAGGGGCTGCAGCCTTCCGTGATCCTGCGCCTGGCCGACGTGTTGCGGGCGGAGCAGCGGTCGGGGGGTGCGGCGATCGTGCTGGTGGAGCAGAACGTGCGGTTCGCGCTGTCGCTGGCCGATCGCTACGCCGTGCTGGCCCGCGGCGAGATCGTGGCCCAGGGTAAGGCGGGGGACACGGACGCGGAGGCGCAGGTTGCCGATCATCTCGCCGTCTGACCCCTGGGCCGAACCGACCCTGCTTCGCGCGGCCGCGGCGCACGAGGCTGCGCATGATTGGAAGGACCGTCACCCCGATGCCTGAAACGATCACCGTCGCCGCGATCCAGATGGAGCCGCGGATCGGGCAGACAGAGCACAACCGCGCCCACAGCCTGGACCTGATCGGCCAGGCGTCGGACCGTGGCGCGACGCTGATGGTGCTGCCGGAGCTGACCAACTCCGGCTACGTGTTCGAGACGAGGGAGGAGGCGGCCTCGCTGGCCGAGGACGCCTGGACCGGACCGACGGTGCGCGCCTGGTCGGCCCTGGCGGCGCAGCGCGGGTTGTACATCGTCGCGGGGCTGTGCGAGCGGGCGGGGGACGATGTGTTCAACAGCGCCGTCGTCGTCGGCCCTGGGGGCGTGCTCGGCGTGTTCCGCAAGATCCATCTGTGGGACCAGGAGAACCGCTTCTTCACGCCGGGCGATCTGGGCTTTCCGGTGCTGGACCTGCCGTTCGGCAAGCTGGGCGTGATGATCTGCTACGACGGCTGGTTCCCGGAGAGCTACCGTGCCTGCGCCCTGGCCGGGGCAGACGTCGTGTGCATCCCGACCAACTGGGTGCCGATGCCGGCACAGCCGGCCGGGCGGGAGGTGATGGCGAACACGCTGGTCATGGCGGGGGCGCACAGCAACGGCGTGTTCGTGGTCGCTGCGGACCGGTTCGGGGTGGAGCGGGGGCAGCCGTTCCTGGGCAACAGCATCATCGTCGGCCCGACCGGTTTTCCGCTGGCAGGGCCCGCTCCGGCGGATGCGGAGGCGATCCTGACGGCCGAGATCGTGCCCGCCGAGGCGCGTGCGTCGCGCCAGTTGAACGGGTTCAACCACCTCCTGGAGAATCGCCGGACGACGCAGTACAGCAAGGCATAGAAGCGGCGCTGTACGGGTAGGGACACCAGGATGAGCGAGATGCAGCGGCTCGGCGAGGCAATGCTCGGCCGCGCCACGGCCACGGGCGAGCAGGAGTTCGGCTCCTTCTTCCTGCTCCGGCTGCTCGGCATGGCGGTGAGCTACGAGGGCGAGTGCTGCATCGTCAGTTTCACGGTGACGCCGGCGCTGTTCAACCCGCAAGGCTCGCTGCATGGCGGCGTGCTGGCGACCGCGATGGACATCTCCATGGGCCACCTGCTGCACCATACCGCTGGGGCAGCCGCCACGCTGGAGATGAAGGTGCAATACATGGCCCCGGTCACCGCCGGGCTGGTGCGCTGCGAGGCGAGCTTCTTGCGCCGTGGCCGGTCCGTCTCGTTCCTGCAGTCCAAAGCGACGCGGGACGATGGCCGGCTGGTCGCGCAGGGCACGGCCACCTGGATGCAGCGCGCGTAACGCCAGGGTCCGAAGCTGGGCCCGTGCTAAGCCGGCGGACGGAACGCTGCCGTTACCCGGTCAGCGCCGCCGTCACGCGCTCTCGCTGCCGGTGCTGGGCGGGTTAGCCTGGGCCTCATCCGCCTGCTCGGCCTAGCTTGACCGCGCTCGGCCGTTCTTCTGGACAGGACAAAGACCATGTTCGACACATCGCACCTCAAGGCCGGACTGATCGTGCAGTCCGAGACGCCCTACAACGCCGAGACGCCGCTCGACCGGCTGCGTCGTTCGGACGTGACCGCGCAGGCCGATTTCTACGTGCGCAGCCACGGCGCCGTCCCCAGGCTGACCGAGGCGACGCACAGGCTCGGCGTCGGCGGCCGGGTGCAGACCACGCTCGACCTGTCGATGGCGGACCTGCGCGAGCGCTTCCCGGAGCGGACTGTGACCGCGGTGATGCAGTGCGCGGGCAACAGGCGCGCGGACCTGCAGTGCGTGCGGCCGACGACGGGCGATCCTTGGGCGCCGGGTGCGATCGGCAACGCCGCCTGGACCGGCGCCGCGCTGGCCGACGTGCTGCATGCGGCGGGGGCCGACACGGACCCGGCGTTGCACGTGGCATTCGATGCGTGCGACGAAGTGGAGATCCCCGACGAGGGGCGTTTCACCTACGGCGTCTCCATCCCGATGGCGAAGGCGATGTCGCCGGAGGTGCTCCTTGCCTACGCCATGAACGGTGAGCCCCTGGCGCCGGAGCATGGCTTCCCGCTGCGGCTGGTGGTACCGGGCTTCGCCGGCGTGCGCAGCCCGAAATGGCTGACCCGCGTCACCGTGCAGGATCAACCTTCCGGCAATCACATGCAGCAGCGCGACTACAAGCTGCTGCCGCCCGACGTGACGGAGCAGACGGTGGACTGGGCGAAAGGCGTCACGATCTACGGCATGCCGCTGAACGCCGCCCTCTGCGAGCCCGCTCCGGGCGCCGAGCTGAAGGCGGGCCCTACGGCGCTGCGCGGCTACGCGGTCGCGACGGGACGCGAGATCATCCGGGTGGATGTGTCGGTCGACGGCGGCCGAAGCTGGATGCAGGCCGAGTTGGCGCCGAACACCGGCGCTCCGTGGAGCTGGCGGTTCTGGAGCGCCACGGTGGATCTGCCGAGAGGCGAGCACGAGCTGGTGGTGCGGGCCTGGGACTCGGCCGGGCAGACCCAGCCGTCATCGCCTGAGGACGTCTGGAACTTCAAGGGCTACCTGTCTGCGGCTTGGCACCGGGTGCCGGTTTCGGTGCTCTGAAGACGTTCGCCGATCCGGATCTCGAGGTGGGCTGCGCGAGGCGGGCGCGGCGACGTGCAGCCGGCGCGTCTTGCCTCGTTCTAGTGAGACAATAACGCGCAGCGGTCCGCGTGGTGCAGCAGGGTGCGGGTGACGCCGCCGAACGCCCACTCCCGTATCCGGCTATGCCCGAAGGCGCCGGCGACGACGAGGTCGGCGGCACCGTTGCGCGCCAGCGTCTCGATCTGGGCCGCGTCGTCGGCCGAGGTCGCAGCCGCGATGGTTTCGGCTTGAACGCCGTGTCCGGCCAGCCAGCGCGCGACATCGGTCAGGCGTTCCCGTGCGGCCGCCATGTCGTCGCTGGCTGCAAGCTCGACGATGGTGACGTGGGTCGCGCGCAGCAGCAGCGGCAGGCAATCCAGGGAGGCGCGCCGGGCCTCCCGCGTATCCCGCCACGCCAGCATGACCCGGTCCAGCGACGGTGTCGCCGGTTCCCGCGGGACGACGATCACGGGCCGGCCGCACCGCATCACCACCTCGCCCGGAGTCGCGCGCGTGGGATCGGTCACGCCGTGCGACGCCATGCCGGTCAGTACCAGGTCGGCGTGACGCGCCTGATCGACGATGTAGTCGCACGGCGCGGCGAACGTGACCGACGACCGCCACTCGGGATCGGCGCCGCCGAATACGGCACGGAACTCGGCCTCGGCGCCGCTGATCCCCCTGTCGGTCTCGTCGCGCTCCTCATCGACGAGTTCCGGCGAGATGTAGCAGGTGCCGGAGATGTCGAGCTGCATGGGTTGGCGCGATGCGACGCCGATCACGGCCGCGTCGAGACGCCGGGCGAGGTTGCTGGCCACCTGCAGCAGCCCCGTATTGGACCGCCCTGGTTCCAGGTTCACCAACAGCGTCGGATGCGCGGGTGTCATGGGCCGTTCTCTCCTGTGGTAAGGTCGCCATGACCGTGTAGGGCATGGCGTGCGCGTGCAGCAGGTTCGGAAACTACCCATTGCTCCGGTCCGGGAGCGCCGCCCGCCGATGCGGATGTTTATGACGACAGGCGGCCAAGCCCGACCTATGACGCACCATGGACAACCAGAGCCTCAGTAGAGCCCCGCCGCCGGGCGAGCGCGTTGGGCACGGCGAGCGCGCCTGGCTCGGGGTGTTCCGCCGGCTTGGCCCGGGCCTGATCACCGGTGCGGCGGATGACGATCCGAGCGGCATCGCGACGTACAGCCAGGTGGGCGCGCAATTCGGTTACGGGTTGGCGTGGACGATGCTGTTCAGCCTGCCGTTCATGATCGTCATCCAGGAGATCAGCGGACGCATCGGCGCGGTGACCGGGCGGGGCATCGCGGAGAATTTGCGCCGGCACTACGCCCCTTGGCTCGTGCGGTCGGTGGTGGTGCTGCTCCTGGTGGCCAATGTCATCAACCTGGGTGCGGACCTTGGCGCCATGGGTTCGGCCCTGGCATTGCTGTGTGGCGGGAACGTGCGGTTCTACACCGTTTGTTTCGGCGCCGCCTGCGTCCTGGCCGAGGTGTTCCTGAGCTACGGGCTGTATGCCGGGTTCCTGAAGTGGCTCACGCTGTCGTTGTTCGCCTATGTCGCCGTCGTGCTCACGGTGCACGTGCCGTGGCGCGATGCGTTGCTCGCCACGGTCGTGCCGCATCTCTCGTTCGGCGCCGGGGAGGCGATGGCGGTCGTGGCCGTGCTCGGCACGACGATCAGCCCCTACCTGTTCTTTTGGCAGGCGGCGCTGGAGGTCGAGGACCTGAAGCGGCGCAAGGCGCGGCCGCTTTGCCTGGTTCCCGGCGCCGCCCAGCCGCAACTCGCCCGTATCCGCGCCGACACGGTGGTCGGCATGGGCGTCTCCAACCTCATCGCCGTGTTCATCATCTACGCGACCGCGGCCACGTTGCACGCGACGGGAGTGACCGAGATCCAGACCTCGTCGCAGGCTGCCGAGGCGCTGCGGCCGATCGCGGGGGCGTTCACCTTCGCCGTGTTCGCGGCGGGGATCCTGGGGACCGGGCTGCTCGCGGTGCCGGTGCTCGCCGGGTCGGCGGCCTATGCGGTGTCCGAGGCGTTCGGGTGGCGGGAGGGGCTGGACCAGCGGCTAGCGCAGGCGCGGTGGTTCTATGCGGTGATCGCCGTGGCCACGGCGGCGGGCGTGGGCCTGAACTTCACGCGGCTCGACCCCGTGAAGGCGCTTTACTGGAGTGCCGTGGTGAACGGCGTGCTCGCGGCGCCCGTCATGGCGGCGGTGATGCTGGTCGGCTCCAATGGCCGGATCATGGGGCGCTTGACGTTGCCGCGCGGCGTCCGGATCGGCGGTTGGCTGGCGACCGCGGTCATGGCTGCCGCCAGCATGGGATTTTTCGTTCTCTAGGCTAGGGCGCGGTCGAGGCGACTGGCCCGGCCAGCGATACCGCTTGCGTGCCCTGCCGGGAGATCAGCACCGCACTGCCGACGAGGATACCCAAGACAGCCAGCACGGCGAGGACGACGGCCAACCGGCGGCCGGGCGGTGGTTCGGATGGACCCGAGTGCTTCGGGGTCGGCGCGGCGTTCGGTGACAGGAGCAGAACCAGCCGTGCCGCCGTGTCGGCGGCTGCCATCTGGTCTGCAGGGGTGACCGGCATCTGGGCGATGGTGGCCGCCAACGCCTGACCCGAAGCGGCTTTGGGCATCCGCGCCCAACTTGCAGCCGTCGCCCAGGGATCCAGCTCCAGCCGGGCCAACGCGGACAGCACCGTGAGGCGCGATCCGTCTGGTTCAGTGCCGATAGGAGCAAACAGGAAGCCGTTGAACCCCGACCGATCGAGCGCAAAAACGTCACGGTTGGGCATGGGAGGGGCCTTTCGGGACGGTGGCGAACTGTCCGGCAACGCTCTCCAGCGCGACCGTGAGGCCCGCCATGCCGAACGGTTTGTGGAGCACGGTTGCGTGCGGCGGAACGACTTGGCGGTGGCCGCCCGTCATGAAGATGTGCGGCATGGCTGTGCGCCGAAGGATCGTATCCATCGCGGACACACCGCTGCCGGGCTTCAGGTAGGCATCGACGATCATGAGGTCGGGGGCGTGCCGCTCCGCTGCGTCGATGGCCTCGACCTCCGTCCGCGCGATGGCGCAGACGTCATGCCCCAGGTCGGCGAGGATCTCGGCGATGAGGGCGCTGATCACGGCGTCATCCTCGACCAGAAGGATACGAAGCCGCCTCATGGTCTTTGATCGTCTCCCCGGCCGCCTTCGTTGACCCAGGCGTTGATCTCCGCCGCAAGGGCGTGATCCGGCAGCGACGCCGGGGTGAGCAGCCGCGTAAGCCCGGCGTCGGTGGCCGGCAGGGGGCGCGGCGGGCTTCGGTCGAGATGCGGCGGGGCCATGTTGCCGCATCTACGACGCCCGGCGCGGGCCGGGCAGGGGCGGAAACTACCTACGTTGCCGGCCATGGATGATGACCGCTGTGCCAGCCGAACCTTCGGCTGCGAAATAAACGACGCGGCGAGACTAACAAGTGCTAATATGGGCCGGTTTGCCAGGTGCAACGGAGGCTGCCCATGACCAGAGCCTCGCCGCAACCGGCTGGACCAGCTACTCGGCCGGCCGAGCTCGAGCCTGTCTCATCGAACCTGTTCGTGATCGGCATCGGCGCCTCGGCGGGCGGGTTGGAGGCGGTCACCCAGTTGATCAAAGCGTGGCCCGGCGATTGCGGGATGGCGCTCATCCTCGTCCAGCATCTCGACCCGCACGGGGGCAGCATGCTGGCGGCCCTGCTCGCACCGCACACGTCGCTTGCGGTCTGCGAGGCATCGGAGGGAATGGCGGTCGAGGCCGGCCATATCTACGTCATCCCGCCCGGATCCTACCTGTCCGCCGGTGACAACATCCTGCATGTGTCTGCCCCGCAAGTGCGCAACGGCGCCCGCATGCCGTTCGACTTCTTGCTCCAGTCACTTGCCCGCCAGTATGGCGAGCGCGCCGCCTGTGTCGTGCTGTCCGGAACCGGGACCGATGGCACCGAGGGCCTGCGCGCCATCAAGGCGCATGGCGGCATCGTGGCTGTGCAGGACCCGGCGGAGGCGGCCTATGACGGCATGCCCCGCAACGCGATCGCCACTCACCTCGCGGATTTCGTGCTGCCTCTTGCCAGGATCCCGGGCGCCTTGATCGGCCACCGCATCACCGCAGCGGGCAAGCCGGACGAAGCGAGGCCTGCCGCCGAGGATGCCTGCGGCGTGCCGGACATCCTCGACTTCCTGCAAGCCGAGACCGGGCACACCTTCGCGCTCTACAAGTCCGGCACCTTGGGCCGCCGCATCAGCCGGCGCATGGCGCTTGCGGGCATCCGGCCCAACGACATGGCCCGCTACCATGCCATGCTGAAGACCAACCGCGCCGAGCTGGATGCACTGGCGGGAGACCTGCTGATCCACGTCACCAGCTTCTTCCGCGACCCGGCGGTGTTCGAAACATTGGCGCGCACCACCATCCCAGACCTGGTGCAACGCAACCGCGCGGGTGAACCATTGCGCGTCTGGGTGGCCGGCTGCAGCACGGGGGAGGAGAGCTACTCGCTCGCCATCCTGTTCCTGGAAGAAATCGAGCGGGCAGGGCGGCCGATCAAGTTGCAGGTGTTCGCCTCCGACGTGGAAGCCGAGGCGATCACCACGGCGCGGGACGGCGCTTACGCTGCGGCGACCCTCGATGCTGTCTCGCCGGAGCGGCTGGCGCGGTTTTTCGTTTGCGAGGATGGCAATTGGCGGGCGGCGCCGGACCTGCGTGCCACGATCGTGTTCACGGTGCAGGACGTGCTGTCCGATCCGCCGTTTTCCCGCCTCGACATGGTGTCCTGCCGCAACGTGCTGATCTACCTGCGCCCGGATGCCCAGGCGCGGGTGATCGAGGCGTTCCACTTCGCCTTGCGCGACGGCGGCATACTGCTGCTCGGTTCGGCCGAGAATCCGCTTGGGCCCGCAGGCCGGTTCGAGGTCGCAGCGAAAGCTGAGCGCGTATACCGCCGCATCGGCCATGTTGGCGCGGGCGCGCCCGAGGCGCGTAAGCCTGATGAGGGCAAGCCTGATGAGGGCAAGCCTGGCGCGGGCAAGCCTGGGGAGGGCAAGTATGGGCCGGGCGCGGGCAAGCATGAGCAGGGGGCGCCGCGCCCGAGTTCGGCCCTGGTCCGGCCCGGAGAGCAGCGTCGGGTGTTGCCGGCCGCCCTCTCCGCGGTGACTGCCCGCCCGGCGGCCTTGGCCGAGCTGGGCCGGCGCATGGTGATGGAGAACTACGCGCCCGCCGCCGTGCTGATCGACAAGGCCGATGCGGTGCTGTTCTCGATCGGCCCAACCCACCGCTACCTCCGGGTGCCGCCGGGTCATGCCACGCACGACCTGCTGGCCATGGCGCGGTCAGGCTTGCGCGCGAAACTGCGCGCCGCGGTGCGGGCGGCGCGCGACGGCAACGTCAAGGTGGTGGACAGCGGCCTGGTGGTCGGCGACGACGGCAACCGGCCTTTCAACCTCGCCGTGCACCCGGTCGTGGAGGGGGACGAGCAATTGCTGCTGGTCTGCTTCCTGGACGCGGACCGGCCGGGCGATCTTAGCGAGGGGGTGGCGCTCTCGCCGGGCACGGCGTCCCGCGTGGCGGAGTTGGAGCGCGAGTTGGAGGCGACCCGTGCGGAGCTGCAGGGGACCGTGCGAGACCTGGAACTCTCGGCCGAGGAGCAGCGCGCGATCAACGAGGAAACGCTCTCGGTCAACGAGGAGTACCAGTCCACCAACGAGGAGATGGTCGCCTCCAAGGAGGAGCTGCAGTCGCTGAACGAAGAGCTGAGTGCCGTGAACAGCCAGTTGCAGGAGACGCTGGAACGCCAGCGCACCACGTCCGACGACCTGCAGAACGTGCTCTATAGCACCAACGTCGCAACGCTGTTCCTGGACCTGGAGGGGCGCATCCGGTTCTTCACCCCGGCCATCAAGGCGCTGTTCCCGGTCATTCCCGCCGACGTGGGCCGCAAGCTGACCGATTTCGCGGGGCTCGCGCCGGACAGCGCCCTCGCTGCCGACATGGCGACGGTGCAAGATAATCTGGAGCCGATCGAGCGGGAGATCGAGGCGGCGGACGGCACCTGGTTCCGGCGCCGTCTCCTGCTCTATCGCACCGATGCCGGCCGGGTGGAGGGCGTGGTGATCACCTTCACCGACATCACCGCGCGCAAAGCCACCGCCCGGGCCTTGGAGGCCGCCATGATGGAGGCGGAAGCGGCCAATGCCGCGAAGTCGCGCTTCCTGGCTGCCGCGAGCCACGATCTGCGCCAGCCGCTGCAAACGCTGGCCCTGCTGCAAGCCTTGCTGGCCGAGGCGGTCACCGGTGCGAAGGCACGCAGCCTGGTCGCCCGGCAGAACACCACGCTGAGCACGATCACCGGCATGCTGGATACGCTGCTCGACATCAACGAGATCGAGGCGGGAGCGGTGCAGCCGACCGTGTCGGTGTTCGCCGTGGGTGACCTGCTGGAGCGGCTGCGTGCGGAGTTCACCTACCATGCGGCGGCGAAATCCATCGAACTGCGCGTGGTCCCCTGCACGCAGCAGGTGCGCAGCGACCCGAAGCTGCTCGAGCAGATGATCCGCAACCTGCTGACCAACGCGATCAAATACACGCAGCAAGGCTGTGTCCTGCTCGGCTGCCGCAGGCATGGCGGTAAGCTCACCATCGAGGTCTGGGACACGGGGATCGGCATCCAGAGCGGCGATCTGACGTCGATCTTCGAGGAGTATTACCAGGTCGGCAACGCGGCCCGGGAGCGCAGCCGCGGCCTGGGCCTGGGCCTTTCCATCGTCAAGCGTCTGAGTGACCTGCTGGGCCACAAGCTCCAGGTCCTGTCCCGCTTCGGCCACGGCTCCGGGTTCTCGATCGAGCTGCCGCGGTTTGCGCCGGCGTTGGCGGTGCGTGCTGCTGCAGCGGCGCCCGCGGAGCCCGGCGGCACGACCGGGCTCAGCATCCTGGTCGTGGAGGACGATCCTGACGTCGCCGAGATGCTCGGCGAGTTGCTCCACAGCCAGGGTCACCACGTCAGCTCGGCGGTGGACGGCCCTCGCGCCCTGATCAGTGTGAAGCAAGGTTTGCCCGACCTGGTGCTTGCCGATTACAACCTTCCGAACGGCCCGAATGGGCTGGAACTGGCCACTGCGATCCGGGCGGCAGCCGGCCGGGCCTTGCCGGTCATCATCCTGACAGGGGATATCTCGACCGCCACGCTGCGCGCCGTGTCGCTCGGGGGATGCGCCGTGTTGACCAAACCGGTGGGTCTGCCCCAACTGCGGCAGGCGATCGTGCGCGCATCGTCCCCGATGCCGGAGGGCAAGCCGGTCATCTTCGTGGTGGATGACGACGAGGCCGTCCGCTCGGCAATCGTGGAGGTGCTCGAGCACGATGGACGGGCGGTGGCTGGTTTCCCGAGCGGGGAGGCGTTCCTCGAGGCTTTCCACCCTGCCGAGGCCGCGTGCCTGCTCATCGACGCGGCGCTGCCCGGCATCAGCGGGATCGAGGTGCTGGAACATCTGCGTGCGGCCGGCAATGGCGTGCCCGCGATCGTGATCACTGGGCAGAGCGACGTTCCCATGGCGATCCGCGCGATGAAGGCGGGTGCGTCCGACTTCATCGAGAAGCCGGTGGACCAGCCGGGCCTGCTGGCCAGCGTCGCCCGCGCGCTGGAGCGCTCGCACGATGCGGCCAAGCTCACGGCGTGGCACGAGACGGCGGCGGCCCAGATGGCCGAGCTGACCCCCCGGCAGCGTGAGATCATGGCGTTGGTGCTGGCCGGCCACCCGAGCAAGAACATCGCCGCCGACCTGGGCATCAGCCAGCGTACGGTGGAGAACCACCGTGCCTCCATCATGCACCGGACGGGCGCCGCCTCGCTGCCCGCCTTGGCCCGGCTCGCGCTAGCCGCGACGTCGTTGGCAAAGCCTGCCGCGGAAATCCCGTAGGCAGCGTCGCCTCGCGGAGGAGGATCAGTCGTCGTGGCCGGACCTGTTCCGGCCATCCACGCGGTGTGCTCCTGCGAGTCGCCGCGTCCGACCTGTATCGTATGAACACCATGGGTTGGTTCTCGAAGGTCCGGCGCGGCACCGTCACCCATCAAACCGACGTCTGTAATCTCATCCACAGCCGGCCCTGCTCCCCCCGCTGACACCGCGCCGCAGCGCCGCTATATCACCGCGCAATGACCGAACCCGATCCGCGCCGCCGCCGCATCCTTTTCCGCGCCACCCATCGAGGCACCCAGGAAACCGACCGGCTCGTCGGCGGCTACGTGGCCGCACGCCTGCTCGCCTTCACCGACACCGAACTGGACGCCGTCGAGGCCATGATGGACCTGCCCGACGTGGACCTGGCCGACTGGCTGATGGGGCGGTTGCCGATCCCGCCGGGCCCGCATGCGCCTTTGCTGGGCGCCATGTTCCAATCCATCCACGCCAAGGCTCCGCCGACAACGGCGCTGGATGCCACGCGCCGGACCGCCCCCGAAGCCGAGGCTCCCGAGACGGCGCCCAAGGTCACGCTATGAGTGCGGTCACCATCTACGGCGCGCCCGAGGGCTACGACGCGCTGCTGCTTGCCCGCCGCCGGGCCGAGCACAAGGGCGCCATCCTCCACGTCAACCGTGACGACACCCGCATGGCGCGGCTGGCCGAGGCGCTCGCCTTCTTCGCGCCCGAGGTCGAGGTCCTCCGCTTTCCCGCCTGGGACTGCCTGCCGTACGACCGGGTGTCCCCCAACCCGGCCATCGTTTCGGACCGCATCGCGTGCCTCGCCCGGTTGAGCGAGCCGGCGGAGCGGCCCCGGATCGTGCTCACCACGGTCAACGCCCTGGTGCAGCGGGTGCCGCCGCGCGCCGTGTTCCGCGGCGCCAGCCTGTCCGTCCGTACCGGGGGCACCATCGAACCCGCGGACCTCACCCGCTTCCTGGAGGCCAACGGCTACGGGCGCGCCGATACCGTCATGGAACCCGGCGAGTATGCCGTGCGCGGCGGCATCGTGGACATCTTCCCCGCGGGTGAGATGGACCCGGTGCGGCTCGACCTGTTCGGCGACACCGTGGAGAGCATCCGCCGGTTCGACGCCACCACCCAGCGCTCCACCGACAAGGTCAACCGGCTCGAGCTGCGGCCCGTGTCCGAAATCTCGCTCGACCCGGCGTCCGTTACCCGTTTCCGCGAAGGCTGGCGCGAGCTGTTCGGCCCGGGTGCGGCGCAGGACCCGATCTATGCCAGCGTCTCGGACGGCCGCCGGCACCCGGGGATGGAGCACTGGGCGCCGCTGTTCCACACCACGATGGAGAACCTGCTCGACTACTTGCCGGATGCGGCCGTCAGCCTGGACAATCTGGCGGAGGACGTGCTCACCGCGCGGCTGGAGATGATCGCGGACCATTCGAACGCGCGCAAGCTGCCGCCGCGGGACGGCGAAGTGCCGTACCGGCCGTTGCCGCCGGACCGGTTGTACCTGGACCGGGCGGAGTGGGACGAGATGCTGGCCCAGGGCCCGCTGTTCCTGTTCAGCCCGTACGCCAAGGACGAGGCGCAAGCCGGAATCGACGCCGGCGGGCGCCCGGGGCCCTTGTTCACCCAGTCCGGCGCCCACGCCAACCCGGAGATGTTCAAGCAACTTGGGGAGCAGCACACCGGGTGGCAGTCGCAACGCCGCCGGACGGTGGTCGCCGCCTGGACCAGGGGCTCGCGCGAACGGCTGGCCAATCTGCTGCGGGAGAACGGGCTGCGCGCCCATGTGGCGGAGACCTGGCAAAAGGTGCGGGTGGCGCCGCGCGACCACATCGTGCTGGTCACGCTGGGGGTCGAGCGCGGCTTCCTGGGGGACGACATCGGCCTGGTCGGCGAGCAGGACCTGCTGGGCGAGCGCATCAGCCGGCCGCCGCGCCGCCGCAAGCGGGCCGACCAGTTCATCGCGGAGGCCACCGAGATCGCCGAGGGCGACCTGGTCGTGCACCAGGACCACGGCATCGCGCGCTACGACGGGCTGACCACGCTGGAGGTGGGCGGCGCGCGGCACGATTGTTTGCGTCTGCTGTATGACGGCAACGACAAGCTGTTTCTCCCCGTCGAGAACATCGAGATGCTGAGCCGCTTCGGCGCGGATGGCGGGGCCACGCTGGACAAGCTGGGCGGCGCTTCTTGGCAGAGCCGCAAGGCGCGGATGAAGCAGCGCATCAAGGACATGGCGGGCGAGCTGATCCGCACGGCGGCCGCCCGCCGGGTGCGGGATGCCACCAGCCTGACGCCGCAGGAGGGTGCGTGGGACGAGTTCTGCGCCCGCTTCCCGTTCTCCGAGACCGAGGACCAGGCGCGCGCCATCGCCGACGTGTTGGAGGACCTGGCGGCCGGGCGCCCGATGGACCGGCTGATCTGCGGCGACGTGGGCTTCGGCAAGACCGAAGTTGCGTTGCGCGCTGCCTTCGTGGCCGCGATCAGCGGGGCGCAGGTGGCGGTGGTGGTGCCGACAACGCTGCTTGCCCGCCAGCACTACCGCACCTTCACCAAGCGGTTCGAGGGGCTGCCGGTGAAGGTTGGCCAGCTCAGCCGCATGGTGACGGTGAAGGACGCGGCCGAGGTCAAGCGCGGGATGGCCGATGGCAGCATCAACATCGTGGTCGGCACCCACGCGCTGTTGGCCAAGGGGATCGAGTTCGCCGATCTCGGCCTGCTGATCGTGGACGAGGAGCAGCATTTCGGCGTCTCCCACAAGGAGAAGCTGAAGGCGCTGAAGGCGGACGTGCACGTGCTGACGCTGTCGGCAACCCCGATCCCGCGCACGCTGCAACTGGCGCTGACCGGGGTGCGGGAGATGAGCCTGATCGCCACCCCGCCGGTGGACCGGCTGGCGGTGCGCACCTTCATCATGCCGTTCGACGGCGTGGTGGCGCGCGAGGCGATCCAGCGCGAGCGGTTCCGCGGCGGGCAGGTGTTCTGCGTGGTGCCGCGGCTGGAGGACATGGACCGGATGGCCACCCGGCTGCGCGAGATCGTGCCGGAGGCCAAGATCACCCAGGCGCATGGCCGCCTGGCGCCGACCGAACTCGAGCGGGTGATGACCGAGTTCGGCGACGGCAAATACGACATCCTGCTGTCCACCAACATCGTGGAATCCGGGCTGGACATGCCGGCGGTGAACACGCTGATCATCTACCGGGCGGACATGTTCGGGCTGGGGCAGCTCTATCAGCTTCGCGGCCGGGTCGGGCGGGGGAAGCAGCGGGGGTATGCGTACCTGACCTGGCCGTCGCAGCACCGGCTGTCGGCGGCGGCGGAGAAGCGGCTGAACGTGATGCAGACGCTGGACACGCTGGGCGCCGGGTTCACGCTGGCGTCGCACGATTTGGACATCCGCGGCGCAGGCAACCTGCTCGGCGACGAGCAGAGCGGGCACATCCGCGAGGTCGGCATCGAGCTGTATCAGCAGATGCTGGAGGACGCGGTGTCCGAGATGCGGGCCGAGCGCGGGCGACGCAAATCCGAGGACCGGGACTGGACGCCCAACATCTCGCTCGGGCTGCCGGTGCTGATCCCGGAGACCTATGTGCGGGACCTGCCGGTGCGGCTGGGTTTGTACCGGCGTATCGGCAGCCTGGCCTCGGACGGCGAGAGCGAGGCGATGGCGGCCGAACTGGTGGACCGGTTCGGTGCGTTGCCGGACGAGGTGGACAACCTGCTCCAGGTCGTGGCGCTGAAGCGGGCCTGCCGCGAGGCGGGCGTGGAGAAGGTGGAGGCGGGGCCGAAGGGCATGGTGCTGCAGTTCCGCGGCAATTCGTTCGGCAACCCGGGCGGCCTGGTGGCGTGGCTCGGCACCCAGAAGCAGCCGATCCGCCTGCGCCCGGACCACAAGCTGGCGATCTCGCGGGAGATGGAAGTGGGCGATCGGATCAAGACGGCGCGGGAGGTGCTGCGTAGCCTGAACCGGATCGCGACGCAGGCCCAGGCTGCCTGAATGCTGACTGCGTCCGCCTGGCTGGTGAGCTTGGCGGCGGCGGGTGGGTTGGTGCTGATCGTGCTGACGCAGGTGTCGCCGGTGCACCGCCGGTGGCCGGGGTGGCTGCATGGCGGCTTAGGGGCAGCCGGCTTCGTGTTGCTGCTGGCCGGGTTGGGCGGGCCGGCGCGCGGGGTGGCGGAGGGCGCCGGGTCGTTCGGCTATGTGGCGGCCGGGTTCCTGGCGGGGGCCGTCTTGCTCGGGTCGCTGGTGTTCGTAGCGGGGTTGCGTCGGCGCGCACCGTCGATGCTTACGCTCGGTGTGCATGCGACCTTGGCGGTGGGCGGGGTCGTGATGCTGCTGGCGTATCTGGCAGCGTAGACACTCGAACCCACGCTAGGACCGGCTTCGCTCGAGTATGGTGAGGTAGTGTTCCAGGCTGGCGCTGAGCCGGTCGGTCATGAAGTCCCGGTATGGTTGCGCATCCCTCCCGACTTGGAAAGCTTGCAGGCTATCCATGTAGCTGGACCGGTGTTCCGGGCCGATCACGATGGGCGGGTAGCCGCCGCGCATGAGTGCAAGGTTCATCAGCAACCGCGCGGTACGTCCATTGCCGTCCGCGAAAGGGTGGATCGTGACGAGCCGTTCGTGTGCGCTGACCGCCGTTTCCGCCGTCGCGGGTGCGATGGACAACCATCGTCCGAAATCTCCCATGAGAGGACGTGAGGCTGCCGGCGTCGGCGGTACATACGGTGTTCCGGAGATCAGGCGTTGGTGATCGGCGTAGCGGCCGGCGCCTTGCGGATCGACCCGGCCCACGACCAACGCATGGATCTGCCGCACGTCGTTTTCCCGGATCGGTTCGGCCGTCGCCGCGAGCTGGCGCACGTAGCCGAGCGCGTCCCTGTGCCCCACGGCTTCCATATGGTCTTTCAGGGGTTTGCCAGCGACCGTGATGCCTTTTTCCAGCACGATGGCCGTCTCCGAGCGGGTGAGGGTGTTGCCCTCGATGGCATTGGACGAGTAGGTCAATTCTACGTCGTACCAGGCGGACAACGCGGCCAATCCCTCGGGTGAGACCGGCCGCAGCCTATCGAGTGCTGCTTTCTTCTCGGCCACGACCTCGTCTATCGTGGCCATGTGCGCGCGTCAGCGCATGCCCCCGGCCAGGGCCGACAGGTCCACGCCGTTCACCAGGACCTTCGCGTTGCTCACGGTGACCTGCCAGACGGCCTGGTCCCCCGTGGTGCGGGCGATGCCCTTGAGGAAGATCACGACCGGCACCGCCTGCTGCAGCATCGGGTCCGACTGGGCCTTGGCGATCAGTGCGTCGAGTCCGCGGGCGGTGAAGTCGGCTTCGCCGTTGATGCTCTTCGGGCCGGTGCTGGTGAAGCTGCCGGTTCCGCTGAGATGGGTTCCGACCACATCCAGAGCCAGCGAGTCGAAGCCGAACTTGATCCCCCCATTGGCGAACAACGACGCGATATCGGGGTGAGGCGCTGGCTGTCCGTCGGGGACGGGGGCGGTGGCGTCCAGCCCCATCTGCGTCAGCGCGGCCACGTTCAGGTTCGACAATGTGGGACGGATGGCGAAGTGCGACGGCACGTAGGCGGCGATGGTGGGCGGCAGGTCGTCCAGCACCAAGCCGTCCAGCGTGATCGCCATCGAGGCGGAGAGTGCCTCGGCCGGCGCATCGCCAGCGATGTCGATCTCGGCCCGTTTGACGGAACCTGAGTTGCCGGACAGCTCGAACTTGGCGCCCTCGATCGACTCGTCGAGATTGACCCCGGTCAGGATGTCGCGGGCTTTCTGCAGCATGTCGTGCAGCGCGGCCTTTTGCGCCGCCGTCGGCCCGCCTGCGTCAGCGCTGCCGGCTTCCTTCAGCATCGTCCCGGTTTGGCCGAGCAGCCGGAACACCGGCACCAACTGGTCATGGGCCAGGCCGGAGAGGGTGGAGACGACATGCAGCCGTTCCGCCCGCACCGAGAACTGCGTGCCATCCGGCATGTCGGTCTGGACGCTGTAATCCTGCGCCGTCGCGTCCGACAGCACGTCCGCGCGCGAAGCGTCCACCGGCCGGGTGCTCGTTTGTGTGCTGACCTGGCCGATGTGGGTCAGCGAGGCGCCGGTCCCACCCTCCTTCTCGAGGTCGACGGACATGACGGTGCCGCCGCTGGTCGTGGGCGTGCCAAGGCTGGTGTCGAAGATGCTGTGCAGATCCTGCTGGCCGAGCTTGATGCGGTACGTGACGTCTTGCGTGTGGGTGCCGGCCGGGTTCGGGTTGGTCGGATCCGGGGGGTCTGCGACGGTCTCGGTCGTCTTGATCGTCAGGTTGGGCGGGAACTGCTGATCGTCCAACGACCAGCGCGTGCCGTCGAGCTGGCGGGCCTTGCCGGTGAAAGCGGCGTCCGCCGGGTCAATCTGGCCGGCGAGCGGCGCCAGCGGCACGCGGATGTTGTAGTGGTCGGCCTCGGGTTGGAACTCGACCGGCCGCGGCGGCATCGTGACCATGCCGGCGGTGACCGACGTCAGCCACTCGGTGATCTGCTGTTCCAGCGCCGCCGCCTGGCTCGGCGAGGGGGGAGGCAGCGGTTGAGCGGGCGTGGGTGAGGTTTGGGCGGTGGCCGCTCCGCCCAGCGCGAAGACCATGCCGAGAGCAGGCAGCAACGCGCGAGTGGAATTCATCAGCGTCCTCGAAGGGTTCATCGCCGCAGGTTGTGCCACAGATCGGACTTAAAAGGTGTCGCTAGAACAACTTACTTAGCAGCGCTAAAGCGTCTCAGCCAACCGCCAGGCAGCCTCCGCGAGCACCTTGAACTTGTTGCCGATCGTCATCGCCCGGGCGTCCGCGGCGTTGCCGTCCAGTGCCCTGCGGTAAACGCCGGCGGCGATTGCGGCCCAGCGGAACAACGAGAACACAACGAAGAAGTCGAGCTCCGGCACGCCCGCCCGGCCGGTGCGGCGGCAATACGCGGCGACGTACTCGGCCTCGGCCGGGATGCCGGGTGCGTCGGCGCCGAGCAGACCCTCCATCGCCACCGGCAGGCGCCACGGGATGCAGTTGTAGGCGAGGTCTGCCAGCGGGTGCCCGAGCGTGGACAGCTCCCAGTCCAGCACGGCCAGCACCCGGGGCTCGGTGGGGTGGAAGATCAGGTTGCCGAGGCGGAAATCGCCGTGCGCGATGGCCGTCTCGTCCGCGGCCGGGGCGTTGGCGGGAAGCCAAGCCATCAGCCGGTCCATCTCCGGCACGTCGCCGGTGTTGGACGCGACGTATTGGCGGCTCCAGCGGTCGATCTGGCGGGCGACATAGGCTTGCGGCCGGCCGAACCCGGCGAGTCCGGCTGCCTGCCAGTCCACGGCGTGCAGGGCCGCCATGACGCGGTTCATGTCGTCGTACATCGCGGCCCGGTCGGAGGCGGAGAGGCCGGCGAGGGTGCGGTCGGCGAAGACGCGGCCGGGCAGGTAGTCCATGACGTAGAACATCGTGCCGATCACGCCGTCGTCCCGGCACAGCAGCCGCATCGGGGCGACGGGGACGGCGCTGCCGGCGAGGGCGGACTGCACGGCGTATTCCCGGTCAACGGCGTGGGCGGAAGGCAACAGGGTGCCGGGCGGCTTCTTGCGCAGCACGTACTCGGCGCCCGGCGTGTGCAGGTGGAAGGTCGGGTTGGACTGTCCGCCCTGGAATTGGCGGACGGTGAGGGGCCCGGCGAAGCCCGGGAGGTTGGCCGCGAGATACTTGGCAAGGCGCGCTTCATCGAGGCGGTGGTTGTCCAGTGGCGGGACGAGGCGGGGGGCGCCGAGGGTCGTGTCTGTCGCGGTCATGCTTGCTTTGGCCCAGCTTGGTGCGGGTTGGTCGGGCCCTCACCCCGGCCCTCCCCCGCGAAGGACGGGAGAGGGAAGGTCGAGGTCATTCCAGCGCGGCGCCGCCGATGGTGACGCCGCCGTCGATCACGAAGGTCTGCCCCGTCGTGAAGCTGCCGGCGGGGCTGGCCAGGAAGATCGCCGCACCGGCGATTTCGTCCGGCTCGCCGATGCGGGGGAGCGGGCTGTCCTTGACCCGCTTCTTCAGCACCGCCGGATCCTCCCAAAGGGCGCGGGCGAAGTCGGTCTTCACCAGGCCGGGGGCGATGCAGTTGGCGCGGATGTTCTTCGCCCCCCATTCCACTGCCAGGTTGCGCACGATGGCCGTGTCCGCCGCCTTGCTGATGCCGTAGGCGCCGAGCGTGGGCGTGCCGCGGATGCCGGCGATCGAGCTGATGACGATGATGGCGCCGCCGCCGCGTTCGGCCATCTGCGGCAGCACCATGTTGCACAGCCAGAAGTTGGAACGGACGTTGCTGCCCATGATGCGGTCGAACGCCTCGTCCGGGCAGTTGATCGACGGGCCGAAATACGGGTTCACCGCGGCGTTGCACACCAGGATGTCCACGCCGCCCCAGTGCGCGATGGTGTCGTTCACCAGGCCCTGGAGCTGGTCCTTGTGGCCGATGTTGGCCGGCAGCACGATTGCCTCGCCGCCCTTGGCGGTGATGCCGGCCGCGACCTCCTCGCACGGTTCCTTCTTGCGGGAGGAGATAACGACCTTGGCGCCGTGCTCGGCCATCCGCTCGGCGATAGCCCGCCCGATCCCCTTGGAGCTTCCGGTGATCAGGGCGACCTTCCCCGTGAGGTCGAACAGGCTGCTCATCACTCGGCCGCCAGGTTGGGACGGGCGGGTTTGTACTTGGCCAGTTCCAGACGGCCGAGCTGGTAGCGATGCACCTCGTCCGGGCCGTCCACGATGCGCATGGTCCGGGCGCCGGCATACATCTTGGCCAGGCCGAAATCGTTGGACACGCCGCCTGCGCCGTGCATCTGCACCGCCCAGTCCAGCACCTGGCACGCCATGTTCGGGATGCTGACCTTGATCTCCGCGATTTCCCGCCGGGCGGCCTTGTTGCCGACGGTGTCCATCTTCCAGGCGGCGTGCAGCACCAGCAGGCGGCACTGGTCGATCATGATGCGGCTGTTGGCGATGCGCTCCATCGTGACACCCTGCTCGGCCAGCGGCTTCCCGAACGGGTGGCGGTCCAGCGAGCGCTTGCACATCATCTCGAGCGCGCGCTCCGCCAGGCCGATGGTGCGCATGCAGTGGTGGATGCGCCCTGGCCCAAGCCGCCCCTGGGCGATCTCGAACCCGCGGCCCTCGCCGAGCAGGATCGAGCTTACGGGCACCCGCACGTTCTCGAAGCTGATCTCGCCATGGCCGTGCGGCGCGTCGTCGAAGCCGAACACCGGCAGCATGCGGTGGATCGTGACGCCCGGCGTGTCGCGCGGGACCAGGATCATCGATTGCTGGCGGTGCTTGTCCATGTTCGCGGGGTCGGACTTGCCCATGACGATGAACACGGCGCAGCGCGGGTCCCCGGCGCCGGAGGACCACCACTTGCGGCCGTTGATCACGTATTCGTCGCCCTCGCGCACGATCCGGGTCTCGATGTTGGTCGCGTCCGAGGAGGCGACGGCCGGTTCCGTCATGCAGAATGCGGAGCGGATCTCGCCGTCCAGGAGCGGCTTGAGCCAGCGGTTCTTCTGCTCGTCGGTCCCGTACAGCTCGAGCGTTTCCATATTGCCGGTATCCGGGGCCGAGCAGTTGAACACCTCGCTCGCCCAGCCGACCCGGCCCATGATCTCGGACAGCGGGGCGTATTCGAGGTTGGTGAGCCCGGCGCCGCGCTTGCTGTGGGCGAGGAAGAGGTTCCACAGCCCTTCGTCCTTGGCCTTTTGCTTCAGCTCCTGGAGGATCGGGATGGGCTGCCAGCGGTCCGTGGCGCCGGCGAGCTGAGCGTTGTACGTCGTTTCATTTGGATACACATGCTCGTCCATGAACGCCTGGACGCGAGAGCGAAGCTCCTGCACTTTCTCCGAGAATTCGAATTCCATGGATGTCGCTCCCGACTTTGTTGCCGCGTAAGGTTGCCGCAGCCCGGCATTTGGGGTGATACCGCCACGAAGCACCTATGCTTGGCAAGCGAGCACGAACCGATCGTGACCTTGGGGCGTTGCCACAATCGTAAACCCGGCAGGCGCGCCGAAGGAGTGCTGGTCTTGCATCCCCTGCCCGAGTGGTTGAGCTTGCACTCGCAAGATCCTTTAATCCAAGGCGTTCTGATCGTTCTCGGCACGTTCGTGCTGGAGGATGCCGCGACCATTTTGGCAGCCATGGACGTCCAGGTCGGAAAAGTGACGTTGGCCATCGCCCTGGTCTCCCTCTATCTCGGGATCGTGTTAGGCGATGTTGGGCTGTATGGCCTCGGCAGGCTTGCCGTATCGACGCCCTGGGCCCGGCGCTGGGCGCCCCCCGAGCGGTTCGGGCACAGCCGGGATTGGCTGCAGAAACATGTGGTGAAGGTGGTTTTCGTCAGCCGCTTCCTACCCGGGGCGAGGCTGCCGACCTACACCGCTTGTGGATATTTCAGGGCGAGCCTGCGCTACTTCGCCATGGCCGCAATCGGCGCCACGCTGATCTGGACGACGCTGCTGTTCAGCGTCTCCCTGCATGTCGGCCGCTATCTGGCCGAGCATCTCGGCGTTTGGCGCTGGGCTGGTATGGCTGGGTTCGCTTTGACCGTCGTGTTGGCAGGGCGCATCGCGATGCGCTTGCAAGCGGCGCATCAACCATGAACGATACGGCCCTTCCTGCCACCCGGACGCGAACCGCCGACGACCGGGTGTTGTCGCCGTTCGAGTTTTGGCCTGGCTGGCTATTCTACGCACCGGTCGTGGCGCAGTGGATCTACTACGGGCTGCGTTTCGGCGACATGAGCCTGCCGACCGCGGCCAACCCGCTGATCGACACCGGCGGGCTGTGCGGTGAGAGCAAGTCCGAGATCCTCGACCTAGCCGGGCCGCAAGCGAGGGAGTGGATCGCGCCGTGGTTCACATTTCAGGCCGGCGAGGAAGACCCGGCGCCTCTCGCCCTGGCCAGTGGTTTCGGCTGGCCGATGGTGCTCAAGCCCGACATCGGTTGCAATGGCGCCGGAGTGAAGCTGGTCCGGACTCCGGAGGCTCTGACCGCGGCGGTTCGGGAGTACCCACGCGGCGTCAAGATGCTCGTGCAGAAATACGTGCCCGAACCGGGCGAGGCGGGCCTGTTCTATATCCGCTATCCGCACGAGGCGGAGGGACGGATTACGTCGCTCACACTGAAATTCGCTCCGAGCGTGACGGGAGACGGGCGCTCGACGCTCGAGACGCTGGTGCGGGCCGACAAGCGGGCCGGAAAAGTGCCCCAGTTGTATCTGCGCCGGCTGGCGGCCCGCCGCAACGAGGTGCCTGCCGCGGGTGACGTCATACCGCTGGTGTTCACTGGCAACCATTGTAAAGGGTCGGTTTTCATCAATGGCGCCGACGCGATCACGCCCGCGCTCGCCAAGCAGGTGGACAAAGTCGCCCGGGACATTCCCGGGTTCCATTTCGGCCGCATCGACGTCCGCTACGCATCCGAGGCCGCCCTGCGGCAGGGGCAAGGTTTCAGCATCATCGAGGTCAACGGCGCCGGGTCGGAGGCGACGCATATCTGGGACGCACGCTGCACGTTGCGGGAAGCCTATGCGACCCAGTTCACCCATTACCGGGCGGCATGGATGATAGGCCGCATCAATCGGGCGGCAGGGTACAAGACGAGCGGGCTACGCACCATGTACCGCAAGTGGCGGCTGCAGCGGCGGTTGCTGGCGTCCTACCCCACCAACGACTGAGGTGCAGCAATGACCGAAACCGACCTGTTCGCCCCCGTGATGCTCGGCGGTGACATAACGCTCGCCAACCGGATCGTGATGGCGCCGCTCACCCGCAGCCGCGCCGGCAAAGGCGATGTGCAGGGCCCGCTGAATGCCGAATACTACGCGCAACGGGCGAGTGCCGGGCTCATCGTGGCCGAGGCGACGCAGATTTCGCAGCAGGGCAAGGGTTACGCGTTCACGCCGGGAATCTACACCGAGGAGCAGGTCGCCGGCTGGCGGCTGGTGACGGACGCGGTCCATGCCAAGGATGGACGGATCTTCGACCAGCTCTGGCATGTCGGCCGGATCAGCCATCCGTCGCTGCAGCCCGGTGGCGGCCTTCCAGTGTCTGCGTCGGCCGTGATCGCGAAGGGCCAGGCCTTCACCGAGACCGGCTTTCAACCGTTCGTGACGCCTCGCGCGCTCGAAACGTCCGAGATCCCCGGGCTGATTGCCGATTACCGCCACGCCGCCGAGTGCGCCAAGCGCGCCGGGTTCGACGGTGTGGAGATCCATGCGGCCAACGGTTACTTGCTCGAACAGTTCATGCGCACGCATACGAACCACCGCACCGACCAATACGGCGGCAGCGTGGAGAACCGGATCCGCCTGACGTTGGACGTTGCGGAAGCGGTCGTCGGTGTCTGGGGCGGCGGCCGGGTCGGCATCCGGCTGTCTCCGGTGAGCCCCGCCAACGACATGGCTGGTTTCGACGATGCTCAGGACATCTACGGTAAGCTCGTCGCTGGGCTTGACCGGCTTGGGCTTTGCTACATGCACGTGATCGAGGGTGCGACGCAGGGTCCGCGCGACTCCTCGGCGTTCGACTACGGTGCGCTGCAGAAAGCCTTCAGGGGGCTTTACATGGCCAACAACAACTATGATCTGCATCTGGCGGAGCAGGCCCGCGACGGGTTGCGGGCCGACCTCATTGCATTCGGCCGCCCGTTCATAACCAATCCGGATTTGGTGGAGCGGCTGCGCAAGGGCCTGCCGCTCGCTCCGTCGTCGGACAAGACCCACTGGTACGGCGGCGGGGCCGAGGGTTACACGGACTATCCCACAGCCGAACAAAAGGCAGCGTAGCACATCCCTCTCCCGCACGCGGGAGAGGGATGCCTGTTCAGCTTAGGCCCAACACCTCGCGGTAGCGGCGGAAGCAGGCGGCGCCGCACTCGAGCCGCATCAAGGCGCCTTCCGCCAGCGCCGGCGCCCATGCCGGGTTCTCGGCCACCAGGGGCCACGCCGCCTCGGCGTTCCAGGCCTCGCTGTGCTTGATGTCGAGGATCGCGTGCAGGTCGAAGTAGTGACGGTCCTTGCCGCTGATGCCCAGGCGCTTCAGGCCCAGGCCCACCAGCTTCGCACGGCCCGGCGCCGTCTGCTCGATGACACCGAGCGCGCCGACCGAGTGGTAGGCGTAGCGCCGGTTCGCGGCGAGCCCGGCCATCGTGTTCGCCAGCGCCAGCGCCTCCCACACCGTCGTCTCGACTGCGGGCTGCAGGCCGAGGCGGCGGGCGAGGTGCTCCAGCATGGGGCCGTGCATGCCCTTGGCGTTGCCGCGTCCCATTTCGTCCCAGTAATTGCGTGCCAACTCGAGCTTGGCCCGTACCGGCAGCCGCATCTGGGTCACCGCCGTCAGGTCGTCGAAGCCCGCTTCGCCCGCGACCTCCTGGGTCAGGAACCAGCGCATCTCGTCCATCGTGGCTTCCTCGGCAAGCCAGGGAAACAGCGTGTCGTTCTGGCCGGGGCCGCTATGCTCCAATTGCTCGAACCAGGCGACGAACCCGTCCGGATCGGTTGGCGCCTCGGCCGCCCGGGCGCTCACTTCGGCGCGGCGCTCTTCCAGCCAGTGGCCTTCCTCGAGCACCAGGGCCGTCTGTTCCTCTATATCCGCCTCCCACCCATCCTTGGGCAGACCCGGCGTGAAACGGGCGGCGTTGAACGCAGCCAGCCGGCGATGCCAGCGGTCATGCGTCGTCAAGGAGGCAAAGCTTCCGTCCGGCATCAGCGTATTCCCTAAGCTTATCTTATATTACGAACCGTCAGCACGACTGCAGCGATCCTGTCAGCCGAAGCGTAAGCGCCGCCCTCCAGTTCCTCGCCGAACACGTCGGGGTCCATTTCGTGGTAGCTCCAACTCAGGCCCAAACCGGCAAGTCGGGCGGCGGCGGCGTCGCGCAACGGGTCGTGCCCGTTCACGATTGCGGCCCCCGTGTAGAGCAGCAGCGTGCCCCCTGCGGCGAGGCGCGTGATGCCGCTCTCCAGGATGGCGAGCGAGAGTCCGGCGCCCAGGTCGCCGCCGCCGTGGCGATAGGTGCGGGAAGCCGGGTCCACCAGATAGGGCGGGTTGGCGACGATGAGGTCGAACGTGCCCGGCAGGTCGGTCAGCAGGTTGCTGTTCACCGCCTCCACCGAGACGCCGGCCAGGGTCGCGTTGACGCGTGTCAGTGCGAGGGCGTGGTCGTTGATGTCGACTGCGAAGACGCTTGCCAACCTGTGGTCGCGCGCGATCAGGATGGCCCCTGGCCCGGCCCCGCAGCCGATGTCGACCGCACGGCCGACGGTGCGGTCCATCGCGCCGGAGATGGCCTGAGCGAAGCGGTAGGTGTCCGGCCCGAAGAACACGGCGTCGGCCGCCTCGGTCGGGTAGGCGGAGTGCACGAACAGCAAGCCGTCCAGCGTGGACAACCTGACCAGGCAGCGCCAACCGTCCTGGTAGGGCGCGAGCACGCCGGCCGCCTTCATCGCATCCATGACCGGCGGCGGCACGGCGCCCGTCCGGAACGGGCGGCTCCAGCCGAGCACGTCGCGAAGGCCTGCCGCCCACTCGGCCCCAGGGCGGGCATTGACGCGGGCGTGAGTGGCGGGGGTGGGTGTCACGAACTCGTAGCCGGTCGCCTGCACGATGCGGGCCAAGGCCACGAGCGCGCTGGCAAGCCGGTCGGCGTCCGCCGGGGTTTGTCTGTGTTGCATCGGCGGGCGAACGCGCCGGCCGGGCTTGCGTTGCCAAGCGCAACCGCTTGTCACATGCCGTCCGTTCCGGCACGAAGCCCCCCGCAGAAACGGAGTGGCGACAGGATGGATACGGTGCAGGCCATCGTAATCGCGATCGTTCAGGGAGCGACCGAGCTGTTTCCGGTCAGCAGCCTGGGCCATGCCGTGGTGCTGCCGGCCGTGCTGGGCTGGAGCCTGGATCAGGCGGCACCCGCGTTCCTGCCGTTCCTGGTGATGCTGCATGTCGGCACGGCGGTCGCGTTGCTCGCGTTCTTCTGGCGGGATTGGCTGGCGCTGGGGCTGGGCGTGCTGGGCCTGTCCGGCGCGCACCAGAATCAGGAGAGCCGGCGGGTGTTCCTGCTGATCGTGGTGGCGACGATCCCGGCCGTGATCGCCGGCTTCCTGCTGGAGAGATACGTGCGGGGGCTGTTCGCCTCGCCGGTCCTGGCGGCAGGGTTCCTGGCGGTGAACGGCCTGTTGCTGCTGTTCGGGGAACGGCTGCGCGCGCGCGGGGCGCACCGGGCACTCTCCACGATCAACATGGGGGACGCGCTGACCATCGGCGTATGGCAGTGCCTGGCGCTGATCCCGGGGATCTCGCGCTCGGGCGTCACGATCGTCGGCGCGTTGTTGCGCGGGGTGGCGCATGAAGGTGCCGCGCATTTCTCCTTCCTGATCGCGACACCCATCATCATCGGCGCGACGGTGCTGGAAGTGCCCAAGCTGCTGCATGCCGACATCCCGGCCGGCACGCTCGAGCTATCCGTGGCGGCGGCGGTGGTGGCGGGCGTTGTGGCACTGCTCAGCACGGCATTCCTGATGCGGTATTTCCGCAGCCACGATAACTGGGCGCTCAACCCGTTCGCCTATTACTGCATCGCTGCCGGGGTCCTGGCGGCCGGCTACCTGGAATTCGCCGCGTGAGGCGCGTCCTGCTGCTTGCAGCCGCGGTGGTTCTGACGGCCGCGTCCGACCCGGCGGCGACCCCGCTTTCCCGTGACAACCTGCCCTGGTGGCACGCACGGCATGAGGAGAAACTGGCCCGGGTGCGCGCGAGCCGCGTGGACCTGGTGTTCCTGGGGGACTCGATCACGCAGGACTGGGAGGAGCACGGCCCGCCCGAGTGGCGCGACTTCGCACCCGCCTGGCAGCGTTTCTATGGCGATCGCAATGCCGTAAACCTGGGCTTCAAGGGCGACACCACGGCCAGCCTGTTGTGGCGGATGCAGCATGGCGAGGTGGACGGCATACAGCCGAAGGTGGCCGTGGTGATGATCGGCGCCAACAACAACGGCCGGGTGCATTGGTCGGCGGAGCAGACGTTGGACGGGATCGCGGCCATCATCGCGGAGGCGCATCGCAAGCTGCCCGCGACGAAGATCCTCCTGCTGTCCGTGCTGCCGTCGGATCGTTCGACGTGGGTGGACGAGACTACGGCCGCCACGAACCACGGGCTGGCCGCGCGATACGGCGCCGGCCAGGATCCGGCCGTCACCTACATCGACGTCACGGGGCTGTTCATGAAGGACGGTCACCTCGACCGGGCGGCCTTCCTGGATGGGTACCTTACTCCGCCCGACCCGCTGCTGCATCCGACGGCACAGGCTCAGGCGCGGCTGTCGGCGGCGATCGAGCCCACTCTGGCGCGGCTGATGGGGGATCGGGTCCACCAATAGGCTATGCCGTTGGGCCTCGGTCAGACGGGACGGGATTTCGTCCCGCCCCGATATCGCCGCGCTAGTGGAACGACGTTGCGGACCGTGGCGGCGCCGAGGCTACGGGGTAGCGGCCGTCGCTGGGACCGCCCGGAACCTGGAAACTCTGTCCGTTGGCTGCGAATGGATAAGGGTTGTCGAGCGCGCCGGCCTTCTGCTTGTAGTTCTGCAGGTTGGTGACCTGAGCCGGCGCCTGGAACGGGTATGGGTTGTCCGCGACGCCGGGAAGCTGCTTCATTCCGCCGATGCTCGTGGTGATGCCCGGGTTATGGTAGCCGAATGGATCTCCCGCACCCTCGCCGGCGAAAGCGCTGACAGTCGACAGGGTTAATGCAGCAGCGGCTGCCAATAATAAAACCTTCATGGTTCTTTCCCTTGTTACGCATGTGACTCGGCAGGTGCACTGATTGGTGGTCGCTCTAGTAACCAGCTTGTTCTGCGTCACAATCTTTGGGCTTCGACGCCAAACTCCAAAATGTCTGCTTTGTTTATGGGAGTTATTCGAGATTGTATGAGGCTATCAACTTCGTCAGAGCTGCATTGATTGCCGGTAATGGTATGGTTAGTTGGGAACGGCAGGGCGCCGCTTGCGCGCCTGTGGCGGGTCTCACCCGTGCCTTCGGGGTGACGAACGATGGCCCGTGCCTGCGGCCGTCAGGCGATCTCCCGCACCAGCTTGCGGCGCATCGCCTCCGCAAAGCCGGTGAAGTCTGCGCAGGCGAGAACGAAGGCGCCGGGTCCGCCGATAACCTCGTCGGTGTAGCTCTGCAGCAGGTCCGCTTCGTCATGCAGCACGCACAGGCCGTTGATCGTGACCCCGGCGGCGGTGAGGCGGTCGCGCACCGGCTGGGGCGCCACGCCGGCATTGCTGCGGCCGTCGCCCGCGACGTCGATCACCCGGCGGCTGGCAGCGGCCGGCAAGGCGGCGAGCAGGGTCTCGCACACCGTCAGCGCCACGCCGATCGCGGTCTCGCCCGCAAGCACGGTGCGGGGGACGTTGCCCACGGCGTCGGCGAAGGCGCTGGCGTCGGCTTCGGATCCGATGCGGGTCCAATCCACCATGATCTCATGCGCAGCCGGGCCGGACCACAGCAGCAATGCTGCGAAGCTGGCGCGGTATCGGCCGCCGGTTAGGCCTGCGACGACGTCCGGGTCACGCAGCCCGGCGCTCAGGCCTCCGGCGATGAGGTTGAACTCGTCGAAGCCCACGCTCGCCGACCCGTCCAGCGCGATGATCAGCGCGAGGTCGGCCGGTTCGGCCACTTAACGCTGGGCAGCGAAGGCGTTCAGGAAGAATGCCCGCTGTAGACGGCAGCTTCGAACACGTCGAGCAATCCCAGCACCGCCGGGTCGGCGAACGGCAGGACCTGCGCCATCAGGACGCCCGCGATGCGGCTCGATGGATCGATCCAATAGTAGCAGTTCGCCAATCCGGCCCAGGCCAGGCTGTTGGCGGCGCGGCCGGCATGGCCCTTCTCGCTGTTGATGACGAAGCCGTAGCCCCAGCCCTTCACCATGCCGGGGAAGAACTCGGCATCGTTGGACATCGGCGGCATCACCGTCTGCATGCGGCTCACGTCCAGCGCGCCGATCTGGTTGCGGCCCATCTGCGCCACCGTCTCAGGACGCAGGATGCCGTCGCCGCCGCGCACCAGCATGGCCAGGAACTTCAAGTAGTCGGGCGCCGTGGAATACAGCCCGCCGCCGCCGCTCTCCAGCTCGGGCTTGGACGGGCGGCCCAACCGGCCGACGCTCAGCGTGCCGTCCGGCAGGCGGTTGTGGATCGTGACCACGCGCTCGCTGTCGGGCCGGCCGAATTGCGTGTCCGTCATGCCGAGCGGGCCGGTGATATGCTGGGCGAAGTAGCCGCCGAGCGTTTGGCCGCTCACCGCTTCCACCACCTTGCCGGCCCAGTCGACACCGATGCCGTATTCCCAGCGCTCGCCCGGGTCGAAGGCGAGCGGCATCTCGAGCCCGACGTTCAGCCCGCTGGCCGAGCCAGGCTTGCCGGTCGTGCTGGTATACCGGCCGATGCCGGCATTCCACATCTCGTAGACGAAGCCCGAGGTGTGGGTGAGGAGGTCGTGCAGCGTGACCTCGCGCCGGGCCGGGCGCAGGATCGGCTGGCCGTCCTCGCCGAAGCCTTCCAGCACCTGCAGGTTTGCCAGTTTCGGCACCACGGCGCCGAGTGGCTGGTCCAGCCCGACCCGGCCTTGTTCCACCAATTGCATGGCGGCGACCGAGGTGACCGCCTTGGTGAGCGAGGCGATCCAGAAGATGCTGTCGAGCGTCATCGCAGCCGGTCCGCCCAACTGGCGCGAGCCGGCTGCCCCCTCGAACAGGGTGCGTTGCCCGTCGGTGGCCATTGCGACCACGCCGGGCACGTCGCCGCGGTCCACGGCGGCTTGCAGCAGGGATTGGATGTCAGCGCTCATGGGCGGGCCTCAGGCGGCGTCCGCCAGGAACTCCATCGCGGCGTCGACGCCGCCGCGGCCGTGCGGCACGCCGTTGATCTTGAGGCTCATCTCGATCGCGCCGAGCGTTCCGAGCACCATCGGCTCGTTCAGGTCGCCGAGATGGCCAATGCGCAGCACCTGGCCGCCGAGCTTGCCCAATCCCCCGCCGGTGGAGACGTTGAACCGGTCGAGCGCCGTCTTGCGAACCGCGTCCGCGTTATGGCCTTCCGGGAACTGCACCGCCGTTACGGAGTCGGACAGCCGGTCCGGCGTCAGGCAGAACAGCTCCGGCCCGCCCTGGTTGCCGGACCAGGTGCGCACGGCGCGGCGGACGCACTCGGCCAGCCGGTGGTGGCGGGCGATGACGTTGTCCAGCCCTTCCAGCTCGATCAGCCGTACCGACTCGGCCAACCCGTAGAACATCCCCGTCGGAACGGTGCCCATGAAGGCGCGGAACGAGCGCTTCTGCATCTCGGTCCAGTCGAAATAGTGCCGCGGCAGGCGGGCGTGCGCATGCGCCGCCATCGCCTTCGCGGAGACGGCGGTGAACGAGAACCCGGTCGGCAGCATCAGCCCCTTCTGGCTGCCGCCCACCGCGGCGTCGAGGCGCCACTCGTCGAAGCGGAACTCCAGCGAGCCCAGGGAGGAGATCGTGTCCACCAGGAGCAGGGCGTCCGACTTCGCATCGTCGATTGCGGCGCGCACGGAGGGCAGGTCGAGCGACATGCCGGTTGACGTCTCGTTGTGGACGCAGAGCACGCCCTTCGCCGCCGGGTTCGCCTTGAGAGCGGCGGTGATGGCGCCGTATTCGATGCCGCGGCGCCAGTCCGGATTGCCGATCACGACCGGGTTGAGGCCGAACTTGACCGCCATGTCGGACCAGCCGGCGCTGAACCAGCCGGTCTCGACCACCAGCACGGTGTCCCCCGGCGAGAACAGGTTGACCAGCGTCGCTTCCCACGAGCCGTGGCCGGAGGCGGTATAGAGGAACACGTCGCCGGCCGCGCGCAGCACCCGCTTCAGCCCGCCCACTGCGTCCGCGAACACGGCGCCGAACTCGGCGTCCATGAAGTCCACCGTCGGCCGGTCCATCGCGCGCAGGATCGAGTCGGGGATGTTGGTCGGGCCCGGGTTGGCGAAGAACTGCCGGCCGGTCTTGCGTGCTGCCAAAGCGCTCACTCCCACTCGATGGTGCCCGGAGGCTTACTGGTGATATCGTACGTGACGCGGTTGACGCCGCGCACCTCTCCTACGATGCGCCCGGCGACCCGGCCAAGGAAGCCCATATCGAACGGGTAGAACTCCGCCGTCATGCCGTCCACGCTGGTCACGGCCCGGAGCGCGCAGGCCTGTTCGTAGCTGCGGTCGTCCCCCATGACGCCCACGGTGCGCACGGGCAGCAGCACGGCGAAGGCCTGCCAGATCGCGTCGTACAGTCCGGCGGAGCGGATCTCCTCGAGGAAAATCGCATCCACGTGGCGGAGCGTATCAAGCCCCGCGCGCGTGACGGTGCCGGGGATGCGGATCGCCAGCCCCGGTCCGGGGAACGGGTGGCGGCCGACCAGGCTCGCCGGCAGGCCGAGCTCGCGGCCAAGGGTGCGAACCTCGTCCTTGAACAATTCCCGCAGCGGCTCGACCAGTTGCATGCGCATGCGGGCGGGCAGGCCACCGACGTTGTGATGGCTTTTTATGGTGACGCTCGGCCCGCCGGTGACGCTCACGCTCTCGATCACGTCCGGGTACAGCGTGCCCTGGGCCAGGAAGTCGGCGCCGCCGAGCTTGGCCGCTTCCTGTTCGAAGACGTCGATGAACAGCCCGCCGATAGTCTTGCGCTTGGCCTCGGGGTCGGTGACGCCCTCGAGCGCCCCGAGGAACAGGTCCGACGCGTCCCGGTGCACGAGGCGGATGTTGAAGCGGTCGCGGAACGTGCGTTCGACTTCGGCGCCCTCGCCCCGGCGCAGCAACCCGTGATCGACGAAGATGCAGGTGAGCTGGTCGCCGATGGCTTCGTGGATCAACACGGCGGCAACCGAGGAGTCGACCCCGCCCGAGAGGCCGCAAATGACCCGGCCTTGCCCCACCTGGGCGCGGATGCGGGCGATCGCCTCCTGGCGAAACTCCGCCATCGTCCAGTCGCCTTGCAGCCCGGCCACGTTGTGGGTGAAGTTATACAGCAGGTCGGCGCCGTGCGGCGTGTGGACCACTTCCGGGTGGAATTGCACGCCGTAGAAGCCGCGCTCCTCGTCCGCGACGACGGCGAAGGGGGCGCCCTCGCTTGCCGCCATGCTGCGGAAGCCGGGGGGCAGAGCGGTGACCTGGTCGCCGTGGCTCATCCACACCTGCTGCCGCTCGCCGGGCGCCCAGACGCCGTCCAGCAGCTTGCTCGATTCCGTGATGTCGACAAAGGCGCGGCCGAACTCGTGGATCTGCCCGGGCTCGACGCTGCCGCCCAGTTCCTCGCACATCAGTTGCTGGCCGTAGCAGATGCCGAGGATCGGTATGCCCATCGTCCAGATGGCGCCGGGAGCGCGGGGACTGCCGGGCATGGGAACGCTGGCTGGGCCGCCGGAGAGGATCAGCGCCCGCGGCTGCCAGGCGGCGAGCTTATCCACGTCGGTGTTGAACGGCCAAACCTCGCAGTAGATACCACTTTCGCGCACCCGGCGGGCGATGAGCTGCGTGACCTGGCTGCCGAAATCCAGGACCAGGACACGATCACGGTGCACCGCGGGATTTATCATGGCGTCTTCCAGCACACCCTTCGTTTCCCGGCAACTTGAGCTTGTGCATTCCGTTGAAATAGACGAAAAGGATCGTTAATTATCGATCATTGTAATTTTTAGAGATCTTTGCATGGGCGAAAATCCAAGAATCAGAGGGTTTGGCGCAAAATGATGCACAGCCGGTTGGTGCGGGCGCTTACTCGTCTGCATGATGCGACCACACGCTCGCGTGTCTTGGATGTGCTTGCCCCCTTGCGCCCATACAGCATGGCGCCACCGCCGGACGTCTCGACCGTCTTGCAGGCCCACGCCGAGTTCTCGGTCGGCAGCACCCAGTTCCGCGAGCCCGAACGCGCTCTGCTGGCCGCACTGGGACTGGACATGCTGCTGGCGCCGTCCTGGTGGTCGCAGTTCGTCACGGCCGTTGCCCGCTCGACCATTCCGCAGGGCTTTGCGGCCGATTTGGCCGGGTTGTGCGCGCGGCTCGAAATGATCGAGACTGGGTTTCCGGCGCTTGCGGCCATCGTCGCCACGCCGGATCTGGCCGCAGCGGCGGACTCCGATAGCCTCGTGGTGCTCGTGTCCGGACAGGATGGGCAGAGCCCGTCGCTCGCCCGCATCGCCGCGGCGCTCGAGGCGGTGGACAGTCTCTGGTCTGTGTCCGAGGACCTGACGGGGCAGCGCGGCCCGTTGCAGTTGCTGGGCGTCGAGCCGGGCCAGACAGTCCGCCTGCACTTCGACGGCCTGGCCGAGCCGCTTCAGGAGCTGCGGCGGGTCATGGTGTCCGTCGCGGATGTCGTGGCAAGCGCCTCCCAGATCCCCGCCGATCAGCACCCGGCGTTGGTGCCGGGGTTGCTGCCCGTGATGGATCAGATCCTACGCAGCGGCCGCGCGGACGCGACTGATGTCAAGACAGCGCTGGAGACGGGGGTGCGGCGCCTGCTCGAGGCTGGAGCCAGCGTGCGGCGGGAGTTGCGTGCCAGTGCACCGCCGGTCCAGCCGAGCCGTGCCGCGCCGCCCGCCGAGCCGGTCATGGAGGCAATGACACTCAGCAGGCACTCCAGCCAGGATATCGCGAACCTGGCGGACGTCATCGCCGAGGAACGCAAGCAGTTGCAAAAGTCAGAACCCGAGGGTCGTTTGTGGCAGAATACCGGCGCTGGGCCACGCAGCATGCAATAGGCGGGATGATGTCTCAAACCACACCGAGCCGGGCCGGGATCCTGGGCGCCAACGGCCTGATCCGGCCCTATGTCCGCCGCACGCCCACGCTGGACGTGAACCCCGCCGATTTCGGGCTCGACTGCCGCGGCCTGACGTTCAAGCTGGAGTATCTGCAGCATACTGGGTCGTTCAAGCCGCGGGGCGCGTTCGTCAACCTGCTCGGCCAACCCGTGCCGGAGGCGGGCGTGGTGGCGGCTTCCGGGGGCAACCACGGTGCGGCGGTGGCCTATGCGGCGCAGCGGCTGGGCATCAAGGCGTCCATCTTCGTGCCGACCATCGCCTCGCCGGCCAAGCTGGCCCGCATCCGCGCGTATGGCGCCGATCTGGTGGTGACGGGAGATTGGTATGCCGACGCGCTTGCCGCCAGCGAGCAACACCTCGAGCGCGAGGGCGGTTTGCCGGTCCATGCCTACGACTCTGCCGGGACCCTCCTCGGCCAGGGTACGGTCGGGCTCGAGTTGGAGGAACAGGCGCCGGAGTTGGATGCGGTGCTGGTGGCCATCGGCGGCGGCGGGCTGATCGGGGGCATTGCGAGCTGGTACGAAGGCCGCGTCCGCGTGGTGGGCGTGGAGCCGGACGCGGCGCCGACCATGACGCAGGCGCTGGCGGCGGGGAAGCCGGTCGATACCGCCGTGAGCGGCCTGGCAGCCGACTCCCTGGGTGCGCGCCGCATCGGGCTGCTGCCGCTGGCGGTCGCCCAGCGGCATGTCGCGCGGGTGGTGCTGGTGACCGACGAGGCGATCCGGCTGGCGCAGCACCTGTTGTGGGAGACGTGCCGCATCGTGTGCGAGCCGGGCGGGGTGGCGGCACTGGCCGCGCTGACCTCGGGGGCCTACCAGCCGGAAGCGGATGAGCGGGTCGGCGTGGTATTGTGCGGGGCGAACACGGTGGCGGTCAGGCTGAGCTAACCGTGCGCCGCATCGTGCATGACCTCACGCGGCAAGAACCCGCGCAGGAGTTCGTTCACCCGCTCCGGCGCATGCTGCTGCACCCAGTGCGAGATGCCGGGCAGGCGTTCGATCCGTAGATCCTTCACATAGCGTTCGGTGCCGTCCAGGCCGATCACGTCGAGCGCCACGTCCGCCTCGCCCCAGATCACCAGCGTGGGCACCTCGATCACGGTGTCCAGGCGGGGCATGCCTTCGGTGTGGCGCATGGCGCGGTACCAGTTGAGCATTGCGGTGGCGGCGCCGGGTTCGGCGATCTGGTGGGCGTAGACGTCCACGATGTCAGGCGGGATGGGCAGGCCGCGGAACATCCGGCGCACCGGCGCGCCGCCATTCGCCGCGAGCAGCCGTTCCGGCAGAGCCGGGATCTGGAACAAGCCGATGTACCAGGATTTCCGCCGCTGCCGCCAATGCTTCAGTGCGGCACGGAAGCACAGCGGATGCGGCACGTTCATGATCACCAGGCGCTCGAGCGGCCGGATGCGCCCGGCGGCGAAGCACCACGCGACCATCGCCCCCCAGTCATGTCCGATCAGCGTCACCCGCTGCGCGCCCGAGGCGTCGATCAGCGCCGCGACGTCCGCCAGCAGCTTGGGCAACGCGTAGGCTGCTACACCGGCTGGCCGGGAACTGCGGCCGTAGCCGCGCTGGTTGACCGCCCAGACCCGGTAGCCGAGCCCCGCCAGCACCGGCATCTGGTTGCGCCAGGAAACCAGATGTTCCGGAAAGCCATGCAGGCAGAGCGCCAGGTGGTCGCCGTCACCCATCTCCTCGACTTCGAACGACAGGCCGTTGGCCTCGACTGCGAAAGACCGGGCATCGGCCTGTCCCGGCATGCTCAGACCTGTGCGGGCGGGGTGGAGAGCGGCGCGTCGCCGACCAGGCCGCGGGCGAAATCCATCGCCTCGAACGGCCGGAGGTCCCCTGCCTGCTCGCCCACGCCCACGGCGTGCACCGGCAGGCCGTAATCCTCGGCCAAGGCGACCACGATGCCGCCGCGCGCGCTGCCGTCGAGCTTGGTGACGATCAGGCCGGTGACCGCCACCATGTCCTTGAACACCCGCACCTGCTCGAGCGCGTTGTGGCCGGTCGTCGCGTCCAGCACGAGCAGCACGGAATGCGGCGCCGTCGGATCCTGCTTGCGCATCACGCGGATGATCTTGGCCAGCTCCTCCATCAGCGCGCCCTTGTTGTGCAGCCGTCCGGCGGTGTCGATCAGCAGCACGTCCGCCCCCTGCGCCCGGGCCTGGGCCAGCGCCTCGAAGGCGAGCCCGGCGGCGTCCGCGTTGCGGGGGCCGGCGATCACGGGGGCGCCGACCCGGTCGCCCCAGACCTGCAACTGCTCGACCGCGGCGGCGCGGAACGTGTCCCCGGCCACCATCACGGCTTTCAGGCCTTCGTCGCGGTATTGCATGGCGAGCTTGCCGATGGTCGTGGTCTTGCCGGTGCCGTTCACGCCCACGACCAGGATCACGTGCGGCTTGCGGGAGCGGTCCAGCACCAAGGGCAGGGCGACCGGGGCGAGGATGGCGGCGATCTCCTCGGCGAGCGCCTCCTTGATCTCGGCGTCGGTCACGCTGCGGCCGAACCGGCTCTTGCGGAACGACTCCACGATGTCGGCCGCGGCTGCCGGGCCCAGGTCGGCGCCGAGCAGCAGCTCTTCCAGCTCGGCCAGCGCGTCGTCGTCCAGGGTGCGCCGGGCGAACGCCGCGGTGATGCCTCCGGTCAGCTTCTCGGTCGAGCGGCTGAGGCCGGCCTTAAGCTTGTTGAAGAAGCCGCCGAGCGCCACTACGCCGCCTCCGCCTCTAACCCATGCGCGTCCGCCGCCACGACACGCGCCCGGAGCAAGGCCCCTTGCGGCGCGCCGAGCCGAACGGGGCTGAAGTGCTCACTGTGGCCCCGTCCGCCGCGCTCCGCCAGCACCGTGATCGTGTGGCCGAGCTGGGCGGTATGGAATTCGGCCGCGGCATGGGCGGCGATGGCGCGCAACCGGGCGGCCCGCTCGCGCCGCACCGGCGGGGGGACGGCGGGCATGCGCGCGGCCGGGGTGCCGGGCCGCTCGCTATATGGGAAGACGTGGAGGTAGGGGATCGCCGCCGCCGCCACGAACCGCTCGGTCTCGGCGGCGAGCGCGTCCGTCTCGGTCGGGAACCCGGCGATCAGGTCGGCGCCGATGGCAACGCCGGGGCGCAACCGGCGGGCCTGGGCGATCACCGCGGCGGCCGACGCGGGATCATGCCGGCGGCGCATGCGCTTGAGCACCAGGCCGGCGCCGGACTGCAGCGAAAGGTGCAGATGCGGCATGAACCGGGGCTCGCCGGCCAGCAGGTCCCATACCGGACGGTCGATCGCCGCCGGATCGAGCGAGGACAGCCGCAGCCGGGCCAGGGCGGGGAGGGCGCGCAGCACGGCGCTGGCCACGGCGCCGATGCCCGCTTCATGGCTGGCGATGTCCACGCCGGTGAACACCACCTCCCGCACGCCGCGATCCAGCAAGGCGGCCACCTGGGCGACCACGTCGGGGATCGGGACGCTGCGGTTGCGCCCGCGGCCGAACGGGATCGTGCAGAAGGTGCAACGGTGGTTGCAGCCGGCCTGTACCTGGACGAAGCCGCGGGTGTGGGCGGCGAACCCGGTCGGGACGGGTGCGGGTGCGGGCGCGTCGGCCGGGCTGACGCTGCTGCCGGCGCCGGGCAGCCAGGCGGCCGGATGCAGCTTGTCGGCGTTGCCCAGCACCCGGCTCACGCCCGGCATGGCCGCCCAGCGTGCCGGGTCGAGCTGCACGGCGCAGCCCGTCGCCACGATCTCGGCCCCGGGGCGGTCCCTGGCCGCGCGGCGGATGGCCTGGCGCGCCTGCCGCTCCGCCTCCGCCGTCACTGCACAGGTGTTGACCACGACGGTATCCGCGCCATCGCCCATCAGCGCGCGGATGGCCTCGCTCTCGACGATGTTCAGGCGGCAGCCGAAGGTGATGACCTCCGGCGCCATCTCAGGACCGCTTGACGGGGTTGGTCCCGACCAGCTGCATGCCCTTCGGGTTCGGCGTGAACGTCAACTCGATCTCGTAGGTGCTGCCGCAGGCATACAGCGTCCACACTTCGCGCCAGGCCCTGCTTTGCCGTCCATCGGTGATCTCGGGGTCGGGCAGGCCGGTGAAGCCGTCGAACCGCGTGTTGACGAAGCTCTGCGTATGGCAGTTCGGCGGGGAGGCGCGGATGGCGACCGCCTGGGCGTATTGCAGCGCGCTCTTTTGCGTGGACGGGTCGGCGTGCGTAGAGCCCGGCATGGTGGGGATGCGCGCCGGCGCGGTGCCGGGTTGCAAGACCGTCAGCACGTTGAGCTGACGTGGCGCGCCGCACCCGGTCTCGTCGACGCGCTCGCTCCAGATACCCTGGGTCAACGCACCCTGGGCGTTGAACTGGGCCGGCGCGTAGATCGTCAGGTTGCCGGTGGCCTTGAAGCTGGCGGCGGCGCACTCGCCGGGAAGCTGCTTGGCCTGCGCCCGGGCGGCGGCGAGCACCGGATCCTGCCAGGTGGGTTGCTGCACCAGGGTGGCGAGGGTCGGAGGGTGGCCATTGCTGCCTTGCGCCTGGAGATCCGGCGACATCAAAGGGTCCGGCATCGGAGCGGCCGTGCTAGGGGCCGATGCAGTCGGAGTGGGCGCGCCGAGCGTGGGGGAGCTAGGGCTCTGGGCGGGCGCTTGGGCAGCCGCTAGAGCAGGCGGGGCGCCCGCTTGCGGGGTCGTGCCGGCGGGGGGCGAGGCGCCTTGCGCGGCGGCAGGGCCGGCAACCAGGAGCAAGGCGGCGAGAGGTCGGCGTAGGTCCATGCCCAGTCGTGTCCTTTTGTGGTGGGGCCGGTGCTGAAACCAGGTGTCAGGCCGGGTAGGCGTCGAGGTCGAACTCACCTTCGAATGTCGTGGCGGCTGGGCCGGTCATCTCGACATGGCCGTCGTCACGCCATGTGATATCGAGCGCGCCGCCGTCCACGATCACCGTGGCGCTGCGCCCGACCAAGCCGCGCCGGCTCGCGTTCACCAGGGCCGCGCAGGCGCCCGAGCCGCATGCCAGGGTCAGCCCGGCGCCACGCTCCCAAACGCGGAGGCGGATACGGTTGTCGCCCTGCACCTGCGCGAACCCGGCGTTGACGCCCTCGGGGAACATCGCGTGCTGTTGCAGCGCCGGGCCGATTGCGTCCGCCTGGTCCAGCACGTCGCCGAAGAAGGTCGCGTGCGGATTGCCCATGGATACGGCCGCCGGGTCCCCGGGCAGGTCGAGATGCAGCGTATCGGCGGGGCTGGAGAGCGGTATGTCCGCCCAGCCGAACCGGGCAGGGCCCATGTCCACCTGCACTTGCCCGTCCGGCATGCGGCGGGCGGCCAGGTCGCCGGCTTGGGTGCGCAATGTTAGCGACGGGCGGCCGGCGCCGCGCATCAGCAGGTCCGCGGCGCAGCGCGTGCCGTTGCCGCAGGCGCCGGCCTCGCCGCCGTCGGGATTGAAGAAGCGCAGCCGGGCGTCGGCGCCGGGTTCGGCGGTGATGACGATGACCTGGTCGCAACCGATGCCGAAATGGCGGTCGGCGAGGGCGGCGATGCGGGCGCGGCTGAACCCGGGGCCGGTGGTTCTTGCGTCGAGCACCACGAAATCGTTCCCGGCGCCGTGCATCTTGTGGAAGGGGATCCCCATGGGGGCGGCTTATAGCCTGGGCTTGATTACAGGGTAAGCGGGGGCTACACCCCGCGCATAGTCAGCGAGCCGGGCCTGGATGGGCATGCCCGGCCGCGACGCCTGCGTTGCTACCCAGCAGGTCCGGTATGAAGGAGATGTAAATGCCCAAGATGAAGACGAAGTCGTCGGTCAAGAAGCGATTCAAGATCAGTGCGACCGGCAAGGTGATCTCCGGCCCCTGCGGCAAGCGCCATGGGCTGATCAAGCGCACGCAAAAGATGAAGCGCTCGGCGCGCGGCAACCAGACGATGACCCATGCGGACGGCCTGACCGTCAAGCAGTGGGCCCCCTACGGCCTCGGCTAAGGAGCAGCACCCATGGCACGCGTCAAACGGGGTGTAACCACCCACGCCCGGCACAAGAAGGTTCTGGAGCAGAGCAAGGGCTTCGTCGGCCGCAGCTCGACCAACTACCGTATTGCGCTGGAGCGGCTCGAGAAGAGCCTGCAATATGCCTACCGCGACCGGCGGGTGAAGAAGCGCGAGTTCCGCGGCCTGTGGATCACGCGTATCAACGCGGCGGTGCGCGAGCACGGGATAACGTATAGCCGATTTATCGACGGGCTGAACAAGGCCGGCATCGAGATGGACCGCAAGGTGCTCTCCGCACTCGCCTTCGACGACCCGGCGGCGTTTGCCTCCGTGGTGGAGAAGGTGAAGGCCTCGCTGGCCGTCTGAGCCATGCTGCGCCGGCGGCCCGTACTGGTCTGCGGGCTGGCGGCGTTGTTGCTGTCTGCGCTCCCGGCACGGGCGCAGCCGCAGAACTTGGGCCCGCCGCTTGGCGTGGTGACGTTGCGGATCGGCCCGGCGGACGACGCCGGGTTCCTGCACGATCTGGCCGACTACATCCAGCGTTACGGCTTCGACGTGACGGGCCGGCCGGGCGGGCCGGTGCTGGACGGGCGTGCGGTGTTCCTCGCCTGGTTCCGCCGGCAGGATGGCGTCACGATGCTGGTGACCGACCTGTCCGCGCCGGAGAAGATGCAGGCGTTCTTCTATGGCCGTGCGGATGGCACGGAGGGTGCGGTTACGGCCGACCTGATGACCGCGTATGTGGCGAAGATGGCCAGCTACAAGGCGTTCGGCGGAGGGCCGGCCCAGTCTTCTCCTTCCGCCGCGGGCGGGAGAGGGCCGGGGTGAGGGTGCGAAAGCTTACCCAAGCTCCTAAGATCCGTGCACGGCTGGCCCTTACCCCGACCCTCTCCCGTTAAGGACGGACGAGGGAGAGGAGCGTGTTTTTTCACCTCGACTTCATAGTGACATGAAATGACCGACCTCGACACCCTCCAAGCCGAGACCGAGGCCGCCCTGGCCGGCGCCAATGACCTGCGCGCGCTCGATGCAGTCCGTGTCGGCGTGCTGGGTAAGTCGGGCCAGCTCACCGCCATGCTGAAGGCGCTGGGCCGCGCCACCCCGGAGGAACGGCGCGAACGGGGCGCTGCGCTGAACCGGCTGCGCGATGGCATCACCGCCGCCATCGAGACACGTCGCTCGGCACTCGACAGGGCGGCGCTCGATGCACGGCTTGCGGCCGAGCGGATCGATGTCACGCTGCCGCCGCCGCCCGAGACGCCGGGGCTGATCCACCCGATCAGCCGCACGATGGAGGAGATGGCGGCGATCTTCGGCGCCATGGGGTTCCGCGTCGGCGAAGGGCCGGACATCGAGACCGCGTGGCACAATTTCGCGGCACTCAACATCCCGGCGCACCACCCGGCGCGCACCGAGATGGACACGTTCTACCTGCCCGGAACGCGCGACGGCCATCCGCTCGTACTGCGCACCCACACCTCCAACGTGCAGATCATCTCCATGCTCGGTGGCGAGCCGCCCTTGCGGGTGATCGCGCCCGGCCGCACCTACCGCGCCGACCACGACGCCACGCACTCGCCGATGTTCCACCAGTGCGAGGGTATCGCGATCGACCGCAATCTCACGCTGGGCCACCTGAAGGGCTGCCTGATCGACTTCCTGCGCACCTTCTTCGGCATTGCCACGCTGCCCGTGCGGTTCCGGTCGTCCTACTTCCCGTTCACCGAACCCTCGATGGAGGTCGATATCGGCTGGAACCGCCGCACCGGCGAGCTTGGCGGCGGCGGCGACTGGCTGGAGATCCTGGGCAGCGGCATGGTGCATCCGCGCGTGCTGGCCAATTGCGGCATCGATCCGCGCGTTTGGCAGGGGTTCGCGTTCGGCATGGGCGTGGAGCGGGTGGCGATGCTGAAATACGGCATCCCCGACCTCCGCCCATTCTACGAGAGCGACATCCGCTGGCTGCGCCATTACGGCTTCAACCCGCTCGCGCCCGTCGCTTTGCACGAGGGTGTGGCGCCGTGAAGTTCACGCTGTCCTGGCTGAAGACGCATCTGCAGACGGACCAGCCGCTCGGCGCGCTGACGGACACGCTCACCCGCGTCGGGCTCGAGCTGGAGGGCGTGGAGGATGCCGGTGCGGCGCTCGCCCCGTTCCGCGTGGCGCATGTGCAAGCGGCGGTGCAGCACCCGAACGCCGACCGGTTGCGCGTGTGCACCGTGGATACCGGCGCCGGGATCGTGACGGTGGTATGCGGCGCCCCCAACGCGCGCGCGGGCATGAAGGCGGTGTTCGCGCCGCCGGGCAGCCATATCCCCGGGCTGAACACGGTGTTGAAAGTGGGCGAGATCCGCGGCGTGCAGTCGGCGGGGATGCTGCTGTCCTACCGCGAGATGGGGTTGGGCGAGGAGCATGACGGCATCGCCGACCTGCCCGAAGACGCCCCGGTAGGCACGCCTTATCCGGTGTTCGCCGGGCTGGATGACCCGGTGATCGAGATCGCGGTCACTCCCAACCGTGGCGACGCGCTCGCCGTGCGCGGCGTGGCACGGGACCTCGCGGCCGCCGGGATGGGCACCCTGGCGCCGTGGTCGCCGGCGCCGGTGCGGGGGCGGTTCCCGTCCGCGATCCGCTGGCGCACCCTGCACCCGGCTTGCCGCTGGGTGCTCGGGCGCACCGTGCGCGGCGTGCGGAACGGGCCAAGCCCCGACTGGCTGCAGCGCCGCCTCCGCTCCATCGGCCTGCGTCCGATCAGCGCGCTGGTGGACATCACCAATTTCTTCACCATCGACCTCGGCCGCCCACTGCACGTGTTCGACGCGGACCGGGTGCAGGGGGGCGAACTGGTGTTCCGGCCCGGCGCCGGCGAGAGTTTCCGGGCGCTGAACGGCCGCGACTACATCGTCGGCCCCGAGGATTGCGCCATCGCGGACGCGGCCGGCGTGCAGTCGCTTGCCGGCGTGATCGGCGGCGAGGCGACCGGCAGCACGGACGAAACGACCTGCGTGTTCATCGAGTGCGCGTTGTTCGACCCGGTCGCGGTCGCCCTGAGCGGACGCCGGCACGACATCATCTCGGACGCGCGTAGCCGGTTCGAGCGCGGGATCGATCCCAGCCTGCTGCCGGCTGGCCTGGACGCCGCGACGAGCCTGGTGATGGACTTGTGCGGCGGCGAGCCGAGCGAGGTCGTCGAGGCGGGGCAGGAGCCGGCCTGGCAGCGGGAGGCGACATTGCGGTTCGAGCGGTTGCGCGGATTGGGCGGCCTGGCCGTGCCGCAAGCCGAGGCCGTGCAGTCGCTCGAGCGTTTGGGCTTCACCGTGCGCTCCCGCGATACGGAGCGGGTGACGGTGGCAGTGCCGCCGTGGCGCAACGACGTCGCCGGGTTGGGCGGGCTGGACCAGGCGCCGGCGTTGTTGCCGGAGCGGGCGCTGGCAGCCACCGCCGGGTGCAAGGTCGCCGAGCCGGAGGCCGACCTGGTGGAGGAGGTCCTGCGCCTGCGCGGGCTGGACAGCGTGCCGCCGGTCTCGATGCCGGCCGTGGCGCCGGTGCCGCTCGCCACCTACACGCCGCGCCAGGTCCGCGCTGCGACCACGCGCCGGACGCTGGCCAGCCGGGGCATGCTGGAATGCGTCACCTTCTCGTTCGTGGCGCATGAGCGGGCGGCGCTGTTCGGCGATGCGTCCGAGTTGCTGCGCCTGAGCAACCCGATCGCGGCCGATCTGGACCAGATGCGGCCCACGCCATTGGCAACCCTGGTGCCCGCGGCCGCCCGCAACGTGGCGCGCGGCCTGCCTTCCGGCGGCCTGTTCGAGGTCGGTCCGGCTTTTGCCGAGACGTCGCAGCAGGTGCTTGCCGCGGGATTGCGTTACGGCCCGGCGCCGCGCAGCTGGACGGCGGGGGCGCCGCCCGACGCGCTGAGTGCCAAGGCGGACGTGCTGGCGGTTCTGGCGGCGCTCGGCCTGCCGCTGGAGAGCTTGAGCGTCACGCCAGACGCCCCTGGCCATTATCACCCGGGCCGGTCGGGCACGGTGCGGCAGGGGCCGAAGCTGGTGCTGGCGCATTTCGGCGAACTGCATCCAAGCGTGCTGGCGGCGCTGGACCTGCCGGCGCCGGCGGTTGCGTTCGAGGTGCGGCTGGATGCGGTGCCGGAGCCGAAACGCCGCAAGAAAGCGCCGCCGGACCTGCCGGCGTTCCAGCCGTTGCGGCGGGATTTTGCCTTCGTGGTGGATGTGTCGGTCACGGCCGAGGCCTTGCTGCGTGCCGTGCGGGGGGCCGACCGCGCCCTGATCGCATCCGCAGCGCTGTTCGACGTGTATACCGGCGAGCACGTTGCGGACGGCAAGAAGTCGCTTGCCGTCGAGGTGGTGATCCAGCCGCGGGAGGCCACGCTGACCGACGCCGCCATCGAGGCGCTGGCCGCCAAGGTGGTCGAGGCTGCGGCCAAGGCAACGGGCGCGGTGTTGCGGGGATGAACGACATGCCGACGCCGTCCAAGCCGATCCTGGTGACCCATAGTGGGAAGTTCCACTGCGACGAGGTGTTCGCCTATGCCGTGCTGCGGTTGGCCCTGGGGGTGCGTGCACCCGGCCAGGACCACACCCTGCTCCGTACGCGGGACCCGGCGTTGATCGGCAGCGGCGCCGTGGTGTGGGACGTGGGCATGCAGTTCGACGCCGCCGCCAACCGCTTCGACCACCATCAGCGTGGCGCGCCGGTGCGGGCGAGCGGGTTGCCGTTCTCCTCGGCGGGGCTGGTATGGCAGACCTACGGCGTCCGCGCCGTCTCGGCCCTGCTGCCGCCGAGCGCCGTGGGGTTCGCGGAGGCGATCGCCGCCGATCTGGATGCACGGCTGGTGCTGCATATCGACGAGGTGGACAACGGCGTCGCCATCGCCGGCCCGGCCACGGACGACCCGTTCGGACTTGCGGCGCTGATCTCGGACTGCAACCCGCCCTGGGACGACCCGGCGGCGAACGGTCCCACTGCGGGGGACGCTGCCTTTCTCGATGCGGCGGCCTTGGCCGAAGCGGTGTTGCGGCGCCGGGTGGACAGCCTGCGCGCCCGCATGGTGGCCGACGGGCTGGTGCTGGCGGCGCATTCGGCCGGGGAGAACAGCCACATCTTGGTGCTGGACCGCGGCATGCCGTGGAAGAACGCCGTGTTCAAGCACGACCTGCCGGTGTTGTTCACCGTCTCGCCGGCGTCCAACGGTAACTGGATGCTGGACACGATGCCGCCCGAACCCGGCTCGTTCGGTCAGCGCCTGCCGTTGCCGGAAGCCTGGGCCGGGCTGGAAGGGGCGGCCCTGGCGGAGCAGACGGGCGTGCCCGATGCGGTGTTCGTGCATCTGCGGCGCTTCGTGGGCGCGGCCCGCTCGCGGGACGGGGCGATTGCGATGGCGCGCAAGGCGATGGCTTAGCCTGCCTTCGCCTTCCTCTCCCGTGAAGGACAGGAGAGGAAGGAGGTTCAGTCGGCAAGTGCCCGCATCACCTGGATCAGGTCCGCCTTACCCTCGAACCCGATCCCCGGCAGGTCCGGCATGACGATGTGGCTGTCCTCCACGCGCACCCCGTCCGGGAAGCCGCCGTAGGGTTGGAACAGGTCCGGGTAGCTCTCGTTGCCGCCAAGCCCGAGACCGGCGGCGATGTTGAGGGACATCTGGTGCCCACCGTGGGGGATGCAGCGCGCCGGCGACCACCCGGCCACCTGGAGTGCGGCCAGCGTGCGCTGGTATTCGCACAGACCGTAGGACAGCGCGCAGTCGAACTGCAGCCAGTCGCGGTCCGGGCGCATGCCGCCGTAGCGCAGGAGGTTGCGGGCGTCCTGGTGGCTGAACAGGTTCTCGCCGGTCGCCATCGGCCCCGGATAGAATTCGGCGAGGGCGGCCTGCAACGCGAAATCCAGCGGGTCGCCGGCTTCCTCGTACCAGAACAGGGGGTAGTCGCGCAGCATCTTGGCGTAGGCGATGGCGTCCTCCAGCCCGAGGCGGCCGTTGGCGTCCACCGCCAGCCGGGCCTTGCCGTCCAGCTCCGCCAGCACACCCTCGATGCGGGGGCGGTCCTCGGCCAGGCCGTTGCCGATCTTCATCTTCACCACGGTGTAGCCGCGGTCCAGGTAGCTGCGCATCTCGGCGCGCAATTGCTCGATGCCTTTGCCGGGGTAGTAGTAACCGCCCGCCGCGTACACGAACACGCGCGGGTCGGCCTCGCGCCCGTGCCGCTCGGCCAACAGGCGGAACAGCGGTTTGCCGGCGATCTTGGCCACGGCGTCCCAGACTGCCATGTCGATCGTGCCGACCGCGACCGAGCGCTCGCCGTGGCCGCCGGGCTTCTCGTTCCTCATCAGCGTGGCCCAGATCCGGTCGGGGTCCAGGGTCTCGCCGGCCGTGTCCAGCAATGCCGCCGGGTCGGCATCCAGCAGGCGGGGGGCGAAGCGCTCGCGGATCAGGCCGCCCTGGCCGTAGCGGCCGTTGGAGTTGAAGCCGTAGCCGATCACCGTCCGCCCGTCCCGCACCACGTCCGTGACGACGGCAACGAGCGAGAGCGTCATCTTCGAGAAATCGATGTATGCGTTGGCGATGCTCGACGCGATCGGTGCGGTGACCTCGCGGACGTCTACGATGCGCATGGGTTCCTCCTCTCAGCTCAGGCAGTCAGCCCCGCTTTCCTCGGGTTGGGGGGAAGGGCGCCTTGCGTCCGATCCCGTGCCAGTGGCTACCCCTCCCCTAGCCCCTCCCTCAAGGGGAGCGGGACTTGCTTTGCTTTCTCAACGGTGACCGCTGCGCAGTTCCGCCAGTTGCCCCGGGAGGGAGCGCAGGTCCACGTCGCCCTTGCGCAGCACCCGGTCGGCGGTTTGCAGCCGCTGGCGGTCGCTCTGGCTGAGGTCGCGTGCGCTGAGCACGATCACGGGGACGTCCTGGCCGCCGGGTTGCTCGCGCAAGGTCTCGAGGAAGGAGAACCCGTCCATCACCGGCATCGTCAGGTCCAGCAGGATCACCAGCGGGGTTGCCGCGGCCACTGCCGCCAGCGCCTCCTTGCCGTTGGCGGCCTCGCGCACCATCCAGTCGTTGCGTTCGAGTACGGTGCGCAGGCGGGCGCGGGCGTCCGGGTCGTCGTCCACCACAAGCACTGCGCCCTCGTGCGCGCAGAACCGGTTCATCACGGCCTTGAGCTGCTCCCACTCGACGGGTTTCAGCACGTAGTCGTCCGCACCCAGCGCGTTGGCCAGCGCCGGCTCGTTCACGAAGCTCGCCATGATCACGGGCGTGGGGGCCAGGTCCGGGTCGGCCTTGATCGCGGTCAGCACCGACCAGCCGTCCATCTGCGGCATCATCACGTCCAGCAGGATCGCACGCGGCCGCAGCGAGCGCGCCATCGCCAGCCCGGCGCGTCCATCGGCCGCCGTGGCGACCCCGAAGCCTTCCCGGGTGAGGAACCGCGTCAGCAGGTCGCGCTGCGCCGGGTCGTCGTCGATCACCAGCACGAGGTTGCGACCGTCGTCATGGCTGGCCGCGTCCGCGCCGGTGCGCGCCTCCTCCGGCGCTTGCTCCGGCATCACTGCGGGCAGGCGGATGGTGAAGGTCGTGCCTTCCCCCAGCTTGCTGGCCACCAGCACCTCGCCGCCCAGCAGGCTGCAGAACGCGCGGGTCAGCGCCAGGCCGAGCCCGGTGCCGCCGAAATTGCGCGTGGTGCTGTCGTCCGCCTGGCTGAAGCGCTGGAACAGCCGGCCGAGCTGCTCCTCGGACATCCCGATCCCGGTGTCGGCTATGGCGAACACCAGCCAGTCGTGCTCGCGCGTGACCCTGAGGGTGATGCGCCCGCCCTCGGTGAACTTGGCGGCGTTGCTGATCAGGTTGAACAGGCACTGGCGCAGCTTGACCACGTCGCTGTGCATCGTTCCCAGCCCGTCAGCCAGGTCGAGCTGGAGCGTATTGGCCTTGCGCTGGACCAGGGAGTCGACCGTGGCCACGGCTTCCTGCGCGATCGTCGCCACGTCGAAATCCTCGGCGTAGCTGGTCATGCGGTTGGCTTCGATCTTGGACAGGTCGAGGACGTCGTTGATCAGGCTGAGCAGGTGGCGCGCGTTGCTCTCGATCTTTTTCAGGTCGGCGATCAAGTGGGGTTCGCCGAGGTCCTCCATCTCCTCCTCGAGCATCTCGCTGTAGCCGATCACGGCCGAGAGCGGCGTGCGCAGTTCGTGGCTCATATTGGCCAGGAAGATGCTTTTGGCCCGGTTCGCCGCCTCCGCCGCGTCGCGCGCCGCCGCCAGTGCTTCCTCGGCCAGGCGGCGCTCCGTGATGTCGGTGTGGCTGCCCACCCACTCGCGGACCTGCCCGTCCTCGTCCTTCACCGCCACACCGTGCACGGCCATGTGGCGCCACGCGCCGTCGGCCCGGCGCAGGCGGTGCTCGACCTGATAGGCGCCGCTGCCTTCCAGGGCGCGCGACCAGGCGTGCGTGGTCTGCTCGCGGTCGTCGGGGTGAACCGCATCGAGCCACCCGGTGCCGTGGGCCGCCTCGGGGCCTTGCCCGGTGAACGTCGTCCACTGAGGTTGCTCGACGGCGAAGTCGCCGTGCGGCGTGGTCGTCCAGATGATGGCGGCACTGCTCTCGGTCAGCGTGCGGAACCGCTCCTCGCTCTCCCGCAGGCGCCGCTCCAGACGGTTGCGGATGGTGACGTCGGTCACCACCATGCCGGCGCCGGTGTCGCTGCTGCGGCGGTCCGCGCCGCCGACCGGGTAGAAGCTGACCAGATACTGGCGGGCGTGATCGGGCCGGGCGGGGTCCTCGGCGTTCACCTCGGTATTCGGGATCGGCCGCCCGCCGGCCAGCATGCGTTGCAGCTTGCCGGCGAAGATCTCGTGCCATTCCGGCATCGCGTCCCACAGGCTGGCGCCCACCTCGGCGCGGAGGGCGCGGCTGCTCATCGCCGCCAGGGAGCGGTTCATGTGGCGGATACGCAACGAGTTGTCGAGCAGGCCGAGGCCCACGGGAGCGTTCTCCAGCACGTCTTGCAGCAGCGTGTTGGCAGCGCGGCTTTCCCGGCGGCGGCGCGTCGCATAGCAGGCGACGGCGGCGATCGCGCCGGCCAGGGCGGCGGCCCCCAGGGCGTAGCACCAATCCGCGAGGTGCTGGCGGCCACGGCGCGTGGTGCGGTCGGCTGCGCTGGCCTGCAAGGCTGCGATCTTGGCCCGGGCGGTATCCATCAGCTCCTTGCCGTGGCCCGTCGATACGCCCTGGACGGCACGGTCCAATCCCTGGGTGCGACGGAGCGCGATCCCTTCCTCGGCGGTTCCGATGCGGGCTTCCACCGTCGCCGGCAGCCCGTCGAGCGGCACCTGCAGCCCGGAGAGGATCGCCAGCGCCGCACGGACACGCGGAATGCCGGCGGCGTAAGGCTCCAGGTATTGCGGGTCGCCGGTCAGCAGGAAGCCACGCTGCCCCGTCTCCACATCCTTCAGCGCGGAGAGCAGGCGTTCGGCGTTGATCACCACCCGGCCATCGCGTGCATCGGCCGCATCCCGCCGCGCTTCGATCGTTCGCCCCGCCCCGATCGCCGCGACGCAGAGCAGCAGCAGGACAAGAGCCAGGGGCAGCTCCCGGCCGGCCAGCAGGCGCCGCTTCGGGGTGGAGGAAGACGCTGGCTGGGCTTCGGACATCGAGGTTCCTAGGAAGCAGGCGGTGATGGAACGCGCGAAAGCGGCGAAGGGTCAGCCGGACCCGCCCGGTTGTTGCCGAAACGCCCGGCAGATGCTCCATGCCGGCGTAGTCACTCCCAAGGTATGCCGATGATCGTCTCCGACGTCATGAGCCGCGATGTCGAGTTCCTCAGCGGCGCCGCCACCGTCCAGCAAGCGGCCGAGCTGATGGGCGAGCTGGACGTGGGCGCGTTGCCGATCGGCAATGCCGGGCGGCTGGACGGCATCGTGACCGACCGTGACATCCTCTACCGCGTCGTGGCGCGTGGGCTGGACCCGGCGGCGACCCCGGTGCGGGCCGTGCTGTCCCACCCGGTGATCGCCTGCAACGAGGCCGAAGCCGTGCAGGCGGCGATGGACCGGATGGCCACCAACCACATCCGCCGCATGCCGGTGTGCGATGCGGCGGACGTCGTGGTGGGGTGGATCACGCTGGCCGACCTATCCAGGCGGTTGTTGGTGGACAATGCGGCACTGCAGGCGGCGCTGCTGCAGTTGACGGAGGCGGAGTGAGCCGCGGGAGATATCCGGCTTCGGCGTCACGCGGACACGTCCCGCTACGTCCGCGACACGGGCGAGAGGCGGACGATGTCCGTCCTGCGGGGCTTCGGAGACCTACCGCCGGTATCGCCGCACTGCGCTGCGCACGACCGTGGTGGGCAAGGCGAGCCGGGCGGCAACGTAGTCCAGGAACGGCTGCGTCGCCGGGTCCCGCGGGTCGGTGGCGATCAGTGCGGCGACATAGGCGTAGGCGGCCAGGCCGGCATGCGCGACGCTGGCCAGCGCCGCGTGCAGCGGCGGCGGGCTGGCCAAGGCCACGTCGAACCCGGCGAGCACCGGCGCGTCCGCTCCAACCGACGCCAGCCACTCCCGCGCGCTCCCTCCCATCCCGTGCGTCGCCAGCGCCGCCACCGCCAGCCATTGCGCCAGCACCTCGCCCTGTTCAGGCCGTAGCGAGCGGAGGTTGACCGTCAGCGGGAACAGCGTCTGGTGCCGGTTCTGCAACCAGCCGTGCAGCACCTTGCTGGCCAAGCTGTCGGCGACCATCTGCGGCCCGTCGGCCAGAACCCGGTCCCGCCGGCCTTGGACCACCCGGGCGCGCGGCGCCGGGTCCAGGAGAGCGGTTGGGTCCGTCAAGCCCGGTGGTTGATCGCGGGCTGCCAAGCCTTAGCCGCCGGCCGGCACGCGGCCGACCAGGGCGTCGATCTGGCCCAGCAGGCGGGAGAAATCGACCGGTTTGGCGTGGTAGTCGTCGCACCCGGCGGCGATCGCCTTCTCGCGGTCGCCGGACATGGCGTGGGCCGTCAGTGCGATGATCGGCACCGCTTTCGTCGTCTCCCCGGACTTCAGCAATCCGGCCGCGGTCCAGCCGTCCATCACCGGCAGGTTCATGTCCAGCAGCACGATGTCCGGGATCTCCGCCCGGGCCTTGTCCACGCCCTCCTGCCCATCGGTGGCGAGAAGGACGTCGTGGCCGCGCCGCTTCAGCCGGCGGGTGAGGAAGTCCCAGATTTCCTCGTGGTCTTCGACGAGCAGTATGCGTGCCAAGTTGGTCTCCTTTCCGGGCCGTGCGGGTTAGCCCGTATCGGGCCGTGTTGGAACGGGGCCGCGATCCGATGCAGGATGGCGCGGTGTGGCAACTGTGACATGCACCTAAAGGTTCCTCATTTCCCTTCGCAGACAGGACAGGGCCAGCCATGACGCTGCACCAAGCGCTCGCCTTCGCCCTCGTGGGTTGCACGATCCTGGCGTTCGTCTGGGGCCGGCTGCCGTATGACCTGATTGCGCTGGCGGCGCTGGCGGTGGGGGTCGTGATCGGCATCGTGCCAGCGGAGAAGGCGTTCGACGGCTTCTCGGACGACGTGGTGATCATCATCGCGGCGGCCCTGGTGATCAGTGCGGCCATCGCCCGGTCCGGTGTGGTGGAGTCGGTGATGCGGCCGATCACGCGGCATCTGCGCACCACGGCCGTGCAGGTCCCGGCATTGGTCGGCGGCACGCTGCTGCTCTCGATGGTGACGAAGAACGTGGGGGCGCTCGCCATCTTCATGCCGGTCGCGATCCAACTGGCGCGGCGCACCAAGACGTCGACATCCTCGCTGCTGATGCCGATGGCGTTCGCGTCGATGATCGGCGGCATCGTGACGCTGGTCGGGACCTCGCCCAACATCCTGGTGTCCAAGGTGCGGATGGACACGATGGGCAAGCCGTTCGGCATGTTCGACTTCACCCCGGTCGGGCTTTGCATCGCCGCGATCGGGTTCGTGTTCCTGACCTTCGGCTGGCGGCTGCTGCCGGGGGGCCGGCAGGGCATCAGCGCGCCCGACATGGCGTTCAACCTCGAGGACTACACGGCCGAGGTGAGGGTGGCGCCCGGCTCGCTCGCCACCGGCCGGACGGTCGCCGAGGTGGAGCGCATGGCGGAGGGTGACACCCAGGTCGCGCTGATCATCCGCGAGCGCTACCGCCGGTATCTGCCCACGCCGGGTTCGATCCTGCGGGAGGACGATCTGCTGCTGCTGCGGGGCGAGCCGGAGGCGCTGGAGCGCCTGGTCAGCCGCGCCCGGCTGGCGCTGGCCGGCGGCGGGGAGGGGCGGGCGGCCGTGGTGGAGGGCGTGATCACGGCGGACAGCCCCCTGCTCGGCGACACCCTGGCCAACGCGCAACTGGAGGAACGCTTCTCCCTGGGCGTGCTGGCATTGAGCCGCAGCGGCCAGCGGATCGCCCAGCGGCTGGCCAGCGTGCGGCTGCGCGCCGGCGACGTGCTCGTGCTGCGCAGCGCCTCGCCCAAGCTGCCGGACATCATGGGGGAGCTGCATGTGCTGCCGCTGGCAGAGCGCACGATCATGCTGGGGCGCAGCCAGCGCAGCCTGGTGCCGGTCGTCGTGCTCGCGGCAGCCATGGTGTCGGTCGCCGTGCATATCGTGCCGGTGACGGCCGCGTTCTTCACGGCGGCCGTGGTGCTGCTGCTGCTGCGGGCGATGACGATGCACGAAGCCTATGCCGCGGTGGAGTGGCACGTGCTGATCCTGCTCGGCGCGCTGATCCCGATCAGCCACGCGGTGCGGGACACGGGCGGCACCAACCTGATCGCCGGGTGGGTGGGGCAGGCGGTGCAGGGCGTGCCCGGGATCGGTGCGCTGGGGGTGATCCTGGTGCTGACGATGGTCGTGACGCCGTTCCTGCACAACGCGCCGACGGTGCTGATCATGGGCCCGATCGCGGTCAGCCTGGCGAACAAGCTCGGGCTGAATCCGGACTCGTTCCTGATGGCGGTGGCGCTGGGCGCGGGGTGCGATTTCCTGACGCCGATCGGGCACCAGTGCAACACGCTGGTGATGGGGCCGGGCGGTTACCGGTTCGGGGACTACGCGAAGCTCGGGGCGCCGCTCTCGGTGCTGGTGATCCTGGCGGGGATACCGCTGATTGCGTTCTTTTGGCCGCTCGGCGGCCATTGAACCGTGCGTGCGGTGGTGGGCAGCGCCCGCCCCTTGCTTCACTCCGCGGCGGCCACCACGATCTTGGTCCGCCGCCCCCGCGCCAGCCGTTCCAGCGCCAGGTAGACCACCGGCGTCGTGTAGAGCGTGAGCATCTGGCTCACCACGAGGCCGCCCACGATCGAGACTCCGAGCGGCACCCGGAACTCGGACCCGGTGCCGAACGCGAAGGCCAGCGGGAGCGCGCCCAGCAGGGCCGCCAGCGTCGTCATCGTGATCGGGCGGAAGCGCTCCAGGCAGGCGGCGTGGATCGCCTGCTCCGGGTCCAGGCCGTGCTCACGCTCCTGCTCGAGCGCGAAATCCACCAGCATGATGGCGTTCTTCTTCACGATCCCCATCAGCAGCACGATGCCGATGATCGACAGCACCGACAGTTCGCCGTCCGTCACCAGGATCGCCAGCAGCGCCCCGAGCCCGGCCGAAGGCAGCGTGGACAGGATCGTCAGCGGGTGCAGCAGGCTCTCGTACAACACGCCCAGCACGATGTAGATCGTGAGGAACGCCGCCCCGATCAGCGCCGGTTCGCTCGCCAGCGATTTCTGCAGGAACTGCGCGTTGCCGGCGAACTGGGTCTTCACCGTGTCCGGCATGCGCAGATCGGCGGCGGTTCGCTCCACCAGCGTCGTCGCGTCGCCCAGCGCCATGCCCGGGGCGAGGTTGAAGCTGACGGAGCTGGAGGGGAACTGGCCCTGGTGCTTCACCGAAAGGGGCGCCACCCCCATCTCGAAATGCGCCACGGCCGAGAGCGGCACCTGCGTGGCGCCGGGTGCGCCGACATACACCGTCTGCAGCATCGAGGGATCGGTCTGCAGCTTGGGATCGGTCTCCAGGATCACGGTGTACTGGTTGCGGTCGGTGTAGATGGTCGAGATCTGGCGCTGGGCGAAGGCGTTGTTGAGCGCGTTGTCGATCGCCGTGGTGGAGAGCTGCAGCCGCGCGGCGGCGTCGAGGTCGATGACGACGTTGGATTGCGGCGCGGTGCGGTCCTGGTCGCTGGTGACGTCGGTGATGCCGTGGCCGACATGCTGCAGCGCCGTTTCCATGCGCTGGGTCCACAGCCGCAGTTCCTGCAGGTCCGGGTCGAGCAGGATGAACTGGAACTGGCTGCCGCCGCTGCGCCCCCCGCCGCGCAGGTCCTGGGCGGAGTAGAGGAAGGTCTGGATGTCCGCCATCGCCTGCAGCTTGGGGCGGAGGCGGGCGATCACCGCCTCGCTGTTGATGCCGCGCTCGGACACCGGCTTCAACTGCACATTCAACTGGCCCCGGTTGAGCGAGGCGAACCCGCTGGACACCCCGACGCTGGAGCCGACCGCCTTGACCGCCGGGTCTGCCAGCAGGACGTCCACCACGCGCTTCTGCCGGGCCTCCATGGCGGAGAACGAGACGGACGGGTCCGCCAGCGTGCTGCCCAGGAGCTGCCCGGTGTCCTCGATCGGCAGGAAGCCCTTCGGCACCTCGCGGTACAGGAACACGGTGCCGACCGCGCAGCCGAGGGTCACCAGCAGCATCAGTCGCCGCCAGCGGAGCGCCCAGCCGAGCGTCCGGGCGTAGAACCGCAGCAGCGCCGCGAACCCGCTTTCGAGCAACGCATCCAGGCGGGCCCACCACCGCGGCGGCGTGCCGCCCTCGAGGTGGGCGAGCCGCGCGCACATCATGGGCGTCAGCGTCAGCGACACGGCGGCGGAGATGGCGATGGCGACCGTCATCACCATGGCGAACTCGTGGAACAGCTTGCCGAGCAGGCCGCCCATGAAGGTGATCGGGATGAACACCGCCACCAGCGAGATCGAGATCGAGAGCACGGTGAAGCCGATCTGCCGGGCGCCTTTCAGCGCCGCCTCCATCGCCGGCTCGCCGTGTTCGCGGCGGCGGTAGATGTTCTCGATCATGACGATGGCGTCGTCCACCACGAAGCCGACCGAGATGGTCAGCGCCATCAGCGAGAAGTTGTCGAGCGAGTAGCCGAGCTGCCACATCGCGGCGAGCGTGCCGGCGATGGACAGCGGCACCGTGACCGCTGCGGCCAGCATCGGCACCAGGCGGCGCATGAACAGCATCACCACCAGCAGGACCAAGGCGATCGAGATCAGCAGCGTGACTTCCACGTCGTCCACGCTGGCGCGGATCGTGGTGGTGCGGTCCGACAGGATCTTCGCCTTGATGTCCGGCGGCATCCAGGCGAGCAAGTGCGGCAGCTCCGCCTTCACGCGGTTCACCGTGTCGATCACGTTCGCCCCCGCGACCTTGCTGACATACAGCAGGATCGCGCGCTGCTGGCCGTCCCAGGCCGAGAGCCGGATGTTGGCGACACCGTCCACGACGCTCGCCACGTCCGACAGGCGCAGGGCCGAGCCGTTCTGCGACTTGATGACCAGCCCGGCATACTCGTCCGCCTGCGTGAGCTGGCCGTTGACGGCGATATCCTGCGCGCGGTCGCGGCCCTCGAAGCTGCCGGTGGCTTCGGTGACGTTGGCGTTGCGGATGGCGGTGTAGACGTCCTGTCCGGCCAGGCTCGCCGCCCGCAGCGCGCCGGGGTTGAGGCGCACGCGGACGGCGGGTTTCTCGGCGCCGTTGACCTGCACCTGGCTCACGCCGTCGATCTGCGACAGGCGTTGCGCCAGGATGGTGTCCGCGGCGTCGTACACCTGACCGGGGGACAGGGTGTCGGAGGTGAGGGCGATGCTGAGGATCGGCGCTTCGGCCGGGTTGAACTTGCGGTAGTACGGCCGGGTCGGCAGGTCGGAGGGAAGGTCCGCGGTGGCGGCGATGATGGCCGCCTGCACGTCGTGCGCCGCGCCCTCGATGTCGCGGTCGACGTCGAACTGGCAGACGATGACGGTGGAGCCGACGGCCGAGGTGGAGGTGAGCTCCGTGACGCCGCCGATCTCGCCGAGGTGGCGCTCGAGCGGGGCGGCGATGGAGGTGGCCATGGTTTCGGGGTCGGCGCCCGGGCGGCCGGCGAACACCACGATGAACGGGATGTCCACCGAGGGCAGCGGCGCCACGGGCAGGAAGCTGTAGGCGACGATGCCGGACAGCAGCAGGCCGAGGGCGAGCAGGGCGGTGCCGACCGGGCGGAGGATGAAGGGGGTGGAGAAGTTCACTTACTTCTCCCGCTGCCTTTGAGGGGGAAGGGCGCCACGAACGTCGTTGGTCGTGGGCGGCCACGCCTCCCCTAGCTCCTCCCTCAAGGGAAGAAGGAGTTTTTTGTGGACCTTCATTCCGCCGCCAACGGGCGCGGGGCGCCGAAGTAGCGGACGCGCAGCCGTTCGAACGTCACGTAGATCACGGGCGTGGTGTAGAGCGTGAGCAACTGGCTGAGCAGCAGCCCGCCCACGATCGTGACGCCGAGCGGGAAGCGCAGCTCGGACCCGGTGCCGTGCTCCAGCACCAGCGGCAGGGCGCCGAGCAGGGCGGCGGCGGTGGTCATCATGATCGGGCGGAAGCGCAGCAGGCAGGCCTCCTCGATCGCCGCCTCGGGGCTGAGGCCGCGTTCGCGCTCCGCCTCCACGGCGAAGTCGATCATCATGATGGCGTTCTTCTTCACGATGCCCATCAGCAGGACGATGCCGACCAGCGCCACCAGCGACAGGTCCAGCCCGAACGCCATCAGCGCCAGCAGCGCGCCGATCCCGGCGGAAGGCAGGGTGGAGAGGATGGTGACCGGGTGGATCGTGCTCTCGTACAGCACGCCGAGCACGATGTAGATCACCACCACGGCGGCCACGATCAGCCAGGGTTCGGAGCTGAGCGAGCGCTGGAACTCCGCGGCGTCGCCGGCATAGGCGCCGCCGACCGTCTCCGGCATGCCGAGGCCCTGCTCGGCCGCCTGCACCGCCTGCACCGCGTCGCCCAGGGAGGCGCCGGCCGCCAGGTCGAAGGATAGCGTTACCGAGGGAAACTGCTGTTCGTGCGTGATGGCGAGCGGGCCGACCGTCTGGGTGATGGTCGCCACGGCGGAAAGCGGGATCAGCGATTGCGCGGCCCCGGTGACGGTGGCGCCGCTGGTGGTGCTCTGGCCCTGGGCGGAGAGCACGCCCGGGACGCGTAGCCTGAGCAGCGAACCGGGGTCCGCCTGCCACGCCGGGTCCGACTCGAGGATCACGCGGTACTGGTTGGCCTGGGAGAAGATGGTGCTGATCTGGCGCTGGCCGAAGCTGTCGTACAGCACGTCCTGGATCGTCTGCATCGAGACGCCCAGGCGCTGCGCCGCTTCCCGGTCCACCGTGACCTTGGTGATCAGCCCCTGGTCCTGCTGGTCGGAGGCGACGTTGCGCAGCTCGGGCGATTGCTGCAGCCGGGCGAGCAGGCGGGGGGCCCACGTCGCGAGTTCGCGGCCGTCCGTGTCCACCAGCGTGTACTGGTATTGCGTGCGGCTGACGCGGGTGCCGATCTGGATGTCCTGAACCGGTTGGGTGAACACGGACAGGCCCGGGATCGCGTTCGCCGCCGCCTGCAGCCGGGCCTGCACCACGGCCACCGTGTCGCGCTGCGGACGGGGCTTGAGCGCGATGGTCAGCCGGCCGCTGTTCGGCGTGGGGTTGATCGACCCGGCGCCCACGAAGGAGGCGACGCTGGCCACCGCCGGGTCATGCTGGGCGATCTCGGCGAAGCGGGCCTGCAGCTTGGCCATGGCGGGGATGGAGATCGCCTGGCTTGCCTCCGTCACCGCCACGATCACGCCCGTGTCCTGCGCCGGGAGGAAGCCCTTGGGGATCACGACGTAGAGCAGGATGGTGCCCGCCAGGGTCCCCACCGCGATCAGCAGGATGAGGGGTTGCGCGCTCAACGCCCAGGCGAGCGTGCGCCGGTAGCCGGCGGTGGTACGGCGGAACCCGGCGTCGAACGCGCGGGTCAGCGGGCCTGCCTTGTGCTCCGGATCGAACGGGCGCAGCAGCCGGCCGCACATCATCGGGGTGAGGGTGAGCGAGACCACCGCCGACACCACGACGGAGACGGCCAGGGTGACCGCGAACTCGTTGAACAGGCGCCCGACCACGCCCGTCATGAACAGCAGCGGGATGAATACCGCGACCAGCGAGACGGTGAGCGAGACGATGGTGAAGCCGATCTGCTTGGCGCCGCGATAGGCCGCCTGCAGCGGGGGCACGCCCTGCTCGATGTAGCGCACGACGTTCTCGATCATGACGATCGCGTCGTCCACCACGAACCCGGTGGAGACGGTCAGCGCCATCAGCGAGAGGTTGTCGAGCGCGAAGCCCAACAGGGACATCACGCCGAACGTGCCGATGAGCGAGAGCGGCAGGGCGATGCCGGGGATGACGGTGGCGCGCCAGGAGCCCAGGAACAGGTAGATCACCGCGATCACCAGGCCGATGGCGAGCAACAGGGTGAACTGCACGTCCGCCACCGAAGCGCGGATGGTCTGCGTGCGGTCGGTCACGACCTGCAGCGTCACGCCCGCCGGCAGCGCGTGCTCCAGTTGCGGCAGCGCCTGCTGGATGTCGGCCACGGTCTGCACGATGTTGGCGCCGGGCTGGCGCTGGATGTCCAGGATCACGGCGGGCTCGCCGTTCAGCGCGGAGGCGACGCGGTTGTTCTCCACGCTCGCGACCACGCTGCCGACGTCCTTCAGGCGGAGGGGTGCGTTGTCCTTGTAGCTGATGACGAGCTGGCGGTAGGCGTTTGGCGTCAGGAGCTGGTCGTTGGTGGACAGCGCGAAGGATTGGGCGCGGCCGTCGAACCCGCCCTTGGCGCCGTTCACGTTGGCGGCGGCGACGGCGGTGCGGATGTCCTCCATCGATAGATTGTAGGCGGCCAGCCGCGCGGGATCGATCTGCACGCGGATCGCCCGGCGCATCCCGCCCTGCACGGTGACTTTGCCCACGCCGTCGATCTGGCTGAGCTTGGGCTGCAGCAGGGTGTCCGCCGCATCCGCGACCATATCGAGCGGGACGCTGTCCGAGGTGAGGGCGAGGGTGACGATGGGCGCGTCCGCCGGGTTCACCTTGGCGTAGACGGGCGGGTAGGGGAGGGTGCTGGGCAGGGTGCCTTGGGCGGCGTTGATCGCGGCCTGCACGTCCTGCGCGGCGCCGTCCATCGAGCGGGTGAGGTTGAACTGCAGCGTGATCTGGCTGGTGCCCTCGCTGCTGGTGCTCTCCATGGAGGCGAGCCCGGTGATCTGGCCGAACTGGCGCTCGAGGCTGGCGGTGACGAGGGTGGCGGTCACGTCGGGGCTGGCGCCGGGAAGCTGGGTGGAGACCTCGATGGTGGGGAAGTCCACCTGCGGCAGCGCCGAGACGGGCAGCGCGCCGTAGCCGAGCAGCCCGGCGAGCAGCACGGCCACGGCGAGCAGGGCGGTTGCGATCGGGCGGGCGATGAAGGGGGCGGAGATGTTCATCGTCGCCTACGCTCCCCGCCCCTTGAGGGAGGGGTGCCCGTGGCACGCTGCTGAAGCGCCCGGAGACTTTGGCAGCTCCGCCTTTTCCCTCAAGGGGAGGGCGAGTAGGAAGGCGGCTTCCTTCAAGGCGCCGCCGAGGCGCGTTGCCGGCCTTGGCCTGGCGCCCGCGGGCGGGACGGCTCGGCGCTGACGTTCGCCGGCGTGTTGTCCTGCACCGTGACCCGCGCACCATCCGTCAGCCGCGAGGCGCCGTCCGTCACCACGCGGTCGCCTGCCTGCAACCCGGCGGTGACCACGGCGACGCTTTCGTCCTCGTGCCCGATCTGCACGACCTTGCGGCTGACGGTGCTGTTCGCGCCCACCAGGTAGACGTATGCCCCCAATGGGCCCCGCTGCACCGCGGTCGGCGGCACGGAGACCACGTTGCGCTCCGTCTCGATCAGCAGGCGGACGTTGACGAAGCCGCCCGGCCACAGCGCCAGCGAGGGGTTCGGGAACGTCGCCTTCAGCTTGATCGTGCCCGTCGATTGATCGACCGTGTTGTCCAGCACGGCGACGCGGCCGCGGTCCAGCACCGTCTCCCCGTCATTGGCCACACCTTGCGGCAGGGCCAGCACCTCGGGCGCGCCGCCGCGCATTGCCGCCGCGACGGCGCCGAGGGTTTGCTGCGGCAGGGTGAACACGACGGAGATCGGCTGAAGCTGGGTGATCACCGTCAGCGGCGTGGTGTCCGCCGCGTGCACGATGTTGCCGGAGTCCACCTGGCGGATGCCGGTGCGGCCGTCGATCGGGCTGGCGATCACGGTGTAGGACAGGTTGGTCCGCGCCGTGTCGATCTGCGCCTGGTCCTGCTGGATCTGCGCCACGAGCTGGGCGACGGTGGCCTTCTGCGTGTCCGAGGTTTGCGCCGAGGTGTAGGCGGTGGCTGCAAGCTTCTGGTAGCGCACCAGGTCCACCCGCGCGTTGGCCAGGTTCGCGTCGTCCTGCGCCTTCTTGCCGATCGCCTGGTCCAATGCCGCCTGATACGGGCGGGGGTCGATCTTGGCCAGCACGTCGCCGGCGTGCACGTCCTGGCCTTCCTTGAACGTCACCTGGAGCAACGGGCCGTCGATCATCGCCTTGACGGTGACGGTGTTGAACGCTTGCACCGTGCCCAGTGCGTCCAGGTAGACGGGGATGTCGGCCGTGGTCGCGGCGGTGGCGAGCACGGGGATCGGGTCGCCGTCGGTGGTGCCCGGCCTCGGCCGCCGGCCGCGCCCGGCCTGCGCCTGCTGCTGCCCTGACGGCGCCGGGTGCAGGTAGTACCAACCGGCGGCGCCGGCTGCGGCCAGGATTGCGAGCACGAGGACGAGGCGGCCCAGTTTCATGTGGTTCCGATCGAGTGCGGCAGCGTCCAACCGCCGCCGAGCGCTTTGTATAGGTTTATCAAGGCCTGGAAATGCGCAAGCCGGACCTGCACGAACGTGTTCTGGTCGCTGAACAGCGTCGTCTGGGTGTTCAGCACCGTGGTGATATCGACCGTGCCCGCCGCCAACTGGGCGCGCGAGATGTCCTCCGCCCGCTGCGCCACCGCCACCGCCTGCCGCTGCAGCACCTCCTGTTGCGCGGCGTAGCGTACGGCGACCAGGTAGGTCTCGGCATCCTGGAACGCCTGCAGCGTCGCCTGGCGGTAGTCGGCCACCAGTTCGGCGAAGCGTCCCTTCGCCTGGTCGAGGTCTCCTTGCTTGAGGCCGTTGTCGAAGATGGTCTGCGTGACGGACGCGGCCGCGGTGAAGATGAGGCTGCCGGGTCCGAGCAGGGAGGAGAGGGCGAGGCTTTCGATGCCGCCCTGGGTGGTGAGCTGCAGGTCCGGGAAGAACGCCGCCCGGGCCGCGCGCACGTTGCCGTTCTGGGCCACGATCTGCGCCTCGGCGGAGGCCACGTCCGGCCGCCTGGCCAGCAGCTCGGCGGGCAGGCCGCCGCCGATTTCGGGGGTGGGCAGGCCGGCCAGCGTGTCCGCCTTGATGGTGATCGATTCCGGCGGACGGCCCACCAGCGTGGCCAGCGCGATCACCTGCTGCTGCAACTGGCTCTCGAGCTGCGGGATCGTCGCCGCCTGGGCGCTCACCAGCGCCTCCTGCTGGGCGATGTCGAGCGCGGTGCCGGTGCCGACCTCGGTGCGGACCTGGAACACCTTGAGGGTGGACTGCGCGTCCGCCAGGTTCCGGCGCGCCACCGCGAGCTGGTCCGCGGCGCCGAGCGCGTTGAAGTAGGTGGTGGCGGTGGAGGTGAGCACGGTGAGCGCCACGTTCTCCTGGTCGAACCGGCTGAACAGGGCGGAGGCTTTCGCGGAGTCGAACGTCGCGCGGTTCTTGCCCCAGAAATCGGCCTCGTAGCTGACGGCGCCCTGCAGGCTGTATTGCCGGCTGTCGGTGTAGCGGCTGCTGCGGGAGGTGCCGCCGCTGACGACGGTGCTGCCTGTCGTGCTGGTGGTGGAGGTGGTCGTGCCGGTGCCGGTGCTGGTGGAGGAGACGGTGCCGCTGCCCCCCGTGGTGATGCCGGAGATGCCGCTGCCGGTGGAGCCGATGCGGCTGTAGCTGGCGTTGCCGGTGCCGCTGACGGTGGGCAGCAGGGGTGACCCGGTGATCGCCACCTCGGCATCCGCCTGCACCACGCGCGCGGCGGCGGCGGCGAGGTTCTGGTTGTTGGCCCGCGCGTCCGCGATCAGTTGGTTCAGCTCGGGCGAGCCGAACCCTCGCCACCAATCCGCGGCGGGCCAGGCGGCCTGGGCGCTCTCCACGGTGGCGCGGAAGGCGGCGGGGATCGCGACGGCGGGGCGCGCGTAATCCGGCCCGAGATCGCAGGCGGCCAGCGGCAGGGCGAGGCAAAGCAGCAGGATGGAGGCGCGCGGCATCCGCGGTATGTGGTCCTTGGTCGGCGGTTTTCGCGGCGGTCTAGCACATGGCTACGAGGGGCGTGTAACGGGACGATGTCGCTGGAGGCGAGCGTTCGGACACCTCGGCTTGCATGCCGGCGGTGGTCCGCTCGCTGTGCACCCTATGATGGGATGCGGATGCCGGCTGGCAACGGCGCGGCCGGGAAGCCGGCGCCTGGGGCGCGGCTTCCACACAGGCCGGGAAGACTACCCGGCGCCGACCAGATCGCCGATGACGACCACGGGCGCCTTGTTGCTGAAGTTGGGCACGTCGCCGAACACCGGACCGCCCTCCGCCGCCACGGCAGCCTTGAACTGCTCGGCGGTGTCGAACTCCAGGGTGGCGATGATGCTGTAGAGCGGCTTCTCACCCGTTGGCGTGCCGACGGCCTTGAGCACGCGCCAACCCTTGATGCCGAACGGTTTGAACTTCTCGTCGACCAAGGGCATGTGCTTGGCCATGTAGTAATCCAGATCGAACGTTGCGTCGTCGACGTTGTCGTACATCACGGTGATGGTGGTCGGCATGGCGCGCTCCGGGTGGTTGGGCTCGAAGTATCGCAAGGCTTGTGCCAAAGGCGGCTCGCCCGCAAGCGGACGAGACTGGCCAGACCTGAGTAACGGTGTGGTGTAGTTGTAGCCGGCGTGCCGCCGTGCCAGCTTTTCCGCCAAAGATCGGCAGAACGCCGTCGAAGGGGGACACGTCACAATGGACAGCCATTCCTATGACTACGTGATCGTCGGCGCGGGCTCGGCCGGCTGTGTGCTGGCTGCGCGGCTGAGCGAGGATCCCGCCATCCGTGTCGCGTTGATCGAGGCTGGCGCCGCCGATACGGCGCAGGAAATCCATATCCCGGCCGCTTTCCCGCAGTTGTTCAAGACGCAGTACGACTGGGACCTGTCCACCGACCCCGAGCCGCAGCTCGACGGCCGGCGCACCTACCTGCCGCGCGGGCGCATGCTGGGCGGCTCGTCGTCCATGAACGCGATGATCTACATCCGCGGCAACCGTGCCGACTACGATGGCTGGGCGGCCCAGGGCGCCGAAGGGTGGGCCTATGACGACCTGCTGCCCTACTTCATCAAGGCGGAGGCCAACGAGCGCGGCGAGGACCAGTTCCACGGCGCGTTCGGCCCGCTGCACGTGCGCGACGGCCGGTCCATGCACAGCCTGGTGGACTGTTTCGTGGAGGCGGCGCAGCAGGCGGGTTACCCGCACAACGACGACTTCAACGGCCCCGTGCAGGACGGCGTCGGGCGGTACCAGTTCACCCAGAAGAACGGCATGCGCTGCAGCACGGCCGTCGCCTACCTGCACCCGGCGATGACACGGCCCAACCTCACCGTCATCACGGATGCGATGGTCACCCGCATCGTGCTGGACGGCCGGCGCGCCCTGGGCGTCGAGCTGGTCCGCAACGGCGCCGCCGAGACCTTGCACGCCGAGCGCGAGACCGTGCTGGCCGCGGGCGCCTATGGCTCGCCGCATCTGCTGCTGCTGTCCGGCATCGGTCCGGCTGCCGGCTTGGCCCCGCTCGGCATCGCGCCGGTGCACGAACTGCCGGTCGGGCAGAACCTGCAGGACCACCCTGCGGCGTTCCTCACCTGGTTCACCGATGAACCGAGCCTGCTGGGCGCGGCCACCGCCGAGAATGCGGCGCTGCTGATGGGCGAGGGGCGGGGACCGCTCAGCTCCAACCTGGCGGAAGCCGGCGGCTTCATCCGCACGCGCGCGGAGCTGGACGCACCGGACGTGCAGTTCCACGCCGCACCCGCCATGTTCTTCGAGGAAGGCCTGGCCCAGGCGTTCGACCACGCCTACAGCTTCGGCCCCTGCGTGCTCAAGCCGGAAAGCCGCGGGTCGGTGACGCTGCGTTCGGCCCGCCCGGACGCCAAGCCGCGCATCCAGCATAACTACCTGGCCACGGCGAGCGACCGCGCCAGCATGATCGAGGGCGTGCGCATCACCATGCACATCGCGGAGCAGCCGGCGATGCGGGCGGTGCAACGCGCGCCTCACCTGACGCCCGCTTCCGACAGCGACGCCGACATCTGGACGTTCGTCCAGCGCCGCTGCCATACGCTGTACCATCCCACCAGCACCTGTGCGATCGGCCAGGTCGTGGACCCGGCGTTGCGGGTCATGGGCCTGGAAGGCTTGCGGGTGGTGGACGCATCGGTGATGCCGAGCGTGACACGCGGCAATACGAACGCACCCACGATCGCGATCGCCGAGCGGGCGGCCGACCTGATGCGGGGTGCGGCGCATGCCAGCCAACCGGTCGCGCGGGCGGCGTAGCCCCCGGGGAGGTTGCGCCCGGTGGTGAGGGGACGCCGGCCATGCCCTGCCCAGCGCGCCAATATGAAACAATCTTGCGCGCGGGGACGTGATATGCAAATCACGGCATTAACAAACCGGGGTCCCCCAAGGGCCTGAATTCACGCAGGGACGTCCGCTTGGCAGATCCGATCTTGCAGACCGACGGGCTGACCCGCGAGTTCCGCGGCTTCGTCGCCGTGAACAGCGTGGCGTTGCGCGTGATGCCGGGGACGATCCACGCGCTGATCGGGCCGAACGGGGCGGGCAAGACGACCTGCTTCAATCTGCTGACCAAGTTCCTGCAGCCGACCCGCGGCACGATCCGCTACGAGGGCCAGGACATCACCGGGCTCACCGCGGCGAAGGTGGCACGGCTCGGGCTGGTGCGCTCGTTCCAGATCTCGGCCGTGTTCCCGCATCTGACGTCGCTCGAGAACGTGCGGCTGGCGCTGCAGCGGCAGCGTGGCGGGTCCTATGATTTCTGGAAGTCCGAGCGCCTGCTCCGCACCTACGACCAGCGGGCCCTCGACCTGCTGGAGGATGTGGGCCTGACGGAATACATCGAGACGCCGGCCGTGCTGCTGTCCTACGGCCGCAAGCGGGCGCTGGAGATCGCGACCACGCTGGCGCTCGACCCCAAGATGCTGCTGCTGGACGAGCCGACCGCCGGCATGACGCACGAGGACGTGGACCGCATCGTGGCGCTGATCAAGCGCATCCGGCAGGGGCGGACGATCCTGATGGTGGAGCACAACCTCTCCGTCGTGGAGGGCTTATGCGACCGCATCACGGTGCTGGCGCGGGGGCAGGTGCTGGCGGAGGGCGACTATGCCAGCGTGTCGCGCAACCCCGAGGTGATCGCGGCCTATCTCGGCACGGAAGCGGCGGCGGTGGACCATGTCTGAGGCCAGCATGTTCGCTGTGCGCGGCCTGAACGCCTGGTACGGCGAGAGCCATGTGCTTCACGGCGTGGATTTCGACGTGGGCGAGGGCGAGGTGGTGACGCTGCTGGGCCGCAACGGCGCCGGCAAGACGACCACGATGAAGTCGATCATGGGGCTGGTGCCGAAGCGCGCCGGGTCGATCAGCTTCAAGGGGCGCGAGACGGTCCGCATGCGCCCGGACGAGGTGGCCAAGGCGGGGATTGCGATCTGCCCGGAGGAGCGCGGCATCTTCGCCAGCCTCAACGTGACCGAGAACCTGATGCTGCCGCCCGTGATCGGGCCGGGCGGGCTGGACGTGGCGACGATCTACACGTTGTTCCCGAACCTGAAGGAGCGTGCGTCCTCGCAGGGCACCAAGCTGTCCGGCGGCGAGCAGCAGATGCTGGCGATCGGGCGGATCCTGCGCACCGGCGCGCGTTTCCTGCTGCTGGACGAGCCGACCGAGGGGCTGGCCCCGGTGATCGTGCAGCAGATCGGCCGCACCATCCGCGAGCTGCGCACGCGCGGATTCACCGTGCTGCTGGTGGAGCAGAACTTCCGGTTTGCCGCGACCGTCGCCGACCGCCATTACGTGATGGAGCATGGCCGGGTGATCGATATGATCCCGAACGACCAGATCGGCGCCCAGATCGGCAAGCTGCACGAGTATCTCGGCGTCTGAACTGCACACGACACGCCCGCCAAGTGCCTGCCCGTCAATGAAAAGGAGCCGCCTGATGATCAAGCGCCGGACCCTGCTTGCCGCCACTGCGGCCGCCGCCCCGCTCTCGCTGCTGACCAGACGCGCCCGTGCCCAATCCGCATCGATCAAGATCGGCGTGCTGGGCGACCAGTCGGGCGTCTACCGGGACCTCAGCGGCCCGGTCGCCATCGCCTGCGCCCATCAGGCGATCGAGGACATGGCGCCGCAGTTGAACGGGCTGTCGGTGGACATCGTCTCCGGCGACCACCAGAACAAGCCCGACGTGGGTGCGGCGATCGCGCGCGAGTGGTTCGACCGCGACGGCGTGGACATGATCTGCGACTGCCCGAACAGCGCGGTGGCGCTCGCGGTGGCCGCGGTGTGCCGGGACAAGGACAAGCCGTATATCAACAGCCCGGCGATGATCGCCGACCTGACCGGGCCGCAATGCGCGCCGACCACGGTGCACTTCACGATGGACACCTGGGCGCTGGCGCACTCCACCGGGGGGGCCTTGGTGAAGGCGGGCGGGACGTCGTGGTTCTTCATCACGGCCGACTACGCGTTCGGGATCGCGCTGGAGCGCGACACCACCGCCTTCGTCAAGCAGGCGGGCGGCACGGTGGTGGGCGCAGTGCGGGCGCCGTTCCCGACCAGCGACTTCTCGTCCTTCCTGCTGCAGGGGCAGTCGTCCGGCGCCAAGGTGATCGGGCTGTGCAACGCCGGGTCCGACACGGTGAACTCGATCAAGCAGGCGGGCGAGTTCGGGCTGACGCAGGCGGGGATCAAGCTCGCCGGGCTGCTGGTGTTCATCAGCGACGTGCACGCGCTGGGGCTGCAGACGGCGCAGGGCCTGAACCTGACCGAGAGCTTCTATTGGGACCTGAACGACCGCACCCGCGCCTTCACCAACCGCGTGATCAAGAAGACCGACGGGTATCACCCGGGCATGGGCCAGGCCGGGGTGTACGGCGGCGTGGTGCACTACCTGAAGGCGGTGGCCGCGATGGGGGCGGCGGACGCCAAGAAGAGCGGCACGGCCGTGGTGAACAAGATGAAGTCGATGCCCACGGATGACGACGCGTTCGGCGCCGGGTCGATCCGGGAGGATGGGCGCGCGCTGCACCCGGTGTATCTGTTCGAGGTGAAGAGCCCGGCCGAAAGCAAGGCGCCGTGGGATTACTACAAGCTGGTCGCCACCACGGCGGCGGACCAGGCATTCCGGCCGCTGCACGATGGCGGCTGCCCCTTCGTGAAGGCGTAAGCTGCATGGACGCACTGACCCTGGGCCGCCGCACCCTGCTCGCAGGCGTGGCGGCCGGCGCTGCCGTTTTGCCGGCGCGGGCGCAAACCGCGACGATCAAGATCGGCGTGCTGAACGACATGTCCGGGCCGTACCGCGACACCGGCGGGCCGCAATCGGTTGCTGCGACGCAGCTCGCCGTCAAGGAGTTCGGCGACCAGGGGTTCGCCGTCGAGGTCGTCAGCGCCGACCACCAGAACAAGCCCGATCTGGGCGCCTCGATCGCCCGGCGCTGGTACGACCAGGACGGCGTGGATATGATCGTGGACGTGCCGACGTCGTCCGTGGCGTTGGCGGTGAATTCGGTGACGCGGGAGAAGAACAAGGCGTTCCTCGATTCCGGCGCCGGCACGGTGGACCTGACGGGCGCGCAGTGCTCGCCCAACACGGTGCACTGGACCTACGACGTTTACATGCTGGCGAAGAGCACGGGCGGCGCCGTGGTGAAGTCGGGCGGCGATAGCTGGTATTTCATCACCGCCGACTACGTGTTCGGGCAGCAATTGGCCGATCAGGCGACGCGCTTCGTCAAGGCCGCCGGCGGCAAGGTGTTGGGGGAGGCGCGGTATCCCTTCCCCGCCACCACCGATTTCAGCTCGTTCCTGCTGCAGGCGCAGTCCTCGGGGGCGAAGGTGCTGGGCATCGCCAATGCCGGCGCGGACACCATCAACACGATCAAGCAGGCGACGGAGTTCGGCCTGACGCCGGCGATGAAGCTGGCGGCACTGCTGATGTATGTGCAGGACGTGCACGGGCTCGGGCTGCAGACGGCGGGCGGGCTGTTTTTGACGGAAAGCTTCTACTGGGACCTGAACGAGCGCACCCGCGCGTTCTCCGACCGGCTAAGGCCGCTGTTCCCGAGCCAGCGGCCGAACATGAACCACGCCGGGTGCTACGCGGCGACGCTGCACTACCTGAAAGCCGTCAAGGCGCTGGGTGTCACGGCGGCGAAGGCGGACGGCAAGGCCGTGGTCGACAAGATGAAGGCGATGCCGACCGACGACGACGCATTCGGGCCAGGCTCGATCCGGGCGGACGGGCGCGCCCTGTTCCCCGCCTATCTGTTCCAGGTGAAGACGCCGGCGCAGAGCAAGGGGCCGTGGGACTACTACAACCTGGTCGCCACCACGCCGGCGGACCAGGCCTGGCGCCCGTTGTCCGAGGGCGGTTGCCCGCTCGTGCGCAGCTAGGACCCGGCGGATGTTCACCATTTTCGGCTACTCCGCGCCGCTGCTGTTCGGGCAGTTGCTGCTGGGCCTGATCAACGGGGCGTTCTACGCGCTGCTGTCGCTCGGGCTGGCGGTGATCTTCGGCATGCTGAACATCATCAACTTCGCCCACGGGGCGCTGTTCATGGTGGGCGCGTTCGTGGCCTGGATGCTGCAGAACTACCTGGGCCTCGACTACTGGTGGGCGCTGCTGCTGGCGCCGCTCTCGGTCGGCATCCTGGGGATCCTGCTCGAGAAGACGGTGATCAGCCGGCTCTATCGGATCGACCACCTGTACGGCCTGCTGCTGACGTTCGGGCTGGCGTTGATCCTGGAGGGGTTGTTCCGCAACGAGTACGGCTCCTCCGGGCTGCCGTATCGCATCCCGCAGGTGCTCTCCGGCGGCACCAATCTCGGCTTCATGTTCATGCCGAACTACCGCGCCTGGGTGGTGCTGGTGGCGGCGGTGACGTGCCTGGCGGTGTGGCTGATCATCGACAAGACGTCGATCGGCGCCAAGCTGCGGGCGGCGACGGAAAACCCGGGGCTGGTGCAGGCCTTCGGCGTGAACGTGCCGCGGATGATCACGCTGACCTATGCCGGCGGGGTGGCGCTGGCCGCGTTCGCCGGCGTGCTGGCGGCGCCGATCTACTCGGTGAACCCGAACATGGGGTCCAACCTGATCATCGTGGTGTTCGCCGTGGTGGTGATCGGCGGCATGGGCTCGATCCTGGGCTCGATCCTGACCGGCTTCGGCCTGGGGATCGCCGAGGGGTTGACCAAGGTGTTCTACCCGCAGGGCTCGGCCACGGTGGTGTTCGTGGTGATGGTGATCGTGCTGCTGATCCGGCCCGCCGGGTTGTTCGGGAAGGCTGCCTGATGTTCGGCTTCTCGCGTCCGCAGGGGATCGCGTTCCTGCTGCTCGTCGTGCTGATCGTGGTCTGTCCGTTCGTGCTCTACCCCGTGTTCCTGATGAACGTGCTGTGCTTCGCGCTGCTGGCGTCCGCGTTCAACCTGCTGATCGGCTACGTCGGGCTGATGAGTTTCGGCCACGCGGCGTATTTCGGCATCGGCGCCTACGTGTCCGCCTATGCCGCCAAGGCCTGGGGGCTGACGCCGGAGCTGTGCGTGTTGTTCGGCGGCGTGGTGGGCGGCTTGCTGGGCACCGTGTTCGGCTGGCTGGCGATCCGGCGGCAGGGCATCTACTTCGCCATGATCACGCTCGCTCTGGCGCAGATGAACTACTTCTTCTGCCTGCAGGCGCCGTTCACCCACGGCGAGGACGGTATCCAGCAGGTGCCGCGCGGGTCGCTGTTCGGGCTGATCCCGCTGGACAACGATCTGGCGATGTATGTGTTCATCGCGGTGATCTTCCTGTTCTTCTTCCTGCTGATCTACCGCATCGTGCACTCGCCGTTCGGCCAGGTGTTGAAGGCGATCCGCGAGAACGAGCCGCGGGCGACGTCGCTCGGCTACCGGACGGACGACTACAAGCTGATCGCGTTCATCCTGTCCTGCTTCATCGCGGGTATCGCGGGGGGTGCGAAGGCGCTGGTGTTCGGCATCGCGACGCTGACGGACGTGAACTTCACCACCTCCGGCGACATCGTGCTGATGACGCTGGTCGGGGGTATGGGGACGATCTTCGGCCCGGCGGTGGGCGCGCTGGTGCTGAAGGGGATGGAGAACTACCTGGCGAGCATCGGCAGTTGGGTGACGGTGGTGCAGGGGTGCATCTTCGTGGTGTGCGTGCTGGCGTTCCGGCGCGGGATCATCGGGGAGATCGGGGCGCGGTTGCGGCTGGCTCTGTAAGAAGGGAGTTTGCCTCCGCTTCGAACGGTTACAAGCCAACATCGCACATGCGGCACCCCTCTCCCCGGCCGCCTCCCTCAAGGCGACGGGGAGAGGATCAAACCGCGCATCACTATCGCGCACTGCCCACCGACATGCGCGCTTCGAACGACGCCGCCGGCCTTGATCGTGCGGGTCAGCAGGGTGCTCGGCCGGCCCATGTCGCGGCCCTGTTCGATCCGCAGCGCCGTCTCTCCATCCGGACCGGTTTCGGCCAGTAGGGCGGCGAAGGCCACGGCTGCGCTGCCGGTTGCCGGGTCTTCGCCCATGCCGGGCCACAGCATGCGGGCGTGCAGGTCGAACCCGGCGCCGCCGTCCCGCGTGTAGAAGTAGATGCTGTTGGTTCCGTGGAACGGCATGTGGCGGGACCACGCCGCCGGGTCCAGCCGGGCGCGGCGGAGCGCGTCGCGGGAGGCGATCTCGGCCAGGATGAAGCGCACGCCCACGCCGGCGGCCAGCGGCGGATGGTTGGCCGTGGCGATGTCGGCGGTCGGCAGCATGAGGCATTCGGCGACCGCCTCGGCCGGCATCTCGGCCAGAAGCTGCAGCGTCTGCGGTGCGGTCAGTTCGGCGCTGACGACGCGGCCGCCGTTGCGCGTGACGTCCACCGGGACGAGGCCGGCCGCTTCCTCGAACACCAGCCGCGTGGCCATATCGCCTTCCGCGGCCAGGACGTAGGCCGTGCCGACATTGGGATGGCCGGCGAAGGGCAACTCGGTGAACGGCGTGAAGATGCGGACGTGGGCGGTGTTGGCCGGGTCCTTCGGCGGCAGCACGAAGGTGGTCTCGGAGTAGTTGAACTCCCGCGCGATCGCCTGCATGGCGGCGGTGTCCAGCCCCTCGGCATCCAGCACGACCGCCAGCGGGTTGCCGCCGAAGGGCTGGGCGGTGAACACGTCCAGGGTGATGTAGCGGCGGTCCGTCATTCGCGGGCCTTCACGGCGCGCCAGGCTGCCTCCATCGCCTCGAGAGTGGCGTCGGCCGGAGTCTCGCCACGGGCGGCGAGCAGGGCCTCGACGCCGTCGAAGCGGCGGGTGAACTTGGCGTTGGCCTGGTGCAGGCAGGTTTCCGGGTCGAGGCCGAGCTTGCGCGCCAGGTTGGCCAGCACGAACAGCATGTCCCCCATCTCGTCGGCGAGGCGGACCGGGTCGGCGGCGACCATCTCGTCGCGGAGTTCGGCCGTCTCCTCGGCAAGCTTGTCCAGCACGGCGGCGGCGTCCGGCCAATCGAACCCGACCCGGGCGGCGCGCCCGGTGATCTTGGCCGCACGGGTGAGGGCGGGGAGCGCGACCGGGACGCCGGCCAGCGTGCCCTGTTCGCGGCGGGCCGTGCGTTCCGCCGTCTTGTGCGCTTCCCAGCCGACCGTTTCCGCATCGCCGAACACGTGCGGGTGGCGGCGGATCATCTTGCCGGTGATCGCGCGGGCGACGTCGGCGAACGCGAACCGGCCCGCTTCCTCCGCCATGCGGGCGTGGTAGACGACCTGGAACAGCAAGTCGCCGAGTTCGTCGGGCAGCGCCGCCCAGTCCCGCCGGGCGATGGCGTCGGCGACCTCGTAGGCTTCCTCGATCGTGTAGGGGGCGATGGTGGCGAAATCCTGCGCCTGGTCCCAGGGGCAGCCGTCCGGGGCGCGCAGACGGGCCATCACGTCCAGCAATCGCCGCAACTCGGCCTCGGCGGGGACGATGGGCTTGGCCATGTCCACGACCATCAAGGGGGGGTGCCTCGGGTGCGGCCGGCGCCCGACTTCCCGGTAGCCGCGGGCGGTGTAGACGGCCAGGTTCCGCGCCATCAGGGCGCTGGTGTAGAGCCGCAGCTCGGACAGGCCCCAGGAGGCGGCCAGCCGCTCCGCTGCGTCCAGCAACGTACTGCCCAGGCGTTGCCCGTGCCGCTCCGGCCGGACGGCGACGCTGAAGATCAATGCGTGGTCCGCATGCCGCTCCATGACCAGGACGCCGGCCTCGCCGTGCAGCCACACCTGTCCGGCGGCGATCCGCGGCGCGTAGTCCTCGATCACCGGGTCGGGGTCATAGGGCAGCACGGCGCCGTATTCGGCGTAGGCCGCCCGGTTGATCGCGACAACGAGCGCTTCGTCGGCCGCGGAGGCGAGCCGAAGCGGGGAGGCCTGGTGCGTCAAGCGGTCACGCGAGCCTAGCTCCGGACATCGATGATCGCCTTGCGCCGGAGGTCGCGGACCAACTGGCGGGACACCAGCTCCACACGTTCGTTCAGCATGCGCTGGCCGACCTCCGCCTTGCTGCCGCCCTCGGCCACGTTCTTCTGGTCGCGGGAGCAGACCATGATCAGGCCAATCCCCTCGGAGGAGACCAGGGGCTTGCTCACCTGCTCGGGCGCCAAGGCGCCGATCAGGCCGCGCATCTGCGGGTTCAGCGCCTCCTGCCGGACGTCGCCGGGGTTGGCTGGGCGTGGGCTGTTCACCGACTTGGCAGCCGCTTCCATGGCGTCACAGCTATGCACCGTCTTTGCCAGGCCTTCCGCCGTGAGGAGCTGCTTCCTCTGCTGCTCGGTCGGGCTCGCCGGGTCCAGGGGCGTGCTGAACGGCAGGAACACCTGGCGCAGCGAGATCATGGTCGCCAGATCGCGGCCAACTTCCCGCTTGCCGTGCAGCGTGACGATGGAGATGCCGCCCGGTACGCGGATCGGGTTGCTGATGGCGCCCTCGGGCATTTCCTTGAGCACGGCGGCAACCTGCGGGTCCTCCTGGTCGAGATGGACCCAGCCGGCGTCGCCGCCCTGCAGTGCCGTCTGGCTCTGGCTGAATTGCGCCGCCACGACCGAGAACGACGCGCCGGCCCGCAACTGGCCGATCACCGTGTCGGCAAAGCGCTGTGTGTCCGCGGCCTTGGACGGGTCGTCGATCGGCAGGAAGATCTCGCCGATCCGGTATTCGGTCTGCCCCGTCTGCGCCTTCAGCACCGCCTGCTCGGCCGCGATCTCGGAGTCCGATATTTCCGAGCGGGGGCCGAGCTCGTCGCGCAGCACGCGCGTCCAGCCGAGCTGCACCCGGGTCTGGTCATACAGCGTGCGGAGCGCCACGCCCTCGGCGCTGAGCTTGGCCCGCAGCGCGCCCACTGGCATGCCGTTGCGCTGCTCGATGCCGGCGACCGCGTCGGCGATCTCCTTGTCGGAGACGACGATCTTGCGCTTCTGCTCCTCCTGCAGGCGCAGGCGCTCGTCGATCAACTGCCGGGTCACTTGCGGGCGGAGCCGGGCCAGCACGTCGGGCGAGACCCCCATGCCGGTGCTGAGCGCGAACAGCCGGCCGCGCGCGTCCACGTCGCCCTGGCTGATCACGTCGCCATTGACCACGGCCACGATATGCTCGCCTGGCGTCACCGCTGGGCTCGGCGGCGTCGTGGCACCCTGGGTTACCGGGGTCGTGCGGGCTGCCTGCGCCGCGGCTGCGTGGAGCCCGACCGCCTGCACCGTCAGGCCGAAGCAGACGCTGGCCGATAACAGACCCGAAGTAATGCCGTGGCGCATGCGCGATCCCTCTTTGCTAGCCGTGGAAACCGAACTGTCCGACCGTCTTGAGCGTGATCTGGAACAGCAGGGTCGTCCCACCGTCGTCGTTGTTGATCGATGTATAGCGGTGAGAGAAGTTTACGTCGAAGATGAAACACTCGTCCTCATAGGTGCCACGCGCGCCGACGCTGACGAGTTTGTGCAAGTTGAGGTCCTCGCGCACGTAGCCGGCGAACTTGTAGGACCCGTACTGCGAGGACGCTCCGAGCGTGACCTCGTTGCGCGGCACGAAGTAGCTTGCCGGATATCCGGTCGGGGGAACCGTCGAAGGCGCTTGATCGTAAAGGAAATACGGGTTGGTCGCCGAGTAGAGGTACCCGGCCGACAGCCGCAGCAGCGGAGCGCCGGCCGAGGCCAGCGTGTCCACGAACCGGATGTCGCCGTTATGCGGGTCCACCCGGGTGCGCGCGGTGAGGTCGAACCAGGATGCCGGGGTGATGCTGGCCCGCGCCACGACATCCGAGACCTGGCGGTTCAGGCCGGAGAGCAGCGGGTAGACCTTGGCGTCGTTGTGCTCCGAGTACGACTGGCCGACCAGCGTGTCGATCGTGGTTCCGCCCACGACCCAGTTGGTATGCAGCCCGACATTGGCGCGCAACCCGCCCTCGAAGCGGTCGACGCCGGGGAAGCGGTTGATCGCGAACAGGTTCTGGTCGCTGAACTCGAAGTCGAGACTGTCCTCGTTCGGGATGTTCCTGTTCAGGAAAGACCCGGCGTTCGGTGCTGCGATCAGTTGCACGATCGGCTCGACGACCTGCGTACCCGTGCTGGCGCCGCCGTCGCGGATGAACGGCCAGCGCATCTCGGCCGCGATGGTGGGCTGGCCGCGCGCCGTCTCCGTGCTGCCCTGGGTGCCGTAGGTCGGCTGCTGGTTCAGGCTGGTCGCGGCGTAGGCGGCGAGGTCGGTGTGGATGGTGATCTTGTATTGCTCGCCCAGCACGCCGCTGAACGGGCGCTGGTAGTCCAGGCTGGCCTCGGCGCGCTGGGTGTTGGTGCCCTGCTCGCGCACCACGTTGAAGTCGGTGCTGTCGAAGCGGAACCGGCCGCCGAAGATCGGCTCGCTGAAAAAGCTGTATTCATAACGTGGTAGCACGTAGGGCAGCTTGCTCTGCACGATCGTGGTCGCCAGGCCCTGGTAGGCGATGGCGTCCAGCTTGGTGTAGGCGCCGACGCCGAAACCCTCGACGAACAGCGATGAACTCAGCACGCTGCTGTAGTTCTGGACCTGGAAATCCCGCAGGTAGGTCGAGGAGCTCGCCCGGTTGATGTTGAACCCGTAGCGGAACGTGTCGTCGTAGGAGAACGTGCCCTTGGTGAAGATGTAGGCGTTGGGCTTGCCCTGATCGATGGCGAAGGCGCCGTCGGCGGTTATGTTGCCGTTGTTGAAACGCTGGCGGTACTGCGCGCTGAGCTGTTCGCCCGAGCCGGACGTGATCTCCGGTTCGACCGTCACGTCCCGCTGGTCGTCGATCGCCCAGTAGTACGGCACCGATGCGAAGGCGCCGATATGCGAGCTCGACCCGAAGCTCGGCACCAGGAAGCCGCTTGCCCGCCGGACCGAGGGGTCGACGTGGGAGAAATAAGGCAGGTAGGCGATCGGCACGCCGAAGATGTCGACATAGGCGTCCTCGTACTCGATGCGCTTGTTCTCGATGTCCTGCCGCGCGGTGAACGCGCGCAACTGCCACAGCGGCGGCGCGGACGGGTCGGTCTTGCACAGGTTGCAGGTCGTGTAGACGGCGTGGGTCAGCTCGTTGACCTGGCCGTCCGTGCGCCGGGCGCCGTTGGCGGCGAGCTTGCCGTTCTCCGCCAGCAAGGTGCGCATGCCTTTCAGCACGGCCTCGCGCATTCCCTGGGTCAGCTCGGCGTAGTCGGCGAACAGCACCTGGCCGTCCGGTTCGACGATGACGACGTTGCCACTGGCGGCGGCGACGTTGGTGTTGCGGTCGAAGGTGACCTTGTCCGCCCTTAGTACGTGGTCGTTCTGCCAGGCCTCGACATGGCCGGTCGCGGTGACGATGCCGTTCGTGCGGTCGTATTCGAAGTTGTCGGCGGTGAAGGCGACCGGCTGGTTACGGTCCAGCGGCGTCGTTTGCTTGTTGCCGACCACCGAGCCGCCGAGTTGGGCCGCGGCGTAGCGGGGTGCGGCCAGGGCGACCGCGCCGGCCGCGGCCATGACCAGGAGGCGACGCGTCATCAGCCGTCCTCGAGATGCAGCAGCAGCGAGACGGCGAGCAGCAGCCCGGCGGCGGCGGGCGCCCAGGCGGCGAGCATGGCGGGCAGCGCGCCGGAGTCGCCGAACTCCTCCGTGACCTTGGAGATGACGAACAGGATGAACCCGGCGGCGACCCCGCTGGCGATCATCTGGGCCACGCCGCCGCGCCGGGTCGGCCGCATCGAGAACCCGGCGGACACCAGCGCCATCGTACCGGCCAGCAGGGGCAAGGCGAGCAGCGTCTGGAAATGCAGCCGGTGGCGGATCGCCGAGAAGCCCGAGCGTTCCAGCAGGGAGATGAAGCCCGGCAGCGCCCAAACCGAGAGCGTGTCCGGCGAGGCGAAGCTTTCCTGCACGCGGTCCACCGTGAGATCGGTGGGCAGGCTCATGGTGCCGACCTGCTCCGGCATGTGGTCCGGCGTCATGGTGCGCGTGCCGTGCAGCAGCCAGCGGCCGGGGGTGAGCTCGGCGCTGGCCGCCTCCATGCGCAGCAGCAGCCGGTCGTCGGCGCTCAGGCGGAAGACGCTGACATCCTTGACTTGCAGCAGGCCATCGTGAAGGGCGACGGACTGCGCGTCCAGGATGGCCACGCCCGCCGGGTCGAACTCGTGGTCGGATTGCCGCAGCCAGAGCTGTCCGCCCGCGAGGGTGAGCGGACCGCCGTTGGTGCGCAGGTACGTGTTGTCCAGGTTCTCGGCACGGGCGAGCATGACGGAGGAGAGCGGGCTCACGATGGTCGTGGCCGCGACGCCCAGCAGCAGGGCGCAGGCGAACGGGGCAGAGAGGAACTGCCACGCCGAGACGCCGGCCGCGCGCGCCACGATCAGCTCGGAGGACCGGGTCAGCCGCCAGAACGCGATGATGCCGCCGAGCAGCACGGCGAACGGCAGGATCTGCATGCCGATATAGGGCAGCCGCAGCGAGGCGATCTGCAGCACCAGGCCGAAGGTCGCATCGGGCTTGGTGGCGGCGCGGCGCAGCAACTCGATGAAATCGAACAAGGAGACTAGGCCGGACAGTGCGGCCAGCATCGCCAGCACCGCCAGGCTGAACTGGCGCGCGACGTACAAAGAGAGCGTGGCGGCGATGGTCATGCCGGGCGCGCCAGGAGCCGCAGCCTGGCGGGTACCCTGTCCCGCAGCGGGTCGAACAACAGGAAGGCGCAGACCAGGCCGGGCCCCGCGGCCATGATCCAGATCAGCGGCAGCAGCACCGTGGAACGCGCGGCGAGGTTCGCGACGGCCAGTTGCAAGGCCAGCAGCGCCACCACGGTCATCACCGCCGCGAGCGGGCGCAGCACGTTGCCGTGGCGGCGGAACGCGCCGGACAGCACGGACAGCAGGGCCACCAGGGCGAAGGACACCGCGGTGAGCGGGGCGGACAGCCGGCGGTTGGCCTCCACGTAGAATTTGCCGGCGTCGCGGGCGTTCAAAGCGCTGGTCTCCGGATGCATCAATTCGCTCAGCGACATCTCGTTCACGTCGCGGTAGCGCACGTCGTCGTTCTTGGCAGACTGGGTGAGGTCCACCGAATTTTGCTGGAAGGTCAGGACGTTGAGGCGTCCGGTTTGCTTGTCCACCTCCTCGCGCGAGCCGTTCTCCAGCAGCACCGCGGGGCCGTTCGCGCCGTTCACCAGCCGTCCGCGTTCGGCCAGGATGGTGGCGCGGCTGTTCTTTTGCCGTGCATCCTCCACCAGGATGCCGCGCAGCGTGCCGTCCACGTCGCGGGAGCGGATGTAGACGGTCAGGTCGTCCGAGACGGGGGTGAAGACGCCTTCCTGCAGCAGGAAGGCGGCGATCCGGTTGCGGATCTCGAACTGGTATTCGCGGAAGGCGGCGTAGCTGCTGGGCACGATCCAGACGTTGAGCATGAAGCAGCCGGCGAGCGCCACCAGGGCCACGGCCAGCGCGGGGCGGGACAGGGCGAGCGGGGACATGCCGGCCGAGCGCATCACGGTGAGCTCGCGGTCCCCCGAGAGCCGGCCGTAGACGAACTGCACCACGACGAAGGTGGTGATCGGCAGGATCACGGCGACGAAGTTCGGGATCAGCAGCCCGGTGAGCTGCAGGAACACCCACAGCGACAGGCCGCGGTTGACGACGAGTTCGACGAAGCGGAGCGACTGCGTCAGCCAGATCAGCGCCACCAGCGCGGCGGTGGCCGAGACGAGCGCCACCAGCAATTGCCGGAAGACGTAGCGGTCGATGCGGTTGACGATAGGGCGGGGCATGGATGGGCAGCGCGGTCCTAGCTAAGGCGGCGCACCTTAGCCCCGCGGCCATGCCCGGCGAAAGCCGTGACATCGCGAGGGTAACACTCGGGCGTACAGGAGTGCGGTTGGGTTACAGGCGGGGCAGGCATGGTGCGGGCGGCGGCGGACGGTGTCCGCCCTACTCCAGGTGGACGACCACGCCTGGGACCGGCGCCCGGCGGGGGAGGAAGAAGGCGAGCAGGCAGGTCAGGGCCATGAGCCCGATGTTGCAGGACAGCGCTACGCAGAGCGCCCGCTCGTAATCCCCGGCGGTGGTGCCGGCGCCGAGGACGCTGAAGAACAGGCCCATGATCACCGCCACGCCGACGGCGAAGCCTACCTGCTGCACCATGGTGAACACGCCGGACGCCGCGCCCGCCTCCTGCGGCGGGATCCGGCTGCTGCCCACCACGGAGGCCACCAGGGTCGGCAGCGCCAGGCCTTGGCCACAGCCGTAGAAGATCAGCACCGGCCAGAGTGCGAGCAGGTTGATCGGCGTGCCATGGGCGAGGTTCGCCAAGGTGACGATCGCGACCAACCCGGCCGCCATCATCGCCGTGCCCAGGCTGATGGCCAGCGGCCCGATCCGGCGCGACACCTGAGAGGACACCAGCGACGCGCCCATGAAGCCGATCCCGAACGCCACGAACACCAGCCCGGTCGGCAGCGCGCCGTAGCCCAGGCCCTGCTGCAGGAACACCGTCAGCCCCATGAAGAAGGCGGCCAGCCCGGAGAAGAAGGTCGCGGCCATGGCCAGGCCGAGCGAAAAGCCCGGGTCGCGGAACAGCCGCATGCTGACCAGCGGCGAGCGCCCGCGCTGCTGCAGGTGCCACTCATACAGTACGAACACCGCCAGGGCCGGCAGCGAGCCTGCCAGCAGCGCCAGCATCCACCAGGGCCAGCCGGCGCCCGCGCCCTCCACCAGGGGGTAGATCATCAGCCCGAGCACCAGCGTCGCCAGCGCGATACCGCCGAAATCCAGCGTCGGACGGCCCGACGCCCGCGAGTCGCGCAGCATGCGGGCGGCGAAGAACAGTGCCACGGCGCCCACCGGCACGTTGACCAGGAAGATCGGCCGCCAGCTCAACCCGGCGATGTTCGCCTGCACCAGCGCGCCGCCAACGAGCTGCGCCGCGATCGAGGCCAGGCCCAGCGTGGTGCCGAAATAGCCGATCGCGCGCGCCCGCTCGTTCTCGGGGAACGTGACCCGGATGATGGCCAGCACCTGCGGGTTCATCAGCGCCGCCGTCAGCCCCTGCAGCACGCGCGAGGCGATGAGCACGGCGGGGCTGGTGGCGAGCCCGCACAGGGCGGAGGCGATGGTGAAGCCGACCATGCCGATCATGAACAGCTTCTTGCGCCCATACAGGTCGCCGAGCCGCCCGCCCGTGATCAGCAGGATGGCGAAGGCCAGGCCGTATCCGGCCACCACCAGCTCGAGGTCCTCCGGCCGGGCGCCCAGTTCGGTGTGCATGGCGGGCAGCGCCACGTTCACCACGAAGAAGTCGAAAGCCGGCAGGAAGGTGCCGGTCAGCAGCACGGCCAGCGCGCCCCAGCGGTTCGGGTCCGGCAGCTCCTCGCCGAACGGCAGTCCGACCCGCTGCGACAGGTCGTTCAAGGTAGAACTTTCCCCGGGTTCATCAGCCCGAGCGGGTCCAGCGCCGCCTTGATCTTGCGCATCGCATCGAGTTCGGCGCCGCCGCGCCAGCCCGGCATCATGTAGGGCTTGAGCTGCCCGACGCCGTGCTCGGCGGAGAACGACCCGTCCAGCTCCTGCACGATGGCGCCGACCGCATCCATGATCTCGTGGTCGCGGGCGAGGAAGGCGGCGGCGTCCATGTCCACCGGCTGCTCGAAATTGAAGTGGATGTTGCCATCGCCGATATGGCCGAACGCGACGCAGCGCACCCCCGGGATCAGCGCCGCCACCGCCGCCTCGCCGCGGCGCAGCAGGTCGGGCACGTGCGAGACGGGGACGGAGACGTCGTTCTTCACCGACGCGCCCTCGCGCTTCTGCGCCTCCGAGTGCTCCTCGCGCAACTTCCAGATGGCCAGGCGCTGGGCGCTGCTGGCGGCAACGGCGGCGTCGGTGATGGTGCCGGCCTCGAACGCCTGCTCGAGCACCGCTTCCAGCGCCGGGCGCAAATCCTCGCCGGCGCGGGGGGAGGCGAGCTCGACCAGGGCGTAATGCGGGGCGGGGGCGATCGGCAGGGTGGCGCCCGGGATATGCCGGATGACCAGGTCCATGCCGGCGCCGCCCATGTATTCGAAGGCGTGCACGGACGCCGGGTCGTTGCGCTGGAATTGGGCGAACAGGGCGAGTGCGGCGTCCACGGAGGGCAGGGCGCACAACGCCACCTCCCGCTGCCGGGGCTGGGGGGCGAGTTTCAGCACGGCGGCGGTGATGAACCCGAGCGTGCCCTCGGAGCCCACCAGCAACTGGCGCAGGCAATAGCCGGTGTTGTCCTTGCGCAGGCGACGCAGCCCGTTCCACACCGAGCCGTCCGGCAGCACCGCCTCCAGCCCGAGCACCAGGTCCCGCGCGTTGCCGTAGCGCACGGTGTTGTTGCCGCCGGCGTTGGTGGCCAGCACGCCGCCG
>CAXTVQ010000001.1:200613-211699 GCA_964247705.1 uncultured Acetobacteraceae bacterium | reverse complement strand
GACGAGACTGGTGCAGACGGGGCCGCTACAGACGGGGCTGCTACAGACGGGGCTGCTACAGACGGGGCTGCTACAGACGGGGCTGGCGCAGACGGGCTCGGGGCTGGGCTGGGCGTGCCGACGCGCACTACGTCCACCCGGTCAGCCGGCCCGTCCGATGGCGTCGAGCCAAGGGCGCGGACATAGATGCGGGTCGAGACGATGCCCTCGCTGATCAGCACGGCCCGGGCCGCGAGCGCGCGGGACAGCGAGAGCCGGCGGGACGTGGACGGGTCGTCCGCCACGCCGGCCGCATAGGCGAAGACATTCAGGTCGACGTCTGGGCTGGCCTTCACCTCGTTGGCTACGCCCTGCACAGCTTTGGCAGTCGCCGGGTTCAGGTCCGACGAGCCGGCGCCAAAGGTGATGCGCACGCCGCCGGGCAGCGATGAGGGCACGCCAGCCGCGTCCGCCAGGATGGGCACGGGCGGGGGCGGCGGCGTGGCAGCGGGCTTCGGTGCTTCGGCGACGGGCGGCAGCACGGCCGCTGGCGGCGGCGCGGGCGCTATCGTGACGGGCCGGGGCCTGGGCTTGGGCTTGGGCTCTGGCGGTGGGACGGAGTGGCTGGACCTGGTCGCCGGGCGCGAGGCGGCGGGGGCCGGCCGGTGGGCTGATTCATGGTCATGAGTTTGTTCGTGGTTAGTCGTGTCGCGCGCCGTGTGACCCGTTGAGGAGGGAGCCGGCGTGGGATGGGCCGGCGTTGGTTTGGCTGGGGCGGACGGCTTGAGTTGGTCCAGCGCCCCGCGGTTGACGCTAACTTGCGCCAAGGTGGTGCCTGGTAGCAGGAGCAACGCGACGAGGCCAGTGCGAATCATTCGCCCGGTATAACGAACGCCACGCAGCCCGGCCATGGCAGGCCTAAGCGGCGCGGGCAGAAGCCACGCCCTCGGCCACTACCTCCAGCAACCGCGGATGGAGGTTGGGGTTGGCCGCAACCAGGTCGATGCCGCTGACATCCATCGCCAATTCGCCGCCCTGCGTGTTGGTGCAGTAACCACCCGCCTCGCGCACGATCAGCGACCCGGCGGCGACGTCCCACGGCTTCGGGCCGAGTTCCCAATAGCCGTCATAACGCCCGGCGGCCACCCAGGCGAGGTCGAGGGCGGCAGCCCCGAACCGGCGGATACCCGCAACCACCGGCATCAGCGTGCCGAGCGTGCGTGCGAAGGCCAGCCGCCGCGAAGCTGGCACGGCGGCGAACGGGATTCCCGTGGCGAACAGCGCGTCCTTCAGTTCGCGGCGGCCGGACACACGCAGGCGGCGCTCGTTGAGGAACGCGCCGATGCCTTTCTCGGCCCAGAACATCTCGTCGTTCACCGGGTTGTAGATGCACCCGGCGACGATCTCGCTGGCCCCCGTGTCATACCGGCGTTCGAGCGCCAGGCTGATGCACCAGTGCGGCACGCCGTGGAGGTAGTTGGTGGTTCCATCCAGTGGATCGATGATCCAACGCCATGTCCAGTTATCCCCGCCCGCCGCCCCCGCTTCCTCCATAAGGAACGCGTAGCCGGGCCGCGCCCGCTCCAGCTCGGTGCGCAGCGTCTGCTCGGAGCGCAGGTCGGCTTGGCTCACGAAGTCGCCGGGTCCCTTCATGCTGACCTGCAATTGCTCGACTTCCGCGAAGTCGCGCACCAGCCGGCGCGAGGCCTTCTGGACGGCGTTCTGCATCACCGTCATGTGGGGGGAGAGTTGGAGTGCCATGAGTTCAGGCCGCGGTCAGCGCGACCGGGTCAACCCTTCGCCCGCTCGACGTAGCTGCCGTCCTCGGTCTTTACCACGATCTTCTCGCCCGACTCCACGAAGGGCGGCACCAGCGTCTTGATGCCATTGGACAACTTGGCCGGCTTGTAGCTGCTGGCGGCGGTCTGGCCTCTCACGACCGGGTCGGCTTCCTCGACGGTCAGGATCACGGTGGCGGGCAGGTGGATGCCGACCGGGTCGCCCTCGACCGTGTCCACCTCCACCTTCATGTTGTCCTGCAGGAAGGCCACCTGCTCACCAAGGATCTCCGCCGGGATCATCGCCTGTTCATACGTCTCGGGGTCCATCAGCACCAGGTTGTCGCCGTCGGTGTAGGAATAGGTGTAGTCCTTGGTGTCCGTCATCAAGCGCTCGACGGTATCGGCGGTGCGCCAGCGCTCGTTGGTCTTGTTGCCGGTCTTGAGGTTGCGCATCTCGACCTGGATGAAGGCGCCGCCCTTGCCGGGGGTAATGATCTGCTGCTTCAGCACGGTCCAGCGGTTGCCTTCGTGCTCAAGCACTTGGCCGGCGCGGATCAGGTTGGCCTGCTGCTTCATCTGTCGGAACTCTTGCGGAACTATGGGGGACCGGTGGTCTAGCTCGCGCGGGGCGGGGCGGCAAGCGGGCGAGGGTGTCCCGAGGGGTCACGGACGCTCGCGCCGTCCAGATAACCGGGACCGATCGGCACCTTGCCGTGGCCGCCCGGGATGTCCAGCACGTAAGTGGGCCAGGCGAGCCCCGTCACCCGGCCCCGGAGCTGCCGCAGCAACGCCTGGCCTTCCGCGATGGGCACGTGGAAGCGGGCCGTGCCTGGCGCCGGGTCGAGCTGGTGCAGGTAGTAAGGCTTGATCCGTGCGGCGAGCATGGCGCGGAACAGCGCCTCCAGCGCGTCGGCGGTGTCGTTCACGCCGCGCAGCAGCACGGATTGCCCGAGCAAGGGCACCCCGCGGCGGCTGACGACGCGCAAGGCGGCGACAGCGTCCGGCGTCAGCTCGCGCGCATGGTTGGCGTGGACGACGAGCCAGAGCGGCTTGTCCGTCTCCAGCATCGCGGCCAAGGCGTGCAGCCGCGCCGGGTCGGCGACCGGCACGCGCGTGTGGATGCGCAGGGTCTGCACATGCGGGATCGCGTCCAGCGCGTCCAGGATGGCGCGCAGCCGACGGGGGGAGAGCAGCAGGGGATCGCCGCCGGTCAGGATCACCTCGGTGATGGCCGGGTGGGCCCGCAGCCAATCGAATGCGGTGGCGAGTTGGGCCTCGGTGAGCAACCCGCCATCCGGCCCGACATGCTCGCGCCGGAAGCAGAACCGGCAATACACCGGACAGACCAGCAACGGCTTGAGCAGCGCGCGGTCCGCATAGCGGTGCACGATGCCGGGGACGGGGGAGAGCGCGTCGTCCCCGATCGGATCGGCACGTTCGTGCGGCGCCGTATGCAGTTCGCTGGAATGGGGGATGAACTGGCGGCCGATCGGGTCGTCCGGATGCGTGATCAGGGCGGCCAGCGCAGGCGGGATCGCGACGGCGTACCGCTCGGCCACCCGGTCCAGCACCGGAGCCACGCCGGCTGCCACGAACCCGGCCGTGATCAGGCCTGCCGTGTCGCGCAGAGTTTGGGGGGGAAGGGCGCCATCCGGCATGGTGCGCGCGTGTAGTCCCGGAGCCCGTATGCCGCAACCACGCTGGCACCCCGAGCAGTTCGCCGCCCGCTTGCCCTTCCTACGCCGCCGCACGCTGTTGACCGGGGCCACCCGCGCCTTCTTCGGCGCACGTGGCTACACGGAGGTGGAGACGCCCTATGCCGTCCCCGTGCCCGGCGAGGAGGTGCATCTGCGCGCCTTCCGCACCGAACAGGTCGGCCCGGACGGCACGCGCACGCCGCTATGGCTGCACACGAGCCCGGAGTTCGCGATGAAGCGGCTGCTGGTGGCCGGCGCCGGTGCGGTCTGGCAGCTCGCCCGGGTCTGGCGCAACGGGGAGGGCAGCGACACCCACGCGCCCGAGTTCACCATGCTGGAGTGGTATCGCCCGGATGCCTCGATGGCGTCGCTGATGGACGAGGCGGAGGCATTCCTGCGCGCCGTGCTGCCCCCCGTGGTGCGCTGCCGCGGGGTGGAAACGCGGCTGGACCGGTTCGAGCGCCTCACCATGGCGGAGGCGTTCGCCCGCTGGGTCGGGGCGGACGTGCTGGCAACAGCCGGCGACGCCCCGGCCTTGGCCGCCCAGTCCGGCGCGCGGTTGCGGGAGGGCGAGGGCTGGGAAGATCTATTCTTTCGCCTGCTGCTGGAGCGGGTGGAACCGCATCTCGGCCGCGATCACCCGATATTCCTGACCCACTGGCCCACCGCCCAAGCGGCTCTCGCCCGGCGTGATCCTGCGGACCCACGCGCGGCGTTGCGGTTCGAGCTGTTCGTGTGCGGGATGGAGCTGGCCAATGCCTTCGAGGAGCTGACCGATCCGGCGGAGCAACGCGCCCGGTTCAGTGCGGACCGGGCAAGGCGGGAGTCGCTGTATGGGCCCGGTTGGGGGCTCGACGAGGAGTTGCTGGCCGCATTGGATTTCGGCATGCCGCAGGCTAGCGGGATTGCACTCGGGTTCGATCGGCTCGCGATGATTGCAAGTGGGGCGGACCGGATCGAGCAGGTAATCTGGGGCTGACGCCACCGCTCTCTCTCCCGCCAGGAACGGGGGAGAGAGAGAAGCAACTCCTTACCGCTTGGAGAACTGGTAGGACCGGCGGGCCTTCGCCTTGCCGTACTTCTTGCGCTCCACCACGCGGCTGTCCCGCGTCAGGAACCCGGCAAGCTTCAGGATCCCGCGCAGATCCGGCTCGTAGTAGGTCAGCGCCCGGCTGATCCCGTGCCGCAGCGCGCCAGCCTGGCCGGACAGCCCGCCGCCGTTCACCGTGCAGTAAACGTCGAACTGGTTGTAGCGGTCGGAGATCAGGAACGGCTGGGTGATCAGCATCCGCAGCACCGGGCGGGCGAAATACTGCGTCACCGTCTTGCCGTTGACGTTGATGTCGCCCTTGCCCGGCTTGATCCACACCCGCGCAATCGCGTTCTTGCGGCGTCCGGTGGCGTAGGAGCGGCCCTGTGCATCCCGCTTCGGCTCGACCCGCGTGGCTACCGCCGTCTGCTGCGTCGGCAGCACGCCGGCATTGGCCAGGTTCTGCAGGTCGGCGAGCGTCCCTGTCAGCTCGATTGTCTCGCTCATCTCAGATCCTCGCGTTCTTGCGGTTCAGGGCGGCAACGTCGAGCTTCTGCGGCTGCTGGCCGTCGTGCTTGTGCTCGGGGCCGGCGTAAACATACAGGTGCTTCATCTGCGCGCGCTGCAGCGGGCCGCGGGTGATCATCCGCTCCACCGCCTTCTCGATCACACGCTCCGGATGGCGCCCGGTCAGGATCGAACGCACCGACCGGCCCTTGATGCCGCCGGGATAGCCGGTGTGGTAGTAAAAGATGGACTGGTCGGCCTTGTTGCCGGTCACCCGAACCTTCTCGGCGTTCACTACCACGATGTTGTCGCCGCAATCGACATGCGGGGTGAACTGCGGCTTGTGCTTGCCGCGCAGCCGTTGGGCGATGATCGACGCTAGCCGGCCGAGCACCAGGCCGTCCGCATCGATCAGCGTCCAGTTCTTGGTGACCTCTGCCGGCTTCAGCGAGAGGGTGGTCTTCTGCATGGGTAACTCTCGTCCGCTAGGGAGGGTCGCTGTATCGGCGCTGACGCTGGCGAAGTCAAGGTTGGCCCTATGTGGTATGATGCTACCACAGCTCTTTCCGCTCTCCCCGGGGACGCCTAAACGATGGTGCATGGACCTTTTTGTTATCGGTGCCACGGGCCGGACCGGTTCGGCGCTGTGCCGTTCGCTGGCGGCGGATGGCGTGGCGTTCGTCCCCGTGGTGCGGAGCGCGCGAAAGTGGCGCCGGATGGAGTTGCCGGGCAAACCGGTCATGGCACACCTGGAGCGGCCCCACACGGTGCACCGGGCGCTACGGGGGGCGGAGGTCGTGGTGTCCTGCGCCCATGCCCGCCATGTGCCGGCGATCCTGGATGCGGCGCCGGACGGGGTGCGCCATTTCGTGTTCCTCGGCAGCACCCGCAAGTTCACCCGCTGGCCGGACGCCCACGCGGACGGTGTTCTTGCCGGGGAGGATTTCTTCCGTAGGTCCTCCCGCAAGGGCGTGATGCTGCACCCGACGATGATCTACGGCGCGCAAGGCGAGGACAACGTGCGCCGGCTCGCCCGGCTGTTGAAGCGCCTGCCGTTCGTGCCGCTGCCGGGTGGCGGGGCGGCGATGGTGCGCCCGATCTACCAGGACGATGTGACGCGCTGCGTGCGCGCCGCCATTGCAGCCGAGTGGCACCGCCCGGAATCGATCGTGGTCGCCGGCGCCGACCGGGCCAGCTACGCCGATTTCGTGCGCGCGGTGGCGCACGCCGCCGGGTTGACCCCGCCCCGGATCGTACCCGTGTCCGCCCGCCTGTTGCGGATCGCGGCCAGCATCACGCGGTTCCTGCCCGGCATACCCACCGTCCGGCCCGACGAGATCCGCCGGCTGGGCGAGGACAAGACGTTCGGCATCGAGGCGATGAAGCGTTATTTGGAGGTGGAGCCGATCGGGCTGGCGGACGGATTGGCGCTTACGTTCGGTGACGAGGGCGCTTCATCTTCTCCCTCTCCCGTTCTTCACGGGAGAGCGCCGGGGTGAGGGCATTCTACCGCCCCCGCGCCAGCCGCCCCTCGTACCACTGCACCAGCCGCGTCGCCGGAAACAGCAGCGCGAAGTAGATCAGCGCCACCGCCGTATACACCTCCAGCGGGCGATACGTGTCCGCGGTGATCAGAGTGCCCTGATACAACAGATCCGGCACCGCGATCGTCGACACCAGGGACGTGTTCTTCAACTGGATGATCGATTGGTTCAGGAACGGCGGCACCATCCGCCGCACCGCCTGCGGCAGCACCACCAGCCGCATCACCTGCCACGGCCGCAACCCGATCGCGCGCGCCGCATCCCACTGGCCGCGCTCGATCGAAACGATGCCCCCGCGAAAGATCTCGGCGTAGAACGCGGCGGTGTAGAACGACAGCACCGCCGTCGCCGCCACCACCGCCGGGATCTGGATATTCAGGATCACCGGCAGCGCGTAGTAGAACCAGACGAGCTGCACGAGCAGCGGCGTGCAGCGGAACACCTCGATCAAACCGATCAGCGGGATATTGACCAGCCGCGAACGCGACAGCCGCCCGAGCCCGATCAGCAGCCCGAGCAGCAGCCCCATCAGCACCGTTCCCGCGGTGTAGGCGAGGGTCACCTCCACCCCCACCACGAACAGATGCGTGTAGCGGAGGAGGAACGCGAAGCCCCACTGGTACCCCATCAGCGATGAGGCATCAGAACGTCAGGTTCGCCGGCAGGTCGTCGCGCTTGACCCCGTTCAGGGCGAGGCCGTCCAGCAGATATTCGCGCACCTGCCCGGTCCCGCGGTTGAAGTCGATCCAGGCGTTCAGCACCTCGATGAACCGCGTATCGGGCTCCCGCCGCACGCCGAAATTGCTCGGCAAGGCGACAACGGGCCCGCTCAGCAACTCGTACGTGCCGAGCGACGGGTTCTTGGCCAGGGTGGACAGGCCCAGCATCGCCGCCAGGATGAACGCGTCCGCCCGGCCGGATTGGAAGAACAGCGTGCACTCGTCCCGCGTCTTCAGCGCCGTGATCTGCGCCTTGGGACAGTAACGCCGCGCCGCCGTCTCGTGCAGCGAACCCAGGTCGCAGATGATCCGGATCTCGGGCTTGTTCAGGTCGTCCCACGTCTTGGGCGCGAACCCGGCCTTCGCGATGCAGCCGAACGGGTGGGTGATGAAGCTATGCGTGAAACCGATGGCCAGCGCCCGCTGCGGCGTGGGGTTGAGCGCGAAGGCAAGGTCGACCTTGTTGGCCTGCAGATCGAGCACGGAGGTGCCGTAGGTGCCTTCCACATACTCGACCTTGGCGTCGAACACCGCGGCGATGCTGTCCGCCATCTCGATGCAGGCGCCTTTCCAGGTGCCGCTGGCGAGATCCTTGGCAAAATACGGCGCCTCACCCGGCAACGCCGATATGCGCAGCGTCTTGGTACGCTGCACGCGGTCGATCGCGGGTTCGACGCTGCCTTGCGCACGAGCCTCGCCGGTCATGGCGGCGACAGGCAGGATCGCGGCGGCGGCGGCCAGGCCTCGGCGGGTGAAGCGGTTCATAGGGGGGCACTCCTTCGGCGGCATCATTCCGCGGTCGGGGCGAGCTATGCAACGGGCCTGCCAATGCTACGGAAGGCGCGTGAGACTTGACCCCCGGGCCGGCCAGGAAATATTTCACCCGTGCGCCATGCGGGTCCTGGATGGTCGATATGTCGATCGTCTCAGGTACTCCAGTCTTGCTCTCCCCAAGGTTGGCCATGTCCCAGCAGGCCGTCCTCGTCCGGTGTCGAGACGCCACCGCCCCTCTCCGCCTGACGTCACGAAGCCGCATCTGCAAACCTCCGAGGCGACACGGTATCAGGCACGTTGGACCTGGTACCTTGGCTATGGGCCGGCCACAGCCTGCACCGCTGCCACGACGTGCGGCACCGACACCTGCCACTGCGCGCCCTGCACGGCGCCGCGTTGCTCTGGCCAGCGACCCGCCAGCCGCCCAACAACGCAGTCATACGGCAGTCCCTTCAGCGCGGCGAGCCGGCGGAAACCCCAGTGGCAATAGGCATCCATCTGCAGCTCGATCACGCGGCAGCCCGGGCTCGCAAACAGCAGATTGGCGAACCCGGCGCCGTGCGGCCCCACCACCAGCTCCGCGTTGCGGAACAGCGCGATCTGGGCCGAGCCGCTCAGATACTCCGCCGCAATCGGCTCGATACCCAGTGGCTCCAATGCCGCGATCACCGCATCCTCGTTGGCAAGCGGACGCGTTTGCGTGCCGCGCCGGTCGATGAAGAAGCGGCGCGCGCCAGTGGCTTGTTCGCCGTGGGTGCGTGCGGCGGTCTCGGTGAACCACGCGGCCAAACAGGGGTGGTAGTTGCACGTGCTGTCGTTCGGCTGCGCGAGCACGAGCTGTTCGACCTGCAGCGTGCTCTGCGCCGCGAGTTCGATGCGGCGGAGCGACCATCGTTGCGCCACCTGCTGCTGCAGCCAGGTCACGGTGGGTAGGCGGCTATCGGGCACCAACAGCCCTGCCGCGCCGGTGAGGATGTTGGCGGGAAGCGCGGACAGCCGGCCAATCCCTTCAATCAGGGCGTGGTAGTAGCTTCCGGCCGAGCCGCAGAGTGTGGAGATGTGGGCGCCCGGTAGCCGTGGAGCGCTGCTGACGTTGATCCAGATGCCGTCCCGCTCCGGCCGGTAGCCGTCGGAGACCGGGTTGGTGTGGACCAACGTCTCCTCGATGACGAAATCGCCGACACAAACGATGCCCGCGGCGTGGACGACAGCATTTGGGATGACGAAGACCCAGGGTGCGTAGCTGATGTAGCTGCCATCCCGCCCGCTGGCGCCGGTGGGCTCCTCGGCCAGGCGCCAGCGTTCGACGAAGGGTGCGCCGAACACGAGTGGGGGGAGGCGGACGGTGGTGCTGCCGAGGGAGGTGACGTGCACGAGGCCGAGTTCGGGCGCGTGCTGGGACAGGGCGGCCATGGGGGCACGGCGGAAGAAGGTGGGACCCGGCATCGATGTCAGCCCTTGTCGCTACAGGCCCAAATAGGCACGCCGCACCCCATCATCCGCCGCAATCTCCTTCGCCGGCCCGGACATGACGATCCGCCCTGTCTGAAGCACATAAGCCCGGTCCGCCAGGTCCAGCGCCTCCGCCAGCCGCTGCTCCACCAGTAGCACCGTCACCCCCAGATCGCGGATGCGCCCGACCGCCGCGAGGATGTCGTCCACCAGTTTCGGCGCGATCCCCTGGCTGGGTTCGTCCAGCATCAACAGCCGCGGCCCCGTCATGAGCGCCCGCCCGATCGCCAGCATCTGCTGCTCGCCGCCGGACAGCGTCTCGGCCCGCTGGCCAAGCCGCTCCTGCAAGCGCGGGAACAGGGCGAACACCGTTTCCAGCGGTTTGAACCGGTCCGCCTCGCCCCGCCGAGCATAGGCCCCCAGCCGTAGATTGTCCTCCACGCTCAGCCGCGGGAACAACCGCCGCCCCTCCGGCACGAGGCCGACGCCCATGCGGGTGATCCGGTGCGGCGCCACATGCGCCAGCGATACGCCGTCGAACGTGATGGCGCCCCCCGTCGCAACCTGCCCGGCGATCGCGCGCAGCAGCGTGCTCTTGCCCGCCCCGTTCGCCCCCACCACCGCCACGATCTCGCCGCGCGCCACCTCGAGCGACACGCCCTGTAGCGCCTTCAACCCCTTATACGCGGCCGAAACCCCCTCCAGCCGGAGAATGACTTCAGGCGGCATAGCGGTCGCCCAGATAGGCGCGGATCACCGCCGGGTCGCGCACCAGGTCTTTCGGCAACCCCTGCGTCAGCACCCGGCCCAGGTTCAGCACCACCGCCCGGTCGATCAGCGGCAACAAGATCTCCATCACGTGCTCGACCATGATCACGGTCACCCCCGTCGCCCGGATGTCGCGGATGAGCTGCACGCCGGACTGCGCCTCGGTGGGGGTGAGCCCGGTCAGCATCTCGTCCAGCAGCAGGATACGCGGCCGGGTTGCGAGCGCACGCGCGATCTCCAGCCGGCGTTTCTCGGGCGGGGTGAGCGCATGTGCCGCGTGATTGGCGCGGGCGGCGAGCCCGGTTTGGTCGAGCACGCGCGCCGCCTCCGCCATGGCCTCCCGCGCCCGGTTCGTGCGGCTGAACGCGCCGACCATGACGTTTTCGAGCACCGTCATGCTGTCGAACGAGCGCACGACCTGGAACGTGCGCGCGATCCCGGCCCGGGCGCAGGCCAGCGGACCCATCCCCGAGATCCGCTGCCCATCGAGCCGGATCTCACCGCGATCGGGGGCCACCTCGCCCGAGATCGAGTTGAACAGGCTGGTCTTGCCCGCACCGTTCGGCCCGATCAGCCCGAGCAGTTCGCCCGCGCCGACTTCGAAACTGATCTCGACATTGGCCGCGACACCGCCAAACGATTTGCTGACCGAATCGACTTCAAGCAGCGGGGGCATCGGGCACCACCTGTCTGCGCAGCCCGAGCAAGCTGACCAACCCGGCCGGACGCGCCAGCGAGATCGCCACGATCAGCCCGCCATAGATCATCAGGTCCACTCCACCCGCGCCGCCGAGATAGGACCGGGTCAGCTCGCTGGTGGGGATCAGCACGATGG
>CAXTVQ010000001.1:169141-200513 GCA_964247705.1 uncultured Acetobacteraceae bacterium | reverse complement strand
CCCGCGCCGCCGAGATAGGACCGGGTCAGCTCGCTGGTGGGGATCAGCACGATGGCGCCGATCAACGGCCCCCACAGCGTGCCCACCCCGCCCAGCACCGCCGGCAGGGCGATCAGGATGGAGAACGACGACGACATGACCGAATCCGGGTCGATGTAGCCGACATACTGCGCGTAGATGGCGCCCCCCATTGCGGTAAAGAACCCGCTGATCGCCGCCGCCGCCATCTTGGACGGGAAGATCCGCACCGCCAGCGAGCGCGCTGCCACCACGTCGTCGCGCACCGCCCGCCACGAATATCCCCAGCGCGACCCCTCGATGACCCAGGCGACCCCCCAGGTGATCGCGGCGAACGCCAGCACGACGTAGTGGAACGGCAGCTTGGACGTGCGGAACTGCAACGCCAGCCAGTTCTCGCCGTGGAACGGCACGTAGACGCCGGTCGCCGCCCCCACGAAGTCCCAGTTCAGGAACAGCAGGTAGCCGATCTCTCCCACCACCACGGTCGCGATGGCGTAGTAGTGGCCGGAGAGCCGGAAGCACGGCCACCCCACCAGCAACGCGGCCGCCGCCCCCACCACGCCGGCCGCGAACATGCCCACCGTCGGCGGGATGCCCGCGTTCACGAACAGCAATGTCGAGACATAGGCGCCGATGCCGAAATACAGCGCGTGCCCGAGCGAGATCTGCCCGCAATAGCCGCCCAGAATGTTCCAGGCCTGCGACAACCCGGCATACAGGATGGTCAGGATGATCAGGTTTTGCGTGTACACGTCCCGGATCGGCAGCGGCAGCACCGCCAGGATCGCGAGCACGACCGCGCCCACGATCAGCTCGGTCCGCCGCCGCCGGGTGATGGTGTTGATCACGAGAACTCCCCCTCCCCTTGAGGGAGGAGGTCAGGGGGAGGGGGGGCCCACACGCGATACCTCCCGTTCGCCACCCATCCCTCAAGGAGAAGGGGAACGGTTCCCGCGCTCCTCATATCTTTCCGAACAACCCGCGCGGCCGCACCATCAGCACCACCAGGTAGATCGCGAACATCCCTACCTGCTTCAGCGACGGCTCCAACAACTGCGCGGTTACCGCCTCCACCTCCCCGATCAGCACCCCCGCCACCAACGCCCCCAGCAGCGACCCGAACCCGCCCAGCGCCACGGTCACGTACGCGATCAGCGCGAAGTTCGCCCCAACCGTGGGCGACACGTAGTAGAACGTGGCCAGCATCGTCCCCGCGATCCCCACCGCGGCGGCACCCAGCCCCCAGCCCATCGCGAAAATCCGGTCCCGGTCGATGCCGATCAGCGCCACCGCGTCCCGGTCCTCCCGCGTCGCCTCCAGCGCCCGGCCGAACTCCGTGCGGTTGATCCCGAGCAGCGCCGCGAACGCCAGCAAACAAACCAGGCTCGCCGCCAACTGCGGCAGCGGCACATAAACGCCGCTTAGGTTCAACGTCCGGTTGCCCAGCCAAGACACCTGCACGCTGCGGAAATCCCCGCCGAACGCGAGCTGCGCCGCCCCGCGGATGAAGATCGCCAGCCCGAAGGTGACGAAGATCTGCACCATCCCCCGGTTGAACTGCACCCCCAGCGCGCGCCCGATCAGCCCGCGGTAGATCGCGACCCCGAGCCCGAACATCCCCACCGCCACCAGCGGCAACTGCAGCAGCGGATCGAGCCCGGTCGCCGCGTTCAGCAGCACCGTCGCGTACATGGCCAGCATTAGCAGCTCGCCATGCGCGAAGTTCACGATGTCCATCAGCCCGAAGATCAGGCTCAGCCCGGCCGCCACCAGCGCGTAGATCAGCCCCATCAGCAGGCCGCTCAGCGCGACCTGCAGCAGCGTGGTCGCATCCAATTACTTGGCGCCAACCGTCCACACGGGCGCCTGCACCGCGATGTCGAACGGGTACACCGTGTGGTACGTGCCATCCTTGATCTGCTGGATTACGGGCGTGGCCTCGGTATTCTGCCCCGTGCTGTCAAACTTGACACCTTGCCAGGGCATGATCGTCTGGTCGCCCGGCACGTCCGTCTTGGTCAAGGCGACCCGGATGTCCTCGGGCTTGCTGGACCCGGCGCGGTCGATTGCGTCCGCCAGGATCTCCACCCCCACGATCTGGCGGGACGTGTTGTCGTTCAGGTCCTTGCCCGACTTCGCCCGGTACATCGCGTTCACCGCCGCGATCGCCGGGCGCGTCTTGTCGGCGTCCAGCGCGAAGCTGCTGCGGCTCATCACGCCCTCGGCCAACGGACCCGCCGCACTGAGGAACGACTGCTCCTGGAACCCGGCGGCCTGCGCCAGGATCGTTGGGTGATACCCCACCTCGTTATCCGACCGCAGCAGCAGGATCGCGTCCGACGTGTAGGACGATGGCAGCACCACGTCCGCATCCGCCGCCTTCAGCTTCTGCGCCTCAGACGACAGCGAGGGCGAGTTCGCGCGGTATTTGATGTCCGCCGCCACCTTCATCCCCGCCGCGTCCGCCATCTTGCGCTGCACGTTGGAGCTGTCGGTCCCGAAAATGCTGTCCTCATAGAACAGCGACACGGAATGCACCGGGTGCCCGGTCTTCTCGCCCTCGGCCTTCATGAAGTCGAACATCGCCTGGGTGAACATGATGTCGTGCGGGCTGGTGCGGAAAAACCACTTCAGCCCGCGCTGGTTCAGCGACGGCGAGGAGTTGTCGAGTGCCATGTAGGGCACTTCGTACCGCTCCGCCACCTGGCTGATCGTGGCCGCAGTGGCGCTGGTATAGCTGCCGACCAAGGCCACCACATGTTCCTGCGTGATCAGCCGCTCGGCCTCGGCGCGGGCCTTCTGCGGATCATTCTGGTGGTCGGCGAAGATGACGCGGATATGGGCACCCTGCATATGCGGCAGCCCACCGCCGTGGCCGAGCAGCATCGGGATCGGTGCGTGGTCGGTGTTGATGATGTCCGTGATCACCCCGATCGCCGCCTGCGCGTCCGCCCCGATCTGCGCCGCGTTGCCCGTCAGCGGATAGATCGCGCCGATGGTGATGTCCTCGGCCCGAGCGGTCGCCAGCCCGGCGGCGAGCATGGCTGCCACCATCCAAAAACGCGTCATTCGCCTGCATCCCCGAATCGTTGTGTCCCGCAGCGAAGCACGTCACATGCCACTGCGCGACAGCGGACGCCAAGCTTCTCCGTCCCCCGTCCTTCACGGGAGAGGGCCGGGGTGAGGGCGGGCGCAATCCGAAGCCGCCAACCGAGCCTCCAGCGCGGTCAAATCGGCCGCCGTGTTCACGTTGGCAAACGGATCGCCAGCAAACGGCACGGGCCGCATGCCCAGCGTCTCGGCGAACGCGCGCACGCTACGGGGGCCCGGCGTCTCCAGCCAAACCCGCAACGCCGGAGCGCACCCCGTCGGCCAAAGTGCCACCAGATGATGCCGCCGCCCGCCGCTCTCCGCCACCGCCGGCCCCGGCGCGAGTGCGGCGGCCAGACCCGGCGGGATCAGCGGTGTGTCCCCAGGAACCGTGAGCAGGGCAGGGGCCCCCATTCCAGCCGCCCACTCCAACCCGGCGAGCACCCCGCCGAGCGGGCCTTGGCCCGGAATAAGATCGGGCAGGATCGGCAAAGCCAGCCCGAAGCGCGCCGGGTCGCCGTTAGCGGACACGGCGATGAACCGGTGATCGCGTGCGAGGGTAGCCAGGATGCGGGCCAGCAATGTTTGCCCGCCGAGGCGAAGCAGCGGTTTATCCCCGCCACCCATCCGCGTCGCCTGACCGCCTGCCAGGACCAAGGCAGGCGCGGGATCGCCCGCCTCAGTCAGCCGTATCGAGCCGGCAGGAGATCGGGCTGTATTGCCGCTCCGGAAATCCCGAACGTACTTTGACCTCGACCACGTCCTGGAAAAGCCGATCGGACCGTAGGTCGGCCCGCCCATGGTAAGCCAGCATCAGAATGTCAGGCTGATCACTCACGGCATGCTCCTCAGGGGTATGCAGGCGCTCGAGAGCAATGCGAAACACACCTGGGGCGAACGACGGGGATCGAACCCGCGACAACCGGTACCACAAACCGGCGCTCTACCAACTGAGCTACGTCCGCCACCAGGGGTGCGGCACATATCGCGCGCGGTGGTCCGCCGTCAATATTTTGGCAGCGGCAAGGTCCATCGCCCGCCACCCGCCACCCGCGAGTTGCCGGACCGCACGATGAGGCCGATATACGCATCAGCGCCTGCGAAAGAGGAAACACCGTCTTGCTGACAAAACGCTGGGACAAGTCCCGCCTGCCGTCCCGCCACGTGACCGAGGGCCCGGGCCGCGCGCCCCACCGCTCCTACTACTACGCCATGGGCCTCGGCGAGGACGCGATCAATCAGCCCTTCGTCGGCGTCGCCACCTGCTGGAACGAAGCCGCCCCCTGCAACATCGCCCTCTCCCGCCAGGCGCAGTCGGTCAAGACCGGCGTGATCGAAGGCGGCGGCACCCCGCGCGAGTTCACCACCATCACCGTCACCGACGGCATCGCCATGGGCCACCAGGGGATGAAATCCTCCCTGGTCTCCCGCGAGTGCATCGCGGATTCCGTCGAGCTCACCGTCCGCGGCCACTCCTACGACGCGCTGGTCGGCCTCGCCGGGTGCGATAAATCCCTGCCCGGCATGATGATGGCCATGCTGCGGCTCAACGTGCCCTCCGTGTTCATGTACGGCGGCTCCATCCTCCCCGGCAGCTACAAGGGTAAGGACGTCACCGTCGTGGACGTGTTCGAGGCGGTCGGCCGCCACGCCGCCGGCACCATGACCGACGAGGAACTGCACGAGCTGGAATGCGTCGCCTGCCCCTCCGCCGGCGCGTGCGGCGGACAGTTCACCGCCAACACGATGGCCACCGTCTCCGAGGCGATCGGCCTCGCACTGCCCGGATCCGCCGGCGCGCCCGCCCCCTACGAGGACCGCGACCGCTGGGCCGCCGAGAGCGGACGCGCCGTCATGCACCTGCTCGAGCGCAATCTGCGCCCGCGTGACATCTGCACCCGCGAAGCCTTCGAGAACGCCGCCGTCGTGGTCGCCGCAACCGGCGGCAGCACCAATGCCGGCCTGCACCTCCCCGCCATGGCGCACGAGGCCGGCATCAAGTTCACCATGGACGACGTGGTGAACATCTTCCGCCGCACCCCGTACATCGCCGACCTCAAGCCCGGCGGCAAATATGTGGCGCTCGACGTGCACAAGATCGGCGGCATCCCCGTCATCATCAAGGCGCTGCTGGACGGCGGCCTGCTGCACGGCGACTGCCTGACCGTCACCGGCCGCACGCTCGCCGAGAACCACGAGCACGTTGTCTTCCCGACCGACCAGGACGTCGTCTACCCCGTGTCACGCGCGATCACCCCCACCGGCGGCGTGGTCGGCCTGCGCGGCAACCTCGCCCCGGACGGCGCCATCGTGAAGGTCGCCGGCATGGCCCGGCAGCGCTTCGAAGGCACCGCGCTTTGCTTCGACTGCGAGGAGGACGCCTTCGCCGCCGTGCAGGAGCGCGCCTACAAGGCCGGCGACGTGATCGTCATCCGCTACGAGGGGCCCCGCGGCGGACCCGGCATGCGCGAGATGCTGTCAACCACCAGCGCCATCTACGGCCAGGGCATGGGTGAGTCGGTGGCCCTGATCACCGACGGCCGGTTCTCGGGCGGCACCCGCGGCTTCTGCGTGGGCCATGTCGGCCCCGAGGCGGCGGTCGGCGGCCCGATCGCCCTGTTGCGCACCGGCGACCACATCGTGCTGGACGCGGCGGCGGGCACCATCGACGCCAACCTGTCCGATGCCGAGTGGGCCGAGCGCCGCGCCGCCTGGAAGCCGCGCGGCACCGACTACAATAGCGGCGCGATCTGGAAATTCGCCCAGCTCGTCGGCCCCGCCCATCTTGGCGCCGTCACCCACCCGGGCGGCGCCGCCGAAACCCACAGCTACCCGGACATCTAGGTGGCTTTCGCCTGCACAATACCAGCCGTGCCCACCGTCCAGCAGGACGACGCCACGCTGCGCATCACCCGTTGGGACTTCGAACCCGGCGCCGTGACCGGCTGGCACGAGCACGGCTGGCCTTACTTCGTCACCATGCTCGTAGCCGGCACCCTGCGTGTGCACGACGGCGTCACGGTGACGGACGTGCCGCTCGCCCGCGGCCAAGCCTACATGCGCCCTGCCGGCATCAAGCACGACGTCATGAACGGCTCCCCCCACCCGATCAGCTTCGTGGAGATCGAGGTCAAGCAACCCGGCGCCCTGCAACCGTAAGGTGGGCTTCGGCCCACCAAACCCGCTGCATCATGACGTCCGCAACACGTCGATCGGCACCCAAGCCCCATCCCGCTCGAAATGCCAGAATGTCCACCCGTTGCACGCCGGCGCGTTCTGCACCGCCGCCCCGACCTTGTGGATCGACCCGGTGTGCGCCCCGCTCGCCAGCGTTCCATCCGCCATCACCGTGGCAATGACCTTGCGCGTCCGGTCCCGCAGCTCCGTCCCCGGCGCCACGATGCCCCGCTCCACGAAACTGCCGAACGGCACCCGCGGCTGGTCCCGCCGCGAAGGCGCCGTCACCAGCCCCGCCAGCGGCGCCGCGCGCTCCCGCCGCACCCGGCCGATCGCCGCCTCCGCATAGGCCGGGTGCCGCTCGATCCCGATGAAGTGCCGCCCGAGCCGCTTCGCCACCGCCGCAGTCGTGCCCGTGCCCAGGAACGGGTCCAGCACGATGTCATCCGGCGCCGTGGACGCCAGCAGCACCCGGTGCAGCAGCGCCTCCGGCTTCTGCGTCGGATGCAGTTTCAGCCCGTGCTGGTTGCGCAGCCGCTCCGGCCCCGTGCACAGCGGCAGGAACCAGTCGCTGCGCATCTGCAGGTCGTCGTTCAGCGCCTTCATGGCATGATAATTGAACTTGTAACGGCTATCCCGCCCACGCGCCGCCCAGATCATCGTCTCGTGGGCGTTGGTGAAGCGGCGCCCGCGGAAGTTCGGCATCGGGTTGGTCTTGCGCCAGATCACGTCGTTAAGGATCCAGAAACCCAGATCCTGCAGGATGGCCCCGATCCGGAAGATGTTGTGGTAGGCGCCGATCACCCAGATCGTGCCGTCCTTGCGCAGCAGCCGCCGGCATTCCTCCAGCCAGGAGCGGGTGAACGCATCATACTCGGCAAAGTCGGTGAAGCGGTCCCAGTCATCGTCCACCCCGTCCACCAGGCTGTCGTCCGGCCGGCGCAGCTCGCCACGGAGCTGCAGGTTGTAGGGCGGGTCGGCGAAGACGCAGTGGACCGAGGCGGGCGGCAGCATTTCCATCATGCGCACGCAGTCGCCCAGCAGCACCTGGTCCAGCGGCAGTTCGCGGACGACTTCCAACGCGGCTTCCCTCGGGGTTGAAGCGGCCAATCTGGCGGTCGCCCGGAAGCCGCGTCAATCGGCGGCGGCTAGATCCAGTTCGGCCTCGATGCCCGTGCCGCTCTCGAGAGCTGCGATATGCAGACGCACCGCTCCGAAACTCGGCCGGTGATGGCGGCATGGGCCGTGTTGCGCGATGGCGGCCCGGTGTGGCGGGGTGGAGTAGCCGGCGTTGCTGTGCCAGCCATACAAGGGGAAGCGCGTGGACAGCCGGGTCATGGCGCGGTCCCGCACCACCTTGGCCACGATCGAAGCAGCCGCGATCGACAGGCACAGCGCGTCCCCGCCGATCACGCAGCGCACCGGGCAAGCCAGGCGCGGCTTCTGGTTGCCGTCCACCAGCGCGATGTCGGGCAGCGTAGGCAGCCGGGAGACGGCGCGATGCATCGCCAGCAGCGCAGCCTGCAGGATATTGATCCGGGAAATCTCCGCCACCGAGGCGGCGCCGACCCCGATCTCGGCCAGCCCCGATGCGAACAGCGCAGCGTAGGCCATATTACGCTGCTCTGCGGTCAGCTTCTTCGAATCATCGAGCATTTCAGCCAAGGCTGGCGTGAGCCCCATTGGAAACACGACCGCGGCGGCGACCACGGGACCGGCTAGCGGGCCGCGCCCCACTTCGTCCACCCCGGCCACCCGGCCGCCATGCTCGGTCTCGATGCTGTAGTCGGGCATTGCCGAACGGCTAGCAGGCGAGCCGGGTTCGGGAAAGCGAAATGCTACCAGGGGACGGTGCGGCCGAGATAATCGAGGTATTCCAGGCCGGGCCGCTCCCGCTTCTCCAGCAGGACATTGACGAGGTTCGGCACGCTGTCTTCAATGGTCAGGCGCGCCTCCGGCCCGCCCAGGGCGGTGCGGACCCAACCCGGCGCCATCGCCACCATCGCGCGGGGTGTGCCGGCTTGGCGGGCGGCAAAGCTCCTCATGAACATGTTCAGGGCCGCCTTGCTGCCGCGATAGACTTCGCGCAGCCCCGTTTCGTTGTTGCTGATGCTGCCCTGCCCGGAGGACATCACCCCGATTAGCCCCGTAAGCGAAACGCAACGCTCCAGGGTCTCGATGACGCGCATCGGGCTCAGCGCATTGGTGATCATGAGGTCGACGAAGTCTCCGGTCGACACCTGGCCGATCGTCTCCGTGACGTCCGGGTTGGTCGTGCCGGCGTTGACGAACAGCATGTCGAAAATCCGGCCCGACAGGCGGCCGTGCAGTGCCGCAAGTTGATCCGCCTCGCGGATGTCCAGGATCTCGATCTCGACTCGGCCTTCGTATTCGTCCGCCAGGTCGTGCAGCAACGTCCGGGTCCCCCCTCCGCGAACCGTGCCCATGACGCTCCACCCCTTTTTCAGGAAGTCGGCGGCCATGGCGTGGCCGAGGCCGCGCGAGGCGCCGATGAGCAGGATCGTTCCGGCAGGATCGGCGATGGGCATGATCGGTCTCTTTCGTTGGCTGGCTGACCGCAGATAGGAGTTGCTTAGCCTCAAGCGCCAGACGCAATACAAGCAAAGTATAGTTGCACTCGACGCTATGTCAGGCTGATCGGATCGTCTACACTCGAGCCATGGACGACGCAGATGTGGACCTCAATCTTCTGCTCGCATTGGATGCGTTGCTCGCCGAGAACAGTGTGACGGAGGCAGCCCGTCGCCTCGGCTTGAGCGCTTCCGCCATGAGCCGAACGCTCGCGCGGCTTCGTTCGGCAACGGGCGACAAGCTCTTGGTGCGCGCCGGACGCGAGCTTGTGCCGACGCCGCGCGCCATTGAACTGCGCGACCAAGTCCAGGGGCTGACCCGTGATGTCCGGGCAATCCTACGGCCACAGATCACCCACTTGGACGTTGCCGCACTGGACCTAACCTTCACCGTCCGGGTCAGCGAAGGCTTCATGGAGTTCCTCGCGGCGCCTGTGGTCGCCGCGATCAACAAAACCGCACCGCGCATCCATCTACGGTTTGCAGCCAAGCCTGACAAAGATGCACGGCCGCTGCGGGAAGGGTCGATCGACCTGGAAATCGGCGTGCTTGGAACGTCCGCGCCCGAAATACGCACGCAACTGCTGTTTCATGACAGGCTGGTCGGCGTGGCCCGGGTCGGCCACCCCCTTCTGGCAGGCAGCGTCGTGACGCCGGAACGCTACGCGGCCTGCAGCCACGTCGTTGCCTCGCGTGAGTTGGGCGCCGTCCAGCCGATCGATGGTGCCCTGCTGGAACTCGGCCTGAAGCGGACGATCATGGTGGTCGTGCCGGGATACCCGGATGCAATGCGAATGGCGCGTCAGTCGGAGTTGGTGGCCCTCGTTCCGCAATCATGCCTTGGCAACAGCATGGTGGACGATCATTCAGCCGCGTCCGGTCTCGAGAGCTTCGAACTTCCGCTCCCGATACCGGGTTTCAGCATATCGGCGATGTGGCACCCCCGCATGGACGCCGACCCGGCCCATCGCTGGCTACGCGACACGATCATGTCCATCTGCCGGGCCGCATACCCACGGCGACGATAACGGGCGTGAGTGTCGGCTAGAACAGCGACATCTGCGTCTCCGCAAATCCACCCGCACCCGGCGGTGGCGCGAACTGCGAGCAGTCCAGGTCTTCCCGCTCCAACAACCCGTGTTGACGCGCGGCACGGGCAAACCGCCGCGCCAACAGATCGGCATAGACGCCGCTGCCACCGAACCGGCTATGGAACTTGGAGTCGTTCAATGCCCCGCCCCGCGTCTCCCGCACCAGGTTAAGCACGTGGCGCGCCCGGTCCGGAAAGTGTTGCGCAAGCCAGGCCTCGAACATCTGCCGCAACTCAAGAGGCAGCCGAAGCAGCACGTAGTTGGACGTCGCAGCCCCTGCTTGGGCCGCCGCAGCAAGGATCCGCTCCAGTTCGGCGTCATTCAGGCCGGGGATCATCGGAGCGGCCAATACGCCCACGGGAATGCCGGCGGCCGCCAGCGCCGTCACCGCTTCCAGCCGGCGCCTCGGTGCAGCGGCGCGCGGCTCCATCTTGCGGGCGAGCGCCGGGTCCAGCGTCGTCACCGACAGCCACACCCGCACCAACCCGCGCTTGGCCATCCGGCCCAGGATGTCGGTGTCCCGCAGCACGCCAGCCGACTTCGTCACGATCGACAACGGATGGCCGAACCGCTCCAGCACTTCGAGGACCGATCGTGTCAGCTTCAGTGTCCGCTCCACCGGCTGGTACGGATCCGTGTTCGAGCCAAGCGCCAGAGGCCGCGCCACATAGCCGGGCTTCCGCAGTTCCCGCTCGAGCTGCTCGGCGACGTCCGGCTTGAACACGAGCTTGGTCTCGAAATCCAGCCCGGGCGAATAGCCCAGATAGGCATGGCTCGGACGGGCATAGCAGTAGATGCAGCCATGCTCGCAGCCGCGATAGGGGTTGACGGCGCGGTCAAACCCGATATCGGGGCTCGTGTTCCAACTGATGACCGACCGGCTGCTGTCCTTGATCAACGCTGTCGGCAACGGCGGCAGATCCGCGAAGGCCTCCTCGAGCGTGCCCCAACCGTCATCAAACGCCTCGCTATGCTGGCGATCGTACCGGGAGGCAGGATTGACGGTGGCTCCGCGCCCATGCCGTGCTATCGACGGGGTAGCAGCAGACTCGGAACGGGTGCGCAAGCTGGTCGAGAGCATGGTGTCGTTCCCCGTCTGTTCGGTCCAACCATGCCGCGACTTTTGGCGTAGGTCAAGAACGTAGTGCGAACACAAATCCGGGCGCAGATGCAGGCGATGGGCGCGCACGGCCCGCGCATGCTATCCAGTTCGGTGCGCAACGGTGCGTTCTGGATCGGCGCCATCCTGGTTGGCGCCGCCGCCATCCTGTTCGCAGAAGCCGCCGACCTCGCCGGGCGTGCGTTCGGCGCCGTAGTGAACGGGCGGCCATGGCTGCCCTTCATACTGACCCCATGCGGCCTGCTGGTCAGCGTGCTCCTGACCCGCACCCTGTTCCCGGGCGCACAGGGCAGCGGTATCCCACAGGTCATCGCCGCCTTGCACATGACAAGCCGGTCGCTGGTGGACAAGACGCTGGCCCCCCGCATCGCCGTGGGTAAGGTCTTGTTAACTATCCTCGGCCTATCCTGCGGGGCGTCGATCGGGCGTGAGGGGCCGACAGTGCAGGTCGCGGCAACCATCATGCACGCGGTCGGCCGGGTGCTGAAGCTGCCGCAGGAGGATGCGTATCGTGCCATGGTGCTGGGTGGGGGAGCAGCCGGGATCGCCGCCGCCTTCAACACGCCCCTGGCAGGGGTCGTGTTCGCCATCGAGGAACTCAGCCACTCGTTCGAAACACGGACGTCCGGCCGCGTGCTGACCGCCGTCATCCTTGCCGGCATCACCGCGGCGGCGACGGTCGGCAATTACAGCTATTTCGGATCCACGCCGGCAGATCTGCCGTGGGGGAGCGGGTGGCTCGCCATTCTAGCTTGCGGCGTGCTGGGCGGGCTCGCGGGCGGTTGCTTCAGCACGATCCTGGTCGCCTTCGCCCGCGGTATGCCGGGCAGGCTCGGGCGTGCCATCGCCGGCCGCCCGCTGATCTTCGCAGCGGCGTGCGGGCTCGGCATCGCGGCCATCGGCTACGTCAGCGGCGGCGCTACGTTCGGCACCGGCTACGCCCAGGCGCGCGGACTGGTGGCTGGCGGCGGCGCGGTGCCGGACGCATTCTTCGTCCTCAAATTCGCGGCCAGCGTCCTTTCCTACATCAGCGGCATACCCGGCGGCATCTTCGCGCCCTCACTCGCCGTGGGCGCCGGGCTGGGCCACTCGATCGCGGCCTTCATCCCGAGCGCCCCTGCCGGAGCCGTGGTGCTGCTCGGCATGGTCGCCTATTTCAGCGGCGTGGTGCAGGCGCCGATCACCGCCGCCGTCATCGTGCTCGAAATGACGCAGGACGGCCGGGTCACGGTGCCGTTGATGGCGACCGCGTTCATCGCCTACCTCGCCTCCCGCCTGGTGTGCCGCAAACCGATCTATGCAGCCCTCGCCGAGCGCTTTCAGGCGGCTGCCGAACGCGCCCAAACGCCCCAGCCGGGGCAAGTTCCTTGACACTCGAACAAGCTCCTTCCCAGGATGAAACCTTCGTTACTCCGGGGGGAGTGCCTGCATGATGACCCGTCTCACTGCCGTTCTGGCGGTTTCGTGCCTGCTGGCGGTCGCCACGCCTTCGCATGCACAGGTCACGATCGGCGCCATCCTCAGCATCACCGGGCCGCAAGCCGCGCAGGGAGCCGGCTACAAGAACGCGTTCGATTTGCTGCCGACCGAAATCGCAGGCCAGAAGATCACCTACCTCGTGCGCGACGACGGCGGCGACCCGACCGCCGCCGCGAACATCGCCCGCAAGCTGATCACCGAAGACCACGTGGACGCCTTCATCGGCCCGGCCAGCACGGCGCCAGTCTCCGCCGTCCTCCCGATCGCGACCGAGGCGCATGTGCCGATGGTCGCCATGTCCCCCTACGTGATCGACACCAAGACCTACCCCTACGCCTTCGATGACGCCCAGCCGATCAAGCTCATGGTGGAGGGCGTCGTACAGGACATGAAGACGCGCGGCGCCAAGACGACCGGCTTCATCGGCTTCGGCGACGGCTGGGGAGATTGGGTGCTGGGCGCGCTGAAGGAGGACGTTGCCGGCACCGGGATCGACGTCGTGGACGAGGAACGCTACGCCCGCACGGACACGTCGGTCCAACCGCAGGTGCTCAAGGCGCTGTCCCACCATCCGGACGTGATGATGCTGGGCGGCTCGGCCGTGCCGGGTGCGCTGCCGCAGATCGCGCTGTCGCAGCGGGGCTACAAGGGCCAGGTGTACAACAACCACGGCGTCGTCGGGCCCGACTACATCCGCGTCGGCGGAGCGGCGGTGGAGGGCTGCATCGCCCCGACCGGTCCGCTCGTGGTGTATGACCAACTACCTGACGGCAACGTGGTCAAGCCCGTGGCGACGGCGTTCATGCAGCGTTATCTGGACAAGTTCGGCCCACAGAGCCGCAACGCCTTCGCCGGCTACACCTATGATGCCGGATTGCTGATCACCGGCGCCATCCCCGGGGCACTCGAGGCCGGCAAACCCGGCACCCCGGAATTTCGGGACGCCCTGCGCGCTGGGATCGAGCAAACCCACGAACTGGTCGGCACCCACGGCGTCTACACGATGAGCGCTACCGACCATAACGGCATGGACGAGCGCGCCCGCGTGATGGTGCAGGTGCAGGGCGGAGCCTGGAAGCTGATCCACTGAACCAGGCGCCATTGAACCAGGTCCAGTAGAGCGCGTGGACGGGTCCATCTTCCTCCTGCTGCTGCAGGACGGTCTGACCACGGGCGCCATCTACCTGCTGCTCGCGATCGGGCTGCTGATCGTGTTTTCGGTCTCGGGCGTGATTTTCATCCCGCAAGGCGATTTCGTATCCTACGCGGCCCTTGGCTTCGCCGGCATGATCCAGGGGGACGTGCCCGGCACCGTCTGGTTACTCGATGGAGCAGCTCTGGCATGTGCCGGATTGGCGCTGTTCTCCCCCAAACCAGCCCGCGGCGTCGCATGGGCTCTGTTCCCCCCAGCAGTGCTGACCGGGGCGACTCTGTTGGCCCTCCGCGCAGGCGCCCCCGTCTGGTCCCTCGGCATCCTAGCCGTGGCGGGCACGGCGCTACTCGGCCCCCCCATCTACCGGCTGGTGTTCCGCCCCTTGCACGACGCCTCCGTGCTTACCCTCCTGATCGTGGCGATGGCGTTGCACTACGTCCTGCTCGGCGCCGGCCTGGTCCTGTTCGGACCCGAGGCGTCCCGCACGCCCGCCTTCTCAAACGCAACCTTCACCATCGGCGACCTGGACATCTCCGGGCACTCGCTCTGGGTGGCCGGGTGCTGCGCGCTGCTGGTGGTGGGGTTGCGCTGGCTGTTCCGCTTCACGTTGCTCGGCAAGGCCCTTCGCGCCACGGCGTCCAACCCGCTCGGCGCGCGGCTGATGGGCATCGAGCGGGGGCGCACCGGCGCGTTCGCCTTCCTGCTCGCGGCGGCGATCGGCGGACTGGCCGGCCTGCTGATCGCGCCGCTTACCCCGATCGCTTACGACAGTGGGTTCACCACCGGCCTGAAAGGCTTCATCGCGGCAGTGCTCGGCGGCCTCGTCAGCTACCCGGTCGCCGCTGTCGCGGCGCTCGCGGTCGGTGTCATCGAATCGCTCGCCTCGTTCTGGGTCAGCGCCTACGCTGCACCGATCGTCTTCGGCCTGTTGCTGCCCGCGCTGGCCGTGCTCTCGCTACGGCAGCGGTCGCAGTTGGATTGAACCTTCGCACGCTGCTGAGCGCCGGCGCTCCCGTGCTGGGATTGCTCGCTGGCGCCGCTTTCTTGCCGCCGTTCTACGTCGCGCTGTCATCCTATGTCGGCCTGGCCGCGATGATCGCCACCGGGCTGGTGCTGATGACGGGCATCGCCGGGCAAACCTCCTTCGGCCAGGCAGCCTTTGCCGGGATCGCGGCCTACGCCACCGCGGTGCTCACCCGCACGTATGGCTGGTCCCCTTGGCTCACCCTCCCGGTCGCCCTCACCCTGGTGGCACTCGCCGCACTCGTGCTTGGCGCGGTCACGGTGCGGCTCTCCGGGCACTTCCTGCCGCTCGGCACCATCGCCTGGGGGAGTGCCGCATTCTACCTGTTCGGCACCCTGCCAGGCCTCGGCGGCTTCAACGGCATGGCCGAGTTGCCCGGCCTGCCCCCATTCGACCGGGCAGGCGGCCGCTGGATGCTCGGCCTGATCGGCGCGGTCGTCCTCGGCCTGCTCCTGCTCACCCGCAACCTGCTGGACAGCCGTCAGGGCCGTGCCATCCGTGCGCTCGCCACCGGACGCGCCCTGGCCGAGAGCATGGGGGTGGACACGGCGCAACTGGCACTGTGGGTGTTCGTGCTGGCAGCACTCTATGCGGGGCTGTCCGGCTGGCTCTACGCCCACCTGCAGCGCCAGGTGAGCCCGACGCCGTTCAACCTGACGGCAGGGATCGAATACTTATTCATGGTCATCATCGGGGGCGCCGGATCCCTGTGGGGCGCGGTCCTGGGCGCCGGCGTGGTCACGGTGGTGCGGGACCAGTTGAACGATTGGCTGCCTCGCCTGTTCGGGCGGCCGGGCAATTTCGAAGGCATGGCCTTCGCCGCGATCATCATCCTGGTGATGCAGCGCATGCCGGCCGGCCTTGCCCCATACCTGGCACGGCTGCTTCCCGCGTCGCCGAGCCGCCGCGTGCCCGCCGTACCCGCACCGGTGCTGCGAGCCTATCCGCCGGGCGAGGTGTTGCGTGCCGAGGGCATCACCAAGCGTTTTGGCGGCCTGACCGCCAATGACGGCGTCGGCCTGTCGGTGTCCGCGGGGGAGATCGTGGCGTTGATCGGTCCGAACGGCGCGGGCAAGAGCACGATGTTTAACCAGCTCGGCGGACTGCTCCGGCCCGACAGCGGCAGCATACGCCTGCACGGTAATCTTGTCGCCGGGCAGCCACCGCGCCGGATGGCCCGGCTCGGCCTTGGCCGCACCTTCCAGCACGTCCGCCTTCTCCCGAGCCGCTCGGTGCTGGAGAACGTGGCCCTGGGCGCCCACACCCGCGGCCGCGCCGGCATCCTCGCCGCCATGCTCCGGCTGGACCGGCGGGAGGAGCGCCTATTGCTCGCGGAGGCCGCAAGGCAGGCGGATCGCCTCGGTCTCGGCGCTGACCTGCACCGCCGCGCCGGCGACCTCCCGCTTGGCCGGCAGCGCATTGTCGAGATCGCCCGGGCGCTCTGCCTCCACCCGGCGCTCCTGCTGCTGGACGAACCCGCCGCCGGCCTGCGCCTGCCCGAGAAGCAGGATCTCGCTGCCTGTCTGCGAGGCTTGCGGACCGAGGGCGTGGCCGTGCTGCTGGTGGAGCATGACATGGATTTCGTCATGGGCTTGGCCGACCGCGTCGTGGTGATGGAGTTCGGCCGCAAAATCGCCCAGGGCCGCCCGGAGGAAATCCAGGCGGACCCGCGCGTGCTGGATGCCTATCTCGGCGGAGTCGAGTGAGCGCGCTGCTGCAGATCACCGGGCTGCGTGCCGGTTACGGCCGCGCGACCGTGCTGCATGGTATTGACCTCGCCGTCCCCGAGCAGCGCATCGTGACGCTGATCGGGCCGAACGGAGCGGGCAAGACCACGGCGATGCATGCTGTGATGAACCTGCTGCCGGCGACCGGAACGCGTCGTTTCGATGGGGCCGACATCGCCGGCCTCGCCACCGAGGAGCTTGTCGCCCGTGGCTTGTTGCTTGTGCCGGAGACGCGGGCCCTGTTCGCCGACATGAGCGTGGCAGAGAACCTCGAACTCGGCGCCTACGCCCGCCGCGGCGCCTCAATGCGTGACGTGTTCACCATTTTCCCACACCTGCAGGAGCGCCGGCAGCAACTGGCGGGCACGCTCTCCGGCGGCGAACGGCAGATGTTGGCGCTCGCCCGCGCATTGATGGGCCGCCCCCGCCTGCTCCTGTTGGACGAGCCGAGCCTGGGCCTTGCTCCGCGTATCGTGCGGGACATCTTCCGCACGCTGGACGGGCTGCGCCGGGACGGCCTGGCCATGGTGCTGGTCGAGCAGAACGCACGCGCCGCCCTCGCCTTGGCGAACGAGGGTGCCGTGCTGGAGATGGGCCGCATCACTGCCGCCGGGCCCGCCGCCAGCCTTGCCACCGATCCGCGCGTCGTCGCCACGTATCTGGGGCAAACCCGCCCGCCAACGAACCCGGAGAATGCCGATGGATCTCGCTGATCTGACAGCCACAGCCGCCCGCGCCCGCATCCAAGCCGGTCAACTGACCCCGGCCGAGCTGATGGAGGCATGCCTGGCCCGTGTCGCCGAGCGAGAACCCGTATTGCGCGCGCTGGCCTATCTCGACCCGGCGCTCGCACGGGCATCGGCCGCCGCGGCCCGGCCCGGCCCCTTGCACGGGCTGCCGCTGGGCGTGAAAGACGTGCTGGACACGGCCGACATGCCGGCGGAATACAACTCGCCGATTTGGCGCGGCAACCGTCCCCGCGCCGACGCAGCCGCCGTGGCGTGGGCCCGCGCGGCCGGCGCCGCCGTTCTCGGCAAGACCGTGACGACCGAGTTCGCCACCCGGTTCCCCGGCCCGACCGCCAATCCGCATAACCCCGCGCACACGCCCGGTGGATCGAGCAGCGGCTCGGCTGCAGGTGTCGCGGCCGGGTATTTCCCGTTCGCCTACGGCACCCAGACGGCGGGCAGCGTGATCCGTCCGGCGGCCTATTGCGGCATCGTCGGCTACAAACCGAGCTACGGCACAATCGAGCGGCACGGTATGAAATTGATGTCGTTCTCGCTCGACACAGTCGGCGTGCTGGCCCGCACCGTGGCCGATTGTGCGCTGCTCGTCGGCGCCGTTTCGGGCCAGGACCTGGGCGACCCGGAGCGCGCGCTACCCACCGGCCTTCGGATCGGTCTGTGTTGTTCGCCCGCGTGGCAGGACGCCGACCAGGCCACGCGCGACCTGCTCATGGACGCCGGCGAACGGTTGCGGCGCGCCGGGGCGGAGGTCGCCGAACTTGAGCTTCCGGCCGAGTTTGCAACGATCGCGCACGCCCACCAACTTGTCATGCAAGGCGAGAGCGCCCGGGCGATGGGATGGGAGATGCTGTTGCACCGGAACGCGCTGAGCCCTGGGCTACGCGAGCGCCTGGAATGGGGGTCGGCCCAGCCTTTGGCCGCGCTCGACTCCGCGCGCGCCGTTCTCGGTCACGCTCGGCGGGCCTTTCCGGCCGCATTGGCAGGGCATGACGTGCTGCTCACGCCGTCGGCACCCGGAGAGGCTCCCCTTGGCCTTGATTGGACCGGTGACCCGGCATTCAACCTGATCTGGACCAGCCTACACGTGCCCTGTGTCACCGTGCCGGCAGGGACCGGCCCGCTCGGTTTGCCGCTCGGGCTGCAGATCATCGGCCGCTTGGGGGATGATACCCTGACGCTTGCGGCATCGCACTGGATCGGGGCCGCCCTGGCCCATCAGTAAGATGCAAAATTCCTCGTTGCCATTAACGATCTAGCAACCACCCCGCGCGCAATCTGCGCCTCGTAGGCCGGTCGTGCGTGCGTCCCAACTGGGTCGCTGCGGACACCGGCACGGAGCAGGGGGACGCATGATCCGCACGAACTGGGACGCTATTTGCCGCGCGCTGACGCCCGGCGATTGGCGCTGCCGCCGATGAAGCGTGCAACCCGCCGCCGGGCTCCCCCGGCCGTGCTGCCTGCCGTACTCGACCTCAAGGAGGCCGGTCCGCTTGCCGCATCGCTGCTGGCCCGTCGCGGCGCGCCTCTCGTGCTGGATGGCTCGTCCGTCGAGCGTGTCGGCGCCCAGTGCCTGCAAGTCCTGCTCGCGGCACAACAGACGTGGCAGGCCGATCAGCAAGCCTTCCAAATCGCGACCCCATCGGCCGCGTTCACCGAGGCTCTCGCCGCATTCGGCGCATCCAGCCTCGTCCACCACGTTGCGGAGGCAAGCGCGTGACCAAGACCGTACTGACCGTAGACGATTCTCGCACGATGCGAGACATGCTGCACTTAGCCCTATCCGAAGCCGGTTACCGCGTGATCCAGGCCGTGGACGGCGTTGACGGGCTCGAGGTGCTGCAAGCCGAGCAGCCCGACGTGATCGTGACCGACATCAACATGCCGCGCATGGACGGTTTCGGCTTTATCGAGGGAGTGCGGAAGGACAGCCGACACCGCGCCATACCGATCCTGGTGCTCACCACCGAAAGTGACGGAACGAAGAAAGCCCGGGCGCGCGAAGCCGGCGCGACCGGCTGGATCGTCAAACCTTTTAATCCGGTGAAGCTTGTCGACGCCCTGCGTCGCGTGGCGGCGTAGCGCGCATCATGGATCCTATGGAGGCCATCCGGCAAACCTTTTTCCAGGAATGCGAGGAACAGCTCGCCGAACTGGAAAGCGGCCTGCTCGCATTGCAGAACGGTGCGAGCGACTCGGAAACGGTCAACGCCGTGTTCCGTGCAGTTCATTCCGTAAAGGGCGGGGCCGGCGCGTTCGGGCTCGATAACCTGGTCCGTTTCGCCCATGTGTTCGAGACGGCGTTGGACGCACTGCGGTCGGACCGGCTTTGTCCTACCCCGGATGTGCTCAAAGTCATGTTGCGCTCGGCCGACGTGCTGGCGGATTTGGTTCGTGGCGCTCGCGGCGGAGACGGCCCGGACGAGCAGCGTGTCGCCGGGGCCGCCGCTGAGCTGGCGACCTTAACCACTGCTGGCAGTGTGGCGCCGGCTGCAGCCGAACCCGCCGCGGACGACGATGGCTTTGGCGGGCTGGAATTCCAGCCGGTCCAGGTCGGCGTGCCGGATACCACCACGTGGCTCGTTCGGTTCCGGCCGCTGCCGGCGCTATACGCCAAGGCCAATGACGCCGGGTTGCTGCTGCGTGAGTTAACCCTGCTTGGCAGCGTGACTGTAACCCTCAACACCACTGAACTGCCCGCCTTGCAGGACCTCGATCCCGAAGGCGCGTACCTGCGCTGGCAGGTAGAGCTGCAAACCGCACAGCCGCAAACGTCGATCCAGGAGGTTTTCGAGTTCGTCGAGGGCGATTGCGACGTCGACATCGCCCTGGCCGACGCTCCGTTGCCGCAGCCGGAGGAGCCGCCTCCGATCGACGTAATGGCGTTGATCCGCGACCTGGAGGCACCTGCTGAAATCAGTCAGCCCCTGCTACCGCCACCCGTAACCGCAATCGCCGCTGCGACCGCCCGCGAGGATCCTCAGGTTAGTCCAAAGGCGACCATCCGCGTCGATCTCGACCGTGTGGACCGCCTCATCGATCTCGTGGGCGAACTGGTCATCAACGGTGCGATGTTGATGCAGCGGTCGATCGAGGCTGGCTTGGGCCACTCGTCGGCGGTCGCGGTCGGGTTGGACGAACTCGAGAATCTCACGCGCGAGATCCAGGACAGCGTGATGGCGATCCGGGCGCAACCCGTCAAATCGGTGTTCGCACGGATGCCGCGGCTTGCCCGCGAGGTCGCCGCCCTTACCGGGAAACAGGTGCGGCTGGTAACGGACGGCGAGGGGACGGAAGTCGACAAGACCGTCATCGAGCATCTTGCCGACCCGCTCACCCACATGATCCGCAACGCCATCGACCATGGTTTGGAGCGCCCGGACGAGCGGCGCCAAGCGGGCAAGCCCGAACAGGGAACGGTGAAGCTTGCCGCAATGCACCGATCCGGCCGGATCGTCATCGAGGTGTCCGATGACGGCGCTGGGATCAATCGCGGCAAGGTCAAGGCCAGCGCGGTGTCCAAGGGCCTGATCCCCGCCGACGCAGTGCTGACCGACGAGGAGATCGATAATCTCATCTTTCTACCCGGTTTCTCGACAGCCGAAGCGATCTCGGACATCTCCGGGCGCGGGGTCGGCATGGATGTCGTCCGTCGCTCCATCCAGGCGCTCGGTGGGCGGATTGCCATCACGTCCCGGCCGGGACAAGGCTCGACGTTCACACTCAGCCTGCCGCTGACTTTGGCCGTACTGGACGGCATGGTTGTAACGGTTGCCGACCAGACGCTGATCGTTCCGTTGACTGCAATCATCGAGACGCTGCAGCCGCGGGCCGAGTACATCCACGAGATCGGAGACGGCGCCCGTGTGCTGAACATCCGCGGCACTTACGTTCCGCTACTCGCAGTCGGTGGCGTACTCGGCTGGAAACAGGCAGCAATCGAGGCGGGAAGTGTTGCTCTACTTGTCGAGGCCGATGGTGGCACACGGGCGGCCCTGTTGGTCGACGCGATCCAGGGCCAGCAGCAGGTCGTCATCAAAAGCCTCGAGGCGAACTATCGGCAAGTGCCGGGTGTTGCTGCGGCGACCATCCTCGGGGACGGCCGGGTAGCGCTGATCCTGGACGTCGATGGCATGATCTCCGATGCGAGTGGCGCACCCGCCTTTGGTGAAATTCGAGCTGAGATAGGAGTGGCCTATGCTTGATGGAATTGCCTCACCGTCTACGCGTGAGCTGGAACTTATCGCTTTCCGGATTGGGCAACAGGAGTTCTGCGTCGATATAATGTCGGTTCGGGAAATTCGGGGTTGGGTTCCAGCGACCCCGCTGCCGCGCTCGCCGCCGTTCGTGCGCGGCGTCATCAACCTGCGCGGCGCCGTCCTGCCGATCCTCGACCTTGCGGCACGGCTTGGGTTGCAGTCGCCAGAACCGACGGCGCGGCACGTCATCATCGTAGCGCAGATCGGAGCCCAGGTGATTGGCGTGCTAGTTGATGCCGTTTCCGACATCATCACCGTCGACGAGAGCACGGTTCAGCCGCCACCCGACCTCGTGTCGGACCGTGTCCGCACCTTCGTGCAGGGTCTGCTCGCCATCGAGGGCCGCATGGTCAGTCTTATCTCGCTCGACCGGGTGATGCCAAAGATGGAGGCGGAAGCAGCGTGAGGACGTCGGCAGCACTTGCGACGGCGGCGCCAAGCATGGTGGATGGCGAGTTCGTCCTGACGCAGAGCGACTTCCGCATGATCTCCGGCCTTTTGCAGGCCGAGACGGGGATTGCTCTGCACGAGGGCAAGGCAACCCTGCTTTACTCACGGCTTGGCAAGCGGCTCCGGGCGCTCGGGTTGCGGGAGTTCTCGCAATACTGCGAACTGCTCAACCGGCCGGACGGGGAGGAGGAGCGTGGCCGCATGGTCCGCTCGCTCACCACCAACGTCACCCGCTTCTTTCGGGAGCCACACCATTTCACCCATCTGAAGGACCACGTCTTGCCGCCGTTGCTGCATACGGCGGAGCGAGGTGGCCGCGTGCGGATCTGGTCGGCGGCATGCTCCACGGGGCAGGAACCCTATTCGATCGCATTGACCATCCTCGGCTTACTGCCAAAAGCCAGCCAGTTCGACATCCGTGTGCTCGCGACGGACATCGACACCGCCGTCCTGCAAGACGCTGACGCGGGGCTTTACCCCAAGGAGTCAATGACGTCGGTCCCAACGAGTGATTTGGAGCGCTGGTTCGAACGGAAGAATGATCAGTGGCAGGCGGCGACTGAACTCCGCAGCCTGGTCTCGTTCCGGCCGCTGAACCTGATCAAGCCGTTCCCGATGAAGGGCCCGTTCGACGCCATCTTCTGCCGCAATGTCGTCATCTACTTCAATGAACCCGAACAGCAAGCGATCTGGTCGCGGTTCGAGCCATTGTTGACGCCTAACGGCAGTCTGTTCGTAGGGCACTCGGAACGCGTTACCGGACCAGCCGCCTCGCGTTTCGACAGCTGCGGAATAACGATCTATCAACGGCGGTCCGCGAAATGATACGAGTTCTGATCGTCGATGACTCGGCGACGATGCGCGCGATGATTTCACGCGTGCTCGCGCGAGATTCCGATATCGCCGTCGTAGGCGAGGCCTGCAATCCGATCGAGGCTCGGCAGGCTATTAAGGATCTCAACCCCGACATCATAACGCTCGACGTCGAGATGCCTGGCATGAACGGGCTGGACTTCCTGGAACGCCTAATGCGTTTGCGGCCGATGCCGGTGATCATGGTATCCAGCCTTACCCGGGGTGGTGCGGAGGCGACACTGCGCGCGCTCGAGTTGGGTGCCGTAGATTGTGTAGCCAAACCCCGCCTGGGTGACAGCGCCGGGTTCGATCGATTGCCGGACATTGTGCGCGGAGCCAAAGGCGCGAGGTTGCGGCCATTGCGGCATGCAGCGCCTCCCAAGGCCACGACGGGGTTCGTCCCAAGTGATCGGGTCCTTGCGATCGGCGCGTCTACGGGCGGTGTCGAAGCGCTGCTGGCGATCTTGTCGAGCTTTCCCGCCAATTGCCCGCCGACCTTGATCACGCAGCACATGCCGGCTGCGTTCACCCCTTCCTTCGCCAAACGGCTCGACCGGTCGTGCGCCGCCTCGGTGGAGGAGGCGAGAGATGGAGCCCCGCTATCGGTTGGCCAAGTCTACCTTGCACCCGGCGGCGTTGCGCACCTGGAGTTGGCGGGGCCAGCGAATGGGCCGTGGCACTGCCGCTTGACCGAGAGCGGGCCCGTCAACGGGCACCGGCCCTCTGTTGACATGCTTTTCGCGTCCGTCGCTCTCACGGCGCGTATGCGGGCTGTGGGCGTGGTTCTCACGGGCATGGGCCGGGATGGGGCTCGTGGCCTGCTCGCCATGCGTGAGGCCGGTGCCCACACTATCGGGCAGGACGAGGCGAGTTGTGTCGTCTATGGAATGCCGAAGGCTGCTTTCGAAATCGGTGGCGTGCAATCGCAAGTGCCGCTTCATGCAGTCGCCAATGCCATGCTCGCTGCCAGTAACGCCAAGCCCGGAGATCGCGCATGCCGTCCGCCGCTGCCCTCAAGGTGCTGATTGTCGACGACCAGCAATCCATGCGCCTCTTGGTGCGGGGTGGATTGCAACAACTCGGCTTCAAGGAGTTCGAAGAAGCCGCCGATGGCGAGGCTGGCCTGCGTAGCCTGGTCGCTAAGCCGGCGAACCTGGTGATCAGCGACTTCAACATGCCGAAGCTTGATGGCCTAGGCCTGTTGCGGGCCGTTCGAACCTATCCGCCGACGTCGAAAACCGCATATATCATGCTGACCGGCCGCGGCGACGCCGATCTGGTCCAGCGCGCGGTGCAGTTCGGAGTCAACAACTTCCTGGTCAAGCCGTTCACTGTGGCGACCTTGCGGGAGAAGATCGAAGCCGTTTTCGGTGCACTGACGTGATCGTAGAGCGTCGTGTCAACATCGTGCAAGGCGAGTTCCACGTAACGGATGATCCGGCGGTCGTTCTGACGACGATACTCGGGTCATGCGTAGCGGCGTGCTTGCACGACCGGGTAGCCGGCGTGGGTGGTATGAATCACTTCCTGCTGCCTGGTTTCGACGGGCCTGGTGAGCGGGGCGCGGAGCAGGGCGTTCACGCCATGGAGTTGCTGGTGAACGGGCTTCTGAAAAGTGGGGCCCGGCGGGACCGGCTCGAGGCCAAGCTGTTCGGAGGGGCGCGGATGCTCCGCGGTCTGACCGACGTCGGGTCCATGAATGCCGACTTTGCCGAACGGTTTGCCCGACGGGAACGCATCACGGTCACGGGGGGCAGCCTGCGTGGCGAACAGGGTCGTCGGATCCAGTATTGGCCGATCGCCGGCCGCGCCCGCCAGCTTGCCTTAGGTGGGCCCGAAACCGAGGTATTCGCGTCTGAACGCATCGTCCCGCCGCGGCGCGCAGACGAAGGTGGGGCATTGGAGTTGTTTTAATGGACGCGGATCTTACGACAGTTCTGCTTGCGGGTGCAGACGAGTTGGTCGAACTCGCCGCCGTCGCTGACGGGCTCGGTACGCTCGGCGTGGCCGATATCGAGCGTTGGCAGGCGCTGGACCGATTGAGCCAGCACCTTGCCGGGATCGCTTCGTTCCTGACGGATCTGGCGGACGCCGTTCCGCAGGTGACGCTCGATCTGTCCGAAGCGCTCGGTGCGCTCAAGACCGCGGCGCTCGCGGACCGGCTTGCTGGACGGTATCGTGACGCAGACGACGATCCCGGTGCGCTGGAGCTGTTTGGCACGTGAGCGAGGCCCGGCCTGAGCTCGATGCACGACTCTACTTCGGCGGGCTGAACGTCTTGCTGGTGGAGGCCAACGAACTGGAGTCGGAGATTCTTGCCAACGTTTTCAATGGCTTCAAAGTCCGCTCAGCCATCCGGATGCGATCAACGATCGAGGCACAAAACCATCTAGATCGGGACGCATCTCAACTCGTGATCGTCGGTTCCAACCACCCCGAGGATGGTCCCGACGAGTACGATTTCATCCGTTGGATCCGACGGAGCAAACTGCCGACTGTGCGGACGACAGCGGTTATCTTGCTCGCAGGTCATACGCTGCAAAGCAATGTGATGCGTGGGCGTGATTGCGGCGCGAACTTTGTCATCGCGAAACCGATCACGCCGAAGGTCCTCTATGACCGAGTCGTTTGGCTCGCAAAGGATGCGCGTACGTTCGTCGAGAGTCCGAACTATGTGGGTCCCGATCGGCGGTTCCAGAAAATTGGGCCGCCGCCTGGTATGGAGGGACGCCGGCGCGATGACCTCTCGCTTGTGGTCGGGGAGGCAAAAGCGCCCAACCTGTCGCAATCCGAGATCGATGCGATGCTTAGTGGAAAGGGGGCTGCACGGCCATGACGAAGCAACTACCTGCGCATACCAAGCGCCTTGCTCAACTGGTTAACCAACCAGGCGGAATCACGGCGCAGGAGGCTGTAGCCGCAGCGGAGCAGCAATTAGAAGGATTGCGCGAGCGCGGCTTGTCCGACATCACTGCGACCATCCGGGCGGTGCAGGCGCTTGCGAGCGGGTTGCCGCCAGAAGAACTCGAGGCACGCGGGAACGAACTCTACCGGATGAGCAACTCGCTCATCGGCGTTGCCGGCGTGTTCGGCAAGGGCGGGGTGGGCGACGTCGCGTTAAGCTTTTGCACCTTGATCGAGCGCATGACGCTCGCCCGACATTGGGACCGCAACGCGATCCAGGCTCATTTGGACAGCTTACGGCTGCTGTCTCAGGATGGCGTGACGCAGGAGGAAGTCGTCACGATCAGGGCGGCCCTGCGCCAAGTTGTCGACCGGCTCAACCCGGCTGTGCCGCCCGTGCGACTGAACTGACCTGTAATAAAGCTGGTGCGTGGCCGGTCTAACCTGTCTCGCCTCGGTGTCTGGCAGAAATCACTCTTACCGTTGAGAAGTAGCATCGTTTACTGAGTGCGCCTGCTGCCACGCCTGCATTTCGGCCACTTCTTTCTCTTGCGCGGCAACAATCGATGTGGCCAGTTTGCGCATGGCCGGGTCTGTCCCGTGCGCGAGTTCGAACCTGGCCATGTCGATCGCGCCCTGATGGTGCGGGATCATCATCGCGACGAAATCACGGTCTGGGTTGCCCGTCATCGGGGCTGACGTCATGGCCTTGGACATAGCATCCATAGACGACATCAATGCCGCGTCGGCCGGTCCGCCAGCCGTACCGGACGGCACCGCGCCCTGCACCGGCGCTGGCTGGCCCAACCCGGGTGTGCTTGACGTAAGCGTGAGGAGGGCGGCTGCGAAGATGGCGCTGGTCCGCATGTCGATTGTGGCTCCCGCTGTTGCCGGTCTGGTTCCGGCCGCCCTTGGATTGACCCAGCCGTGGGCGCTGCGCGATACAACACTGTATGATCTTGTTGATCGACAACTATGACAGCTTCACCTTCAACCTGTTCCACCTGCTCGGTGAGGCCGGCGCGGATTGCCGGGTGCAGCGCAACGACGCCTTGACCGTGGATCAGGCGCTCGAACTCGAACCGGAGGCGATCGTGCTCTCGCCCGGTCCCTGCACACCGGATGAGGCCGGAATTTGCATGGATCTGATCACGGCGGCGGCCGGGCGGATCCCAGTGCTTGGCGTTTGTCTCGGCCACCAGGCTCTCGGCCAGGCATTCGGCGGCGTGGTGCAGCGTGCGCCGAGCCCGATGCACGGCAAGGTCGGCCGTGTCGAGCATCGTGGGACCGACATCTTCGCCGGCCTGCCGAGCCCGTTCGAGGCGGCGCGCTACCATAGCCTGATCGTCGAGCGCGGCACCCTGCCGCCGGTGCTGGAAGCCACAGCCTGGACCGAGGACGGGTTGGTCATGGGGCTGCGCCACCGCTCCCTACCGCTGTTCGGGGTGCAGTTCCACCCGGAGAGCATCGCGTCGGAGCATGGGCTGGACATCGTAGCCAACTTCCTCGCCATAGCCCGCGGCGCCAACGCGCCGCGCCGCGCCGCCTGACCCGGCGGCGGGGTGGACACCAATCTCAAGCCCGCCATCGCGCGCCTGGCCCGTGGCGAGACGCTGTCGGAGGCGGAGGCGGAGGTGGCGTTCGGCATCATCATGTCCGGCGAGGCGACACCGGCGCAGATCGCCGGGCTGTTGATGATGATGCGCCTGCGCGGCGAGACGGTGGCCGAACTGGTCGGCGCCGTGCGTGCGATGCGGGCGCGGATGAACGCGGTCGTGGTGCCGCCGGGTGCGATCGATGTCTGTGGCACCGGGGGAGACGGCGCCGGCACGTTGAACGTGTCCACCGCCGTCACCTTCGTTCTGGCGGGTCTGGGCGTCCCCGTGGCCAAGCACGGCAACCGGGCGCTCTCCTCGCGCACGGGCGGGGCGGATGTGCTGAGCGAACTGGGTGTGAACGTGGACGTGCCGCTCGAACGGCTTCCGGCGGTGATCGAGGCCGCTGGTTGCGCGTTCCTGTTCGCGCCACGCCACCACGCCGCATCCCGGCACGCGGCTGGGCCACGGGTGGAGCTGGGCACGCGGACGATCTTCAATCTGCTCGGTCCGATGGCCAATCCCGGCCGGGTCAGGCGGCAGCTCACGGGTGTATTCGACCCGGCGTGGGCCCGCCCCATGGCCGAGACGCTGGCCGAACTCGGCACGACCCACGCCTGGCTGGTCCATGGGCAAGGTTTGGACGAGCTCACGGTCGCGGGTGAGAACCACGTGGTAACGCTCGACGATGGCGGTATTTCGGAGCGGACCGTGGCACCGGAGGAGGCGGGCCTGCCGCGCTCCCCATTGGCCGCCATCAAAGGGGGCGAGGCGCCGGAGAACGCGCGGGCCTTGCTGGCGTTGCTGGAGGGTGCGCCTGGCGCCTACCGCGACACCGTCGTGCTGAACAGTGCGGCGGCGTTGATCGTGGCGGGGCGTGCGGGCGACTTGATGGACGGCGCGCGGCAGGCAGCGGCAGCGATCGAGGGTGGTGCGGCGCTGGCCGCGCTGCAACGGCTGAGGCAGGCCACCGCTTAGTAAGGGAACCGCGATGGACCAGGCTATGCCCGACGTGCTCGCCCGCATCTGCGGCGATACATTGCACGAGGTGAAACGGCGGCGCGATGCCCTGCCGCTCGACATGCTGAAGCGGAAGATCGCCGAGCGGCACGAGCGGCCGCGCGGTTTTGGCCTGGCCTTGAAGGAGGCAGTCGTCGCGGGACGTTGCGGATTGATCGCCGAGATCAAGAAGGCGTCGCCCTCCGGCGGGCTGATCCGCCCGGATTTCGACTCCGCGAAGATCGCGCAGGCCTATGAGGCAGCTGGGGCGACGTGTCTGTCTGTGCTGACCGATGCGCCGCATTTCCAGGGGGAACCCGCTCATCTGCGCGCTGCCCGAGCAGCGACCAAGCTGCCGGTGCTGCGGAAGGATTTCATGCTCGACCCGTGGCAGATCTACGAGAGCCGTGCGATGGGGGCCGATTGCGTGTTGCTGATCATGGCGGCGCTGACCAACGACATGGCATTGGAGTTGGAAGCAACCGCGCGCCACCTGGACATGGACGTGCTGGCCGAGGTGCACGACCAGGTCGAACTGCGCCGCGCGCTCGGCTTGCAGACGCCGTTGATCGGCGTGAACAACCGCGATCTCCGGACGATGCGGACCGATTTGGAAACGACGGTGGAGCTTGCCTCGTTCGTGCCACCGGACAGGCTGCTGATCACGGAGAGCGGCATTCGTACGCGTGAGGACGTGCACCGGCTGGGCGAGGTGGGCGCGCAATGCCTGCTGGTGGGGGAGAGTTTGTTGCGCCAGGCCGACGTCGGTGCGGCGATCCACGCGCTACTCGGCACCTGTGCCGACCGATGAGCCTCACGCATTTCGACGGTGCCGGCCAGGCGGTTATGGTCGACGTGTCCGGCAAACCCGATACCAGCCGCACCGCAACCGCACGGGTGCGGGTGCGAATGCTGCCGGAAACGCTGACCCTGGTCGCCTCGGGCACTGCGAAGAAAGGGGACGTGTTGGGCACGGCGCGCCTCGCCGGCATAATGGCATCCAAACGGACGGCGGACCTCATCCCGTTATGCCACCCGCTGCCGATCTCGGCCGTGACGGTCGATCTCGAGGCCGGACCGGATGCGGTGGAGATCACGGCCACCGTGCGCACCACGGGGCCGACCGGGGTCGAGATGGAGGCGTTGACTGCCGCTAGCGTGGCGGCGTTGACCGTTTATGACATGTGTAAGGCGGTGGACCGCGGGATGCAGATCGACGGGTTGCGGGTCGTGCACAAAGCAGGCGGCAAGTCCGGCGAGTTCAGCCAGCCATGATCAGCGTCGCCGAGGCGCGTAGCCGCATCCTTGCGCCGCTGCGCGCTACTCCGGCTGAAACGGTAGCCCTGGCGGAGGCGTGGGGCCGGGTGCTGGCGCGGCCGGTGCTGGCCCGGCTGACGCAGCCGCCGGCCGACGTGTCCGCGATGGACGGTTACGCCGTGCGTGCCGCGGACGCCGGGTTGGGGGCCCGGTTGCGGGTCGTTGGTGCGGCGCCTGCTGGCCACCCATTTGCCGGCGATGTGGGTTCTGGCGAGGCGGTCCGGCTATTTACTGGCAGCGTTGTGCCGGCCGGCGCCGACGCGATTTTATTGCAGGAGGACGCAGTCCGCACCGGGCACAGTGTGGAGGTGCGGGAAGCATGCACCGTCGGCCGCCACATCCGCCGCTCGGGCCAGGATTTTTCCCGGAGCGATGTGTTGCTGCAAGCCGGGCGCCGGTTGGGCGCGCGGGACGTTGGGCTGGCCGCGGCGGGAAACCACCCCTGGCTGACGGTACACCGCCGCCCGGTTATCGCAATCCTCGCAACCGGGGATGAGATTGCCATGCCAGGGGAACCAATCGGGCCGGGTGGCATCGTCAGTTCGAATTCCCATGCGATCGCTGCCCTGGTCAAGGCTGGGGGCGGTGAGCCGGTGATCCTTCCGGTGGCACCCGACGACGCTGCGGCGATTGGCGCCGCCGTCGATTCACTTGGTGGAGCGGACATGTTGGTCACCACGGGGGGCGCCAGTGTCGGCGAGCATGATCTGGTGCAGTCGGCACTGGCCGAACGCGGATTCGAGTTGGATTTCTGGAAGATCGCGATGCGGCCCGGTAAACCACTGATCGCGGGCCGGGTGGCGGGTACGCCCGTTCTGGGGCTGCCCGGCAACCCGGTGTCTGCACTGATCTGCGCGGCACTGTTCCTGCTGCCGTCGTTGGACGTCTTGGGCGGCTTGCCAGCCGGAGCGCCTCGCACAGAGCGTGCGGTATTGGGGCGAGGTTTGGCGGAGAACGACTCGAGAGCGGACCACCTACGCGCGACCTTGGACGTGGCGCCCGGCGGTTTGCTGGTGGCGACGCCGTTCCCGCGGCAGGACTCTGGGATGCTGAGTTTGCTCGCCCGGGCGGACGCCTTGATCTTGCGCGCACCAGGCGCCGCCGCCTTGCCGGAAGGGGCCGAAGTCGAAGTAATCCGATTGGACACGCTCGGGTTGTAGAACCGCTTGACGGAGGACCGGAACCAACCTAGAACATGGTTGCCGGTTTGTTCCCGCGGGAGTTGCAATGTGTTAACGCGTAAGCAGCACGAGTTGCTGGTCTTCATCGATGGCCATTTGCGAAGCACGGGTTTCTCGCCCTCGTTCGAGGAGATGAAAGACGCGCTGAACCTAAGGTCCAAGTCTGGCATCCATCGGCTGATCTCGGCTTTGGAGGAGCGTGGCTTTCTGCGCAGGCACCATCACCGGGCGCGCGCGCTAGAAGTGGTGAAACTGCCGGAGACCACCTCTCAGCCGGTGCCGGCCGTGCGGGCGGACGCACCAGCCTTTGCGCCGAACGTGATCCGCGGTGATTTTGGCAATAACCGGCTTGCGGGAGTACGGGCGGCTCCGGACGCTGCGGCGGTGCAGCTACCGCTATATGGCCGGATCGCCGCAGGTCAGCCGATCGAAGCGTTGCGGGACACTGGCAGCCACATCGAGGTGCCCATCGCCATGCTCGGCAGCGGCGAGCATTACGCGCTCGAGGTCGCCGGTGACTCGATGGTCGAGGCGGGGATCCTGGACACGGACACCGTGATCATCCGCAAGGGCGAGACGGCTGAGACGGGGCA
>CAXTVQ010000001.1:148076-169041 GCA_964247705.1 uncultured Acetobacteraceae bacterium | reverse complement strand
TCGATGCAACCCAGCCCGTTTCAACTGGGTTGCACCGGTTGGCGCCCTCGCCAACTGACGTTCAGCGATGGAGGCAGTTATGGACAACACAACGGTAACCCGGCGTGGCGTGATCGGCGGCACGGCGGCGGGCCTTGCGTTGCCGCTCGTCCCATCGGCGCTGGCGCAAAGTCAGCCAGGTGCTGCTCAAAACCCGCCGATGCCGCCAGTCGACCCCGGCCGTATCGACGTCGTGCTGCAAGTGAACGGCAAGCGCGTGCCGCTCTCCGTCGAGCCGCGTACGTCGTTGCTGGACGCACTGCGTGAGTATGCCGGGTTGACCGGGACCAAGAAGGGGTGCGACCGCGGGTCGTGTGGCGCGTGCACGGTGCATATCGACGGGCGCCGGGTGGTTTCCTGCCTCACGCTGGCGGCTCGCACGCAAGGCAAGGCGGTGACGACGATCGAAGGTTTGGCGAGCGGGGACGATCTCCACCCGATGCAGGCTGCGTTCCTGCACCATGATGCTTACCAATGTGGCTACTGCACGCCGGGTCAGATTATGTCGGCCGTGGCGCTGGTGCAGGAAGGGCATACAGGGACCGATGCCGAGATACGTGAGTACATGAGCGGAAACATCTGCCGGTGCGGCGCGTACAACAACATCGTGGATGCCATCCGCGACGCCTCCGGACGGGCGTAAGCCATGCAGGCTTTCAGCATCGAGCGCCCGCGCGACCTGGATTCGGCGTTGGCCGCTGGGCCGAAGGATGGCGCCAAGTATATCGCCGGTGGTACTGACCTTCTGCAGTTAGGCAAGGACAACGTCGAGCAGCCAAGCCGCTTGATCGACTTGGACGGCGTGTTGCCCGCTACTATCACGGTGGACTCGGACGGCGCACTCCATTTGGGAGCACTGGCTCGCATGGTAGACGTGGCCAACCATCCCGACGTACGCAATGGCTGGCCTGCGATCAGCGAAGCGCTGCTTCTGTCTGCTTCGCCACAGATCCGCAATATGGGCACCATGGGCGGCAACCTGTTGCAACGCACCCGGTGCGGCTATTTCCGCGACACTGGCTTTGCTTGCAACAAGCGCATTCCCGGGTCCGGTTGTCCCGCCATAGATGGCGAAAGCCGGCATCTTGGAGTAGCCGGCGTCAGCGACCACTGCATCGCCACGCATCCGTCGGACATGCCGGTAGCCCTGGCAGCGATGGACGCCTCCGTCGTGCTGCAAGCGCCGAGTGGTGGCACGCGAACCGTGCCGCTGAGCGAATTTTACCGCCTTCCGGGCACCACGCCGGAGATTGAGACAAATCTTATTCCAGGTGAGATCATCACCAGCATTACCGTTCCATCCAGCGGTTCCGCTCGCAAGTCGCGCTACGTGAAGGTGCGTGACCGCGCGACATTCGAATTCGCCGTTGTCTCGGCCGCCGTGGCGCTCGACGTCGACAATGGCACGGTACGCGAAGTCCGCATCGCGTGTGGCGGAGTGGCGCCTCAGCCATGGCGGCTGGCCCAGGTGGAGGCGGCGTTGCATGGCAAGCCGGCCACCGAGGAGCAGTTCGAAGCAGCCGCGGCGCTGGCCGGGCAGGGTACGACGCCGACCAAGGACAATGCGTTCAAGGTCAAGCTGATGCAGCGCACGGTGCTGCGTGGCCTTCAGTTGGCGGCGGCGTAGGGAGGCCTAGAATGATCACGGGGCAGCCAATCGACCGTAAGGATGGCCGGCAGAAAGTCACCGGAGCGGCGCACTATGCTGCGGAGTTCCCCATTCCGTCCGTGGTGCACGCCGTGCTGGTGCAGAGCACGATCGCCGCCGGACAGGTTGCCGGGTTCGAATTGAGCACCGCGCAGAACATGCCTGGCGTGCTGGCCATCATCACACCGGATAACGCCCTGAAGCTGAAGCAGCAGGGTGGCTCGCCGCAGAGCGTCGCGGTTCCGCTGCTGCAGGATAATGGCATTGTCTACAACGGCCAGCACGTGGCCGTTGTCGTCGCCGATACGCTGGAGCGCGCCCAGGCCGCTGCGGCTGAGGTCAAGGTGCGCTACAAGGAAGCCGAGGCGCAGACCACGATGCAGAGCGCGCTCGACCAGGCGTACGTGCCGAAGAATTTTCGCAACGGCCAGCGCCCGCCAGACAGTGCCCGCGGCAACACGGCCGGCGCATTCGACGCTGCTCCCATCCGGTTCGAAGCGACATACACCACACCGGTCGAGCATCACAATCCTATGGAACCGCACGCCACGATCGCGGCGTGGGACGGCGACCGGTTGACAGTGTGGACGGCGACGCAGGGTGTCGGCGGGGCACAGCAGACGCTTGCCGGCTTGTTCGGCATCGACAAGTCGGATGTGCGGGTAATCTGCCCGTTCCTGGGGGGTGGCTTCGGCTGCAAAGGAAGCACGTGGCCGCCTGCGACGCTCGCGGCCATGGCGGCGAAGATTGTCGATCGCCCGGTGAAGCTCGTCATGTCCCGCGCGCAAATGTACACGTCCAACGGCTTCCGGCCAGCGACGGTGCAGAAACTGGCGTTCGGTGTAGAGCCGGATGGCACGCTGCAGTCGATGCGGCATGACGGCATCAGCCAGATGTCCATGCCTGCGCTGGGGGAGTTCGTGGAGCCGGTCGCGCTGGCAACCGAGATGCTGTACGCCTGTCCGAACGTCTCGATCACCCACCGGTTGGTGGCGGTGAACCAAGGGCTGCCCACCTACATGCGCGCACCCGGCGAGGCGTCCGGCGTGTTTGCGCTGGAATCGGCGTTGGACGAGATCGCAGCCGAACTGCAAATCGACCCGATTGCGTTGCGGCTGAAGAACTACGCCGACACGGACCAAGGGGAGGGGTTGCCATTCTCCTCCAAGCGGTTGCGCGAGTGTTATGCCCAGGGTGCGGCCACATTCGGCTGGGACCGCCGTACGCCGGCGCCTCGGTCCATGAGGGACGGGCGCTATCTGGTCGGCATGGGGATGGCGACGGCCACGTATCCAATCAACCAGAGCCCGGCGAACGTACGCGTCCGCTTGATGGCGAGCGGCGACGCGGTGCTGCAGTCCGGCACGCAGGATATCGGCACCGGAACCTACACCGTCATGGCGCAGCTTGCCGCCGACGCACTGGGCTTGCCGATCGAGCGCGTGCGGTTCGAACTGGGCGATACGCGTTTCCCGCCGGCCCCTGGTTCTGGTGGGTCGCAGACGGCGGCCAGTGTGGGCTCGGCTGTGCTCGCCGCGTGCCAGCAGGCGCGGGATCATGCCGTGGCGATGGCGATCTCGGACGCGAACTGGCCAGGCGCCAATGCGGCTGACTGCCGCCTGCAGGACGGCGCCGTGGTCGGCCCGCAAGGCCGCATGACGGTTGGCGAGATGCTGGCCCGGCGCAATGTGGACAGCATCGATGTCGTGGGTGACGCGAAGGGTCCGCCCAAGGAAAAAGGGAAGAAAACGCACTCGCTGCATTCGTTCGGTGCGCAGTTTGCGGAAGTCCGGGTAGACCCGATGCTGGGCGAGATCCGGGTCAGCAAACTGGTGGGTGTGTTCGACGGCGGGCGGGTGCTCAATGCCAAGACGGCGCATAGCCAGCTTATCGGCGGCATGACGTTTGGCGTCGGTATGGCGCTGCTGGAGGAGACGTTGGTGGACGAGGCGACCGGCCGGATCGTGAACGCCAACGTGTCCGAGTATATATTGCCGGTCAATGCGGACATTCCGGTGATCTCGGCCACCTTGCTGGAGGGCGGGAACGATCAGAACGCCAACCCGGTCGGGCTCAAGGGTATCGGTGAGTTGCCGATGGTGGGCGTGGCGGCGGCGATTGCCAACGCGGTGTATCATGCGACAGGGGTGCGGGTGCGGGATCTACCCATCCGGCTCGAGGATGTGCTGGCTTAGGGCGGAGGCTACTATCCGTTACCCCGGGGAAGGGACAGTCGTCCTTTTCACCTGTATATAACGAGTGTCGGCGTGGAGCGGAGCTCCACAAAACGAGAGCGAGGGTTTAAGCTATGTACAACGACACACACCTGCTGATCGACGGCGCTTGGGGCCCTTCCGAGGCTGGTAAAACTCTTCCCGTGCTCAACCCGGCGACTGGCGAGCAGATCGGCACCGTGGCGCACGCCGAGCGGGCCGACCTGGACCGCGCGCTTGCCGCCGCCGCCCGCGGGTTCGACGTCTGGCGCCGAACCTCGCCGCTCGAGCGGTCCAAGATCATGCGCAAGGCGGCCGACCTGATCCGCGAACGGATCGATCACATCGCCACCTTGATGGTGATGGAGCAGGGCAAGCCGTTCATCGAGGCCAAGGGTGAGACGTCGATCGCCCCTGAGAACATCGAGTGGATGGCCGAAGAAGGCCGGCGATCCTACGGCCGGGTAATCCCGGCGCGCCAGCCTGGTGTGTATCAGATGTCGCTGCGCGAGCCGGTGGGGGTGGTCGCGGCGTTCACGCCATGGAACTTCCCGATCAACCAAGCGGTGAAGAAGATTGCCGCCGCCATCGCCGCCGGGTGCTCGATCATCGTGAAGGGCCCCGAGGAGACGCCGGCCAGCGTTGCCGAACTTTGCCGCGCCTTCGTCGACGCCGGGATCCCGAACGGCGTGGTGAACCTGGTCTATGGCGTACCGTCGGACATCAGCTCCTACCTTATCCCGCATCCGACTATCCGCAAAATAAGCTTTACCGGGTCAACGGCGGTGGGCAAGCACCTCGCCGCCATGGCCGGCGAGCACATGAAGCGCGTGACGATGGAACTGGGCGGGCACGCGCCGGCGATCATCTTTAACGACGCGAACCTCGAGGTTGCTACGAAGGTGCTGGCGGCCAATAAATTCCGCAACGCTGGCCAGGTTTGCATCGCACCCACGCGCTTCCTCGTGCAGGAGAAGGTGTATGACGAGTTCGTCGAGCGTTTCACCAAGGCGGCCGAGGCGGTGAAAGTCGGTGACGGGCTGGAGAAGGGGTCCACGATGGGCCCGCTCGCAAACGATCGCCGGGTGCAGGCGATGGAAGGTTTCATCGCCGACGCCGTGCAGCACGGTGGCGAGGTGCGGACGGGTGGCGCGCGCATCGGTAACAAGGGCAATTTCTTCCAGCCGACGGTGATGACCGGCGTGCCCACGGATGCCCGTGCGATGAATGAGGAGCCGTTCGGCCCGCTGGCACTGATGCGGCCGTTTCGCGACATGGAGGAAGCGGTCGCTGAGGCGAATCGGCTGGCCTATGGCCTGGCGGCCTATGCCTACACCAGCAGTGCACACACGGCGGCGAAGGTCGCAGCTGATGTCGAGAGCGGCATGATGTCGATCAACCACCACGGACTGGCACTGCCGGAGACGCCATTCGGCGGAGTTAAGGACAGCGGTTACGGGTCTGAGGGCGGCGTTGAAGGGCTCGAGGCTTACCTGTCAACGAAGTTTGTAACGCAAGCCGGACTCTGACTCGTCTCCCCTTCCCCTTGTGGGAGGGGGCCGGGGGAGGGGACCACATGCACACGATTTGGCAGTGAACCCTCCCCTCAAGAGCCCAAGATACTAAAGCAGAAATCCCAGCGCCTCGGCACATGGCCGTTCGACTTTCAGCGACAGCAATTCATCCGCCCGCGTGCGTCCGAGATTGACCGCGGCGATCGGTTTGCCGCCGCGTGCAGCCGCTTGAACGAAGCGGAAGCCGGAATACACCATCAAAGACGACCCAACGATCAGCATCGCATCGGCCCGTTCCAATGCACTGAAGGCAGCCTCCACGCACGCCTTCGGCACATTCTCGCCGAAGAAGACGACATCCGGCTTCAAGATGCCGCCGCATTTGGCGCAAGGCGGGACGGCGAATGAGGCGAACTCTGCGGTTTCGAGGTCCGCATCACCGTCCGGCGCCTCGGCTGCATCAAGGGCCGACCAGGACGGATTGCGCCGGATCAACTCCTCCTGCAACGCCTGCCGCGGCTGGGTGGCGGCACACTCCATGCAGCGCACCACGTCCAGCCGCCCGTGCAGGTCGATCACGTGGCGACTCCCAGCGGCCTGATGCAGGCGGTCCACATTCTGCGTGAGCAGGATTTCGCTCTTCTGCAACTGCTCCAGTCGAGCGAGCGCATGGTGGGCCGGGTTCGGCTGCACTTGGCCAAAGACGCGCCAGCCGATCAGACTCCGGGCCCAGTAGCGCTGCCGCGTGGCCAAGCTGCCCATGAACGCCTGATACGTGACCGGCTGCGGCCGCTTCCACTTGCCGTCCGCGTCGCGGTAGTCCGGGATGCCCGAGTTTGTGCTGCACCCGGCCCCAGTCAACACAAATAGCCGCCGATGGCCGGCGATGAAATCCTGTAGTCGCGCGTCATCCTCCATGCCGCCGATATGGGATCGGCCGCTGCTTTGCGCCGCCATCGGCCGAAGCTACTCAGCCGCGATGGCGTAGGCGTCCAGCGGCGCGCAGGTGCACACGAGGTTGCGGTCGCCATAGACGTTGTCCACGCGCTTAACCGGGGGCCAGTATTTATTGGCGCGCACCCACGGCAACGGGAAGGCGGCTTGGGTGCGCGTGTAGCTGTGCTGCCAGGTCTCGGCCATCACTTCGGAGGCCGTGTGCGGTGCGTTCTTGAGGGGGTTGTCGGCACGGTCCGCACGGCCCTCGCCGATCACGGCGATCTCGGCACGGATCGCGAGCATCGCTTCACAAAACCGGTCCAGTTCGGCTTTCGGCTCGCTCTCGGTCGGCTCGATCATCAGCGTGCCCGCGACCGGCCAGCTCATCGTCGGCGCGTGGAAGCCGTAATCCTGCAAGCGCTTGGCAATATCCTCCACCATCACGCCCGCTTCCGCCTGGAAGCCGCGGCAGTCGATGATGCACTCGTGCGCCACACGGCCGCCTTGGCCCGTGTACAGCACCGGGTAGGCGTCGCGCAGCCGGGCGGCCATGTAGTTGGCGTTCAGGATGGCGACCTCGGACGCGCGGGTGAGCCCGGCGGCGCCCATCATGCGGATATAGGCGTAGGAGATCGGCAGGATCAGCGCCGAGCCGAACGGCGCCGCACTGACCGGGCCGTAGCCGGTAGCAGGGCCTGCGTCCGGGCGCGCCGGGTGGTTCGGCAGATGCGGCGCCAGGTGCGCGGCAACACCGATCGGGCCCACGCCGGGGCCACCGCCGCCATGCGGGATGCAGAACGTCTTGTGCAGGTTGAGGTGGCATACGTCCGCGCCGATCGCGGCCGGGCTGGTAAGGCCCAACTGCGCGTTCATGTTGGCGCCATCCATGTAGACCTGGCCGCCATGCTCGTGAATCGTGGCGCAGATTGCGCGGATCTCGCCCTCGAACACGCCGTGGGTGGAGGGGTAGGTCACCATCAGCGCGGCCAACCGGTCGGCGTGCTGCTCGGCCTTGGTGCGCAGGTCGGCCACGTCCACGTTGCCGTCCCGGTCGCAGCCGACGACGACCACGCGCAAGCCGGCCATCACTGCGCTAGCCGGGTTAGTGCCGTGTGCGCTGGAGGGAATGAGGCAGATATCCCGCGCGCCTTCGCCCCGTGCCTCGTGATAGGCGCGGATAGCGAGCAAGCCGGCGTACTCGCCCTGGGACCCTGCGTTCGGCTGCAGCGACACCGCCGCGAACCCGGTGGCCGCGGCGAGCCAGCCGGCCAGGCGCTCGATCATGGTCGCGTAGCCCGCCGTCTGCTCGGAAGGCGCGAACGGGTGGATGTCCGAGAAGCCGGGCAGCGTGATCGGCACCATCTCGGCCGTCGCGTTCAACTTCATGGTGCAGGAGCCGAGCGGGATCATGGAGCGGTTCAGCGCCACATCCCGGTCCTCGAGCCGCTTCAGGTATCGCAGCATTTCGTGCTCGGACCGGTGGGCGCCAAACACCGCCTGGGGCAGCACGGGGCCGGTGCGGAGCAGGGCGGCGGGGATCGAGGCGGGGGCGCCGCGTAGATCCGCACCGAGCACACCCGCCAGCGTAGCGATTTCTTCGGCCGTAACCGTCTCGTCCAGTGCGATGGCGATGCCGGTGGCGTCCAGCCGGCGAAAATTGAAGCCGGCAGCGACGGCGCGAGCCAACACTGCGTCCGCATCCGGCACGTCCATCGCCACCGTGTCGAAGAAGTCCTCGTGCCGAAGCGTGAAGCCGGCGCGGGTCGCGACGTCAGCGAGCGCGCGGGCCTGCAGATTGGTGCGGCGCGCAATGCGGGTCAGCCCCTCGGGGCCGTGCCAGACGGCATACATCCCGGCCATCACCGCCAGCAGCACCTGCGCGGTGCAGATGTTGCTGGTGGCCTTCTCGCGGCGGATATGCTGCTCGCGAGTCTGCAAGGCCAGGCGCATGGCAGGCGCGCCGGCGGCATCCTGCGACACGCCGACCAGGCGCCCGGGCATGCTGCGCTTGAACTTGTCCTGGGTCGCGAAAAACGCCGCGTGCGGTCCGCCGAAGCCGACCGGGACGCCGAAGCGCTGCGACGAGCCGACGACCACGTCCGCCCCCATTTGACCCGGCGGCGTCAGCAGCACCAGGCTCAGCAGGTCGGCGCAAACGATGGCGAGTGCGCCGGCCTCGTGCGCGGCGGCAATCTCGGCATGCAGGTCCCGTAGGGCGCCGGACGTGCCCGGATACTGCAGCACGACGGCGAAGGGCTGCGCCGCGCCGATTGCCGCGGTGTCGCCGGGGGCGAAGGCTCGCAGCATCCAGCCGAGCGGATGCGCTCGGGTCTGCAGCACGGCGGCGGTTTGCGGGTGCAGATCGGTGCAAACGGCGATCGTGTTGGTCTTGGTGCGGGAGGCGGCGTGCGCCATCGCCACAGCCTCGGCGGCCGCGGTCGCCTCATCCAACAAGGAGGCGTTGGCGATCGGCATGCCCGTGAGGTCGCAGACCATGGTCTGGAAGTTCAGCAACGCCTCCAGCCGGCCCTGGGCGAGTTCGGCCTGATAGGGCGTGTAGGCGGTATACCAGCCGGGATTCTCCAGCACGTTGCGGCGGATCACCGGGGGCGTGAAGGTGCCGTGATAGCCCTGGCCGATCAGCGAGCGCATGCGCTGGTTCTGTGCGGCGAGCTGGCGCAGTTCCTCGATCACGGGGATTTCCCCGATCGCGTCCGGCAGCCCCGTCATTGGCGCGATGCGGATGTCGCCGGGCACGGTCTGGGCGGCAAGTGCCTCCAGGCTCTCTGCGCCGACGGCGCGCAGCATGGTGGCGATGTCGGCTTCAGCGGGGGCGACATGGCGGGGGACGAAGCTCTCGTCCAGCGCGGACAGCTCGGCGACGACGTCCATCATGCCGCCTCCGCCACGAGCTTGTCGTAGGCATCTTGATCCAGCAAGTGATCGAATGCGCCGGTGTCCGCCAGTTCGAGCTTGAAGAACCAGCCTTCACCTGCCGGGTCACGGTTGGCGAGTGCCGGATCCTCGGCAAGGGCGGCATTGGTCTCCGTCACGCGGCCGGCGAGCGGGGCGTAGACGTCACTGGCGGCCTTCACCGACTCGACCACCGCGACGGCTTCGGCTTCGGTGACCTCACGGCCGGGTTCCGGCAACTCGACGAACACAAGATCCCCCAATGCATCCTGTGCGTGGGTGGTGATGCCGACAGTCGCGACCGTACCGTCCAAGCGGACCCATTCGTGGTCCTTGGTGTATCGGATCATGGTGAAGCCTTCCTTAACGGACGTAGCGATGGGGGACGAACGGGAGCGCCGCGACGCGGGCAGGAAGCTGCTTCCCGCGGACCAGCAGATTGAGCGGGGTGCCCTCTGCGGCGAGGTCACGGCGGACGTAACCCATGGCGACCGGGCCGCCCGCGGTAGGTCCGAAGCCGCCTGACGTGACATTGCCGGCACCGGTGCCATCCTCGGCCGCGATGGCCGTGTCGGCACGGGCCGGGGCACGGCCGTCCGGGCGGATGCCGACGCGCAGCCGGGTCGGGCCGTGAGCAAGCTGGTCGCAGACCGCGATTGCGCCGGGGAAATCCTTCGCCTCGCGCCGGCGCTTGGCGACCGTCCAGGCGAGGTTGGCCTCAACCGGCGTGGTCAGTTCGTCGATGTCGTTGCCATACAGGCAGAGCCCGGCCTCGAGCCGCAGGCTGTCCCGCGCGCCGAGCCCGGCCGGACCCACTTCGGGTTCAGCCAACAGCTTCTCCGCCAGCGCTTCGGCGTCCATGTCCGTGACAGAGATCTCGTAGCCGTCCTCCCCCGTGTAACCAGAACGGCTAATCCAGACAGGGATGCCGGCAATAGCGAGTTGAGCCACGCCCATGAACGGCAGCGCCGCAGCTTCAGGGCTGAAACGGGCTATCACTGTCACTGCGGCTGGACCCTGAAGCGCCAGCAACGCTCGGTCATGATGCCGTTCGGCAGTGATCTGGGGGATACGGGTGGCGAGGTGCTGCGCGTCCGCGTGCTTGCGGCTGGCGTTCACGATCAACAAAAGACGGTCGCCATGGTTGGCGACCATTAGATCATCGAGAATGCCGCCCGCTTCGTCCAGGAACAGGGTGTAGCGCTGCCGGCCGGGGTTGATGCCGGTCACGTCGCCGGGCACAAGCGTTTCGAGCGCCGCAGCGGCGTCGGCACCGTGCAGGCTGATCTGGCCCATATGTGACACGTCGAACAAGGCGGCGCGCTCGCGGCATTGGGTGTGCTCGGCCATAACGCCGGCCGGGTATTGCACCGGCAGGTCGTATCCTGCGAACGGCGCCATGCGCGCGCCGAGCCGGCGATGCAGGGCGTCGAGAGGGGTCGTGCGGACGACATCCGCATCGGGGTCGACAAAATCGTCGGGGGTAAATTCTGACACACGCACTCCGCAGGCAAAGGCCGCCCACCGGCAGGGTTGCTGGCAGGAACGACCCCCCTCTGTCACGGAACCTGAGAGATTCGGGCGCGGCGTGCACGACCCTTACTCCGTCGGTGCACCCCCAAGATGGGCTAGGGGCAGCTTTCCAGAGGCCCTATGCGCCGTGCGGTCCTTTGTGCCTGAGCGTTTCCGGGGGCCGGTTGCGCCTTCGGCGGCAGTCCCCACCGTCGAGGATGCTGCAACTCTCCCGCACGGGCGTACGAGCAGGGCCGTTGTGCCGTAGGCTACCGGTCCAAGCAAGCGTAAACGGTCACGTAACAGCAATCCCGCGTGAGCCAAGAATGGCGAGAGCAAAAGCTCACGCTGCCTTATCCCGCCAGCAGGTCCCGGATACGCCGGGTCAAATCGTCCATCGCGAACGGCTTGGTCAGCACCTGCATGCCCGCCTCAAGCTGCCCCCCGCCCAATGCCGCGTTCTCCGCGTAACCCGTGATGAACAGTACCCGTAGACTCGGCCGCAGCACCCGGCCCGCATCGGCAACTTGCCGGCCGTTCATGCCGCCCGGCAGCCCAACATCGGTCACCAGGAGGTCGATCCGCTTGTCGGACCGCAGGATCTCCAGTCCGGCCGCACCATCCTCCGCCTCGACCGTCGCGTAGCCCAGCTCCTCCAATACGTCCGACACCAGCATCCGCACGGTGGGTTCATCATCCACCACCAACACCGTCTCACCCTGGCCCGCCAACAGGCCGGTATCGCCAGTGCCGCCCGCCGACTCCGGGTCGGCACTCGCGCCATGCCGCGGTAGAAACAGGCACACGGTCGTACCGTGGCCCGGCTGGGAATGGATCCGCACCTGCCCGCCGGACTGGCGCACGAAGCCGTAGACCATCGACAGGCCGAGCCCGGTTCCCTGGCCGAGCGGCTTGGTCGTGAAGAACGGATCGAACGCGCGTGCAATCACCTCGGGCGGCATCCCGGTGCCGGTATCGGTCACGCACACGCTCACATAGCTGCCGGCCGGGAGGTCGCGCATGCGAGCGCCGCGCTCGTCCAGGTCGCGGTTCGCGGTCTCGATCACCAGTTTGCCGCCGTCCGGCATCGCGTCCCGCGCATTGATGCATAGGTTGAGCAACGCATTCTCGAGCTGGTTCGCGTCCACCAGCGTCGGCCACAGACCAGCGTCGCCGATTACTGCCACCTTGATCGACGGCCCGACCGTGCGGCCCACCAAGTCTTGCAGCCCGCCTATGAGCCGGTTTGCGTCGACCGGCTTCGGCTCGAGCGTCTGCCGGCGGGAAAAAGCGAGTAGGCGGTGGGTGAGGGCGGCGGCCCGTGTTGCGGCGCCCTGCGCGGCAGCGATGTAGCGTCCGGCCTCTGCCCCGCGCCCCTGCGCCAGCCGCGTCTCCAGCAGTTCCAGCCCTCCCGTGATCCCGGTCAGCAGGTTGTTGAAGTCGTGCGCCAAGCCCCCGGTCAGTTGGCCCACAGCTTCCATCTTCTGGCTCTGCCGCAGCTCCTCCTCAAGCCGCTTGCGGTCGGTGACGTCCCGCCCGACGGCAAAGAACACGTTCTCCTGCGGCGTCGCCGTCCAATTGAAACTGCGATAGGTGCCGTCCTTGGCCCGCAGGCGCATGTCGAAGTCGCAAATCGGCTTGCCTTCGACCAGGGCCGCGAACGTCGATTGCACCGCCGGCTTGTCCTCCGGATGGCATAGCGCATCGAAGTGCAAACCTTCCACGTCCTCGGGCGAGTAACCAAGCACCTGCATCCACGCCGGGTTAGCGCTGCGGTAACGGCCGTCCAGGCCGCATACGACGATCAGGTCCATGCTGGTGCGCCAGATCATGTCGCGTTCCAGCGTGCGCTCGGCGACCCGCGCCTCCAGGTCCTCATTGAGCCGGCGCAGCGCCTGGTTCACCCGGCGTAACTGCTGCTCGCTCGCCGCCAGCCGTTCTTCGGCGAGCGCGCGCTCGGTCTCGTCCTCGGCCACGCCGACGACGCGGTAGACTTCGCCGGTCGCCGGATCCCGCAGCGGCCAGGCACGGTCCCAGATGCGCCGTTCGGACCCATTCGGGCGGACGACACGGTAGCGCCGCTCGGTTGGCTCCCCCTGGTGTTGCAGCGCCAAGGCGTCGCGGACGCCAGCCCGGTCATCCGGCCGAACGCCATCGAGGAACAGGCGGTGATTGCTGTAAAGTTCTTCGGTCGGCCGGCCCCAAACCTGCTGATAGGCCGGGCTGACGTATTCGACTGCCCCGGTGCGGGCGTCGATGATGTAGAACACCTCGCGCACGGTGTCGGCGAGCTGGCGCAGGCGCTCCTCGCTGACTTCAAGCGCGCGGGTCCGGTCGGCCACCTCCGCGGTCAGGGCGGCGTTGGCACCCTCCAGGTTGGCCAGCCGCTCGCGTTCGAGGGTGACGTCCACCTGGCTCGCAAAGAAGTAGGCGACATCCCCCGCCCTGTCGCGCACCGGCGCCATCAGCAAGCGGTTCCAGAATGGCTCGCCGTTCTTACGGTGGTTGCGAACGTCGATCTCAAGGCAGACTTGGTCCTTCACCGCCTGCCGGATCCGCGAGATGGTCGCCGGGTCAGTCTCCGCACCCTGCAGAAAGCGGCAGTTGCGGCCGAGGATCTCGTCGCGCGTGTAGCCGGTGAGCCGGCAGAAGGAGTCGTTGGTGAAAACCACAGGATTATCTGCACGCCGCGGGTCTGTGATGATCATCGGCATGCGTGTGGCGCGCACGGCGGCGGCAAAGGGGTCAGTGCCGCCGTTCAAGCGCACCAACTCGGCGCCGATCCGGGCAATATCCTCGTTCAGCCCATCCTGGGCTGGCGAGCGGCCGGCGATCTGGTCAGGCATATCGGTCCTTTAAGCCAGCAGCAGAGCCAACGGTCACCCAATTGGCGCCCCTTTTCTGAAAGGACTAAACTTCGGTGTACCAGACCGGATTTGTCACCCGGCGTATCAAAACCTTGCCATCACGGCATGTAAGACGCAGCTCAAGGCGCCTGCAGCACCGTTTCCACCGCGTCTGCCAGGACGGCGCAGCACAGCGCGAGGTCGGTTTCGGCCGTGTCCTCCGCCCAGTGGTGGCTGATGCCGCCAATGCTGGGCGTGAACAGCATGGCGGACGGCATGATCTCGGCCATCACCTGTGCGTCATGCCCGGCCCCGCTCGGCATATGCTGCCAAGCGCCAGGGGCGTGACGCTCGGCGGCCTGTTCCAACGCGGCCATCAATGCCGGGTCACAGGCCGCCGGAATGCTGCGGCGGAGCGCGTGCAGCGTGGCTGGGCAGCGCTCCCGCCGGTTGCTCTCCTGGATCAGCCCGCGTAGGCACGCCTCCAGCCGCTCCAGCACCGCCCATTCGACATCGCGGAACTGGAACAGGATCTCGGCGGACCCGGGGATGATGGAGGGTGCGCCGGGCTCGAGCTTGATCTGCCCCGTGGTCCAGGTTGTGCGCTCCCCCACCACGCGGGGGAACGACGCGTCGATAGCGGCGAGCAGGCGTACGGCGGTCAGCCCGGCATCCCGCCGCTCGGCCATGGTGGTGCCGCCGGCGTGATCCTGCATGCCCCCGATGGTGATGCGGAACTGCCAGATGGCGACGATCCCGGTGACAACGGCCGCGTGATCGCCGGCCTGTTCCAGCCGTGTGCCCTGCTCGATATGCAGTTCGAGGTAGCCGCGGTAGCGTCCGGGCTCGGACACCATGCGCGGCAACCCGGCCAATCCTGCCGCGGCGAGGGCGTCCCGCAGCGGCGAGCCGTCGTTGCGGCTGCGGGCGCGGTCCATCTCCTCGTCGCTCAGCTTACCGATGAAGGAGCGGCTGCCGAGGAAGCCGCCCTCGAAATGCCCCTCCTCGTCGGCGAACGCCACCACGTCCACCGACAGCCCGGCCCGGGCAAGGGCCAGCCCGGCGACCACGCCCAGCGCGCCGTCCAGCCAGCCGGCGTAGTTCTGGCTCTCGATATGGCTGCCGACCAGCACATGCGGCCCGTTTCCGGGGTGGCGCCCGAGCACGTTGCCGATGCCGTCCATGCTGGGCTCCAGCCCGACCTCCGCCATGCGCGCCATCAGCCAGCGGCGCGAGTCCATATCCTGCGGCGAGTAGGTGGGCCGGTGAACACCGGTTTTATACGTGCCGATCCGGCGCACATCGTGCAGATCATGCAAGAAACGGGCTGGGTCGATCGTGGCCATGGCGTACTCCGGTCATGCTGGGTGGTTGTATCCGTCCGGCCCGGCCAGGCCGCCGGCGGTGTTGTCTGCCGCGTGCCCGCGCTGCCTTACGCCTTGCACGACATTCAGCCAGAACGGGCACTTCAATGCTATCACCCGGTCAGAGTAAGGTGCGACCGGGATCTCAGGCTGGAGCGATATGGCAGATCTAGACGAAGCCGCAGGTCACAGCGACGAAGCCTACGGCGAAAGCTATTTTACCTCGCATTGTGGAAGCCTCGTGTATGGCAGGGATGAGCCGCACTGGAGCCGGTTCTTCGGGGCAGTCGCAGATAAGATCCTTCTCGGCCTGCGCCCCGATACCGTGTTCGATGCCGGCTGCGCGCACGGTTTCCTCGTGGAGGCGCTGTGGGACCGCAATGTGCCGACGTGGGGACGCGATATCTCCAGGTTCGCCGTCTCACAAGTCAGAACCGATCTCAGGTCGTTTGTCTCCCAAGGCTCGATCGCTGAGCCCATAGACGGTCGGTATGATCTCGTGACTTGCATCGAGGTCCTAGAACACATGGAGGAGGCGGATGCGGTCAAGGCGATCTCTGCCGTCACCGCGGCCGCTCCTCGGGTTCTATTTTCGTCATCGCCAACGGATCTGGAGGAGTCCACCCACGTCAACGTCAAGCCCGTCATCTGGTGGTTGGAGCGGTTTGCGGACGTTGGATACGCGCCAGTCTTTAGCTTCGACGCATCGTTCCTGACCGCCCATGCCTACCTTCTGGAGAAGAGCGACTCTGGTCGAGGCCGCACGGAACTGCTCGCGTTCGCCGAACTGATACGGCTGCGGATTTCGAACCAGAACCATGCGCATGAAGTAGGATCTGCTCACCAGGAGATTGAGCGGCTCAACCGGCTGATCGAGGACAGCAGCCTGCGTCTCAAAGAGGCGAACCAAACGGCAGCGCGCGCAATTGAGAAGGCCGAGGCGGACGCAGTCCGGGCTCAGCGGCAGCTTGCGTTATCGCTCGACGATGCCGAGCAGGCGCGCAGACGCGAAGGAGTAGCCCAAGTCGCCTACGGGGCGGCCATCGCGGAGCGCGCGTTGCTTGAGGCTGAATTGATCAAGGTGAGCGCCAAACAATCCGATGCAGCCGCGGCCATGCGACTGGCCGACGAGCGCAACAACAAGGTATTGGCCGAAAATGGGCGCCTTCTCCTTGCCCTGGAGCATGCCCGGGCCGATTTGGCGGCGGCATCTGATCGAGAGCTTGCCGTCACGTTGGAACGACGCGCAGCCGAGCGCGAGCGCGACCGGGTGATCTATTCCTCAACATGGCGCGCCACCAAGCCCATTCGTGAGTTCGGTGCGGCGCTGCCAGCGCCAGCACGGCGCGCCATCCGGCAAACTGCGCGCACCGTCTTTCGGATCATCACGCCGCAGAGTGCAAACAAGCCCTTTGAACGCCAGGCACGGCTGTCTGTCGAGCTGAGTGATGGCATTCTTGCGCGACAGGCCGAGGCCCCGGCCATTGCCGCAGTCACCACCCTACTGCCGCCAGCCGCTGAGGCGCGGCCAGAGACGGACTATGACCGTTGGGTTCGAGAGGTCGACACGCTGAACGATCATGATCGGACCTTGATACGGGAGCATGCGTGCTCCTTGAAGCTCAAGCCTCTGATCTCCGTCATCATGCCCTCCTACGACGCATCGGAAGAGCTGCTTCGGGCAGCCATATCGTCGGTGCGCGCCCAGCTTTACCCCCACTGGGAGCTCTGCGTCGCAGACGATGCGTCCCCGTCCGACACGGTCGTGCGAGTAATGCGAGAGTTGGCGGCCGAGGAACCTCGCATCAAATGGCTGCGGCGGGACGTGAACGGCCATATTGCCGCAGCGACGAATTCGGCTCTGACGCTGGCGACCGGCGAGTTCTTGGCGCTGTTGGACCACGACGACATCTTGGCCGAGCAAGCGCTTTATGAGGTCGCCGTTGCCATCAACAACCGGCCGGACGCGAACCTGATCTATTCGGACGAGGACCATATCGACGAGGATGGACGCCGGGCCAACCCTTACTTCAAACCGGACTACAACATCGACCTTCTTCTTGGGCACAACCTAATCAGCCATCTCGGTGTCTATCGGCGGTCTCTCGTCGAGAAACTAGGCGGCCTGCGTGAGAACCTCGTCGATGGAAGTCAGGATTATGATCTGGCGTTGCGGGCGTGCGCTGTCAGCGAGGCAGACACGATCGTCCACATACCCGCGATACTCTACCATTGGCGTCGAACCGACAGGCCGTCCTCATTCTCGCAAGCCCGCCTCGATGAATGCGTTGCTGCCGCCCGCGTCGCCATTGCCGACTACCTGCAATCCCAGCATATCGATGCCGAGGTCGTTCCTGCACCGGCCACCCCGCTTTGGAGCCGCGTACGGCGCAGCCTCCCTGCCGTCGTCCCGAAGGTGAGCATCGTCGTGCCGACCAAGGACAAGGCAGATTTGCTCGCACGGTGCGTCGGCGGTCTTCTGCACAGAACCGACTACGATGATCTGGAAGTGCTGATCGTGGACAACGGGTCATCGGATCCCGACGCCTTGGCGTTGCTCCAGAGGCTTCGATTGGACAGCAGGGTCCGTGTGATCAGCTATGAGGGAGCTTTCAACTACTCCGCGATCAACAATCATGCAGTCGGAGTCTCGACCGGCGACGTCATCCTGATGCTGAACAACGATGTCGACGTGATAGCGCCATCCTGGCTGACGGAAATGGTTTCGCTCGTGATGCGTCCCGACGTTGGAGCAGTCGGAGCGAAATTGTATTACGCCGACAAAAGGATCCAGCACGCCGGCGTTGTCTTGGGGGTTGGAAACCATGAGGGCGGCCCTGGCGTAGCGGGGCATTTTGGACACTTCGAGGATAGTTCCTCCATCGGTTATTTCGGACAGTATTGTCTCACGAAAGAGGTCTCCGGCGTCACCGGCGCGTGCTTGGCCATCCGCCGCGAGACCTTCGACGCAGTCGGCGGCCTCGATGAGGTCAATCTCCCTGTTTCCTTCAATGACGTCGATCTCTGCATGAAGATCCGCAGCCATGGGCTGCGTGTGATCTGGACGCCTTTTGCGGAACTGTTCCATTTGGAATCGGCGTCGCGCGGGACGGATGCGACTCCGAGCCAAGTCGAGAGGGCGGCCGCAGAGGCGTCCTACATGCGCCGGAAATGGGGACCGTTGTTGGATACAGATCCGTTCTACAACATCAATTTCGACCGTCTGGATCACACGTTCCGATTGGCGTTTCCACCACGGCGTATCACGCCATGGCGCCATCAAACCATGGTGGTCAACCTTGGGAAGTAGAGTAGAGACGCTGCTTCGGGGTTTGCCGCGCGGGGCGAAGCTCATCGAGGTGGGCGCAAGCCACAATCCTATCGCGCCAAAGTCTCTTGGCTGGAACACATACACGCTCGATCACCTGGACCGAGAGGGATTGCGTGCGAAATACCGGGATCATGCAGCGGTCGACACCAGCCGCATAGAAACGGTGGATTTCGTCTGGGCAGATGGTCCCCTGAGCTCGGCAGTTCCCGCTGACGTCCATGGCACGTTCGATGCCTTCATCGCGAGCCACGTGGTGGAACACACGCCTGATCTAACCGCATTTCTCGCTTCGGCGGAGACACTGCTGAAGCCCGACGGCGTCGTTATCCTGGCAATACCGGACAAGCGCTACTGTTTCGACTACTTTCAAACGCTAACGACCACCGGTCAGGTCCTCGCCGCGCATTCCGAGAAGCGCGTGAGGCATGATCCCTGGCTCGGCTTCGACTATCTCGCTTATGCCGCCCGAGACGGTGGTGAGGGCGGATGGAGCCAGCATCCTTCGCGCGGATTGAGTTTCGTCCACAGCTTGGAGGAAGCCGAGACGCTACGAGCGGCCCTCGCGTCCAGTTCCGATTATATTGACATGCACGCCTGGCGCTTCACGCCTTCGAGTTTCGAGCTCGTCATGCTCGAGTTGGCCTATCTCGGCAAGACGGACTGGCGCGTTGACAGGACGACGGCGGCTGAAGGATGCGAGTTCTTCGCTTGGTTGCGGCGTGGAGGAAAGTCTTCGGCGGCCGCGCTATCACAAGGCGCCTTTGCGACAAGACGGCTGTCACTGCTGAAACAAACAATGTTGGAGTTGCGCGCTCAAGTCGACTGGCTGTTGGCTGGAGAGCCAAGTCTGATCCCCTCCCCCCTTGCGCTCTTGCCCGCCTCTCTAAAAACTGCCTCCCAAGGAGCAGATGCGGCGGCCGAAACCTAGCAACTCCCCCGTCACCCGGTCACAGCACGCGGGAGAGGAAATCCTGCGTCCGCCGCTCCTGCGGAGCGCTCAGCACGGTGCGCGGGGCGCCGCGTTCGACGATGCGACCGGCGTCCATGAACACCAACTCGTCACCCACCTCGCGCGCGAAGGCCAATTCGTGCGTTACGACCACCATCGTCATGCCCGAGCGCGCAAGGTCCTGCATCACCGCCAGCACCTCGCCGACCAATTCCGGGTCCAGCGCGGAGGTCGGTTCGTCGAACAGCATCACTTGCGGGTCCATCGCCAGGGCTCGCGCGATGGCCACCCGCTGCTGCTCGCCGCCGGAGAGCTGCGCCGGGTAGTTTGCATGCTTGCCGACCAAACCCACCCGCTCCAGCAGCGTCATTGCGCGTGCGTTGGCCGCCGCTGGGCGCGCGCGTTTCACCTGCACCGGCGCCTCGGCAACGTTCTGCAACGCCGTCATGTGCGGGAACAAGTTGAATTGCTGGAACACCATGCCAACCCGTTCCCGCATTGCCGCAACTCGCCGTTCCGGCAGTTCATGCAGCGCGCCGCGCCGTTCCCGGTAGCCGACCAGTTCGCCACCCACCCAGATTTGTCCGGCGTCGATCCGCTCGAGATGGTTGATGCAGGCGAGCAGCGTGCTCTTGCCAGAGCCGGACGGGCCGATGATGCACATCACGCTGCCTGCGGCGACGTCGAGGTCGATCCCGCTCAGCACCGTGCGCGCGCCGTAGCTTTTCTGCAGGCCGCGGATGCGCACCATCGGGCTCATCGTGCGCGGTAACGGCGCTCGAGCACATGCTGCCCGGCGGATAACACCGACACCACGGCCAGATACCAGAGCGACGCCACGATCAGCAGCGGGATCGTCTCGTAGGTGCGCGCATAGATCAGTTGCGCCGTGTAGAGCAGCTCGGCGAGCGCAATCACGCTGACCAACGACGTGTTCTTCACCATGGAGATCACCTCGTTGCCGACCGGCGGGATGATCACGCGCATGGCCTGTGGAAAGACGATGCGGCGGAAGATCGTCACCGGGCGCATGCCGAGCGCCTTCGCGGCCCGGACCTGACCCGGCGGCACCGCCACGATGCCAGCGCGCACCACTTCGGCCGTATACGCGGCTTGCGCCAGGCCTAATCCCGCAAGGGCGGCGAACATCGGTGTGATCAACTGGTTGATGGTGGCGCTGAACAGCACCGGCCCGAACGGCACGCGCAAGACGATCACCGGATACAGCGCGCCGAAATTGTACCAGAAGATCAGTTGAACCAGCGCCGGCACGCTGCGGAAGAACCAGGTATAAACCCAGGACAGCGTGCTCAGCAGCCGGTTCGCCGACAGCCGCATCACAGCCAGAACCGTGCCCAGCACCAGCCCGATCGCCATCGCGATGACCGTCAGCTCCAGCGTGCGCGCCAGGCCCAGCAGGATCTGGCCGTTCAGCATGTACTCGCCGACCACTGGCCATTCAAACGCCGGGTTGGTGGCGACGCTGAACAGCATGGCGGCCGCAATCGCCACCACGGCGACGCTGGCCAGCCACGTCCACGGGTGACGCAACGGCACCACCCGCAGCGCCTGCGCCGTGGCCAGGCGTTCGGGCATCAGCGCGGAGTGCCGGTCGGGTTTATCGGCACTTGCTTGATCGCACCGTCCAGCAGGCCCCATTTGGTGACGATCTTGGTATAGGTGCCGTTGTCTACGAGATA
>CAXTVQ010000001.1:127967-147976 GCA_964247705.1 uncultured Acetobacteraceae bacterium | reverse complement strand
GATATCCAGGGTAAGCCCCAACGCCTCGGCGGCCGCGCGCATGATGTCGATCTCCCACCCGGCCACATCGCCCTTGGCGTCACGGAAATCGTCCGGCGGCGAGCCGAGCGCCACTGCCAGGGTGAAAATCTTGGCGGATGCAACGTCCGGCGGCAGCAGCTTCACCAGGTCCGGCTGCGGCGACTGGGTCGGGATCGCTTCTTGCGCCCGGCCCTGCGCGGTCATCGACAGGCAGGCAAGGCAGATCGCCAGCGCGAGGCGGAGCGGCGCTTTCATTGTGGTCCCCATGGTTCAGCTACGGCGGCGATGGCTTCCATGCGACGGGCGTGCCAGGCCAAGGCTGCCGCGCATCGTGCCGTCCCCCTGATACTCCGTCTGGAACAGTCCGCGCCGCTGCAGCTCGGGGATCAGCCACTCGAACGCCTCCATGGCCGGCTCCGGCATGAACGCCGGCATGATATTGAACCCGTCGCAGGCGCGGCCGGTGAACCAATCCTCCATCAGGTCCGCCACGTCCGCCGCCGTGCCGACCACCACGTTGTGCCCGGAGGCGCCGGCCTGGCTTTGATACAGCTTGCGTATCGTCATGCCCGGTTGCGCGCCGAGCTTTGCCAGTTTCTCTTGCGCGCTCTTGACCGCGTTCTGGCCTTGAAGCGGCGGCGGCAACGGCCCGTCCGGGTCGTGGTGCGTCAGGTCGCCGAATGTGTCCGCCAGCATGGGCAGGCCGACGCGCGGGTGCACCAGGCTCTGCAGTTGGTCGAAGCGGTCCTGCGCGTCCTGCCGGGTGCGGCCAAGGATGGCGAGGATGCCGGGCATCACCAACATCGAGTCCGGGTCGCGGCCGGCCGCTTCGCCATGCGCTTTGACGCTCCGGTAGAACGCCTGGGCGTCCTCCTTGGTCTTCTGCATGGTGTAGATCAGGTCCGCGATGCGCGCGCCGAGGTCCTGCCCCGGTCCCGACGACCCTGCTTGCGCGATCACCGGGTAACCCTGGATCGGCCGCGCCACGTTCAGCGGTCCTTTCACGGCAAAGGTCTCGCCGCGGTGCTCCAGCGTGTGCAGCTTCGCCGGGTCGAAATACCGGCCGGCCGCCTTATCGCGGATGAATGCGTCGTCCTCCCAACTGTCCCAGAGGCCGAACACCACGTCCACGAACTCTTCCGCGCGGCGGTAGCGCAGGCCATGCTCCATGTGGGAGTCGCGGCCGAAATTATACGCCTCCTGCTCGGACCAAGAGGTGACGACGTTCCAGCCAACCCGGCCCTCGCTGATGTGATCGAGCGAGGCGAACTTGCGGGCGACGTGATACGGGTCGTTGTAGGTGGTGGACGCGCTGGCCAGGAACCCCATGCGCTCGGTGACGGCCGCCAGCGCCCCGATCAGGGTCAAGGGTTCGTAGACGTCTATGCGCGCGTTGTAGCTCAGTTCGTCGTCGTCCCGGGCGGAGTGGCGCACCGCGATCCCGTCGGCCCAGAACATGAAATGGATCTTCGCCTGTTCGGCGGCCTGCGCCATGCGTTTCCACAAGCGGATATCGAGCGCTGCGTCTGCCTTGGCCCCAGGCATGCGCCACCCGGCGGCATGCGCGCCGTTGGCAACGATGTTGAGGCCAAGCTTCATCTGCCGCGGTTGTGGCAAGGGGCGCTCCTGCGTGTGCGGAGGTGTATTGGAGGCCACGTTGTGCGGCGCGTCAAACGGGCCGTGCCGCGCTTACCACCTCACGGCCGGGCTTGACCTGGCCATCCACACGGCGCCGCCTGCTCAGAGCAGGGTCGGATACAGGCCAACCCAACCAGAGTTACTCTCCAGGATCAGCCGAGCTTGGTGCAATCCATGCTGGCTCGTAAACCCGCCTTTGATACCGTCCCGATGCTGCCAGACCGGCTTTATCAGGTCGGCCGTAACTCCGATGTAAAGCGTGCCGTTCGGCCGGTTCGTAAGGATGTAAACCCATCCGCCCACCAGCAGGGCGGCGCCACCGCGTGCATGGCCGGGTCAAGCCCGGCCATGACGGTGCTGGGGGTGCATGTAGGCTGGCAACCCTAGGTTCTCCCGCAGCGTCGCACCCTCGTACTGCGTCCGGAACCGTCCCCGCCGCTGAAGTTCAGGCACCACATACTCCACGAACGCATCAATCCCGTAAGGCAGATGCGTCGGCGTGATGTTGAAACCATCCGCGGCGCCGTTATCCAGCCAGTGCTCCATCATGTCGGCGACCTGGCCCGGCGTGCCGATTACCCGGTAGCCTTCGCCCACCGCATACTGGCCGTACATCTGCCGGATGGACCAACCCTCCAGCTTCGCCCTCTCATACCAGCTATAGGCCATGCTGCGCGCCTTGGCACCCGTGGGCTCCGGGACCGGTCCGTCGAAGTCGTAAGCGCTCAGGTCCCCCATCAAGCCATAAAGCCGTGCCTGACCCACCAGTGGATCGATCAGCGCCTGCAGCTCATCGAGCTTCGCTTGCGCCTCGGCTTCGGTGCGCCCTATCACGGGGATCAGGGCGGGCATGATCCGCACCTGGTCGGGATCGCGGCCATACTTGGCCATCCGACCCTTGACCGAAGCGTAGTAAGCCTGCGCGCCCTCGAAGCTGTTGATGGACGAGTATACCACGTCCGCATCGGCCGCCGCGATCTCCTGGCCCATCTCGTTTCCACCCGCCTGCACCAGCAGCGGCCGGCCCTGCGGCGTGGGCTTGACGCTGAGCGGGCCACGCACCTGGAAGTGCTTACCCTTGTGGTTCAGCACATGGAGTTTCGCCGGGTCGTAGAACTGCCCGGTCGCCTTGTCGTGCACGAACGCGTCCGGCTCCCAGCTATCCCACAGCCCCGTCACCACATCCACGAACTCGCGCGCCCGGTCATACCGCGTGTCGTAGTCGAGGTGCTTCTCGCGGGAGAAGTTCCAGGCCTCCTGCTCGGACCACGACGTCACGATGTTCCATCCGGCCCGCCCACCGCTGATGTGGTCGAGCGAGGCGAACTTGCGCGCGATGTGATACGGCTCGTTGTAAGTTGTCGACGCCGTGCAGACGAGGCCGATGTGGCGCGTCATTGGTGCCAGGGCGGACAGCAGCGTCAGCGGCTCCAACTCCACGTTGCGGTTGGAGTGGGCGAGCGAACCCGCCGGATCATCGTTCGCGCGCACGCCGATGCCGTCGGCGAAGAACACCATGTCGAACAACCCGCGCTCCGCCGCCTGCGCGCACCGGAGAAAGTGGTGGTAGTCCGAAGCGCCGCCCGCCGGCACGTCCGGATGGCGCCACGCGGCGTCATGGTAGCCGAGGTAGCGCATCGACAGGCCGAGCCGGATCTGCCGTTTGCTCATACCGAGAAGTACTTCGCGCGGGGATTGAGCACCACGATCGCGCTCGTGCTCTGTTCCGGATGCAACTGCCACTCGTCGCTGATCTCGACGCCGATCCGCTCCGCCCCCAGCAGCGACAGCAACGGCACCTGATCCTCGAGCTTCGGGCAGGCGGGATAGCCGAAGCTGTAGCGGCTGCCGCGGTAAGACTGGCTCAGCATCTTCTCCATGTCCCGGTCGTCCTCAGCGGCGAAACCGCACTCGGCGCGGATTCGCTTGTGGGTGTACTCCGCCATTGCCTCGGCGAGTTCGACCGACAGCCCGTGCAGATACAGGTAGTCCTGGTAGCGGTTGTCCTCGAACCAAAGCCGCGCCGTGTCGGACGCCCTCTGGCCGACGGTGACCACCTGCAACCCAATGACGTCGCGCTCGGCGTCGTCCACGTCGCGGAAGAAGTCGGCGATGCACTCGCCGTCCTCCTTCGGCTGGCGCGGCAGGGTGAAGCGTGCCACCTCCGTCGTGCCGTCCTGCTCGAACACGACCAGGTCGTTGCCTTGGCCCGCCGCCTTCCAGTAGCCGTAGATCGCCTGCGGACGGAGGATGTCCTCCTGCTCGCACAGGGTGAACATGCGCTTCATGATCGGGCGCAACTCCTGCTTGGCCCAGCCCAGGAAGTCCTCCAGCGTGCGGCCCTGTTTGCGGAACCCCCATTGGAATTGATACAGGCTGCGCTCGTTCAGGAACGGCAACACGGCCTTGGGCGTGCTTTCCAGCACCCGCGCGCCCCAGAACGGCGGCTCCACCACCGGCACGTCCCCGGTCAGGCGCGCCCTACGCTGCCGCACCGCCGCCACGTCCACCGGGCGGAACGCCGCCTTGTCCGCCTGGCCCAGCGTGCGCTTGGTATTGCGCGCCTTGCCGGTGCGCTTGGCCTGGATTGCGGCCAGGTAGTCGTCGAAGCCGTTGCCGGTCACCCGGTCCATCAGGTGCAGGCCGTCGAACGCGTCCCGCGCATAGGCCACCCGGCCGCACGCGTAGGATTGCACGCAGTCATCCTCCACGTAGTTGCGGGTCAGCGCGGCGCCGCCCAGCATGACGGGGATCTCGAGCCCCTGGCGGCTCATCTCTTCGAGGTTCTCGCGCATCACCACGGTGGACTTCACCAGCAGCCCGGACATGCCGATCGCGTGCGCCCGGTGCTCCTTGGCAGCCGCCACCATGTCCGCCAGCGACACCTTGATGCCGAGATTGACCACCCTGTAGCCATTGTTGGTCAGGATGATGTCGACCAGGTTCTTGCCGATATCGTGCACGTCCCCTTTCACGGTGGCGAGGACGATGGTGCCTTTCTCCTGGCCATCCACCCGCTCCATATGCGGTTCCAGATGCGCCACCGCCGCCTTCATCGTCTCGGCCGATTGGAGGACGAACGGCAACTGCATCTTGCCCGCGCCGAACAGCTCGCCCACGACTTTCATCCCGTCCAGCAGGACGTTGTTGATGATGTCGAGCGGCGGCATCTTTCGTAGGGCCTCGTCCAATTCGTCGCTAAGGCCCTTTCGGTCACCGTCGACGATGCGGTCCTTTAACCGGCCCTCGACTGTCTCCGCCCGCACCTTCTTGGTGGCGTCGGCCAGCTTGCGATCGGCGAAGATCTCCAGCAGCTTTTGGAGTGGGTCATACCCTTCGCGGCGTCGGTCGAAGATCAGGTCCTCGCAGACCTGCACCTCCTCCGGCGCGATAAGGTGCAGCGGGCGGATCTTCGACACATGCACGATCGCCCCCGTCATTCCCGCCCTCACGGCATGGTCCAGGAACACGCTGTTCAGCACCGCTCGTGCGGCCGCGTTCAGCCCGAAGGAGACGTTGGAGAGGCCTAAGATGATCTGGATGTCGGGGAACTCGCGGCTGATCGCGGCGATGCCCTCCAGCGTCCATTGCGCGAGCTTGCGGTCGTCCTCGTTGCCTGTCGCGATCGTAAAGGTCAACGGGTCGATCAGGAGGTCGCTCTGCGCCAGGCCGTGCTGGTCACAGGCGAATTCCACCAGGCGGCGCGCGACGCGGATCTTGTCCTCGGGCGTCTTGGCCATGCCCACCTCGTCGATGGTCAAGGCGATCACCGCCGCGCCGAACTTCTTGGCCAGCACCAGCCGGTCATGCGCGGCGCCCTCGCCGTCCTCGAAATTGATCGAGTTGATGATCGGCTTGCCGCCGTGCAGCTTCAGCGCGGCCGTGATCACGTTGGTCTCGGTGCTGTCGATCACCAGGGGGGCGTTGACGCTCGAGGTGAAGCGGGTGATCACCTCGTTCATCTCGTAGACTTCGTCACGGCCCACGAAGGCGGTGCAGACGTCGAGGCTGTTGGAGCCTTCGCCGACCTGCTCGCGGCCGACCGCGACGCAGCCGTCCCAGTCGCCCTTCTCCTGCAGCTCGCGCCATTTCTTGCTGCCGTTGGCGTTGCAGCGCTCGCCGATCGAGAAGTAGCTGTTCTCCTGCCGCAGCGGCGTCTGGCCATACAGGCTGGCGACCGAAGGGACCCAGTGGTGGGTGCGTGCGACGGGGGCGGGACGGGGCTCGCCGAGCCGGCGCAGCATGGCGTCCAGCGCCTCGATATGGCCGATGGAGGTGCCGCAGCAGCCGCCGATCAGGTTCAACCCGTCCTCCTGGACGAAGCGTTGCATCCAGCTCGCCATCTCCGGCGGCGCCAGCGGGTAGTGGGTGGCGCCGTTCACCAGTTCCGGCAGCCCGGCGTTCGGCTGCACCGAGATCAGGCCGGGCCAGTTCTTCGCCAGCCACTGCACATGCTCGCTCATCTCCTGCGGCCCGGTGGCACAGTTCAGGCCCATCAGCGGCACATCCAGCGCGTGCACCACGGTCGCGGCGGCCGCAATGTCGGGGCCAACCAGCAGCGTGCCCGTGGTTTCCACCGTCACCTGCACGAAGATAGGTGTGTCCTTACCGGCGGCCGCCCGCGCGATCTTGGCGCCGTTCACCGCGGCCTTGATCTGCAGCGTGTCCTGGCACGTCTCGATCAGGATCGCGTCCACCCCGCCATCGATCAGCCCGGCGGATTGCGCGGCGAGCGCCGCTTCCAGCGGGTCGTAGGCGATGTTGCCCAGGGTCGGCAGCTTGGTGCCCGGGCCGATCGAGCCGACCACCCAGCGGTGCCGCCCGTCCCCGAAGCTCTCCGCCGCCTCGCGCGCCAGTTCAGCCGCGACCTTGTTGATCTCGTGCGTGCGGTCCTGCAGGTCGAACTCGGCCAGCGTGATCGGGCTGCCGCCGAAGCTGTTGGTCTCCACCATGTCCGCGCCGGCCGCGAAGTAGCCGCGGTGGATCTCGCGCACCAGATCCGGACGGGAGAGGTTCAGCACTTCGGTGCAGTTCTCCCGGTTCCAGTAGTCGCGCTCCACGTCGAGCGTCAGCGCCTGCACCCGGCTGCCCATCCCGCCGTCGCACAGCAGCACGCGGTCACGCAGGGCATCCAGCAAATGCGGTCGGGTCATGCAAGCTCCTTACGGACGGCGGCGGTCGCAGCGATTGGCTGCGTGGCGGGCCAGAGGCGGACGGGTAGGGGGCCCGGAATGGTCACCGGGTCCCCGGGCTGTAACCCGGCGTCTTCCAGCAATGCGTTGATGGTGGCGTCGTGGAAACCGGGCCAGCGATGGGCGAAGCGGTCGAGCAAGTCGGCGCGGTCGTGATGCGGCAGGTCCACGATCAGCAACCGGCCGCCCGGGCGCAGCACGCGCGCGACCTCGGTCACGGCGGCGGCCGGGTCCTCGGCATAGTGCAGCACCATCTGGATCACGGCGGTGTCGAACCCGGCATCCGGCAGCGGCAAACGATACATATCGGCTTGCCGCACGGCGCAATGCGCCAGTTCCGGCTTGGCCAGGCGGGAGCGGGCAAGGGCCAGCATGGCGCGGCTGGCATCCACGCCCAACCCGCGCTCCACCCGAGGGGCCAGCAGTTCGAGCAACTGGCCGGTTCCCGTGCCCACGTCCAGCAGGCGGCCTGGCGCAGGGCCCACGGCGGCAAGCACAGCGTGTTCCACCGCGCGGGTCGGCAGCGCCAGCGCATGCGCCTCATCCCACTCCGCCCCGCGCTTGCGGAACGCGTCGGACGCCACCCGGGCGCGCTCCGCCAGCACGCGTGCGGCTTGGCGGCGGTCACTCTCGAGCACCGGATCCTCCGCCGGCATGCGGGACAGCAGGTCGTAGACCAAGTGTGGCCGCGGCGGCAGCGTGAACCACACGTTGGCGCCCTCCCGCACCCGCTCCATCACCGCGGCCTCGACCAGTAACCGGAGATGGCGTGAAAGCCTGGGCTGCGACTGACCCAGGATCTCGGTAAAATCCATGACGCAAAAGGCGCCGCGTGCGGCCAGGGCCAGCAACCGCAGCCGGGTCGGCTCGGCACAGGCGCGCAAGGCGAGGAGGAGCGGATCCATGGTCGTTGATATGACATAAAGATATCCTTATGTCTAGCGGATGACCCTGTTCCTCGATGCGCGCATCCCTGTCGTATTCGGCGCCGAGCCCGGGCGGCAAGACGCCGTGTTCGTCCCGGAGGGCACTGCGACCCACCCCGCCGGATGCGCGTGTTGCATCGCCCGCAGCCCGAATGCCGCGGCACTCGACAAGCTGTTCCTCCAACGCGTGCGCAGCGAAGTGCCCTGGTTCACGCGGGTCGTCGTGGCCGCGGACGACCCGGCATTACGCGAGGCAGTCATGACCGATCCGATTCTCTCCGCCCGCTTCCGCCTTGGCTGAACGCTACTCCGCGTCCGGCTGCTTGCCCGGAACGGCGTCGGCGAAGGCGGGTAGCGCCATGCACGCCGCTTCGGCCGCGAGCAGGCGGGGAAAGCGGGCCACCTCCACACCGAACCGCCGCGCGTTGCCCAACTGCGGCACGAGGCATATATCGGCCAGCCCAGGCGCGGCGCCGAAGCAGAATGGGCCCTCGCCGGCCAGCGCCTCGCATGTTTCGAGCCCGGCCGCGTTCACGTCTGCGGCCCAGGCCTGCACGTCCTCCTCCGGCCGGCCCAGCCCCCGCACCCGCGCCAGCACCTTGAGGTTCTGCAGCGGGTGCGTGTCGGCCGCCAGCACGTGCGCGAAGGCCCGCACCTTGGCGCGCGCCACCGGATCGGCGGGCAGCAACGGCGGTTCGGGGTGGGTTTCGTCCAGCCATTCGATGATGGCCAGCGACTGGGTGAGCACCGTGCCGTCATCCAGCTCCAGCGCTGGCACGAGGCCCTGCGGGTTGATGCATAGGTAGTCGGCCGATCGCTGCTCGCCGCGCCGAAGGTGGTGGAACACGTGCTCCGCCGTGACGCGCTTCAGGCCCAGCGCGATCCGCACCCGCCAGGACGCGGCGCTGCGGAAGTAGCCGTGTAGGCGCATGGGCGTGTTCTCGCTGACGTTGCGGTCGTCACCTCGCCACTCAGTCGCACCGGTGGTCAAGCGCCCGTGCAGAGGCGGGCAGGGTGGGATAAGGTCGGGGAGGAGGTGTGCCATGTCGCACGCCGTCGTCATCGCGTATCCGGTCACCGTCGCCGAGTTCGTGGATGCTCAGCCCAAGGACATCAAGTGGGAACCGGTCAACGGGCGGATTCTCGCGATGAGCAACCCACGGCGGGACATGGCCAGATTGTCCTGAACCTTGGATATCTTTCAAGGACCGCCGCTGACCGCCAAGGATGTCGTACAGACATCGGCGGACTTCGCGTTCAGGCTGCCGAGTCCGGTAAGGGTGTGGTCAAGACCATTCCCGACATTGTCGTCGCCTGCGGCTCGTGGTCCCCCGAGAGGACCTTCACCAGCGATCCTACGGTGGTCGTGGACGTGCTCTCCCCCTCCACCATGGACTATGATCGCGGTGCCAAACCTGAGTTCTACAAGACACTCACGAGCTTGCAGGACATCGTGATCGTGTACCAGGACGAAATCCGGCTCGGACACTGCCGCCGGAACGCCCAGGCTTGGGACATGGTGCCTCTTAGCCGACTTGGGCAGACGCTCAACCTGGCCGGGTTATCCATGCTTGCCGCACTGGTGGAGACTTACGCCGGGACCGGTCTGGACGGTTAGATCAGTTGCCTCGAGCGAGCCAAACGGTGTGGCCACCGCATGCCGGATCCTCGGCGACGTGGCCCACGGTGGTGAACCCGTGCTCATGCAACAAGCGGCGGTGTTCCCCTGGGTCAAGGCTCGCGTGATACAGCGTCTCACCCTCCAGCATGCCCAAGGTGACGCCGTGCGATGGGCCGCTGGTGAACATCAGGCCGGCACCCGGCGCCGCATGCGCACGGAAAACAGCGAACATCCGGCGCTGCTCCTCGAGGCAGAGGTGGAAGAAGCTGTCCCATGCGAGGATGCCGTCGAACACCCGGCCGAGTGCGAGCGTGCGCATGTCCGCCTCGCGCCAATCATGCCCGGGTAGAAGTTGCTTGCACATCGCGATCATCTCCGGCGACGAGTCCACCCCGGTCACCATGCAGCCGTGTTCGGCGAGATGGCGCGCGATCGGATTGCCAGAACCGCAACCAACGTCCAGCACGGCGGCGGAAGGCGGCAGCAGGGCCCGGAAACGCTTGAGCCAACCTGCTTCCATTAGCCCGTGGGCTGCCTGACGTGCTCTGGCGTCCGCCCAGGCCTGCGCGTGACGCTGGTAAAGCCCGACGATCGCTTCATGCGACACCGTTGAGTCAGCCGGCCTCGCCAGCCTTGCGGTACGGCGAGTATTCCGCCTCTAGCTCTTCCATCCCCTGGATCACCGCCGAGCGCTCGCGCCGCAGAAAGTCGTCCACCGCGCCGCGCAGGCCCTGGTGACTGAGCCAGTGGGCCGAGTAGGTCGGGCGGGGCAGGTAGCCGCGCTGGATCTTATGCTGGCCCTGCGCGCCCGCCTCCACCCGGGCCACCCCGTGTTCGATGGCGAAGTCGATCGCGCGGTAGTAGCACAGCTCGAAATGCAGGAACGGCCACTCGCCGCGGCAGCCCCAGTTGCGGCCGTACAGCGCATCTCGCCCCAGCAGGTTCAGCGCTCCGGCCACCGGTTCGCCCTGGTGCTCCGCCAGCATCAGCACGACCCGGTCCCCCAGGCGGTCGCCAAGCATCGGGAAGAACTTTTTAGTCAGGTAGGCGCTGCCCCATTTCCGGTCCACGGTGGATTGGTAGAACCGGTAGAACGCATCCCACTCGCGCTTTCCGATCTCGCTTCCGCGCAGGGTGCGGTAGACCAGCCCGGCATCGTTCGCGTCCCGCCGTTCGCGCCTGAGATTCTTCCGCTTGCGGGAGGACAGCGCGCCGAGGAAGTCGTCGAAACAGCCGTAGCCGTTGTTTTCCCAATGGTATTGCTGCCCCAGCCGCTGCAGCCAGCCGGCGCGGCCAAGTGCTTCCCATTCCTCCGCGGTGCAGAACGTCGCGTGGACGCCGGACAGCCGCAGTTCCCCGCATGCCTGCACCAGCGCCTGGCCGAGTGCTTCCGGCGCCACCCCGCCATTCGGGCGGCACAGCAGCCGCGGACCCGGCACGGGCGAGAACGGCACCGCCACCTGCAGCTTCGGATAGTAGTCGCCGCCCGCCTGCTCGTAGGCGTTGGCCCAGCCGTGGTCGAATACGTATTCGCCGTAGCTGTTGGACTTCGCATACATCGGCGCCGCGGCCAGCAACTGCCCGGCGGCATCCCGCAACGCAGCGTGTTGCGGCAGCCACCCGGTGCGCGGCCCGGCCGACCCGCTATCCTCCACGGTGGAGAGGAAGGCGTGACTTACGAACGGGTTGTCGTCCCCGGCGCAAGCATCCCATTCAGCCGGCTCGATCGAGGCGATCGAGGGGTGAAGCGTCAGCGTGAGGGAGGGGGAGCCGTCGGGCATACCGGACGATATGGCAGTGCAGCATGGCTGCGCCAGAGCGTTGACGTCACCTCCGTGTTTGCTCACGGACGGCGGCCTCGGCCCGCCACCGGCAAGGAAGCGTGTCGCCGTGGAAAAACCCTTGGCCATCCACGTGGCGACTTGGCTCGCGGCGACACCGACCCGGGCCGGCACGGTCCGCTAGTCCGCCGCCTCTCCTGCCGGCCATGGAAAGCGGATGTTGTGGTCGCGCAAGCCGGCGAGCACCACGTCGATGCCGCCCGACTTCACCATCCACTCCAGCCGGTGATCGCGGTATTCCCGCCGCCGCTCGCCGGTCGTGTAGAGCTCGGACGCTGCCGCCATGCGGGATGCCGCGGCGTCGAATTCGGCGAAGGTGGCGGCGACCGACGGCCTCTCCCGGATGCGGGCGTGCCACCGCGCCAATGGGCTCCCCGCTTCCGGTCCCAGGCCATAGTGAACGGAGCGGTTGACCATGGGGGCCACCGCGGCATCCGCCCAACCGAAGCTGTCGCCGCCGAACCAAGGCGCCTCGCCCAGCCGCTCTGCCAGCCAGTCCTGCATCACCCGCGTCTGCCGCGCCGCCTGCTCCCGCAGCGTCTCGGCCAGGGCGCCGGTCGCGCGGCGGAACCAGAGCACCTCGCCGTAGCCCCAGTTGATCGCCTCGTACTGGGTGTCGCAGACGTCTTCCGTCATGCGGGCGGCGGCACGCGCCGCCGGGCTCTCCGGCAGCAGCCTGGGCTCGGGCCAGCGCTCCTCGATGTATTCCATGATGATGGTCGAGTCGAAGATCCGCGTCTCGCCGTCGATCAGCACGGGCACTTCCGTGCGCGGGTTGGCGGCGGCGAATGGTCCGTCCGTGCGCCCAGTGCCGAAGCTGTCCGGCAGCTCGGCGGTGAAGGCCACGCCCTTCTCGCGCAGGGCGATCTTCACCTTCTGGGCGTATGACGAAAGCGGGTGTTCGTATAGCAACATGAGCGGTTTCCGGGCCGGGGCCCGGTGATCGTAGGCGTGAACTCGCCTGTTACGCGAGTGGCCTCAAGCCAGGCTCACCGAACGCTGAACATTCCCTCGACCTCGACAGCCGCGTCCCCCGGCAACGCCGGCACACCGATCGTGGAGCGCGCATGCCGCCCGGCATCGCCGAACACCGCGACCGCCAGGTCCGACGCGCCGTTCATTACCAGGGCGTGCTGGGTGAACCCGGGCGGCGAGGCGACGAACCCGCCGAGGCGCACCACACGCACCACCCGGTCCAGATCACCGTCGCAAGCCGCCTTCAGGTGCACCAGCACGTTGACGAAGCAGAGCCGCGCCGCCTCCTGGCCCGTCTCCACCGTAACGGCCTCGCCCACCTTGCCGGTGAACGCGATCTTGCCGTCGCGCGCGGGAACCTGACCGGATACCACCACCAGTTCCCCCGTCCGCACGAACGGCACGTAGTTGGCCATCGGCGCCATCGGCTGCGGCAGGGTGATGCCCAGTTCGGCCAGCTTCGCCTCCACGCGGCTCATTATGCGGCCACCACGCGAAGGGCGGCACGGCGGCGGCGGGGTGGCAGGTCCATCGGCAGCATCGGCGGCTCCTCGGGTTCAGCAAGCCGCTCGGGCGGCTGTTCGGTGGGTACGACGCGGCCAAGATAGCTGGCTGCCAACGACCGCACCACGTAGTCCGGGATCGAACTCGCCTGCTCGACCGCCGGGTCACCCTCCACCGCGCCGGCCGGGGTAAACCGGGCGTGGGCCAGGGCGTCCAGGTAGGCCTCCAGCGGCGTGCCATGCTGCAGCCCGACCGACACTGCGGCGGCGAAGGCGTCGGCCAGGCCGCGCACCGCCGCTCCCTCCCGCGGCAAGGCCAGCCCGATCTCACCCAAACGTCCATCGGCGTACTCGCCCGTGCGGAGAAACAGCCGGTGACCGCCGATCGCGGTTTTCTGCGTGTAGCCCCGTCGCCGCGCCGGCAATTCCATCTTCCCTGTGTCGTTCGCCGGCGTGGGGACTGCAGACGGCCGCGCCGGCATCGCGTGCAGGAATGCCGCGACCGTATCGTGCATCGCAGCATGATCGGCCCAACCGGCGACTGGCACGACGGGCTCGCCGGCCAGCGCCGCCGCCAGCGCCGCCTCCATCGGGATGCCGCGCGCCGTCAGCCATGCGCGCGTCGCCCGCAGCAACCCGGCGGCGCCCACCGCGGCAAAGCAGGGTGCGATCCCGCCCGTCTCGACGCCCAGCAATGCATCGGCCGCACCCGGCGGCAGGATCGCCGTTCCCGGGCGGGCGTTGCCGCAGCGCATCGCCGCGCGCCGCGCGGCTGCCGCCTCCGCCGCCAGCCCGGCGATTGCGCAACTCGCCGGCGCCGCTGGCCAGTTCGGGATGGACGCAAGAAGGTCCGGCTGGGGCCCCGCCAGCACTGCGTCCACCCGGCCGCGCAGCACCGCCGCCAGGCACGCCGCCACATCGCGCGCCGGCTTGCCCGCATAGTCCAACCCGAGCGCCGCCAGCAGTCCCGCCAGATCCGCGAGCCCGACGGCAAACCGCGGCGCATTCGGCGCCAGCAGCGCCAGGGCCTGCGCCGCCGTCGTCACCGCCTCCGCAAACGCCGGCACGTCGAAACCGGCTACCGCATCGTGGAATGCCGGCAGGTTCAGCACGAAATGGGGCGCCTCGCCCGCCGCCCCGCGCCACACTGCCGCCCCCGGCGCGCCCCGCCGGTGCAGCAGCAAGGCATGCAGCCGGTCCGCTAGGCCGCTGACCCCTGCCTCCTTGGCCCGGGCCGACAGCGGCAGAATCCAGGATTGCGCCAGCGCCGGAAGCGATACGCGGCTGCTGCCAGGGGCCAGTTCGCACAGGGCAGCCGCTGCCATGTCGTCCCATGCCGCCGGCAACCGCACCAGCCGCCGTGGCGCGTCCGGATCGGGCGCTGCCTCCGTCTGCCGCAGCCGCACACCTTGCCAAGTCCGGTCGGTTTTCATGGCTTGACGCTACAATCCGAGTCGGCCGGTGAAAAGGCGTATTTTGCGTCTCGCGACGCTGGAGCCACAAAATGCTGTGCACAGATGCGTCAAATCGTGCCCGGGGGTGTACAGCGCCGTCCTGGGCAACCGGTCCCGGTGGACCCGGCCTACGACACTGCTATAACGCAACCATGACCCTCATGATGCGCATGATCACCTCGCTCACCGGCCGCCTGGTCGGGAAGGACTCGGCCGGCAACGTCTACTACGAAGCCAAGAAGGCGCCTCGCCCTCAGCTTCGCCGGCGCCGTTGGGTCATGTACAACGGCGAGCCCGAGGCCAGCCGCATCCCACCCGAGTGGCACGCCTGGCTGCACTACACGACCGACGTCCCTATTCCGGAGACCGTCCGCCGTGCCTGGCAGAAGCCGCACGAGCCGAACCTTACCGGCACGCCGCAAGGCTATCGGCCGCCCGGCAGCGACTATCTCGGCGGCAAGCGCGCCCCTGCGACGGGTGACTACGAGTCCTGGACCCCAGGCAGCTAGCATGGCCCGCCGTTCCGTGACCGAAATCGCCGCGGGTGCGGCGGTGCTGCTCGTCGCTGCCGGGTTCCTGTTCTACGCCGTCGCCAATACGGGCCGCGGTGCGCTCGGCGGCTACACGCTGCAGGCGTCGTTCGATAACGTGGGCGGCATTTCCACCGGATCCGACGTGCGGATTTCCGGCCTCAAGGTCGGCAGCGTGACGGCGCTCGCGATCGACCCCAAGACGTATCAGGCAGTGGCCACCTTCACCGTGCAATCCGACATCAAGCTGTCCGACGACAGCAGCGCCACAGTCGCCACCGGCGGGCTGCTGGGGGGCAACTTCATCTCGCTGGCGACCGGTGGAGACGACAAGATGCTCGGCAACGGCGGCACCATCACCGTCACCCAATCGGCGGTGAATCTGGAAGATCTGCTCGGCAAGTTCATCTTTAACGTCGGCAGCCTGGCAGATGCGGCGCAGAAGCAGATGGACACATTGAAGAAAACAGCCCCGCAATGACCGTGCCGCCCCTAACGGCGCCCATCGTCTGGCCCGGTGTGGACGGCGCCCCCGTGAGCTGCCGCGAGAAGCTGAGCATCCTGGCCGAGAACCATGACGAACTGCGCCAGTTGATGCAGGACGCGTTCGAGGACGCCATCCTGATGGGCGTGGAGGAGGGGGCGATGCGACGGATCCTGGCCGAGACCGTGGCCCAGTTGCGCAGCCCCAAGCGGGCCTGATGCGCGCCGCGCTGCTGGCGGCCTTGGTCGCCGCCACTCCCGCTATCGCCCAACCGCCATCCAAGCCCGACGCGACACCGCCCTCGCCACCCGATACCTGGCTGCCGAGGGACACCGCCGACCTGATTGTCCTCGATAAGGTGAACGCGAAACCCACTCCCCTGACGCTCAAGGTCGGTCAGGCGGCGGACAATCTCTCGCTGTCCATTGCCCTGCGCGCCTGCGTCGTCCGCCCGCCGGATCTGCCAAAGGACTCGGCAGGGTATTTCGATATCACCGACAGCCGGCCGGGCGCCCCTGGCTTCCACGGCTGGATCTTGGCCAACGAACCGTCGGTCTCCATGTTCCAGCATCCGATCTACGACGTGCGCCTTGTCGCCTGCCACTGATCCGCCAAAGCTTGACCCCTTGCCGCCGTTCGCGCGCACGGCCCTGCTCCTGGACATGGACGGCACGTTGCTGGACTTCGCAGCCCGGCCGATGGAGGTCGTGGTTCCTCCCACCCTGCCCGGCACGCTTTCCCGGCTGGTGGCCGAACTCGGCGGAGCGCTCGCCGTCATCACGGGGCGGCCGGTCGACCAGGTCGACACGCTGCTGCCCGGCATCGTCCCCGTCATCGCCGGTGAGCATGGTGGCGCCTTCCGCCCCGCACCCGGGGCAGAGCTGTTGCGGCCCGACCTGCCACCCTTGCCGCCCGGGATGCTGGCGGAGGCGGAGGCGTTCGCGTCGCTTCATCCCGGCGTGTTGCTGGAGCACAAGGCGCGTGGCGTCGTGTTGCACTATCGCTTGGCGCCGGGTGCAGGTGCGGCGGTGACGGCGGCCGTCGAGCGCTGGGTAGCGCCGTTCAGCGACCGGTTCCAATCGATGCCTGCCCACCTCGCCTGGGAGATACGCCCGCGCGGCGCCGACAAGGGCAGCGCCGTGGAGGCCGTCATGGCGCTTCCCGCCTTTGCCGGCCGCATCCCCGTTTTCATCGGCGACGACGTGACCGACGAGGACGGCATGGCCGTCGCGCGCAGGATGGGCGGCGCAGGACTGTTCGTGCCGGCGGTGTTCGGCTCCCCCGGCGAGGTGCGTGCATGGCTGGAGCGCAGCCGGGGCGATTGGGGCGCGCTGCCGGGACGCTGACGTTCCCGGGTGCAGGCGGGCCCGTGCAAGGGGCGCGCAGGCGGGGTGGGCATCCGGCCAGCCGCCCCCACTTGCGGCTCACCGAATGTTTCGCGCAGGTATGCCATGCCCTCCTCATCGTCCGCCCGCCTCGCCGTCATTACGGGAGGTTCGTCCGGCATCGGTCGCAGCGCCGCGCGGCTGTTCGTCGAGCGTGGCTGGCGCGTGGCCCTCATCGCCCGCGGCCAGGTGCCGCTCGACGACGTCAAAGCGGAGCTGACCGGACGTGGCGGCACAGTCGAGACGTTCACGGCAGATGTCGCCGACAATGCCGCCCTGCATGCCGCCGCCGCCGCGATCGTGGCCAGCATGGGGCCGTTCGACGTTTGGGTGAACAACGCCGGCGTCAGTGTGTTCGCCAAGTTCTCCGACATGACGGATGAGGAGTTCCGCCGGGTCACCGACGTCACCTACATGGGCTGCGTGAACGGCACCCGTATTGCGCTGGAGCACATGCGCCCGCGCGACGCCGGCACCATCGTGAATGTCTGCTCGGCGATCGGCTTCCGTGGCGTACCGGTGCAGTCTGCCTATTCGGGCGCTAAATTTGCGATGCGCGGGTTTGCCGAGGCAGTCCGCGCGGAGTTGATCAACGAGCGCAGCCGGATCCACATCGGCATGGTCTACCCGCCCGCGGTCAACACGCCGTTCTACGCCCATGCCGTCTCCCGCACTGCCGGCCTGCCTCGCCCGCCGCCGCCGATCTACCAGCCGGAGATGATGGGCGACGCGATCTATCTCGCGGCGACGACCCGGCGGCGGGATATCCTCGTAGGCGGCCAGAGCGTGCAGATCGCGCTGCTCAATGGTCTTGCCCCGCGATTGGCCGATTTCTTGATCGGAACGTTCGCGCCCAAGCTACAGGAAACGTCCAACGAGGGCGTGGCGGAGACGCGCGACATCAACCTGTTCACGCCTTCCACCCGGCCGGCCGCCGAGCATGGGGCATTCGACTCCGAGTCGCTGTCCACCAGCGCGCAATATTGGGCCAGCAAGCACCGCGGCAGCGTAGGCGCCGGCCTGGCGCTCGGCGCGCTGTTGGTCGGCCTGGCCGTCGTGGCGCCGTCACGGCGGTAACACGCTCGCGTTCGTCTTCGGCGAGGACGCAACAGCGCTCGAGGGCCACGATCTGGCTACCGGCGTTGGACGGTCGACAGGAACCGTTGAACCCGGTTTAACGGTCCACGCAGTGAACAGAGTGGATCTGCTCCCTCTCCCGCCAGCGGGAAAGGGAGAGACGAGCAATCTGCAGTTAGTGCGTCAGTTGGCCGCGAAGCTCGCCACCCGGGTTCGTCGCCGTATGGACGTTGGCATACATCTGTCCGGCCATCAGTTCCTTGACCTGGTCGTCGGTCAACGTCGCCGAGCCCTTGATCGGACTATCGAGCGGCGCCTTCATCGGCACCAGCACGCCAGCATTCGCGCCGGCTGCCGCGGGACCATGGATGTGGGCCGCCGTCGCCGGGCCGGTCAGCCCGGAATAGGTCACCGTGTAGGTCAGCACTTTGCTGTTGGTGTCGAGCGTCGCCTCGACGTCGCCCTTGCCGTCGCTGGTCTTTGCGGGCACTTCGTTACCGGGCGACATCGTCCCGTGGAACATCACCGTTTCGGCATGGGCCGCGACGGACAGCAGGGCGGCAAGGCCGGCTAGCAAAAGGGCAGGGCGTTTCATCTTGGGATCAAGCTCCATCTCAGACATTTCCGGGCAGAACCGGCCCCGGCCAGATAAATATGGGTCCGGCGAAAGTGATTTCGAGCCGCCGGTTGGCCCCCTTGTCGATGCGACGCCTCGCCCGCTGCCCGCCCGCATCCGCATCCGCGGAACCCATGTGGAGCTGGAACCGCTGCACGTCCGTCACGCGCCGGAGCTCTGGAGCGCCGCCCAAGGCGCCGAGAGTAGTTGGGCCTATATGGGCTACGGCCCGTTCGCCGATGAGGCCGCGATGACCCGGCATGTCGCCGCCTTCGCCACGACGCACGACCCGATGGCCTGGGCGGTGCGGCCGGTCGCCACCGGGGTGGTCAGTGGTTGGCTGACACTGATGGAGATCCAGCCCGCCAACGCCGCCATCGAACTGGGCCATATCTGGTTCGGTCCCCGGATGCAGCGCACGCGCGCCGGCACCGAGGCGATGTTCCTGTTGCTCCGCCTCGCCGCCGACGAGCTGGGCTATCGCCGGCTGGTCTGGAAGTGCAACGCGCTCAACGCCCCTTCCCGCCGTGCCGCCGAGCGCCTGGGCTTCCGCTTCGAAGGCGAGCTGCGCGCAACCAACGTGGTGAAGGGCCGGCGGCGCGATACGGCGATGTTCTCCATCCTGGCCGACGAGTGGCCCGCCTGCCGCGACGCGATGGCCGCCTGGCTGGACCCGGCCAATTTCGCGGAGGACGGCACGGCCAAGCGGTCAATGGCAAGCTTCCGAGCCTAGGCGCGTGTTCAGCCTGCACGGTCTGGACCATCTCCTGGGCGAATACGGCTACGGGCTCGTGTTCGTCGTCATCATGCTCGAGGCGATGGGCCTCCCGTTCCCGGGCGAGAGCATGATCATCGGCGCCGCGGTGTATGCCGCCACGACGGGCAAACTGCAGATCTACGGCGTGGTGCTGGCAGCGATCTGCGGCGCGATCATGGGCGACAATTTCGGCTACATGATCGGCCGCTGGGCCGGCATCCCGCTGCTTCGCAAATTCGGCCGCTACGTCGGGCTGACCGACCGCCGGCTGGACCTGAGCCGTTATCTGTTCAAGACGCAAGGCGGCAAGGTCGTGTTCGTCGGACGGTTCATCGCCATCCTGCGCACCTTCGTGGCGCTGTTCGCGGGCGCCAACAACATGGAGTGGAAGACGTTCCTGTTGTGGAACGCAGTCGGCGGGGTAGCGTGGGCCACGCTCTACGGGGTTGGGGCCTATCTGCTGGGCGACGCGATGAAACGGCTGGCCGGCCCGATCGGCATCGGCATCGGCGTCGTCGCCGCGCTCGTGATCGTGGCCGCGGTTGTCATGCTGCGCCGTAACGAACGCCACCTGGAAGACAAGGCCGAAACCGCAATGAAGAAGGACAACGAGGCGGCGTAACAAAACGGGCATACGGCGCGGTGCTTGCAAGGCCGCGCGCATCTGGAGACGTTCTGCATGATCCGACCGCTGCTCGCCTGCCTGCTCGCACTCCTGCCGCTCGCCAGCCAAGCACAAACCCTTCGCATCGCCTTGCGCGAGGACGCGGACATCCTCGATCCAAGCCTGGGCCGCACCTATGTCGGCCGGATCGTGTTTGCCGGGTTGTGCGACAAGCTGTTCGACATCGACGACAAGCTGCAGATCGTGCCGCAACTCGCCATCGGCTACGAATACACCGATCCCAAGACGCTGATTGTCCACCTCCGCCCCGGTGTGAAGTTCCAGGACGAGACGGCGATGGACGCCGCCGCCGTGAAATACAGCC
>CAXTVQ010000001.1:36075-127867 GCA_964247705.1 uncultured Acetobacteraceae bacterium | reverse complement strand
GGTGTGAAGTTCCAGGACGAGACGGCGATGGACGCCGCCGCCGTGAAATACAGCCTCGACCGCCACGTCACCATGGAGGGCAGCGCCCGGCGCAGCGAGGTCAGCGCCATGGACCACGTGGACGTCGTGGACCCCCTCACCATCCGCATCGTGCTGAAGGCGCCCTCCGCCCCGTTCCTCTCGCAACTGACAGACCGCGCCGGCATGATTGTCTCGCCCACGGCGGCGCAGGCGGAGGGCAAGGATTTCGGCCTTCACCCAGTGTGCGCCGGGCCGATGAAGTTCGTCGAGCGGGTCGCGCAGGACCACGTGACGCTCGAGCGCTTCGCCGACTACTGGAACAAGGACGCGATCCACTTCGACCGGGTGATCTATCAGCCGATCCCGGACAGCTCCGTCCGCCTGGCCAACCTGCAGGCCGGCAGCGTGGACCTGGTGGAATTCATCGTCCCCACCGACACCGACGCGGTGAAGCGCGACAGCAAGCTGCGCCTCGTGACCTATGACGGGCTCGGCTACCAGGGCATTACCTTCAATCTCGCAAACGGCCCACAGGCGCAGACGCCAATCGGGCAGAGTGCCTTGGTGCGCCAGGCGTTCAGCTTGTCCATCGACCGGGACGCGCTGATGCAGGTCGTCTACAACGGCATGTTCCCGGCCGCCGCCCAGGCCGTGCCGCCGGAGAGCCCGTTCTACGACCCGGCGGTCAAACCCGTCACCCGCGACGTCGACCGGGCGAAGGCGCTGTTGAAGCAGGCCGGCGTGACGCCCCCCGTGACTGTCAACCTGATTGCCCCCAACAACCCCGACATCCGCCAGATGGCCGAGGTCATCCAGTCCATGGCGGGGGAGGCCGGGTTCGACGTGAAAATCACGGCCATGGAGTTTGCCTCCTCGCTGACCAACGCGCAGCAGGGCGGGTTCCAGGCGTACCTGCTCGCCTGGTCGGGCCGGATCGATCCGGACGGCAACGAATACGTCTTCCTCCATAGCGGCACCGGCGGCACGGAGAATTACGGCCACTACGCCAGCCCGGTGATGGACAAGCTGCTGGACGACGCGCGGGCCGAGCCGGACCAGGCCAAACGCAAGGCGCTGTACAGCCAGGTGGCCGAACTGACGGCGCAGGATCTGCCGATCTCCTACATCTATACCGTCCGTTACTTCGCCGGGCTCACGGCCAAGCTGCAGGGGTTCAAGCCCGTCGCCGACGGCATGATCCGGCTGCAAGGCATGAGCCTCGCGCGATGAAGGAACTCGCGCGATGAAGGAGCTGGCGCGATGAAGGGTCTGCGCGGCCGCCTGCTGCAAGTCATCCCGACACTGTTCCTGGTCAGCATCCTGGTGTTCGGCCTGCAGCAATTGATGCCTGGCGACCCGGCGCTCGTGCTGGCGGGCGAGGAGGGCGCGAACCCCCAGGTGCTCGCCCAGATCCGCAGCGAACTGTGGTTGGACCGCTCATTGCCGGTGCAGTACGGACACTGGCTGGGCGGGTTGGTGCAGGGCAACCTCGGCTATTCCTGGCGCATCCGCCAGCCGGTGGCCTCCCTGGTGATTCAGAAGCTGCCGGTGACGCTGCAGTTGGGGGTGATGGCTTTCGCCTTCGCCCTGCTGATCGGCGTGCCGGCGGGCGTGATTTCCGCCGTCAAGCGCGGCACCTGGTGGGACCACGCCGCGAACCTGATCGGGCTCGGCGGGCTGTCCACGCCCAATTTCTGGCTCGGGATCATGCTCATCCTGCTCGTCTCGGTGAAACTCGGCTGGCTGCCCCCCTCGGGCTACGTGCCGCTCGGCGAAAACGTGTGGCAGTCGCTCGCCACCACGATCATGCCCGCCTTCGTGCTGGGCAACGCCACGGCCGCGGTGCTGATGCGCCATACGCGCTCTGCCATGCTGACGGCGCTGGACCAGGACTATGTCCGGACGGCCCGCGCCAAGGGCTTGCGGGAAGGCAGCGTGGTCATCCGCCACGCACTACGCAATGCGCTTGTGCCGGTGGTGACTCTCGGCGCGCTCGAACTCGGCACGCTGTTCTCGGGCGCCGTGCTGACGGAGCAGGTATTTAGCATCCCGGGCTTCGGCAAGCTGGTGGTGGACGCCGTGTTCAACCGCGACTACCCCGTCGTGCAGGGCGTCGTGATGGTGACGGCGACGCTCTACATTCTGCTGAACCTGTTGGCAGACGTGCTCTACGTGCTGGTCAACCCGCGGCTGCGCGTCGCGTGAGCGCGGTGGTTGGCAGCGGGGGACGGGTCGCCGCACCGTCCGCCGCCATCCCGAGCCCGCAACGGCCGCCGCGGGGGCCGTTGGCGCTGGCTTTGGCCCGGTTCGCGCACCGGCCGGCCGCGGTGTTCGGGTTGGCGGTGATCGTGCTGTTCGTCGCCGCAGCCCTCCTCGCCCCCTGGATCACACCATACGATCCCACCCGGCAGGCCTATAGCGTGATCCGCAAGGCGCCCTCCGCCCTGCACTGGTTCGGCACTGACGAGAACGGGCGCGACGTGCTGGCCCGCGTGTTGTTCGGCGCACGCGCGACGTTGCTGGCGGCATTGGTTTCGGTCGCGATCGCATCCGGTGCGGGGGTGCCGCTGGGATTGCTCGCCGGGTTTGTGGGCGGCTGGACGGACGCGGTGATCGGCCGGGTGGTGGACGCCATGCTGGCCTGCCCGTTCCTGATCCTGGCGATCGCGCTCGCGGCGTTCCTGGGCCCGTCCTTGACCAACGCGATGATCGCGATCGGGGTCACGGCCACACCGGTGTTCGTCCGCGTCGCGCGCGCGGCCACGATCGATGCGGCGGCTAACGACTACGTGGAAGCCGCCCGCGCGCTCGGCAACCCGCCCTGGCGCGTGGCGGTGCGGCATGTGCTGCCCAACATCGTGCCGCCGCTCCTGGTGCAGGCGACGCTGACCATCGCAACGGCCATCATCGCCGAGGCAAGCCTGTCCTTCCTCGGCCTGGGCCAGCAGCCACCGGCGCCCTCCTGGGGATCCATGCTGAACTCGGCGCAACGCTTCCTGACCCAGGCGCCATGGCTCGCGATCTTCCCGGGTGCGGCTATTTTCTTGGCGGTGCTGGCGTTCAACCTAGTTGGCGACGGGCTGCGGGACGCGCTGGACCCGAGACGGCGGTAACCCGGTTGACCGCCCCGCCAGGCCGGTGTGTCATCCGCGCCAAGCAAACAGGAGGATACCGGCATGCGCGCATGGGCCGTGGTCGAGAACGGGGCTGACCTGCAAGAGATCGAAATGCCAACGCCGGAGCCGACCGGCAAGCAGGTCCTTTTGGAAGTCACCCATTGCGGCGTCTGCCACTCCGACCTGCACATTTGGGAAGGCTACTACGATATCGGCGGCGGCAAGCGCATGTCGCTGAAGGACCGCGGCGTGAAGCTGCCGTTGGCGATGGGCCACGAGATCGTGGGCCGCGTGGTCAAGCTCGGGCCGGACGCAACCGGCGTGGCCGTGGGGGACCTGCGCATCGTGTTCCCCTGGGTCGGCTGCGGCACCTGCGAGCGATGCCTGGCCGAGGAAGACAACATGTGCCTCACCGGCAAGTCGCTCGGCGTCTATCAGAATGGCGGTTACGCGACGCACGTGCTGGCCATGGAACCGCGTCACCTGGTCGACCCCGGCACGGTGGACCCGGCGCTGGCCGCGACCTATGCCTGCAGCGGCATCACCGTCTACTCCGCGATCAAGAAGGTCATGCCGCTGCCGCCCGACTCTCCCATCGTGCTGGTCGGCGCCGGCGGCTTGGGGCTGAACGCGATTGCCGTGCTCAAGGCGATGGGCCACCGCAACATCGTCTCCGTGGACATCAGCGAGGAGAAACGCGCCAACGCCACCGCCGCTGGCGCGACCGCCACGGTGGACGGCTCGGGCGAGGGCGTGGCCGAGGCGATCATGGCCGCAGCCGGCGCCCCGGTGCGCGCGATCATCGACCTGGTGAACGGCACCGCCACCGCCCGTTTCAGCATGGCCGCACTCACCAAGGGCGGACGCTTGGTGCAGGTCGGGCTGTTCGGCGGCGACATGACCTTGATGCTGCCGATCATGGCGATGCGCGAACTGACAGTGGGCGGCAGCTATGTCGGCAACCCGAAGGAGCTGCGGGAATTGGTGGCGTTGGCCCAAGCAGGGACGCTTAAGCCGCTGCCGTATTCGACGGTGCCGATGAACCAGGCGAACGACGCGCTGATGCGGCTGAAGGACGGTAAGATCACCGGGCGAGTCGTACTGCGAGCGGCGTAAAGAACTCCCCCTCCCACAAGCGGAGGGGAGAGGACTACGCCCGCAGCAACCCGCCCATCGGCGACAACCCGCGACATCCGGGGAACACGTCCGGCATCGCCGCCGCTGGCACGCCCAGATGATCGACCAGCAACCCGATCGCCACCGCACGCAGATCCGTGGTGGGATCCAGATCGCGATTCTCGAACAGCTTGGCGTCACTCAGACCTGGCCACGTGCCCGCCACTCGCCCGCCCGCGACACCGCCTCCGGCCACGAATGCCACCCCCGCCGTACCGTGATCGGTGCCGTTCGTGCCGTTGACGCGGGCGGTGCGGCCGAACTCCGTCATCACCAGCACCGCCGTCTGGTCCCACGCCGCCCCCATCGACGTCTTCAGCGCAACGAGTGCCGCATCCAGCAGCCGCAGCGGCCGGGGCAACCGGAAGGCCTGCGCGGCGTGGGTGTCCCAACCGCCACCCTCCAGCACCGCTACCCGCGGGCCATCGGGTGCGGCGAGCAGCTTGCCCGCAGCCTGGGCCACGCTTACCACTGAGTTCTTGTCGTCCACCTGGGAGCCGGCCAGAGTCTCGGTGGAGAAGCCGCGATCCTTCAGCCCCTCCATCACCACCGGGCCGAGCAGCGCGTCGTCATGCGCCAGGTCCGCGATGCGGGCATACAGTTCGGGCGGCAGCGGCTGGTAGCCAGTGGGCGCGTACGTCCCGACGGGGGCGGCGCCACGCAGCATCAGCGGCACCGTCACCCCCACCGCCAGCGCCGTGTTCGCGCGGTGACCTGGCATAGCCTCCACCGCGCGGTTCAGCCAGCCGCTCGACAGCCGCTGTTCGGCGCCGCTTTCCAGATAATCCTGCGCGTCGAAATGGCTGCGGCTACGGTAGGGACCGGCCACGGCGTGCACCGGCAGCAACTGGCCGGCCTGATACATCCCATGCATGCCGGCGAGCGCCGGATGCAGCCCGTAAAAGCCGCCCAGGTCCAACATCCCGTTCGGCTGACCAGGCTGCGGCGGCACCAACGCCGCGCGCAGCCGCATCAGGTCGGGGTCGCCGTAAGGCACCACGGCCGCCATCCCGTCCAGCGCGCCGCGCAGGATGACGACGACGAACCGCTTGTCGGTCGGGGCCGCGGCGAACGCGATGGACGCCGATCCGAACGACCAAGCGGCAGTCAGGCCGAGCAGGGCGGAGCGGCGGGAGATGATCATGTCAGCGCCTCTGAAACTCGGGTGAACTTAGCAACAGTGTGATCGCGTCCCGGCGGGACCCGGCGCCGTGCATCGCCGCCAGCGTCGCGGGCCGCAGCAGCGGGCCCATTGCGGCGTCCGCCATCGCCGCGGGATCCGTATCGCCGGCATGGGCGGCCACGCTGTAGGTCCAGTCGAAGCGGCGGACCATCGCCTCCGGAGCCGCCCAGTCGCTCGCCGTGTCCGGCCAGCCGTTCGGCAGCGGCGCCGTCCACAGCGGCTGGCCCAGGCTGCCGAGCACCGGGGGCAGCGGCACCTGCTTGTCCGCCGGCAGATCCAGCGCGCGCAGGGTCGCCACCGTGTAGTCCAGCGGCGAGCGCACCTTGGTAAGCGGCGTCCAGGCGGCTTCCAGCGTCACGAGGGCGGCACTGGCAGCCCCAAGGTCCCCGCCGGTGTCGCGCAGCACACCCTCGATGGTGCGTATGGCTTCGGGCGGCGGGTCGTCGGCGACGAAGTGGGTCACGAGCTGGGTTGCGATATGACGGTGCGTCGCCGGGTGGTTGGCCAGGAACTCGAGTGCGGCAAACCCACCCGCCTCGCCGGGGGGGAAGGTGCGGCCGAGCAAGGTCTTGCTGCCGGGTTCATGCGCGCCCTCGCGGAAAAGGTAGCCGGGGTACAGGCGCTGCAGGTCGACCGACCAGCCGGTGAGGATCGCGGCGAACGACGTCACATCCTGCTGCGTGTAGCCGCCCGCTGGGCTGAGCGTGTGCAATTCGAGGCACTCACGCGCGAGATTCTCGTTCAGCCCACGATGCTGGTTGCGGCCGGCGATGCTGTTCGGGCCGAACGAATTGGTGTTGTCGAGATACAGCAGCATTGCCGGGTGCCGCATGACGGCGACCAGCATGGCGTAGAACGGGCCGGTGACGTTGGGCCGGATCGCCTCGCGGATGTATGGCCCGACGACGGCGTCGGTGCCGCCTTGCCGGGTGCTGACGGTGAAGTGGTTGGCCCAGAACCAGACCAGCCTCTCCCGGAACGGCGCGTCGGTCGTGATCAACTGCTTGGTTTGTGCGGCCGCATCCTCCTGGAACAGCGGCTTGATGAGGGATGCACCCGGCGGCAGGTTCAGCTTGAACTCTTCCCGCATGACTGTCAGCCCGTCGGCGGTGGTCGGCAGCCTCGTCTCGTAGGCGGCAGGATCGTCGCCCTCGAGCTGCTTGTGCAGCCAGGCCACCGGGTCGGTCGGCAATGGCTCGCTGCCCCGGCGTCCGAGACCGAAACGGATCAAGGCCTGTGCGGTTTGCGTGTCCATAGTTGCAGATTAGCAGCGTGGTCGTGAAAAAACGTTACGAAGCGTTTCGCCATGGTGAATGGGTTTCACGCTTTCGCGCGCGAAGCTCAAGCCGTCGCTGGACACGGCCTTCGCTCCACTCCTACCGTTACGCTCCCACTCGGATGGAGCGGCCGTCATGACCCCGGGTACGCTGCAGCCGCAGACCGCTCGGACCGCCCTGCGGCGGGCGGTAATCGCCTCGGTCGTAGGCAATGCCCTCGAGTGGTACGACTTCTTTCTCTATGGCACCGCCGCGGCCATGGTGTTCGGCCAGTTGTTCTTCCCACGAAACGCCGACCCGATGGTTGGCACGCTCGCCTCCTTCGCCGCCTACGCGATCGGCTTCCTGGCCCGGCCGGTGGGCGGCTTGCTGTTCGGGCATTTGGGGGACCGGTTCGGTCGCAAGACGGCCCTGGTCTGGACGCTGTGCATCATGGGTCTCGCGACTTTCGCGATCGGCCTGCTGCCGACCTATGCGGAGGTCGGCGTGCTCGCTCCGGTCCTGCTGGTCGGCTTGCGGCTGCTGCAGGGCGCGGCGGCGGGGGGCGAGTGGGGCGGCGGCGTGCTGATGACGACCGAGAACGCGCCGCCTGGCCGCCGTGGATATTACGGAGCCTGGAGCCAAGTGGGCGTGGGCGGCGGGTTCGTGCTGTCGTCAATCGCCTTCTTCTTCGTCCAGCGCCTGCCTGCGGACCAGTTCATGGCCTGGGGATGGCGCATTCCGTTCCTGCTCAGCATCCTGATCTTTGGGGTCGGGCTGTTCATCCGCTTCAACGTCGCCGAAAGCCGGGACTTTGCCGATGCCCAGCAACGTCATCACGTCATCCGCCAGCCGATCCTTCAACTCATGCGGCAGTATCCTAAACAGTTGCTATTAGGCGTCGGCATCCGGCTGGCGGAGATGGGTGGGTCGCATCTGATGATCGCCTTCTCGCTCGCCTATGCCAGGTTCGTGGGGGCGCCCATGGATACGATGTTGCTGGGCGTGGTGCTTGCCATGGTGCTGGATGCGGCGATGATGCCCGTATTCGGGGCGCTTTCGGACCGGATCGGGCGGCGGCCGGTGTATGGCTTCGGCATCGTTGCGATGGCGGCGTTTGGCTACCCGTTCTTCCTCATGATCGGCTCCGGTTCGCCCGTGCTGATGGTGTCGGCCCTGGTGGTCGGCAACGCGATCTGCCACGCGGCGATGATCGGCGTGCAGCCAGCATTGTTTACCGAGATGTTCAGCACGGAGGTGCGCTACTCCGGCCTGGCTGTGGCGCACGAGGTGTCTTCCGTCATCGTGGGCGCCGCCCCGCTGATCGCCACAGCGCTGTTCAGCACCTATCACGCGGCCTGGCCGATCGCGGTTTATTTGCTTGTGCTGTGCTCGTTGTCGCTGATCTGCCTGCTCATGACTGGCGGGCAAGCCGACGAACCGCCCCTGGCAACCGCAGAGCGCGGTCGTGTCGCGCAAACGCTATTCCAGGCTTGATGCTGACTGACCCGCTCGGGGTAGGACCGCTCGCTTGGGGAACCTGGCGCGCCCGGAAAGACTCGAACTTCCAACCCCCAGATTCGTAGTCTGGTGCTCTATCCAATTGAGCTACGGGCGCAACCGAGGGCGCGGTTTAGGGCAATGGGGACGGGCAGGCAAGCCCTTGGCTCTGCATACGGGCGATGCCTGCGTGGCGGTCCAGCATGGCTTCGAACGCCTCGAAGATCGCGGGGACGACCGCGTGCTTGTACGGAAAGTCATCCCGGCTATCACGCAGATGGACCAGCATGGTCGCATTGGCTTCGAACAGCAGCACGCGGCCATCTGGAAGCAACGCGTAGTCGATCCCAGCAAAATCCAAGCCGAGACGCTGACCAATTGCCTCGATCGCTGCCATCGCCTCTACGCCCAGAACGGCCTCCGGCGTTTCCATGAAGCGGCACTCTTCTTGGCGCTTCCAGGCGGCCGACATCATGCTGGCGGAGAAGTAGTGCACCAGCCAGTGGTCCGAGATCGCCAGATGATAGGGGTAGGCTTTCCCATCCACGAACATCGTCCGGTACTTGCGGTAGAAGCCGTCGGTCAGCCGCACGTCGTGATACGCGATGAAGTAGTAGGCGTCAGCCTCGCCGGGTATGAAGCCGGCCATCTGCTCCGGCGTTTGGACCAACTGCGTGCCTTCGCCGCCGTGGCCGGCTATCGAGCGCACTAGGACGGGGTAGGTCATCCCTGCCGCTTCCAAGCCGGCAATCAGCGCCGGGCTGGCCGCCTCCGCCCGGGAGAGGCGGACCGTCCTGGGGATGACGAGGTTCGGGATGCCTTCCAACAGGGCCGGCAGACGGTCCCGCCGGGTGCGGGCGACGGCGGCGGGGTGGTTTAGGACGGGGTGACGCGTGGCATACTGGCTGAGCCTGCCGAACGATTCGTCCAGCAAATCGGCGTTGCCGACCACGTTGAACGCCACGTCGTGTTCAGGAAGGGACCGCGCCTGCGCCTCGGTCGCGAAATCGACGTGCCAGGACAGTCGCGTGGTGGTGCGGGCGGGCAGGATCGTGTCCAGGGGAATGTTGCCGGCACACGCGTTGCCCAGCACCAGGAGGGTGCGGCGGTGATCCGGCGCCTCGATGACGTCGATCGGGTGGGGGCGCGGGAGATTGTCACGGCACTGCTTCGCCTCCTCCAGCCGGCCCTCCGATTCGAGGATGCTGACCATATTGAGGTTCGCCACCTCCAATCCTGGATCGGTGACGAGCGCGCGCCGGTAGCAGTCGGCGGCCTCCTTTGTGCGCTCTGCCTGGTTATGGAGCGTGCCGAGGTTGCACAGGGCGGCGGTGAAATGCGGGTCAAGATCGATGGCGCGTTCGTATTGCGCGGCGGCATCCGCGTTCCGGCCCTGGGTTTGCAGAACGTGGGCGAGCCTGAACAGGCTGATGGGATCCGGAGGGATCAGCGCGACCGCCCGGTCATATGCGATGGCGGCCTCCGCACATTCGCCACGGGCTTGCAGCACGCTCGATAGGTTGACCAGTGCGTCAACGTACTCCGGCGCAGACGCCACCGCACGCTTCAGAAACCCGACCGCTTCGTCCGGCGGCGCGATCAGGCCGAGGTTGTTCAGGGCGGCCGAGTGGCTGGGCACGACCTGGATGATCAGCCGGTAGATATGAGCCGCGTCCTGAAGTTGGCCGTGCTGATGGTGGTCCACGGCCAGCGCGAAGGCAGTCTCGATCGTGTCCACGCCCGGGCTCCGCTGCGGTTCTGCAGCCAGGATGCAGGCGGGTGATTAACGCCGGGTTAAGCCAGGTGGTCGAGTTCGCGCAGCAATCCGTCGCCCATCTCCGACGTGCTCACCTGGGTGGCACCCGGCGCCATCACGTCGGCGGTGCGGGAGCCGGCGGCAAGCACGTTGGTGGCGGCGCGCTCGAGCAGGGCGGCGTCCTCGTCCATGGCAAAGGAGTAGCGCAGCAGCATGGCAAAGCTCAGCAACTGGCCAAGCGGATTGGCGATGCCGCGGCCGGCAATGTCGGGTGCGCTGCCGTGGATGGGTTCATACAGGGCGTGACGGCGGCCGGTTACCGGGTCAGCGTCGCCCAGCGTGGCGGACGGCAGCATGCCGAGGCTGCCGGTGCACATGGAGGCGAGGTCGCTCAGCAGGTCGCCAAACAGGTTGCCGGTGACGATCACGTCGAACTGGCGGGGGTTGCGGACGAGCTGCATGGCGCAGTTGTCGGCGTACATGTGGCTGAGCCCGACGTCCGGGAACTCGCGCGCGGCGAGTGCGGTCACGACTTGGCGCCAGAGCAGGCCGGACTCCATGACGTTGGCCTTCTCCACGCTGCACACGCGGTTCTGGCGCTTGCGGGCCAGCTCGAAGGCGACGCGGGCCACGCGCTCGATCTCGTGCGTGGTATAGACCTCGGTGTTGAAACCGCGCTGCTGGCCATCCGGCAGGGTTTCGACGCCGCGGGGTTCGCCGAAATAGATACCGCCCGTGCTCTCGCGCACGATCATGATGTCGAGCCCGCGGACCACATCCGACTTGAGCGTCGATGCGTCGATCAGCGGCTCCAGCACGGTGGCAGGGCGGAGATTGGCGAACAGGCCCAACTCCCGGCGCAGCGTGAGGATGGCGAGTTCGGGGCGGTTCTCGAAGCCGAGATGGTCCCATTGCGGGCCGCCGACGGAGCCGAACAGGACGGCGTCGGCCTCCTTGGCGCGGGAGACGGTCTGCTCGCTGATGGCGCGGCCCTCGGCATCGATCGCGGCGCCGCCAACCAGGCCGTCGGCAAGTTCGAAGCTGGCATGGCGGCGGGTGGCCATCCAGTCGATCACGCGGCGAACCTGGGTCATCACCTCGGGGCCGATGCCATCGCCGGGAAGGAGAAGGAGTTTCTTGTTGGCGGGCATCTCGGGTGCTCCTTGGACGGCCCTCACCCCGGCCCTCTCCCGTTGAGGACGGGAGAGGGAGAAGCAAGGACAGGCGGGATCAGGCGGTGACGGCGGGGAGCCAGGTGGGCTGCTTGCTCTCGTAGCTGTCGATGGCGGGCGCGCGCTGCATCGTCTGGCCGATGTCGTCCAGGCCATTCAACAGCAGGTGCTTGCGAAAGGCGTCGATCTCGAAGGCATATTCCTCGCCGGAGGGGCGGACCACGACCTGGCGCTCGAGATCGATCGTGATCCGGGCGTTGCCGCCCATCTGGGCGTCCTCCATGAGCAGGTCACACACCTCGCGGGGGAGGCGGACGGGAAGGATGCCGTTCTTGAAGCTGTTGTTGAAGAAGATGTCGGCAAAGTCCGGCGCGATCACGCAGCGGATGCCGAAATCCAGGAGCGCCCAGGGAGCATGCTCGCGGGACGACCCGCAGCCGAAGTTCTCATGCGCGATCAGAATCTCGGCGCTGCGATAGGCGGGTTGGTTGAGCACGAACTCGGGCCGTTCAGCGCCAGCCGCGTCGTAGCGGAGCGTGTCGAACAGGTGAACGCCAAGGCCAGTGCGCTTGATGGTCTTCAGGAAGCGGGCTGGGATGATCTTGTCGGTGTCCACGTTGGCAAGCGGCAGGGGAGCGGCAACGCCGGTCAGGGTCGTGAAAGCGTCCATCACGCGATCTCCCGCACATCGGCCAGGCGGCCGGCGATCGCTGCGGCGGCAGCCATGGCCGGGGAGAGCAGGTGGGTGCGTCCACCCGGTCCCTGCCGGCCTTCGAAATTGCGGTTGGACGTGCTGGCGCAGCGCTGGCCCGCGGTGAGCTTGTCCGGGTTCATGCCGAGGCACATCGAGCAACCGGCCTCCCGCCACTCGAACCCGGCGTCCAGGAACAGCTTGTCGAGCCCCTCCCGCTCCGCCTGTTGCTTCACCAAGCCGCTTCCCGGGACGACCATCGCGCGGACGCCATGCGCGATCTTACGGCCTTTCAGCACGGCGGCGGCGGCGCGCATGTCCTCGATGCGGCCGTTGGTGCAGCTTCCGATGAAGACGACGTCGATCGGCAGTTCGGCGAGCTTCTGGCCGGGCTGCAGGCCCATGTAGTCGAGCATGCGGCGTACCTGGTCGGCCTTGGCCGGGTCGGCATAGCTGGACGGGTCGGGCACGACGCCGGTGATGGGGAGAACGGCCTCGGGGTTGGTACCCCAACTGACCATCGGCACGATCGCTGCGGCGTCCAGTTCGACGACGCGGTCGTATTGCGCGCCTTCGTCGGAGGGCAGGGTGCGCCAATACGCAATCGCCTGTTCAAGCGCATCGCCCTTGGGAGCTTGGGGCCGGGTGCGGACGTACTCGAAGGTGGTCTCGTCCGGGGCGATCATGCCGGCGCGGGCGCCTGCCTCGATCGTCATGTTGCAGACCGTCATGCGCCCGGCCATGTCGAGGCCGCGGATGGCGCTGCCGGCATACTCGATCACGTGGCCGTTGCCGCCGGCGGTGCCGATCTTGCCGATGATGGCGAGCACGATGTCCTTCGCGGTCACGCTCGGGGAAAGCTCGCCCTCCACGCGGACCAGCATGTTCTTGGCCGGCTTCTGCAGCAGCGTCTGCGTGGCCAGCACATGTTCCACCTCCGATGTGCCGATGCCGAACGCGAGGGCGCCGACGGCGCCGTGGGTGGAGGTGTGGCTGTCGCCGCAGACGATGGTGGTGCCGGGCAGCGAGATGCCGAGTTCCGGGCCGATGATGTGGACGATGCCCTGCCGCGCGTCGAGCAGCGGGATGTAGGGCACGCCGAACTCGGCGACGTTCCTCTCCAGTGTTTCAACCTGGATGCGGCTGTCCTCTTCCTTGATGCCGTGGCGGCGGTCTTCGGTTGCCACGTTGTGGTCGACCACGGCGACAGTTGCGTCCGGGCGGCGCACCTTGCGGCCGGCCAGGCGGAGACCTTCGAAGGCTTGCGGGCTGGTGACCTCGTGGACGAGGTGGCGGTCGATGTAGAGGACGCAGGTGCCGTCCTCGGTACGGTCTACGACGTGGGCGTCCCATACTTTGTCGAACAGCGTACGTGGCATTCGGTCTCTCCCTCAGCACCAGGGGCGTTGCCCCTGGACCCCACCAGAGGACAGTCGTCCTCTAGACACCTTGATATAAGGGATGCAGGGGACGCCCCTTTTTCAAGAGTTGGCCCTTGCCGGGTCCAGGGCAGCGCCCTGGTCTTGCTTATTCGGCCGCAGCGGTCTCCGTCGTACGCGTGTCCCGAGCCTTCTCGGCAATACGCGCCGACTTACCGCGGCGGCCACGCAGGTAGTACAGCTTGGCCCGGCGCACATCGCCGCGCCGGATTACGTCGATCGACGCGATCGTCGGGGTGTACAATGGAAACACGCGCTCCACGCCCTCGCCGTAACTGATCTTGCGGACGGTGAAGTTGCTGTTGAGGCCCTTGTTGGACCGTGCGATGCACACGCCCTCAAAAGCCTGCACGCGGGAGCGTTCGCCTTCCTTGATGTTGACCGAAACGCGCAACGTGTCCCCGGGTGCAAACACCGGCACGGCGCGCAGGGCGGTCAGGCGGGCAATTTCGCCGGCCTCGTATTCCTGGATGAGGTTCATGGTTACAGGGATCCTTCTCTGATTGAGTTACGGCGCGCTGACGCCGGATGCAACGGTGGCGCCGAGCAGGTCGGGCCTGCGGGCGCGCGTGGTTTCGATGGCTTGGTGCTGCCGCCAGCGGGCGATCGCGGCGTGATCGCCGCTGAGCAGCACGCTGGGCACCAGGTTGCCCTGCCACTCGGCCGGGCGTGTGTAGTGGGGGTATTCGAGCAGCCCCTCGGAGAAACTCTCCTCGACGGCGCTCTCGGCCGCGCCCATCACGCCGGGGAGCAGGCGGACGCAGGCATCGAGCACGACCATGGCGGCCAGTTCGCCGCCGGAAAGCACGTAGTCGCCGATGCTCACCTCTTCGGCGGCCCGTGCGTCGATCACGCGCTGATCGATGCCCTCGTAGCGGCCGCAAAGCAGGATGGCGCCACCGGCAGCGGCAAGGCTGGCCGCGTCCGCCTGGCGGAACGGGCGGCCGCGTGGAGTGAGATACAGCAGGGGGCGGCCGTCGGCGACCGCCTCGATCGCCGCATCCACCACGTCCGGGCGCATGACCATGCCGGCGCCGCCGCCGAACGGAGTGTCGTCGACGCTGCGGTGCCGGCCGAGCCCGGCGTCACGGATATTCTGCGCGTCCAGCGACCAGACAGCCCGGGCCAGCGCGCGACCGGCCAGCGCGGTCCCGAGAGGGCCGGGGAACATCTCCGGAAACAGGGTCAGGACGGTGGCGCGCCAGGTCACTCAGCCGCTTCCTCTTGCATGCTCTCGCGCACGAGGATCTCTCCGGGGAGCGCCACCACGATACGTCCACCGGCGATGTCCACCACGGGCACGCAGGCGCGGGTGAACGGGATCAGCAACGGCCCGATTTCCAGGCTGGCCCCGGCGCCGTAATCGTGCACGGCATCCACCCGGCCCAACTCGCGCCCGTCCGCCTCCATCGCCACCAGGCCAACCAGGTCCGCCAGGTAGAACTCGTCCTCGTCCGGTTCGGGCAAGCGGGTTCGCTCGATATACAGGCGCGTGTTCACCAGCCGCTCCGCCGCGCTGCGGTCGGCGATGGGCTTGCCGGATGCATCCCGCAGCTCCGCCACGCCCTCGCCGCGCCAGGCCACGGCCCATTGCCGCCCGGCCTCGTCCGTGAGCGCACCGTAGGAGGCGAGGTCCGCCGGGTCGGCGGTGTAGCTGTGCACATGCAACAGCCCCTGCACGCCATGCGGCCGGCCGACCACGCCCAGCAGGATGCGCCCGTCTTCAGGCATCAGGCGCTGGCGGCTTCCTTGGCCCGCTCCTGCGCCTTCTTCTTCGGCGCGGACTGGACGGGCTGCTCGCGGAACGCCGGCATCGGGGCCAGGCCGGCGCGGCCGAGGAACTTGGCCACCCGTTCGGTCGGCAACGCACCCTCGCCCAGCCAGTGGGTGATGCGCTCGTCCTGCAGTCGGATACGCTCGGCATGGTCGGCCGGCAGCATCGGGTTGTAGCTGCCGAGCTTCTCGATGAAACGGCCGTCACGTGGCGAGCGGCTGTCCGCCACCACGATATGGTAGTACGGCCGCTTCTTCGCGCCCGCGCGGGCAAGTCTGATCTTCAGTCCCATAAGTCGATCCTTCGGTAAAAGTCAGTAAGGCCGGCGCTGCTGCTGGCCCATTCCTTTCGGCATGATCGCGCCGAGGCCGTGACGCATCAGCCCCTTCTGCCCGAGCTTGCGCATCTTCTTCATCATCGTGGACATGTCGTCGAACTGCTTGAGCAGCTTGTTCACGTCCTGCACCGTGGTGCCCGACCCGGCCGCAATCCGCTTCTTGCGGCTCGCCTTGATGATGTCCGGCGTGCGCCGCTCCTTCATCGTCATGGACGAGATCATCGCGCCCTGCTTGGCCAGCACCGTCTTGTCGAGGTTCGCGTTCTCCAGCGCCTCCTTGGCCTGGCCCATGCCGGGCAGCATGCCGACGATGGAGGAGATCGAGCCCATCTTGGTAATCTGCTTCAACTGCTTGGCGTAGTCGTCGAGGTCGAACTTGCCGGCCATCATCTTGGCGGCGAGTTTCTCCGCCTCCTCCTCGTCGACGGTCTCGGCGGCCTTCTCCACCAGGCCCACGATGTCGCCCATACCCAGGATGCGCCCGGCGACGCGTTCGGGGTGGAATTCCTCCAGCGCGTCGATCTTCTCGCCCGACCCGGTGAGCTTGATCGGCGCACCGGTGATGGCGCGCATCGACAGGGCGGCGCCGCCGCGGGCGTCGCCGTCCATCCGGGTCATGACGATGCCGGTAATGCCGAGCGCCTCGTTGAAGGCACGTGCGGTGTTGACGGCGTCCTGTCCCGTCATCGCGTCCACCACCAACAGCGTCTCGGCCGGGTTGGTCTCGGCGCGGATGGCGCGAACCTCGTCCATCAGCGCGGCGTCGATCGAGAGGCGCCCTGCCGTGTCCAGGATCACCACATCGTAGACTTCGCGCCGTCCTGTCTCCATGGCGCGGCGGGCGATTTCCACCGGGGTCTGCCCGGCGATGATGGGCAGGCTGGCAACCCGGGCCTGCTGTGCCAATTGCTGCAATTGGAGTTGGGCGGCCGGGCGCTGCGTGTCCAGCGAGGCGAGCAGCACCTTCTTCTTCTCGCGCTGGCTCAGGCGGAGCGCGATCTTGCCGGAGGTTGTGGTCTTGCCGGAGCCCTGGAGCCCGACCATCAGGATCGGGATGGGCGCCGCGGCGGCCAGGTTGAGCGGCACTGCGCCGGCGCCACCAAGGGCCTCGACCATGGCGTCATTGACGGCCTTGATGACCTGCTGGCCGGGGGCGACGCTGTCCAGCACCTCGATTTGGGTGGCGGCCTCGCGGACCTTGGTGATGAAGTCCTTCACCACGGGCAATGCCACGTCCGCCTCGAGCAAGGCGAGCCGCACTTCACGCAGGGCTTCCGCGATGTCGATCTCCGACAAGCGGCCACGCTTGCGAAGTCCCTCGAAGACCCCGTTCAACTTGCTCGACAGGCTGTCGAACATCGCAGTGTGCTCCACAACGCAGAACGCGCCGCTGCGCGACCATCGCGGAGCGGCGGTGCCCCTGGCGGGGCGGGGCGCCTTTGGGCACCCGGATAGGCGGGGTATGGGCAAAACGGGCTTCGTCGTCAAGGAGGGGGCCAAGGTTGCGCAGGGGCCGGAGCTTCTGTATCCGCCCTCACTCGGCTCAACCAAGGATGACGTGCAATGCGAAGGGTTCTGATGCTTCTCCTCGTAGCCGCCTGGTTGCTGCCCGGGGCCGGGCCAGCAGCAGCGCAGGCAACCTCCGACCAACTCAACAAGCTCTCGCTCGAGGCGTTGACCGCCCCGGCGCCCGGCGGCAACCCGGGACCGTCGCATTACCGCCCAAGCTACGCGCGTTCGTATCATCGCAGCGTCAGCCGCCGGTCCTACGCGACGCCGGCTCACCGGAGCTATCGTTACGCCGCCCGGTCACCCACGCACTACGCGCGCGCTCGGTTCGCGACCGCGAGCCGGATCCGGCACGTGTCGTACCGGCGCGCAAGCTACACCGTCCACAATGCCCGGCCCGCGACGCTCTATCACCGCCGCACTCGCTACAGCCGCTAGCCGGTGCAGTTCCTGACCGATTTTGCCGACCAGGCCGTGATGCTGCCAGTTGCCGCCGTGGTCGGTCTGGCGTTGGCCTTGTCCGGATGGTGGCGCGGATGCGCCGCGTGGGCCGTGGCGGTCGTTGGAGTGCTTGGCTCCATGGCGGTGCTGAAATACGTGTTCTTCGCCTGCTCCAGCTTTCTTAGCGGCACGGGAGTCCAGAGCCCGAGCGGCCACACGGCGGCGGCGGCCATAATCATGGGGGGCGCACTGGCGCTGTTCCTGCGCGGGCGTATTCCGGCCGTCGCCGTTGCCGCCATTCCTCTGGGCATCGCGGTGCTGATCGGCGTGACCCGGCTGGCGGTGCATGCTCATTCCGTGCCGGAGGTGCTGTTTGGCGGGGCAGTGGGCCTTGCCGGGGCAGGCGCGCTGGTATTGCTGGCGGGGCCGCGTCCGCCCATGGCGGGGTGGCCAGCCGCGGTCGGTGCGGTGGCCGTGCTGGTCGGCCTGCACGGCCTGCACTTGCGCGCGGAGACGACCTTGCATCATTTCAGCCTATTAACCTGGTTACCCTTGCCGGCGATGTGCCACGCCTGAGCCGGCACGGAGCGGCTTGCGCGTTTGCAAATGGAGCCGGGTCGGCTAAGGGCTTTTCTCAAAGGCTGCTTCGGCTGGGCCTGTCCCGCTGGGCGCCGCGTAAGGAGTAGATGAAGTGGCGACCACAGTCTCGAACCAGCAAACGACCGCGATCGCGGATCCGACGGGTGGGGCCGCGCCGTGGAGCGTGGCGACGATCACGACCGCGACCGTCAACAACTCGATCGGCACCTTCAACACCGAGAACGTCACTTACTTCCTCCGTGGCACGAACGCGTCGGGCCTCAACGGTGCGATCTCAGCCGATTTCGTGGTGGGCACAGACGGCAAGACGCTGATCCCGACCGACACCATCTTCTACCAACCGCCTGGCGGCGGCGTGATCGCGACGTATTACGGCAGCGAGCTGAATAACCCCGCGCTTGCGCCGGTCGCGGCCGTGGGAAGCACGCCGGGTTTCTCGCCGGCCAACCCGGGCTACGCCTACACGCAATACACATACGCCGCCGATGGTGCACTCTCGCAGGTGGTCGCAGCCGAGCCGAATGGGCAGATCTACATCGGCACCGGCACCGCCGTTATCTAAGAACGGCTACGGCTGAGTTCGGCTTCGGCGGCAACCGCTGCTGCAGCCGAAGCTGTTCTGCCGTGTCGGTTTTGCATCGTTGCTTCCATTGACGCCGTGTTGCCCCGTCCGCTTTGATAGCGCTACCACGACCACTGGACGGCTAATGTCACACCGTGTCGCCTTCGCCTTCCTGCTTGCCGCCATGGGCGTCGCCCACGCCCAGACGAAGCACGACACGCTGACCATCGGCATCGCACAGTTTCCCTCCTCGTTGCAGCCCGACATCGATCCGGAAGTCGTGCGCAGCTACGCGATGGGCTTCGTCGTCCGGCAGATCACCGCGTTCGATCCGGATTGGCACAACTCGTGCCTGCTCTGCACCGAGTTGCCCACGTTAGAAAACAACCTGGCCAAGATCGAGGACCGGCCGGACGGCACCAAGGGCATGGCCGTGACGATCAAGCTCAAGCCCGGTCTGCAATGGGGTGACGGACAGGCGGTCACCGCCCGCGATATTCTGTTCACCTGGAAGCTCGGGCGCGATCCCAGCAGCGGTTTCTCGAACAGCAATCCGTGGAGCCGCGCCTCTAGCGTGGACGTCGTGGACGATCAGACCGCTGTGCTGCACCTGGACAAAGTGCGCTCCGACTACAACCAGTGGGACCAGATACTCCCCGAGCATATCGAGGGCGCGGTCGTTGCCAGGGACAGCAGCCCCGGCGCCTACATCAACGGCACCAACTACAACCGCGCGCCGGTGAACCCCGGGCTGTACGACGGCCCCTACATGATCACCGCCTACGATAGCGGCAATCAGATCGTGCTCGAGCCGAACCCGCATTGGAACGGCACCAAGCCCGGCTTCAAGCGGATCGTGCTGCGCCACATCGAGAACACGGCGGCGTTGCAGGCGAACCTGCTGTCCGGTGACGTGGACATGGTGGCGGGCGAGGGCGTCGGCCTGACCATCGACCAGGCGCTGGCGCTGCAGAAGGCGCATCCCGACCAGTTCCACTACGAGTTCAAGCCGAGCCTGACCTACGAGCATATCGACCTGAAGAAGGAGAACCCGCTGCTGCAGGACGTGCGCGTGCGCCGCGCCTTGCTGATGGCGGTGGACCGCCAGACCATGGTGGACCGCCTGTTCCAGGGCAAGCAGCCGGTGGCGGCAACCTGGGTCAACCCGCTCAGCCCGACCTACGACCCGGCGGTCCCGGTCGTGAAGTATGACCCGGCCGGCGCCAAGGCGCTGCTGAAGGAGGCCGGGTGGACGCCGGGCAGCGATGGCATCTGCCGCAACGCCAATGGCGACAGGCTGGAGTTCGAGCTCGGCACCACCGCCGGCAACCGCTTGCGCGAGCTGCAGGAGCAGGTGCTGCAATCCAACTGGAAAGGCGCCTGCATCCAGGTCGACATCAAGAACGAGCCCGCCCGCACCCTGTTCGGCGACACGCTCAAGCACCGCAGCTTCACCGGCATGGAGATGTACGGCTGGAGCAGCAACGTGACAGAATCGCCGCTGCGCACGCTCGATAGCCAGCAGATCCCGACTGCAGCGAACAACTACGGCGGTTCCAACTACCCGGGCTTCAGCGACCCGAAGATGGATGCGGACATCGACGCCGTCGCGGGCGAGCTGGACCCGGCCAAGCAGAAGGCGCTCTGGGCCGACATGCAGCGCATCTATGCCGACCAGATGCCGGTGCTGCCGCTGTTCTTCCGCGCCGAGCCGCATATCACGCCCACATGGCTGCTCGGCTATCAGCCGACCGGGCAGGGCGACATGAGCTGCTACTGGGCCGAGAACTGGCACCCGGCTTGATCCAAACGGTTGCACTGTGGCTGGCCCTGCTGTGCGGGGCCGCTGTGGCGCAGCCGTATGGGGGGCACCGCACGCTGGTGATCGGGGTCTCTTCCTTTCCCACGTCGCTTAATCCCGTGGTGGATCCCGAGGTCATCAAAGTCTACGTGCTGGGCTTTGCCGACCGACCGGTGGACGCGTTCGACCCGGACAAGCACCTGGAATGCCTTCTGTGTACGCGGGTGCCGAGCCTGGCGAACGGCGACGCTGCGATGGAGGGGGCGGGAATGCGCGTCACCCTGCACTTCAAGCCGGGCCTGACCTGGGGTGACGGCGCGCCACTAGGTGCGGCGGACCTGGCGTTCACCGCGCGTGTTGGCCGGGACCCGAAAAGCGGCTTCGCCAACACGCGGACGTGGCAGAAGGTCACCGCCGTGGATGTGCCGGACCCGCTCACCGCCGTGGTCCACCTGAGCGAGCCGACCTACGACTTCGATCAGTGGGGCGAGATGCTGCCCGCCCACCTGGAAGCCCCGGTGTTCGAAGCCGCGACCGAGCCCGGCAGTTACATCCAGCACAGCCTGTATAACCGCGAGCCGCTGAACCCGGGGCTGTACAACGGGCCGTACCGGATCACCGCGATCGAGACCGGCAGCCAGATCGTGCTGGAGCGCAACGAGCATTGGACGGGAGCGCGGCCGTATTTCGACCGGCTGGTGATCCGCACTATCGGCAACACCGCGGCGCTGCAGGCCAACCTGCTGTCCGGTGACGTGGACATGGTGCCCGGTGACGGCGCCGGGTTGACGCTGGACCAGGTGCTGTCGCTGCAGGCGCAACATCCGGACCAGTTCGCCTATGCCTACAAGCCCAACCTCGGCTACAGCCATATCGACGTGCAGCTCGACAACCCGGTGCTGGCCGACGTGCGGGTGCGCCGGGCGCTGCTGATGGGGATCGACCGCGCGACGTTGGTCGCCAAGACCATGGGCGGCCGGGTTCCCATTGCGGACAGTTTCGTGAACCCGTCCGAGCCGCAATACACCCCGGACGTGCCGACCTACCCCTACGACCCTGCGCGCGCGAAGGCGCTGCTGGCCGAGGCGGGATGGACGCCGGGTGCGGATGGAATCTGCCGCAACGCCAAGGGCGATCGCCTTAGTTTCGAGCTCAGCACGACCAGCGGCGTGCGCGTGCGCGAACTGCAGCAGCAGGTGATCCAGAGCGGCTGGCGCGCAATTTGCGTGGACACGACGTTGAAGAATGAACTCCCCCGCGCCCTGTTCGGCGAGACGCTCAAGCACCGCAGCTTCACGGGCATGGTGATGTTCGCATGGAGCAGTTCCGTGGAGGGCTCGCCGCGCCAGGTGCTGTCGAGCGGGCAGATCCCGTCGGCGGACAATGGCTGGGGTGGCGGCGACTACACGGATTTCCACGACGCCAAGATGGACGCCGACATCGACGCGCTGGAGCGCGAACTGGATTTCGCCAAGCGCAAGCCGCTCTGGGCCGACATCCAGCGGATCTACGCCGAGCAGCTTCCGGTGCTGCCGCTATTCTTCGGATCGGACGCGCATGTCTGGCCGCGCTGGCTGCACGGTGTGGTGCCGACGGGGCACAACGCGCCGACCAGCCTCGCCGTCGAGGGTTGGAGCGCCGAATGAGCGATGTGTTGGCGGTGGAGGGTCTCTCCGTCGGGTTTCCCGTGCCCGGCGGCGTGCGGGAGGTGGTGGCCGGCATCGGGTTCAGCGTGCCCGCCGGGCGCACCCTGGGCGTGGTGGGGGAGAGCGGCTGCGGCAAGTCGATGACGGCGTTGGCGGTGATGGGGTTGGTGCCCACGCCGGGCCGGGTCGGCGGTTCGATCCGGGTTGAGGGGCACGAGATGCTCGGCCAGCCCGCACCGGTATGGCGCAAGCTACGCGGCGGTCGGGTTGCGATGGTGTTCCAGGAGCCGATGACGGCACTGAACCCAGTGATGCAGGTCGGCCGCCAGATCGCCGAGGTGATGGTGCTGCACCAGGGCCTGGGCTGGCGCGAGGCGGGCGACCGCGCGGTGGACGCGCTGGCGGCGGTGGGGATCACGTCGCCCAAGGAACGCGCCCGCGCCTACCCGCACCAGCTTTCGGGTGGCATGCGGCAGCGCGCGATGATCGCCATGGCGCTGGCCTGCCGCCCGGCGCTGCTGATCGCCGACGAGCCGACGACAGCGCTGGATGTGACGATCCAGGCGCAAATCCTGGACCTGATGCTCGGCTTGCAGGACGAGATCGGCATGGCGATCCAGTTCATCAGCCACAACCTGGCCGTGGTCAGCGAGATCGCGCACGAGATCATCGTCATGTACGCGGGCCGGGTGGTGGAACGTGCCTCGGCGGACGCATTGTTCGCCGATCCGCTGCACCCGTACACATTGGGGCTGATCGCGACCTTGCCGGACCCGGCGCACCGGGCGGCGGAGTTGCCGGTTATTCCGGGCGGCGTGCCGAACTTGGACAGCGCGTTCCAGGGGTGCCGGTTTGCGGACCGATGCGCGCGAGGGGATGCGAGCTGCCGCCGGGCGGAGCCTCCGTTGGAGGAGTTGGCGCCTGGGCATTTCGTGGCTTGCTTCAAGGCGCGGCAGTGATTGTCTTAGATGCCCGTAGTTGCGCGCTTCGATGGCGTTACAATCCGCATGGTCTATAACGACCATCCGCTGCCACACTTCCACATTCAGCAAGGTGACGAACAAGCTATCATGACCATCAGCGACGGCATGCTGCTGCCCGGTACGGTCTCTGCTGCTACTCTTCGGCGGATCAGGGATTGGGCCGCCAGCAATCGCGCCGCTTTGGATCCTGCTTGCCAGCGGGCGCGCGCGGGCGAGGCATTTGGAGAGATCTAATGGCCGGGCTGTTGCAGAACGTGATCATGAACGCCGAGGCGGATACCTCAACGCACACCGTGCGGCTTGCCTGGCAGGACGGCTCGACGACGATCGCCGACTTCAAACCCCTCGTCGGCTGCGGCGTGTCCGATGCATTTCAGGATCCTGCTTTTTTCCGCCAGGTTAGAAACGTTGAGGACGGCCATGTCCTCACCTGGTCAGGGGAGCGGGAGTTCGACGCCGACGTCCTCTGGTTCGAGGCGCATCCCGAGGATAGTCCGGCGTTCACGACGGCATCACACGCGCGTTGACCCAGCTTGTCGCCCTGGACTCCCTCCAAGTCCATTTCACCGTCAACCGCCGCACCCTGCGCGCCGTCGAGAACGTCTCCCTCACCATCGACGAAGGCGAAACCCTCGCCCTCGTCGGCGAGAGCGGCAGCGGCAAGAGCACGCTCGGCAACGTCGTCGCCGGCCTGCAGGCGCCAACCGCCGGCAGCATGACCTTCCGTGGCCACGCGCTGGATCACGCCACCCGCAAGCAGACGCAGCGCGCCATTCAGATCGTGTTCCAGGACCCGTTCGGCGCGCTCGATCCGCGCATGCCCGTGTCCTCTATCATCACCGAGCCGCTGCGTATCGCCGGCATCGGCAGCGCCGCCGAGCGCCAGGCGCGCGCCCGCGAGCTGGTCGGCCAGGTGGGCCTGCCGCTCGACGCCTTGAACCGCTACCCGCACGAGTTCTCCGGCGGCCAGCGCCAGCGCATCGCCATCGCCCGCGCGCTTGCCCCCGAACCCACCCTGATCGTGGCCGACGAGCCGCTCTCCGCGCTGGACGTGTCGATCCAGAGCCAGATCCTGAACCTGATGCGCGCCCTGCAGCAGCAGCGCAGCCTGGCCTATCTGTTCATCAGTCACGACCTGGCCGTGGTGAACCACCTCGCCGACCGTGTGGCGGTGCTCTATCTGGGCCGCCTGGTGGAGGTGGCCCCGCGCGCCGACCTGTTCGCCACGCCGTCGCACCCCTACACCCAGGCGCTGCTGCAAGCCGTGCCCCGCATCGGCCGCCGCCGGAGCCGCGGCGTCGCCATCCGCGGCGAGATGCCGAGCCCGCTCAACCCGCCGCCCGGCTGCGTCTTCCATCCGCGCTGCCCCAAGGTGCAGGATATCTGCCGCACCACTCCGCCCGTGCTGGAACCGGCGCCGGGCCGCGCGGCCCAACGTGCCGCGTGCCACTTCAAGGACTGAGCGCGCCCATGACCCGCTTCATCCTCCGCCGTGTCGGCCAGGCGGCCCTCGTGTTGCTGGTGATGTCGTTCGTGATCTACAGCCTGATCGGGCTGATGCCCGGGGACCCGATCGACATCATGATCTCGTCGAACCCCGGCGCCACGCCCGAGGTGGTCGCCCATTTGCGCGCTATCTATGGGCTCGATCAGCCGATCCTGCTGCGCTACTGGCACTGGCTGGTCGCGGCCCTGCAGGGCGATTTCGGGTTTTCCCGCACCCATGCCCAACCGGTGCTGGAGGTGCTGGGTCCGGCCCTCTGGGTCACCTGCAAGTTGATGCTCGCCAGCTTCGTGCTTTCCGTGCTGCTCGCCTTCATCCTTGGCATTGCCGCCGCCATGAAGCCGGGGGGATGGATCGACAGCTTCGTGAGCCTGTTCGCCTTCGCCGGCATCTCCGTGCCCGTGTTCTGGCTGGCGCTGGTGATGATCCTGATCTTTGCCGTGCAGCTTCACTGGCTTCCCGCCAGCGGGCTCAGCACCGTTGGCAACGGCAGCTTCAACGACTATCTCCGCCATCTGATCATGCCCGTGACCACGCTGGCCTTGGCCAACACGGGGCAGTTCACCCGCTTCGTCCGTGCCGCCATGATCGAAACCATGCGCATGGACCATGTCCGCACGGCGCGGGCCAAGGGGGCGGGGGAGGGGCGGATCGTGATGGTGCACGCGCTGCGCAACGCGATGATCCCCGTGGTGACGGTGATGGCGCTGAGCTTCGGCACCCTGTTCAGCGGCGCATTGGTCACGGAAACCATGTTCGCCGCACCCGGCATGGGCAAGATGATCTACGACGCCATCCTCGGCAACGATTTCAACCTCGCCCTCACCGGGCTGCTGTTCGCCACCCTGATCACCCTGCTCAGCAACCTGGCCGCCGACTTAGCCTATGGCTGGCTCGACCCGAGGATCAGCCTATGAGCGCCACCGCCCTCGGACCCCCGGCCACGACCGAACGCGCCGTCTCGCCGTGGACGCTGCGATGGCGCCGCTTCCGCCATCACCGCACCGGGATGGCGAGCTTGGTCGTGCTGTTCCTGCTGCTGCTGTTCGCGCTCGCCGCCTGGCCCACCGCGCACTGGCTGGGCACCGACCCGTATCAGACGGATCTGTTCTCGCAATATGGCCCGCCCTCGGCCGATCACCCGCTCGGCACCGACGAGGCCGGCCGTGACGAGTTGGTCCGTCTCATGTTGGGGGGACAGATCTCGCTGCTGGTCGGCGTGCTCTCCACCGTGTTCGGCAGCCTGTTCGGACTGCTGGTGGGCGTTGTCGCCGGCTATATCGGCGGGCGGACCGACGGCGTGCTGATGCGCTTCACCGACGGCATGATCGCGCTGCCTCTGCTGCCGCTGCTGATCGTGCTCGGCGCGCTGGATCTCACCAAGCTCGGCTTCTCCTCCGAGTTCGCGCATTCGGGAGCCGCCGGGTTCTGGCGCGTGGTGGTGATCATCGCGCTGGTGGACTGGACGGGGATCGCCCGCCTGACCCGCGCCGCCACGCTCGCATTGCGTGAACGCGACTATGTCCGCTCCGCCCGGGCGAGCGGTGGCGGGGCCGGCTACGTGATGGCCAGCCACATCCTGCCCAACGTCGCGACCCCGCTGATCGTGGCGGTGACGCTGACAGTCGGGCGCGTGATCCTGTTCGAGAGCGTGCTGAGTTTCCTGGGGTTCGGCATCGTCGCCCCCACGCCCTCCTGGGGCAACATGCTGAACAACGCGCAAGACATGGTCACCACCGACCCGGCGATCGCGATCTACCCGGGACTGCTGATTTTCATCACCGTCATCGCGGTAAACTTCCTCGGAGACGGCCTGCAGCACGCGTTCGATCCGCGCAGCGAGCGGTGAGGTTCACTCCCGCTTGCGCGTGACGCTCCAGATGGTGATGTCCCAGGCATTGTGGATCGCCGCTGCCAACAACACGCTCACGGCGACGGCCAGAACCAGGCATGCGCTGCCCATGCGCAGAAAAAGTGCGATGCCGGCGCCGGCCTCAATGAGGTAGCCGACCGCGGGGGCCACCGCGTACCAGAGCCGGTCCTCCAAATCGATCTTGGCATGGACGCCGTCCCGCACCGCGGTTCGCCAGGCTAGGCCTGAATAGAGCACTCCCAGTAGGCCGCATGCCAGGATCAGGGCGCCTGCCTGCTCCCATCGATGCAGCGGCGCGAGAACGATCAGGCTGCCCGACAGGATGCTGGCGAACTGCACCACGCTGGCCGACAGGAACATGCGCAGCGCGCCCAGCGAACTCTGCGCGAAGATCGCCGATCCGAGCGACGCGGCGACGAACAGCAGCCCCGTCATCGTTGCGGAGGCCTCGCCCAGGAGAGTGTAGAAATCGTGCCACGGTGCCAAGGCTTGCGAGAGCGATTGCATGGGTGCGGCTACGGATGCGGGATCATGCCGCCTCGTTCGGCCGGCGCATCTCCTCCTCGAAGGTGGCGGCAATGTGCGCCGCCAGCACATCCGTTACCGGCTGCGCCGGGTTGCGGGCCTTCCATAGATGGACCTCCGAACTCGGCAGCGCCGGCAGTTCACCGGGTGGCAGCAGGCGCAGGCCCTCCGGCACCCACGTGACGTTGGACACCGTGACTGCCAGCCCTGCCATCACCGGCGCATGGGAACCGGCCAGCGATGCGCTGGTATAGGCGACGCGGTAACGCCGGCCCGCCTTCTCCAGCACCCGCAACACGTTGCCGCGCCAGGCACAGCGGTGGCTTTCGAGCGACAACGCCAAGGGCAGCGGATCCATCCGGTGCGGCGCGTAGCGGGACGAGGTGACCCAGCGAAGCGGCCCTTCCCAAAGCAGCACGCCGTCCAGCCCCTTCGGCTTGTGCCCATCCGAACATAGCGTCAGGTCCAGATCGCCTTCGTTCAGCCGCTGCACCACTTCGTGCGAGGGCGCGCACAGCACATCCACGTCGACCGCCGGGTGGGACAGGGCGAAGCGGCGCAACACCCCCGGCAGGTAGCGCAGCGCATAATCGTCGGGCGTGCCCAAGCGCACCGTTCCCTGCACCGTGGGCGAATGGAACGCCTGCCAGATCTCGTCATTGAGCGCGAGCACCTCCCGCGACCGGTCGAGCAAGTAGCGCCCGTGGCTGGTCAGGTGGACCGCGCCGCCTTTGCCCCGTAGCAGCAACGTTTGCCCGAGCAAGGCCTCCAGCCGCTGCACCTGCATCGACACGGCCGACTGAGTACGCCCGACCCGCTCGGCCGCGCGCGTGAAGCTGCCTTCCTCGGCGATGAAGGCGAAAGCGCGGAGCAGGGCGGGATCGATCGCGGGAGCTGTGTCCATGTGGATCAGTATCCCTGATAAGTTGGATCATGACAATTCGTTTCCCTGATCAGAGCGTCAGGGCCATCCTATCGGTGTCAGCAAGGAGGCAATCATGTCGCAGACCGTCGTCAAACTGCATTTCACCCCGAGCCGGGTCGGCTTCCAGGCTCGGTTGGGCCTCGCATGGCAGGCTATGCGCGCTGCCTACCAGGACGTGTCCACCCGGCGGCAGCTCGCGATGCTCGACGACCGTGCGCTCAGCGACATTGGTATTTCGCGCGCACAGGCGCAGTTCATCGCCGAGGCGCCGGTGTGGGACATCCACCGCTAACCCTGACCCGGACCCACTAGCGCTGGACCGTGCTCACCCTGCGATGGGCGTTACGTCACGCAACCCGGTCATCATGGCCAGCGCCTGCTCGGGCCCTGCCAGGATCTCCACCAGCCGGATCCGGTCGGCGAAGCCCAAGTCGCCGCCGACCGTCTGGACCGCCGCAGCCGTCGCCTCCAGGCGCCCGTCATACTCGTCGGCGCCACCGAGGCGGCGGGAGATGGTCGCCAGCCGGCGCAGGTCGCGGGCAAACGCTTCGAGGCCGGCAATCACCGTATCGTCGAATGAGGCCGACATCGCCGACTGAGCCAGGGTCACGAACTGATCGACGGCCCGGCCAAACGTGCGCCGGTTCAACACGTCCGCCTCGCGCCGGATCTGCTCCAGTTGCGCGCGCCGGTCCGCAGAGGCTCCGCAGTCGAGCGCGTCGATCATTGCAACGATGCGGCACGTCTCCACCGATGCTTCCCGCAAATCCGAGGCATCGAGCGCCGGAGTCGTGAGGGTCGCCGCCAACCGGTCGATCGCTCGCCCGATCGCGCGATCGTTGCCGGCCGCTTCCACTGCCAGCAACGCAACCTGGGAAGGCACGGGCAACCGCGCCAGCATGACAGACACGACCGTGTCCAAAGCCGCTGCCCCGCGTGTCCGGCTGCGGGACAGGATGGCCAAGATATCGCCGTTCGGAATGGGCTCCCGGGTCCGGGCAAGGCGCTCGATCGCAACGGCCTCATGGAGCACCGCGGATGCGATCTTCACCACGCCCGCGAACTGGTTGGCCGCCAACCCGGTCACATCGAACCAGTCTCGTGGCATCGGCATGGTTTCGAGCACGGCGGCCGCTTTCGGCCACAGCATCATCCCAGCCGCGACCAGCCCGTCCCAATCGCCTTGCCAATCCGCGTAGTCAGGCAGCGATGCCAGCACGGTCCTGCCCAGGACCGACAAAGCGGGCCGTGGCACCCCGATGGCGGAGCGCTGCCACGCCGGCAAGGGCATGATGACCGGGTTCAGCGGCGTGACCAGGAGCCTGGTGAAACCGAGTGGCCGGTCCACGCCCAACTGCGCCAGGCGTGGGCGCAGCGGTGCGATCAGCGCGTCCGCCACGCCGCGTTCCGGCATTGCGTCCACCAGGGCCACCACGCGGGCGACTTGCGCATCGCGCGCTTGCGCCAGGCTTGCCTGGATCTGCGAGACCGGGGTCATGCTGCAAGCAGCGCTTCGTTGCGTGCGATCGTATCCTGCACGCAGGCGCCGGTGCGCCAGTCATGGTGGCCGGGGATCATCCTGCGCAGAACGACGACGGGGTCTATGTCGATCTTGAACTTGGTCCAATTTCCGACCTCGCGCGGGACGACTGGCAGCAAGGAGACGATTTCCTCCAGCGCCTCGAGCCGTGCGCACGCGCGTGGATCGAGCGCCCAGATCTGGCAGACCCTCTCCCAGCCATCGAGCATCCAATCCGCCCGGGCGAGCTGCCGGTGCAGCGCCGCAGAGTCCTCCCGCCAGGACGCCAGCAAGCCGACGACGTCATTCGCCCGAACACGAGCGTCTGCCAATTCGCTCTCCGCCAGGGACAGGGTCAGGTCTGCGGTGCTCATCAGCAACTGAAGCAACTCCGGGGTTTGGTCGTCCATCATCGGCGCCAAGGCCTCGGCTTCCTGGCGAAGCAGTTTGAGCAGCCCAGCCGCATGCGGCAGCCGCGCGGGGGTCGCCCTCGGGCCGAGGCCCACCGGCTCATACAAGGCGGCAAGCGCTTCCAGGTTGGCGCCGATCGCCAGCGCATCCTGGCCGAGCCGTGGCGCAATGGCCGCGATCGTGCGCTTGGCCCTTAATTCCAGGTCGGCGGGGCGATCGGCCTCGGGCGGGCGCGTGCCCGCATCGGGTGGTTCCTCCTGTTGCACGAGGCGGAGCAGGAGCTGGAAGTTGGTCATGACCATACTGTCCCGCTCGGCCGCCAAAGCCAGGCCAGCAGCGGCGCTGGCAGCCCGCCCGGCAAACCCCTCCGAGGCCGTTTCCTTCGCGGCGCGGCGGATGGTCGCCGGTGTCACGCTGCGCAGGGCGGCGATCCGCTCGGTCAATTGCACGTCGTGCACGGTGGGCCGGCAGAGCGCCCGCATTTCGGTCCATGGCAACACATAGCTGCCACGCCCGCCGGAGGGATTTGGCACGATCATCTCCAGCCCAAAGCGCTCCGCCGGCCGCACGCGGGCCCCGGTCAGCACCGGCGTGGTAAACGGCACGGAGACGCCCCGTTCGAGAAACGTGCTCGGCTGGAACGTTCTGTTCTTGGTTTGCTGGGTCACGCAACGACACTGCGCCGAAGGCTTTAAGAACTGGTTTACGCCGTCGTCAGGCCGCCCGGCTCGTCATCCATCGTCGGCCGCCCGGTGCGGAACCGCCAATGATGCCACAGCAGCCGCGCCGCCATTGCCCGGTGCGGCGCCCAGGCCTCGGCCATGCGGCGCAACGCCGCCGGGTTAGGTCGTGCCGCCAGCCCTTTCAGGTCGGCGACCGAAGCGGCCAAAGCGAGGTCGCCGGACGGAAACACGTCCTCTCGTTCCAGGGCGAACAGCAGGTAGACCTCCGCCGTCCACCGTCCCAGGCCGCGCACTGCCGAGAGTGCGCTCACCGCCTCCTCGTCGGCCATCGCGGCCAATGCCGGCTCGCTCAGCCGTCCGTCCACGAAGGCCGCCGCAAGCGCCTGGGCGTGCAGGACTTTCGGCCGCGACAGGCCCGCCCCCCGCAGCGCCTCGCCGTCCAGGGCCAACAGCCCGCCGGGGTCCAGCGCACCCGGCAGCGCCGCCACCCGGCTCCAGATGGCGGCCGCGGCGCCGTTGCTGATTTGCTGGCCAACGATCGCCTGCAACAGGCCGGGAAAACCCCGCGCGCGGGTACGCCAGGGCAACGGGCCGGCCGCCGCCTCGATCCGCCCGAAATCGGCGTCCAGACAGATCAGCCGTTCGAGGGCCAAGCGGGCGATCGGGGTCACTTGCGAAGTCACCGGGGCGAGACTAGCCCGTCCCGGATCCCTTCGTCGCGTTAGTTCAGCCGTTCGGGGCGTGCCGTGTGCCGGTCCATTGCGAAATGGGCGATCGCCGTGCCATCCGGCGTGGCGAACGCGAAGGTCACCCGGTTCGGCTCTTCCGTCACTTCGGTCACCTTCCAGGTGTGGTTGCCGTTGAACAGCAGGAACGCCTCGGCGATCTTCTGCACGTCCGGCCCCGACAAGGCACGGTCCGGCGCTGGATAGACCAGCGAAAACTCCCGCATGCGGCGCATGAAGCCGCCTCGGTGCATCATGCGCCCGCCCATCATGCCGGGACGCATCATATCCGGCCGCATCCCATCCGGCCCGCGGTCACCCATCATGCCGGGCGGCGGCGGCGGGGGCGGCGTCGGTGCACCTTGCGCGTCCGCGCGGGTGCCGACGAAGACCGCACCACTGCCAAAGCCGATACCAGCGGCCAGGGTGAGAGCAAGAAGCTGTTTCATTGTCACTAAGTCCAGAGTTGTCGATGCCACCAACATGGCATCCGCTGAATGGCGGTGCCGCGCCAAAGTGCAACCAATTGCAACGCCTCCTCCCACGAAGGCCCGGTCGGGCGTATTGTAACTCGCATGGAAACGATGCCGCACATCCTCGTCGTGGACGACGACCGCGAGATCCGGGACCTGCTGGCCCGCTTCCTCGAGCGTCACCGCTTCCGAGTCACCGCTGTGCGGGATGCGCGCGACGCCCGCCGCGCCTGGCCCACCGGCCATTTCCAGCTCGTGGTGCTGGATCTCATGCTGCCGGGCGAGGGCGGGCTCGAGCTGGCACGCTGGATGCGCAGCCAGGGCGACGTGCCGATCGTCATGCTGACCGCCATGGGCGAGGAGACGGACCGGATCATCGGCCTTGAACTTGGCGCCGACGATTACGTGCCGAAACCGTTCAATCCGCGCGAGCTGCTGGCCCGCATGCGCGCCGTGCTGCGCCGCACTGCCGACCGCCCCGGCCACCGTGCCGAGGACGTGGCCGCCATGCGCTTCGCCGGCTGGACACTGGAGCCGGCCCGCCGCCGCCTGCTTAACCCCGAGGGGGTCGAAGTGCCGCTGACCGGCGGCGAATACGACTTGCTGCTCGCGCTGGTGGAGCGGGCCAACCGGGTGCTCACCCGCGACATGCTGCTTGACCTGCTGCGGGGCCGCCAGGCGGGCCCGTTCGACCGCGCCATCGACGTCGCGATCAGCCGGCTGCGCCGCAAGCTCGAGGATGACGGGCGGCAGGCGCAACTGATCAAGACGGTGCGTGGCGGCGGCTATGTGCTGGCCGCGGACGTCCAGCGGGCGTGAGCCTGCTCCGCCGTCTGCTGCCCCGCAGTTTGGCCAACCGGACTGCGGCGGTGCTGCTAGCCGGGCTCGCCGTGGTGCAGGCGGGCGGATTGTTCTTCTACACGATGGACCGGTTAGGGCTGCAGCGTCTGGCGCTCGCCGAGGAACTCGGCACGCGCGTCGTGAGCGTATACCGCAGCGTTGTCCTGGCGCCCGCGGACGATCGGGCGACCTTGCTGCGGGACCTCGACCCTGAGTCCCACATCAAGGCGACGCTGGACCAGGGCCCCGCCGCCAGCGACTTGCAACCGTCGCCACCGAATATACAGCGGCTGCTCCGCATCAGCATGAACTTCGCCCCGATCCCGCCGGGCCAGCGCTGGCGCCAACTGATGGTGCGCGGCCTGCCTGCCGAGCGCCGCCTGCTGGTCAGCATGCAGTTGCCGTCCGGCGATTGGCTGAACGTGAACGTGTCGCTGCAGCGCTTCCTGCCGTTCTGGTCCGAGAACTTCCTGATAGCGTTCGTGCTGATGACGCTCGCGGCCGCCGTGCTGGTCGTGTGGGCGGTGCGCCAGTTCAGCTTGCCGATGCGTCAGTTGGCCACCGCCGCCGAGCAGTTGGGGCTCGACGTGAACGCGCCGCCGCTACCGGAACAGGGCACGATCGAGGCCGTGAAGGCAGCGCGCGCCTTCAACCTGATGGCCGAGCGCATCCGCCGCTTCGTGCGGGACCGCACCTTCCTGCTGACGGCGATCGGCCACGACCTGCGCACGCCGATCACCCGGCTGAAGCTGCGCGCCGAGTGGATGGAGGACGAGGAACAGCAAGGCAAGATGCTCGCCGACCTCGACGAGTTGGAGAGCATGGTGGCGGCCACGCTCGCGTTCGGCCGGGACGATGCGGCGGCCGAGGCGTTGGCTGCGATCGACTTGGCGGAACTGCTGCGCACGATCAGCGAGGAGGTGTCCGACGCCCGGCCGGACTGCGCCGAGCACGTGTGTTACAAGGGGCCGGACCACCAGGTCGTGCGCGCGCGCCCGGTGGCGATCAAGCGGGCGTTGTCCAACCTGATCCAGAACGCGCTGAACTATGGCGGCGCGGCCCGGATCGCGCTGAACCCGCCGAAGGATGGCGTGCTGGCCGTGGTCGTGGACGACGATGGTCCGGGTATCCCGCCTGGCGAGTTGGAGCGGGTGTTCGAGCCGTTCCACCGGCTGGAGCCGAGCCGCAACCGTGAGACGGGGGGCACCGGGCTGGGCCTGCCGATCGCGCGCAACATCCTGCGCGCGCATGGCGGGGACGTGGCGCTCGCCAATCGCTCATCGGGCGGGTTGCGGGCGACGGTGACGCTGCCGGCGTAACGCCGTTAGATGCGCGTCACCACCACCCAAACGACGCAGCCTGCCAGCACCACCAGCAGCAGCGCTAAGAACGGGGATGCCATCCGCGGCTGGCGCGTGGCGCCCGGCAGGCGCTTGCGGCCGGTGATCATCGGCCGCAGCAGATTGTGCCGCTTCACCACCGCGTAGGCCGTGATCGCCAGCACATGCAGCGCCATCAGCACCAGGATGACGTTGAAGTTGGCCCTGTGCACCGACGTCAGCCAATAAGCGGTGCTTTCGCTCACAGTCCCCCCGAGCGGGCCTTCCGGAACGTCGTCGAAGGTGAACAGGCCGGTGACCGCCTGCACCCCCAGCGTGACCAGCAAAACCAGGACCATCCAGCCACCCGCGGCGTTGTGGCCCACCTGGTCGTCCGGGTCGCGCCGGCCGAAGTGCCGCAGGTGCTGCAGCCCCTCCAGCGGGTTGCGCAGGAACTGGCTGAACCGGGACGTCTCGCTGCCGACGAAGCCCCAGGCCAGGCGGAACAGCAGCAGCGTGAGGATCGTGTAGCCGGACAGCTCGTGCAAGTTCGTCAGGAGCGCGACGTTCGCGCCGGACGCATACTTGATCGTGAAATAGCTGACGCCGATCAGCAGCACGATGGCCCAATGGAACAGCCGGGTCGGCGCATCCCACACCTTCATCGAAAGGCGCAAGACGGTCTGCCGTGCGCGTGGCCGCCGTAAACCGCTCATTCGTTCCGCCTTTTCCCTATCGACCCGGCGTCGGGCACCGCTCCAGCGGATACGGGAACGCGGCGCAATGCGGGAAGCTGATCGTCTGGCCGCTCTCCCGCACCACGTGCAAGACGTTCGGGTCCTCACAGCCAAAGGAACTGGCGTCGGCTTCCTCTGGCGCAAAGCGGAACTCCGCACCGGCCGGCGTCGTGCGGACGGTCTCGATCACGCGCCGGGTCATGCCGGGCCCGGTCAGGCTGGTGTGGCCCACAACGTCCTGCGCGAAGGCCACCGTCGCCTGGGTGCGGCAGTCTTGGGCGAGCATGCCATCGAGCACTGGGAACAGACCCCCGGTCCAAGTGCCGAACAGCCAGGCATGCGGCGGCCCGGAGGGGGTCGCGGCCACCGTACGCGGGCCGCGCTCGGCGTTGCGGCTGGGTGGCGCGGCTGCGGCGACGGTGAGCCCGGCGACGGCGAGCAGGAGAAGGAGCGGAGCGGAGCGCATTGATCGACCTCGGTTCGGAGCGGCGGCAAGCTAGCGGGGGCGGCGCATGCCCGCCAGACTGCGGACAAACTGCGCGACAGACTTCCCGCACCTGACCACGACGCCCGGCGTTGCAAGTTGAATACGGGCGGCCATCCGTGGCATGGCCAGCTTCATGCTGCATCGCATCTACCACCGGATCCTGCTGCTCGCTGCCAGCCGCTACGCACCGTTGTGGCTGGCGGCGATCGCCTTCGCCGAAAGCAGCTTCTTCCCGGTGCCGCCGGATGCGCTGCTGATCCCCATGGCGCTGTCCCGGCCGGACCGCGCGATCCGCTACGCCCTGATCGCGACCGTCGCCAGCGTCTTGGGCGGCATGCTCGGCTACCTCATTGGATACGCCCTGTTCAATCAGGTCGCCCGGCCGTTGCTGCACCTGTATCATTACGAGGACGCCTACGCCGCGTTTCAGGCCCGGTTTGCCGAAGTCGGCCTGTATATCATCCTGATCAAGGGGCTGCTGCCGATCCCCTATAAGATCATCACGATCGCTTCGGGCGCCGCGCAGTTCCCGTTCGCAACCTTCGTCGCCGCCAGCATCGTGACCCGCGGAGCCCGGTTCCTGCTGTGGTCCGTGTTGTTGAAGCTTTTCGGCGAGCAGGCGCGCGTGTTCATTGACCGCCGCTTGCCAGCCGTCCTTGCGGCCACGGCGGTCGCGGCTGTGGCCGGGATCGTAATGTTGAAATATGTCTGACGCGGCCCGGACGATGTACTGCACGCTAAGCACTTGCCAAATTATTAGATAAACGCAATCTTGACCGCCACCGCTCGAAACAGCGGAGGGTGTCATGCGCCGAGTGGCTCGTCAGTAGCCGCCAGCGAGGGAGGCTGTCGAATGTTGGATACGTCTGATCTGGCCAGAATTAGGAACAACCCAGCCTTCCAGGAGCTGGTCCGCAAGCGCAACAGCTTTGGCTGGACCCTCGCTGTGGTGATGGTCGTGGTCTACATGGCCTTCATCTTCCTCGTGGCGTTCGCCCACTCGGTCGTGGCCGAGCCGATCGGCTCCGGCACGCTCACCCTGGCATTCCCGCTTGGGCTCGGCGTGATCGTCCTCGCGATCGTGCTCACCGGAGTCTACGTCGTGCGCGCCAACGGCGAGTTCGACCGTCTGACGCGTGAGGTCGTCGGCCAGGCGCGCACCTCCCCTGCGCCCGTTCGCACACGCTTCGCGGAGGGGGTGCGATGAGCCGTCTTCTAAGATACCTCCCCGCCGGTATACTCCTGATTGCGGCGTCCACGGCGCAGGCGGCGGGCCCGGACCTCGGCCAGACCGACAAGCAACCGCTGAACGTGATCGCGATCGCCTTGTTCCTGGCGTTCGTGGCACTCACGCTGTTGATCACCTTCTGGGCGGCCCGGCGCACCAAGTCCGCAGCCGATTTCTACGCGGCCGGGGGAGGCATCACCGGGTGGCAGAACGGCTTCGCGATCGCGGGGGACTATATGTCCGCCGCCTCGTTCCTGGGCATCGCCGCACTCGTCTACGCCAACGGCTATGACGGGCTGATCTACTCGATCGGCTTCCTGGTCGGCTGGCCGATCGTGATGTTCCTGATGGCCGAACGGCTGCGCAACCTCGGAAAATACACGTTCAGCGACGTCGTGTGCTACCGGCTCGAGCAGACGCCGATGCGCATCCTGTCGGCCTGCGGCACGCTGGTCGTGGTGGCGTTCTACCTGATTGCGCAGATGGTCGGCGCCGGACAGCTCATCAAGCTGTTGTTCGGGCTCGATTATCTCTACGCGATCATCCTCGTGGGCGTGCTGATGGTCTGCTACGTGACCTTCGGCGGCATGCTGGCAACCACCTGGGTGCAGATCATCAAGGCGATCATGCTGCTGGGGGGTGCAACCTTCATGGCCGGCGCCGTGCTCAGCGAGTTCGGCTGGAACCCGGTGGCGCTGTTCGCAAAGGCCGTCCAGGTGCATCCCAAGCACGCCGCCATCATGGCGCCGGGCGCGTTCGTCTCGGACCCGGTGAACACAATCTCCCTCGGCCTGGCGCTCATGTTCGGCACTGCCGGGCTGCCGCATATCCTGATGCGATTCTTCACCGTGAAGGACGCGAGTGCGGCGCGTAAGAGCGTGTTCTACGCCACGGGGCTGATCGGGTACTTCTACATCCTGACGTTCATCATCGGTTTCGGCGCGATCGTGCTGGTCGGCACCAACCCGGACTACGCAACGGCTTGGAACGGCAGCTTCACCGCGGCCGCTGGGCTGAAAGGCGGTGGCAACATGCCGGCGATCCATCTGGCCAACGCCGTGGGCGGCGCGCCCTTGTTCGGCTTCATCTCGGCCGTGGCGTTCGCGACCATCCTGGCCGTGGTGTCCGGCCTGACGCTCTCGGGCGCCAGCGCCATCAGCCACGACCTGTATGCCAGCGTGATCCGGCGCGGCCGGGTCAGCGACGGCTCCGAAGTCAACGTCTCGAAGGTTGCGACGATCTGCCTGGGCGTGCTGGCCATCGTGCTCGGGATCGCGTTCGAGAAGGTGAACGTGGCCTTCATGGTGGGTCTAGCCTTCGCCATCGCGGCCTCGGCCAACTTCCCCGTGCTGCTGCTCTCCATGTACTGGAAGGGTCTGACCACGAAAGGTGCGGCCGTCGGCGGCTGGCTCGGACTGATCGTGGCGACGGGGCTGACCGTGCTCAGCCCTTCGATCTGGCATGACGTGCTGGGCAACCCGGCGGGCATCTTCCCTTACAACGCACCCGCCCTGTTCTCCATGCCGCTCGCCTTCATAGCGTGCTGGGTGGTGTCGCTGATGGATCGCAGCGCCCAGGCGCGAGCCGAGGCCGACCGTTTCGAAGCGCAGTATATCCGGTCCCAGACCGGCATCGGAGCGGAAGGCGCCGCCGCCCACTGACCTAAGCCGGCCTCTTCCATGTGCGGGAGAGGCCGGGCCATCCGTGGTCTTGATCTTGTGAGACCGTGCCTGTGACACTAGGGTGCGCCCCGCCGCAGCCACCCCCCGTGTTAAGGACCAGAATGAGCGCCGAGCCGGCTAAGCGAAGGGTGCTGTTGAAAGTGTCGGGCGAGGCCCTGATGGGCCAGCGCGAATATGGGCTCGACGCGGACACCCTCCTGCGCATCGCCACTGATATCGGCGCCGTTGCCGGCGAAGGTCATGAGGTCTGCCTGGTGATCGGCGGCGGCAATATCTTCCGCGGCATCTCCGCCGCAGCCCGCGGCATGGACCGCGCGCAGGCGGACTACATGGGCATGATCGCAACTGTGATGAACGCGCTCGGCATGCAGAACGCGCTGGAGAAGCTGGGTGTGCCGACCCGGGTTCTGTCCGCCATCCCGATGGCCAGCGTCTGCGAGCCCTATATCCGCCGCCGCGCCATGCGGCACATGGAGAAGGGCAGGGTGGTGATCTTCGCCGCTGGCACCGGCAATCCGTTCTTCACCACCGATACCGCAGCATCGCTCCGCGCCGTGGAGATGGGATGTGATATGCTGCTCAAAGGCACGCAGGTGGACGGGGTCTACGCCGCCGACCCGCGCAAGCATCCCGATGCCGAACGCTACGAGACGCTGAGCTACCACGACGTATTGGCGAACGATTTGGCCGTCATGGACGCCGCAGCGATCAGTGTGGCGCGGGAGAACGGGATGCCGATCATCGTGTTCAACATTCACGCAGCCGGCGCCTTCGCTCAAGTTATGCGCGGCGAAGGCCGCTTCACCACCATCATCGAGAAATCTGCCGAGTCCTGAAGCGGCTCATTGAGGTATTACGTGGCGACCGACCTTCCCTCCCTCAAGACTGACCTCACGCGCCGGATGGATGGCGCAATGGAGACCATGCGGAGGGACTTCGCCGGTCTGCGTGCCGGCCGCGCCAGCCCCGCGCTGCTCGAACCGGTGAAGGTCGAGGCTTACGGCAGCGAGCTTCCGATTACGCAGGTCGGCACCATCGGTGTACCGGAGGCGCGCATGCTCACCGTCCAAGTCTGGGACAAATCCATGGTCGGCGCCGTTGAGCGCGCCATCCGCGACTCGGGCCTGGGCCTGAACCCGGCGTCTGACGGCCAAGTTGTGCGCGTGCCGATTCCACAATTGACTGCCGAACGCCGGGTCGAGTTGTCCAAGGCCGCTGGCCGCTACGCCGAGGGCGCCCGCGTGTCTGTACGTGGCGTCCGCCGCGATGGGATGGAGCAGATCAAGGCCGCCGAGAAGAAGCACGTCGTCGGCGAGGACGAGGCCAAGACCTGGTCGGACGAGGTGCAGAAGCTTACCGATGCGTATATAAAGCGGATCGACGAGGCATTGGTCGAGAAAGAACGCGAGATCAAGCAGGTCTAAGTGCGGAATGGAGTGGTGACACAGGTGAAGATGCAGCCGCGCCGCCTCCTTCCGGAGGTCGCTGATCCGACGCTGCCCACCCATGTCGCCATCATCATGGACGGCAATGGCCGATGGGCTGCGAAAAGCGGGCTCCCCCGTGTGGCTGGCCACCGTGCCGGCGCGCAGGCCGTCCGCCGCACGATCGAAGCCGCACTCCGCTCCGGCGTGCGCTGGCTCACGCTTTATGCGTTCAGCAGTGAGAACTGGAGCCGCTCTCCTTCGGAGGTGCTCGACCTGACGGGTTTGCTGCGCCACTACATCCGCCAGGAACTGGCCGAGTTGAAGGCAGAGGGCGTCCGCCTGCGTGTGCTCGGGGAGCGCAACCGGTTCGACGCCGATATCTGCGCCGATCTGGACCGGGCGGAGCGCGAGACCGCGGGAAATGCCCGCCTCAACCTCAACGTGGCCCTGTCCTACGGGGCACGTGCCGAGATCGCCGCGGCCGCCCGCCGTGCCGCCGAAGCCGTGCGCGCCGGCACGCTGGACCCGGCCGCGTTGGACGAGACGGCCTTCGCCAGCTTCCTCTCCACATCGGGCATGCCGGACCCGGACCTCGTCATCCGCACCAGCGGCGAGCACCGCCTCAGCAACTTCCTTTTGTGGCAGTCCGCCTATGCCGAGCTGGTCTTCACCGACGTGCTCTGGCCCGATTTCGGTGCTCCCGAGTTCGATGCCGCCATGGCCGAGTTTGGCCGGCGGGAGCGCCGGTTCGGGGCCCGCCCTGGATAACGCCGCCCTGCCGAACCCCTCGACCCGCTGGTCCGATCTACGTTTGCGCGTAATCTCGGCGGCGATCCTGGCCCCGGCAGCATTGTTTTGCGTCTGGTTCGGCGGCTGGCTTTACGACGTCATGCTGTTGGCCGGGTTTGCCGGCGTCGTGTGGGAATGGGGGCGGATGTGCCGGTGGCGACCTCTGCCGCTGCTGCTCGGAATCCTTTACGCGGCGGCGGCCCTCTGCTCGCTGTGGGGCTGGCGCGTGATCGGCGGGGCTATCGCGATCTACGTCCTGCTCGCCATCGTTTGGTGCAGCGATGCCGGCGCTTACGCCGTCGGCCGCTTGGTCGGTGGCCGACGTTTGGCGCCCAGCGTGTCGCCGGGTAAAACCTGGAGCGGAGCGGCGGGAGGTCTTGTGGCGGCAATCATAGCGGCGATGGTGGTTTCCGGCACGGCGAGTGTGCAGGGGGTGACGGCGGCGGCCGTGCTCGGCATCGCCTCCCAACTCGGCGATCTGGCCGAGAGCGCCGCCAAACGGTCCTATAACGTGAAGGATTCAGGCCACTTGATCCCTGGCCATGGCGGATTGCTCGACCGTTTGGACGGCCTGATGGCGGCCTCGGTCGTGGCTGGTATCTTCTTGCTGCGTGTCGGGCTCGCGATGGGCCGGGATGGAGCCGCCCTATGAGGACCGTGACCATTCTTGGCAGCACGGGTAGCGTTGGTTGCAGCACGGTCGACCTTTTGCTTGCCAACCGCGACCGCTTTCAGGTCGATTGCCTCACGGGAGGCCGTAACGCGACGGTTCTCGCGCAACAGGCCATCGCCCTCGGCGCCCGCCTGGCCGTGATCGGCGACGTGTCGCAGCACTCGGTGCTGCAGGAGGCGTTATCTTCCTACCCCGGGGTCCGCACCGCCGCAGGTCCGGCGGCTGTCGTCGAGGCTGCGTCCAATCGAGTGGACTGGACGATGGCGGCGATCACGGGTGCGGCCGGGTTGCCATCGACCTTGGCCGCGATCCGTCGCGGCGGGGCCATCGCCTTCGCCAACAAGGAAGCGTTGGTTTGCGCTGGCGAGTTGATGATGCAGGCCGTGCGCGACGCCGGCGCCACGCTGCTCCCGGTCGATTCGGAGCACAACGCCATCTTCCAGGCGATGGCCGAGAACAATGGCCGTGCAGTCGAGAAGATCATCCTCACCGCATCCGGCGGACCGTTCCGTAACGCATCCATGGCCGAGATGCAGGCTGCGACGCCTGAGGCTGCGTTGCGTCACCCGGTGTGGTCGATGGGCAGCAAAATCAGCATCGATTCGGCGACCATGTTCAACAAGGGCCTCGAACTGATCGAAGCCGCCCGCCTGTTTGCGCTGCCTGAGACCCAGGTCGAGGTCTTGATCCATCCGCAATCCGTGGTGCACGGCATGGTCTGTTACAGCGACGGCAGCGTGCTCGCTCAGCTCGGCAGCCCCGACATGCGCATCCCGATCGCGCATGCCCTTGCCTGGCCCGAGCGCCTCCCCACCAGCTCCCCCCGGCTTGACCTCGCCAAGGTGGCGCGGCTGGATTTCGCACAGCCCGACCTGGTCCGTTTCCCGGCCCTGCGCCTGGCGCGGGACGCCTTGCGCGCAGGGGGCGGAGCACCCACAATTTTGAACGCCGCCAACGAAGTTGCTGTGGAGGCCTTCCTCAATCGCCGGTGCGGTTTCCTGGCGATAGCTGGGATCGTGGAGGCGGTATTGGACCGGATGGGCAGTCTCCCCGCCGACTCACTGGACGAGGTGATGGCCCTCGACGGCGCCGGGCGGCAAATCGCGATGGAACTGCTGGCAGCACATAGCGCGCGCCCGGCTGCATAAAGACGCCGCGTAAGGGAATTGGTGATGAATTTCTTGCCTGAAGCAGCGCGCACGATCGGATCGTTCGTCTTGGTGCTCGGCGTCCTCGTGTTCATTCACGAGATGGGGCACTACCTGGCCGCTCGCTGGCGTGGCGTGCACGTTGAGGCATTTTCGATCGGCTTCGGCCATCCCCTCGCCCGCTGGACCGACCGGGTCGGGACCGAGTGGCGACTGTGCTGGCTGCCGCTCGGTGGCTACGTGAAACTGCACGGTCAGGAGCGTCCGCAGGACGTGCCACAGGAGGTGCGCGATGCCTGGATTGCAGGCCGCACCTTCCACGAGAAGCCTGTATTGTCGCGCGCCATCGTGGTTGCGGCTGGCCCGATCGCGAACTTTCTGCTCGCCGCCGTGCTGTTCAGCATCATGTTCGGGATCCAGGGCGAGCCGGGCGACCCGGTGGTTGAAACGGTGATCCCGAACTCCGCCGCCCAAGCCGCCGGCCTACAGGACGGCGACCGAATTGCCAGCATCAATGACCGCAAAATCAACAACTTCGAAGACATTGTTCATATAGTTTCTGCAAGTCCCGGCAAGGCGCTGCGCGTTGGCATCGTGCGTGCTGGCCAGGATCAAACGCTTCAGATTACACCCGAGGCGAAGGATGATGGCGGTGGCGGCAAATTGGGCGTGCTCGGGATCGCCGGTGCGCTACGGCCGGTCGGGCCGGTCGGCGCCGTCGTGGACGGCGTGCAGCACACCTGGGAAGTCGCGGTGCAAACGCTGGCCGGTGTCTGGCAGATTATCAGCGGGCAGCGCGGCACTGCTGGACTGGGCGGTCCGCTCAAGATTGCGCAACTATCGGGTCAGGTTGCGCAGCACGGCTTCGGCAGCCTGGTGTCATTCATCGCACTGCTCTCGGTCAATCTCGGGCTGATCAACCTGTTTCCGATACCCATCCTCGACGGCGGGCACCTGGTATTTTACGCGGTTGAAGCCATTCGTGGCCGGCCGCTGCCGCCCCGTGCGCTCGACTACGGGTTCCGCGCCGGTTTGGCGCTGATTGCCTGTATCTTCCTGTTCGTAACCTGGAACGATTTGACGAGCTTCGGGCTCTTTAGATGGGTTGCAGGCCTAATCGGTTAACATTTTGCAGTCTCTCGATGGCGTGCACTGCCCTGCGTGTCTATGGTACCACCGGTCGGAGCCGGTAATCTAGCGGTCTTGGCGGACTGCCCATTACCTGCCTAAAAGCGCCCGTCCCGGGGGGTAAACACCGTTGTCCCGAATTCGTGTCCTGCTTTTGACCACCGCCTGCCTTGCGGCGCTACCCTCCGCCCCCAGTGGTTTTGCGCAGACGCGCCAGCCCACGCCGAGCCGTACCGCCGCGCCGCGTTCCGCCACACGGTCGCCGCCTGCCGCCCGGCAAGGGGATGCGATCACCGCGATCCGGGTTACGGGCAACCAGCGTATCGAGTCCGGCACGATCCAGTCCTACATGCTGATCCAGCCAGGCGACCGCTATGACGCCGACCGCGTGGACCGCAGCCTCAAGACGCTGTACGCCACCGGCCTGTTCCGGGACGTGTCGATCAACCGGGACGGCTCCGCGCTCGTGGTCCGGGTGGTCGAGAACCCGCTCATCAACAGCATTATGTTCGATGGCAACCGCGCGATCGGCGACGACGCCTTGCGCGCGCTGCTGGAACTGCGGCCACGCGGCGTGTTCACCCCGGAAATCGCGCAGTCCGACCGGCAGAAAATCCTGGACGCGTATGCCAAGCACGGCCGCTTCGGCGCCACTGTCGAACCCAAGATCATCCGCCTCGACCAGAACCGCGTGAACGTCGTCTTCGAGATCCACGACGGGACTGAGACGCTGGTCAGCCGCATCAGCTTCGTCGGCAATCACGCGTTCAGCGAGAACCGGCTGCGCGATGTCGTAAGCTCGCGGGAGGAAGCGTTCTACCGCTTTCTGTCCAACAGCGACACGTATGACCCGGCGCGCGTCGACTACGACAAGGAGCTGCTGCGGCGGTTCTACCTGAAGAACGGCTACGCCGACTTCCAGGTGCGCGACGCGACGGCGGAACTGGCGCCGAACCGGTCCTCGTTCTTCGTCACGTTCACCCTCAACGAGGGCGCGCAATACACCGTCCACTCGATCCAGATCGAGTCCAGGTTGCCTAAGCTCAACGGCGCCGACCTGCTGCCCGAAGTGGAGCAGGAGAAGGGCGAAGTGTATGACGGCGAGGCAGTCGAACGGTCCGTCAACAACATCCAGGAAGCGGCTCAGGGGCGAGGCTACAACTTCGTCCTCGTCCGCCCCCGTATCGCCCGTGACGCCGTCAAGCACACGGTGGACCTTGTCTTCGACGTGAGCGAGGGGCCGCGCGTGTATGTCGAGCGCATCGACATCGTGGGCAACACCCGCACCAAGGACAAGGTGATCCGCCGCGAGTTGCAGCTCGCCGAGGGCGACGCGTTCGACGCCGCCGCGATCCGCCGGTCCCGCACGCGCCTGACCGACCTCGGCTACTTCAACACGGTCAATATCACCTCCTCGCCCGGCAGCACCGCCGACAAGGCGATCGTGACCGCAGCGGTTGATGAGAAAGCGACCGGCGAGCTGAGCCTGGGCGGCGGTTTCTCGACCGATGCCGGCGCCCTGGTCAGCGCCGGGTTGCGTGAGAAGAACCTGGTCGGCACCGGCATCGACGCCAACCTTTCGGGTGTGCTGGCGCAGCGGCGGTCGGAAATCGACTTTTCTCTGACCGACCCGTACCTGTTCGACCGCAACCTAGTCGGCGGCCTCGACCTTTTCGACGTCAACAACAACAACCAGAATATCGCCGCATACGACGAGCGGCGCCAGGGTGGCGCTCTACGTCTCGGCTACGAGATCAGCGATCACCTGCGCCAGGCGATAAGCTATTCCATTGTCTCTCGTGACGTCTACAACGTGAGCAACACCGCAAGCTTGTATATTCAGAACCAAGCAGGCGGTTCAGTGCTGTCGCAAATCGGTCAAACGCTGACCCTTGACTACCGTGATAGCCGTACGGCGCCGCATACCGGCTTCGTCATCAATTACGGTCTTGACCTGGCTGGGCTAGGCGGCTCGGCGAAATACGTCCGCAACAAGGTCGATGGGGTGTATTATATTCCGCTCGAGCGTCTGACGGGCGACAGTGACTGGGGGATCGCGGTGTCTGGAGGCGCCGGATACCTGTTTAACTACAACGGCCGCCAGGAAAACATCGTCGACCGGTTCTTCCTCGGTGGCGACAACCTGCGTGGCTTCCAGTCGGGCGGCGCCGGCCCGCACTCCCAGCCATTGCAGGCGGGCGGCGTCGTGTTCGGCAGCGACAGCATCGGCGGCAAGTTCATCTACACCCAGTCGACCGAGCTGCGCTTCCCGTTGCCCATCTCAGCCGACCTCGGCCTTTCGGGCCGTGCCTTCGTGGACGTAGGCGGGTTGAGCAACGTCAGCCGAGCGGGTAATTTCTTTGCCCGCAACGCGTTCAACATCCCCATCGAGGGCGGCATCAACCAAGGCATCAGCGGCCAGCACAACTTGACCCCCCGCGTTGGGTCGGGCGTCGGCGTGTCATGGCGCACACCGTTCGGCCTCATCAATGTCGACCTGGCCGAAGCGGTGGTGAAGCAGAAATATGACCAAACCCAGTTCTTCCGGTTCGGCTTCGGCACGAGGTTCTAAAGTGAATACATTGCTCATTCGCCGCCCGGCGTCCTGCCGCGCGGCTTTCCTGGCTGGCTCGGCCGTCCTGCTTTGGTCGGTCCAGGCTTCGGCACAGGGTTACTTCATTCCGCCGCAAGCCGCCGCCCCGCGTGCCGCACCCGCTCCGCGGCAAGCCCCGGTCGCCCGTCCTGCGCCGCCGCCGCCGGTGCAGGCGCAGGCGCTGCCGCCGCCCCCGCCGGTGCAGATTGCGCCGGGCCTGACAGGCATGCCGAGCACGGACACGGTCGACGCGAACAACACACCCGTGCAACTGCCAAACTTGCCGGTGCCGGATCTGCCGCCGTTGCCAAAGGGCGCGCCGCCGCCCGCACCGGTGATCGGTGTGCTTGGCGTGCCGGAGATCATGCGTGCCGCCACCGCGGCCCAGCAGGTGGAGAAGGTGATCGGCGAACGCCGCGAGAAGCTCAACGCGGACGCGCAGAAGGAGCAGGCAGCTTGGCGTGACTTGCAGCAGCAGCTCAGCGCCCAGCGGGCGACGCTCAACCCCGACCAGGTGCGCCAGAAGGAGCGTGACCTGCAGGAGCGGATCACCAACGCACAGAACAGCTTCCGCGACCGCAACCGGGTCATCCAGGAAACGGCCCAGTATGAGCTGAGCCAGATCGAGCGCACGCTGATCGGCGTGATCCGTCAAGTCGCCGAGAGCCGCGGAATGAACCTGGTTCTGCACCGGGCCCAGGTCGCGCTCAACGTCAACGAGTTCGACATCACCGAGCAAGTGACGCAACAGATGAACAAGGTGATGCCGTCGATCAATCTCCCGCCGGACGGCGTCTCCCCACTTGCCCAAGCGTCCGGAACGGCCGGGGCCGCTGCACCGGGCACGCCGACGCCGACGCCGACCTCGGCGCCCACGACCCCGCCGCAAGCACGCCGCTGACGCGGTTCGCATGCCAGCGGCAACCGGCTCGTTCGTCCGGCCCTCTCACGTGATCATGGGGGGAGTGCCGGCGTGACGGGGCTCATGTCGGGCCTAACCGGTTGCGCCGGGCGCCAGGCCAGGTGAGCGCCGTCGACCCGCGTTTCTTCATCCATACCGGCCCGCACTCCTTCGCCGCCGTGGCAGCGGTGGTGGGTGCCGAGGGCGCTGGCGACGGGCCGATGCTGCACGGCGTCGCACCACTTCAGTCGGCCGGCCCCGCCGAGGTCAGCTTCCTCGACAACAAGCAGTATGCCCCATTGCTCGAAGCCACCCGGGCGGGCGCCGTCATCCTGCACCCCTCGATGGCAAGCCGGGTGCCGCCTGGAGTGATGGCCCTTGTGACCGCCGAGCCTTACCTAGCCTGGGCGCGCGTCGCAGCCCTGTTCCACCCGCCGCCGCCGCCGCGTCCCGGCATCCACCCGGCGGCCGTGGTCGACCCCTCGGCGCAGATCGACCCCTCGGCCGAGATCGGTCCGCTGGCCGTCATCGGCGCCCGCGTGGAGATCGGCGCGTCCTGCCGTGTCGGGCCTGGCGCCGTGATCGGCGAGGCGGTCCAGATAGGCGCGCATTGCCGGATCGGCTCGCAGGCGACCGTCAGCCACGCCGTGTTGGGCGCGCGCGTCTACATCTACCCGGGGGCCCGGATCGGTCAGGAGGGTTTCGGGTTCGCCGTCGGTCCCGAGGGCTTCGTCACCGTTCCCCAACTTGGCCGCGTGCTGATCGAGGACGACGTCGAGATCGGCGCCAATAGCGCCGTCGACCGCGGCTCGGCGCAGGATACCGTGATCGGCGCCGGGTCGCGCCTCGACAACCTGGTCCAGATCGGGCACAACGTGCGTCTCGGTCGTTGTTGCATCGTGGTGTCGCAGGCAGGGATTTCGGGGTCCACTGTTCTTGAGGATTTCGTAGTGGTTGCGGCGCAGGCGGGCCTTATCGGGCATCTCCGGATCGGGGCGAAAGCAAGGATCGGCGCGCAAGCCGGTGTGATGCGGGACGTTGCCGCGGGTGCCGACGTGCTGGGCGCGCCCGCCATTGCAGTGCGCGAGTTCTTCCGCCAGGTCGCGACACTGCGCAAGCTGGCGTCCCGCCGGGGCGCGGAGGGCTGAGCGTGGACACGAACCAAACCACCGCCACGACCGCGAACTACGACATCGCACGGATAATGCACGCGATCCCGCATCGCTATCCGATGCTGATGATCGACCGCGTGATCGACGTCGTTCTGGATGGCTCCGCGATCGGCATCAAGAACGTCTCCGCCAACGAGAGCTTCTTCCAAGGCCATTTCCCGAACCATCCGGTGATGCCCGGCGTGCTCATTATCGAGAGCATGGCGCAAACCGCGGCCGTGCTGGTGGTGGAGACCCTAGGGCCGGATGCGGCCGGCAAGCTCGTCTACTTCATGACGATCGAGGGCGCCAAGTTCCGCCGCCCGGTCGTCCCCGGTGACCAGTTGCGCCTGCTCGTCGTTAAGGAACGCAGCCGCGGCAATGTGTGGAAGTTCCACGCCACCGGCACTGTGGACGGTGTTTCGGTGGCCGAGGCTACGTTCAGCGCCATGATCATGGACCGTCAACAGCCGGCCGCATCGCCGTAACGGGGCGAAACAAATCGTACTCTTGGCGGAACGGGCCGCGTCGTCGCATGGTCGCGCGCGTCCAAGGGGTGAAGCTATGTTGCGTGTCCTGCGCCAGGCGGTAAGGCGTTGACCATCCATCCGACAGCCATCGTAGCGCCCGGCGCTGACGTCGCGCCGGACGCGGTGATCGGGCCCTGGTGCAGCGTGGGCGCCAACGCCGTGATCGGTGCGGGTGCCACTCTCGTCAGCCACGTGGTCGTGGATGGCCACACCGTCATCGGTGAGCACGCCACACTCTATCCCTTCTGCACCGTGGGCATGGCGCCGCAGGACCTTAAATACAAAGATGAGCCGACACGCTGCGAGGTCGGCCCCCGCACCCAGGTGCGCGAGCACTGTACGATCCATCGCGGCACGGTCACGGGCACTGGTATCACACGGGTAGGCTCGGACTGTCTGCTGATGGCCGTGGTGCATGTAGCGCATGATTGCGTGCTGGGCGACGGGGTGATCATCGCCAACAACGTGGTGATGGGCGGCCACGTGACGATCGGCGACGGGGCCGTCATCGGCGGGGCCGCCGCCTTGCATCAGTTCGTCCGCATCGGCCGGGCCGCCATGGTTGGAGGCGTCTCGGGTGTGGAGGCGGACGTGATCCCGTTCGGCAGCGTCATCGGCAACCGCGCGCGTCTCGCTGGACTTAATCTGATCGGCCTGCGCCGGCGCGGCGTGGACAAGCCCCGGCTGCACACGATCCGGGCCGCCTTCCGCACCCTGTTCGGCGGTGACGGCGTGTTTGCGCAGCGGCTCGAAGCGGTGCGTGTCCAGTATGCCGACGAGCCGCTGGTCATGGAGATGCTCGCCTTCGCCGAAACCCCGAGCAAGCGTGGCCTGATCCGAACGTCCTTGATTGCCGAGGATGACTCCGAGCCGTCTCCTTCTCCCGCTGGCGGGAGAGGGCCGGGGTGAGGGCGGCGCACGCACAGAGCGCTGCCCTGCCCGAACATGCGCCAGAACCGCTAGGGATCATCGCCGGCGGCGGTCCGCTTCCCGCGCGCGTAGCGGATGCAGCGCGTGCCACCGGCCGCCCCGTGTTTCTCGTGGCACTCGAGGGTTACGCCGACACGGCCAGCTTCGCCGCACACCCACACAGTTCGGCCCGCCTCGGGGCTGCTGGGCAAATCATGGCCTTGCTGCGCGCCCACCGCTGCCGGGACATCGTTTTGATCGGCCCGGTTCGCCGCCCCCACTTGCTCCACCTCCGCCCCGATGCTGAAGGCGCCAAGCTGCTCGCCCGCATCGGCCGCGCTGCCTTCGCCGGTGATGACGGCTTTCTTGCCGCTATCGTCCGCATCCTGGGCGATGAAGGTTTCAGGGTGCTCGGCGCCCACGAGATCCTTACGGAAGCCGTCGGCCCGCGCGGCTTGCTGACCCGTGCCGCGCCGGATGTAGACGCCACAGCCGACATCGCCCGCGCCGTGACAGTGGTGCGTGCCCTCGGTGCAGTAGACGTGGGCCAGGGCTGCGTTGTCCAAGGCGGGATCGTGCTCGCCGTCGAGGCCATCGAGGGCACCGATGCAATGCTCGCCCGTGCTGCCAGCTTGCGTCGCCCCGGACCCGGCGGTGTACTCGTCAAGCTCGTGAAACCTGGGCAGGATCGGCGGGCCGATTTGCCGACGATCGGCCCTCGCACGATCGATGCCGCAGCTTCTGCCGGGTTGCGCGGCATCGCGTTCGAGGCGGGAGGAACTCTGTTCACCGACCGGGCTTCTTGCGTGGCCCGGGCGGATACAGCCGGGCTGTTCCTGCTCGGCCTGGAACCACACACCGGAGAGATGCCATGAGCCGCTATCTGCACACGATGGTTCGTACCAAGAACCTCGACAAGAGCATTGAATTTTATACCAAATGCCTCGGGATGAAGGAGTTGCGGCGCCGTGATGTGCCGAACGGCAAGTACACCCTCGCGTTCGTCGGCTATGCTGAAAATCCAGACCAGGCCGAAATCGAACTGACCTACAACTACGGTCAGGATGACGGTTACCAGGTCGGCACCGGCTTCGGCCATTTTGCCGTGGGTGTCCCCGACGTGGCCAAGGCGTGCGAAGACGTCCGTGCGGCAGGCGGCAAGGTAACGCGCGAGGCCGGTCCGGTGCAGCACGGCACGACCGTGATTGCCTTCGTCGAGGACCCGGACGGTTACAAGATCGAGCTGATCGAACGCGCTTCCTGATCCCGACCCTTACTGACCTCGTTGGTGGCACCGTTCGCATCGGTGTCACCGGCCTAGCCCGAGCCGGGAAAACGGCGTTCATCACTTCGCTTGCCGCCAATCTGCTGGCAGCGGGGGCTGGCCTGCCAACGCTTCCTGCGCTGTCCACGCGGCTCGCGGGCCGGCGTCTCGGCGTCCGGCTCGCGCCGTCCGGAGCCGCTTCCGTGCCGCGGTTCGACGAGCCTGCACATCTGCAAGCCTTGGCCGCCGACCCACCGACCTGGCCGGCCCGCACCGGCGCCGTCTCGCTCCTGGCACTCGATCTAACGGTGCCGCGGGCCGGGTTGGCGTCCGCGTTGCCTGCCCGCACGCTACGCCTCGAACTCCTGGACTACCCCGGGGAATGGCTGCTTGACCTGCCGTTGCTCGCTACCGACTTTGACACTTGGTCGGACGCCACGTTGCGCCGCCTGGATGGGCTGGCGGCGGCGGAGCCGTTCCTCCGCTTCGCAGCCGGCTTGCCAGCCGCGGCGGCGGCTGACGAAGCGCTCGCCAAGACCGGCCACCGGCTCTACCGCGAGGCGCTGCACCGTTTGCGTGACGAGGACGCACTCGCATTTCTGCAGCCCGGCCGTTTCCTCATGCCGGCACCGGGCGCGGAGCCGCCTTGGATCCATTTCTTCCCGATGCGTGGGCGCGGCGGCTTGCACGGCTTGCTGGCCGAGCGTTTCGACGCCTACCGAGCCCGCATCCGCGAGGATCTTGTCTCCCCCCTGTTCGGCCATCTCGACCGGATGGTCGTGCTGGCCGACCTGTTGACCGCGCTCCATGCGGGATCCGGAAGCTTTGCCGACGCCCAATCTGCCCTTGCGGCGGCAAGTGGTGCGTTGCGCTGGCGGTTCTCGTGGACGGACGCGTTCGCAGCACTGCTTGCCCTGCGCCTACCCTCGCCGGTGATCCGCCGGGTGGCCTATGCCGCGACCAAGGCGGACCACGTCGCCAGCCGGCAGCGTGGCAACCTCCGCGCACTAATGGCAGCGCTGACCCCGGCCGGCGGTGATGTGATAGCGCAGCATTTCGCCATCGCCTCGATCCGCTGCACCGAGGACGCCACCATGCTGCTGGGCGGCCGTAGCGTCTCGGCCGTGCGGGGCCGTATCGCAGGGCAGGGAGTAGGGCTATCTTATCCCGGCGAGGTGCCGGACCGCCCACCCGACGCCGCGTTCTGGGCCGGCGAGTTCTTCGATCTTCCGAATCTCGAGCCGACCCGGCTTCCCGGCGCCGGCCGCGCCGGTATTCCCCATATCGAGCTGGACACCCTGCTCACTTTCCTTCTGGACGACCTGCTGTGAGGCCGAGCGGTCCCCGCGTGATCATCGAAGACCCGGCGGCGCCCCGGCTCGAGCCCGCCATGCCGGTTGCCGAACCGGTCATCGACCCGGCGCCGCGCACCGGCGGGGCCGCGCTGGCGCTCGCCGGGGTGAGCGTGCTGGCGGTCGGGCTCGCCGCCTTGCAGACCGGCAATTTCGTAGTTGAGGAGTTCGCCCAGTCCGTTTGGCTCGGCGGGGTAACGCTGGCCGTGGCCGTAACCGGGTTCGGCCTTCTGTTTGGCGCCGTTGCACGGGAGCTTCGCGGCTTGTTCGGGCTCTCGCGCGTGGATCGCCTGCGCGCGGCGCTGACCAGCGGCGACGGACGCCGCATCCACGCCGCCGCCCGCCGCTGGGTGGCCACGTTGCCGGAAGCGGAACGGCTTCTGCCTGCGATCGACGCCGCGAACGACCCGGATGCGATCCTCGCCCTGCTTCGCGCCGGACCTGTTACGGATTTGCAGGTCAAGGCGGAAGCGCTCGGCCGTTCGGCTGCCGTCCAGATGGTGGCCGGTGTCGCAGCAACACCGGCGCCGGCGCTGGCCGTGCTCCTCGTCGCGTGGCGGGGCGTGCGGCTTGTTCGCCAGGTCGCCGCCCTGCACGGCATGCGCCCCGGCCTGCTCGGCACGCTCGGGCTGCTTCGCCGCAGCGTGCTGGCCGCCGGACTGGTTGCCGGGTCCGAGGTCGCGATCAACGCCGCCGCGCACGCCCTGCTGTCGAACCCGTTGCTCACCCACGCTTTGGGCGAGATGGCCGGCGCCGGCGTTGCTGCCCGCCGCATGATCTTGCTGGCCCGGTCGACTGCAGCCGCATGCAGCCCGTTACCGCCAGAGTGAAACAGCCTGCGTAACACGCTTTGTCAGGCGGTAGGTCCGGACCAATCCCGCAAGTATTGCTCGGTCACCGGCTGGCGGACGGGTAGCGGGTCTCCCGCCGGCGTGCCCAAATACAGGAAACCTACGACGCGGTCCGGTGCGGAGAAGCCCAGCCCGGCGGCAACCGCCGGATCGTAGGCGTTCGGCCCGGTGACCCACTTCCCGCCATAACCCAGCGCGTGTGCCGCGTTCAGCATGTTGACCGCCGCCGCCGCAACTGCCTGCACCTGCTCCGTCTCCGGAACCTTCGGCGTTTCCGTCAGGTGCATGCCGAGTACCAGGATCAACGGCGGCGAGGTAAGCTTGCCGCGCATGCGATCGGCCTCGGCGTCAGTCGCATCCGGTTCGCGTGCCCGCAATGCGGCCAGGCACATATCGGCAAAGCGCGCCCGCGCCTCACCCTGGATCGTGACGAAACGCCACGGCCGCAGCTTGCCGTGGTCGGGCGCGCGCAGCCCGGCGGCTACGATCCGCTCCATCTCGGCCGGGGACGGCGCCGGGTCCTTCAGCGTGCCGATCGTAGCGCGGGACAGCATCACCTCGATCGCTGCCCCGCCCGCGAGCATTGCCGTGTCCATCAGTTTGCGGCCAGCGCCATGGCTGCAATCGGCGGCTCGACCCCTTCGGGCACGGGACTCTGATACGGATGCGCCGCAGTGCGCGCGGCCAGATCTGCCTTGGCCCGCTCGATCAACGCCGGGTTCTGGATCGCGTCCACCGCCGTCGCCGCCATCACCTTGGCGACGAAGGTCATGCCTTTGTGCGCCGCCTGGTTCTTACCCTGCGCCGTCAATTGCCAGGAATGGCCCGGCGTACCCACCGCGTAGGTCGCCGCATGCGCCTGCACCGTCGGCACCACCCAGCTCACGTCCCCCACATCGGTTGAACCGATCATCGGCAGACGCTGCGTGTCCATCGGCACGATCCCATCATGCAGCGGGGCCTCCGGCTTCGGTTTCACGCCCGAGCGGCGATAGGCGGTTGAAAGGTCCTCCGGCGCCAAAGTGCCCTGAATCTCGCGCGCGAATGCGCGGTCGGCGTCGTCCCACTCGGGCGGGCCGAGCCGCACCATGGCCTCGTACATCGCTTGTTCAAGCGGCGGGTTGGCCAGCAGGTTGGACACGGCAGCCAGCACGTGGATGTCCACCTCCGTCTCCGTCATCAGCGCCGCCCCGCGCGCCACGTTCTTCACCCGCTCCAGCAGGGTCAGCATTGTGGGCAGGTCCGCCGCGCGGACGGAATAACGCACCCGCGCCTTCGCCTGCACCACGTTCGGCGCGATCCCGCCGCTGTCAATCATGGCGTAGTGGATGCGCGCATCGGACGGCATGTGCTCGCGCATGTAATTCACGCCGACATTCATCAGCTCGACCGCGTCCAAAGCCGAGCGGCCGAGGTGCGGCGCAGCGGCGGCGTGGGACGCACGGCCCCGGAACGCGAAATCGATGCGCGTGTTGGCCAGCGCCAGGGCCGGCGCCACCTCGTTGAACGCGTTCGGATGCCAGGTGATGGCGATGTCCACGTCCTTGAACGCGCCAGCCCGCACCATGAACGCCTTGGCGGCCCCGCCTTCCTCCGCCGGGCAGCCATAGTAGCGCACCCGGCCGGGCGTCCCTGTCTCGGCCAGCCAGTCCTTCAAGGCGGTCGCGGCCAGCATGGCCGCCGACCCGAGCAGGTTGTGGCCGCAGCCATGACCGTTGCCGTTGCCCGGCAACGGACGGTGCTCGGCGACACCGGCCTCCTGGCTGAGACCCGGCAAAGCGTCATACTCGCCCAGGAATGCGATGACCGGACCGCCTTCACCCGCCTCGCCGATCACCGCGGTCGGGATATCGGCGACGTTCTCCGTCACGGCGAACCCCTGGCGGTGCAGTTCAGCGACGTGTTCCGCCACAGAGCGCTTTTCGGTGTAGCAGGTCTCCGGCATGCCCCAGACCCGGTCCGCCAAAGCGATCAGCTCGTCTTTCTTGGCGTCGACCTTCGTCCAGATCGGTTCGGCGTTCTGCATTGCGTCACTCCCTCGCTCATGCAGCCAGTCGCTGCGTCTCCCCTCGCAGTCTACCCTTCAGGAAGGATGCTGCGGCATCCATAGACTGAGCGCTTTCGGGCAGTTTGAACAACTGCCAAACATGCGGGACCACCGGCCAGGTCCGCAACTCCACCGACGTTCCAGCCGCGCGGGCGCGCTCGGCAAGCCGGCTGCTGTCATCCAGCAACACCTCGTAGCTGCCGGCGTGGATCAGGATCGGCGGCAGGCCGCCCAGTTCGGCAAATAGCGGGGAGGCGAGGGGAGCACGCGGGTCCGACCCCGCGAGGTAGATGTCCGCCGCCTTCTCCATGCCGCTGCCGTCGAACATCGCATCCCGCTTGGAATTGGTTCGTAGCGTTTCCCCCGTGGCGGCCAGGTCGGTCCACGGCGAGAACAGCATGCAGGCAGCCGGCAAGGGATCTCCGGCATCGCGCAGGGACACCAAAACGCTGAGTGCCAGCCCACCACCCGCCGAGTCGCCCGCGATGACGAGCCCGCTTGCCGGCACGCCCTGGGCCAGCAACCCGCGGTAGGCGGCAATCCCGTCCTCGATCGCGGCTGGAAAGGGGTGTTCCGGGGCGAGCCGGTAATCGGGCGCGAACACGTCCATGCCGCGCCGGGCGAAGCCGCCGGTGATCGGCCGGTGCGTCTGCGGCGAGCAGGCGAAATAGCCGCCCCCATGCAGGTACAGCATCGTCCCAGCCGCGCCGCCACCGGCCGGCCGCAGCCACTCGCCGCTGACTCCACCCACCGATCCCGTGGCAGCCGCCACGCCGCTCGGCACCTTGTGCTTGATCGCGCCGAGGGTCGCCCGGGCGGCGGCGACGTTCGTCTCGCCCTTGAGGCTGCGTTTCACACGAAATTTCAGGAACGCGACGATGAGGTGAGCCTGCCAGCTTGCCATGGAGAAGTCCTAAGTTGTCGTGGCGGAGGCAGGGCGACGGCCCATCCGCTTGCGCAGCAAGGCGTAGTAGCTGGTCGGCGCCAACCGTTGCGCCACATCCAGCATCCGAGCGTCCCGGCCAATCAGGATACGCTTGTCGCGGCGAAGGATGCCCGTGACAATTTGCGCCGCCGCGGCCTCGGGCGTGGTCACCAGGCTTTTGGCGAAGCGGGCCTTCGCCTTCTCGGCCTCCGCCGGCTCGATCGCGTCGCTGACCCGGGCGTTCTTCGCGATGTTGGTCGCGACACCGCCAGGATGCACCACGCTGACGCCGACGCTGGTGCCCTCGAGTTCGTGTCGCAGCGACTCGCTGAAGCCCCGGATGGCGAATTTGGCGGCCGAGTAAGCGGTGTTGCCGGGTGGCGCGATGATGCCGAAGATCGAAGAGATGTTGACCAGTTGCGCTACCGGTTCCCGAAGCAGATAGGGCAGAAAGGCCCGGGTAAGGTGCACCGGCGCGGCGAAATTGATGGAGATGAGCCAGTCGAAGTTCTCGGCGCTGGTCTGCAGGAAGTCGCCCATCAGGCCAACGCCAGCGTTGTTCACGAGGACGTTCACGCGGCCGTGTTGTGCGATGACGGCCTCGGGCAGCGATGCAATCCCCGCCGTGTCCGTCAGGTCTAGTTCATGGGCACTGACCTTGGCGCCGGCTTGCCGGCTGGCATCCGCGACCGCGGCCAGACCCGCGCCGTCCCGGTCCACCAGTGCCAGGCCGCAACGCATCTGCCCCAACTGCAGCGCCAGGGCGCGGCCGATACCGCTCGCCGCGCCCGTGATGACGGCGACACTTTCGGCCAATGGAAAACCGGCCTTCGCTCCTCGGCTCATCTGCACCCCTCAACGAAACCTTCGCGCGACGCAGGATTAAGTGACCCTGCGTCAGGTTACGGCAAGCGGCAGGTCGCGAGAGCGGCTCAATGATGGACGCGGCGCAGGAGTCCGAGCGGGTGCAGGATGTTGTGGTGCGTTTCCATGAGGCCGACGGGGATGCCGCGGACTGGAACGTCCGGGTGGTATACCGGCACGGCTTGCATCCGTGGTTGAGTGGGCGCGGCCGCGGCGGAGGGTGCGATGCTATGGATCAGCGCGCTCAGCCCCGGGCCGTTCCCCTGTTGCGTCACCCCCGGCGAGGGCGCCGGGCTGGTCTGTGCATACCCGGCCTGCACGTAGTCCGTCCGTGCGGCGCCGCTTGCCGCCGTGCCGATCTGCGGCGCCACGAACGGGAGCGGGACCGTGGCTAGGCTCTGCACTGATGACGCTGCGGATGACGGCGCCAACTGGGCGATCTCCGCGCGCACCGGCTCCGTCGCCTCGATCACGGTGCTCGTCACGTGGGAGCCGATCGCGAGGAAGACCGGGTAAGCGACTGTACGCATCGGGTTTGCCAGCCCGAGCGGCACGGCGATCATGGCGTAGGCCAGACAGCCCGCCGCGACGAAGGCGACGCCCCGGACGCCGCCCATCACTCCCCCGGCAAACACGTCGAACAACCGGCCGAGATCGATCCAGCGCGTGTCGAAACCAAACCGATTCGAGAGGCCGCCCATGATCCGCCAAGCGACCACGCCGCTCAGCAAGGCAAGGAGCGGCGCCGCCGGTTGACCAAGCGCCTGGAGGGGCGGGAGGCAACTGACGAACCAAGCCATGGCAAACCCGGCGATACACCCGCAGCACGATGCCAATTCGACCGGCGCGCCGCGGATCAGGCCGAGCAGGATAAGGAACACCGGCACTGATATCAGCGCTGTATCGAGAAGCCCGAATCCTGGCGGCATACCCAAACCTCCGACCACGTACCGCCATCGGCACGGGTTCTTGCTACAAGGCGGGCCCCTCTTGCGCGTCCCCCAAAGCGGGTAAGGTGATGCTGCCATGGAAGTCTTAACAGAACATGACTTTGCCGCGTTGGCCGCCCTGTCACCGGCAGCGATGCTCGTGCTCGACCGCACCGGGCACGTTCACAATGCCAATCCCGCAGCCCAGGCGCTGCTGGCCCGGCTTGGCATGCTCGCCGTGAAAAGCGGCATCTTGGTCGCCCGGCGCAAGGGCGAGGACAAGGAGATCCGCAGCACCCTCGCCACGTTGTCGCCGGACAATCCGAACGCCGTGATCTGCCTGCGCAACAGGGAGGGAATACCGATCGTCGTCTCGGACCTGCATCTGCTTGCCAGCGGCCTGGTCGCATGGCGCATTACCGAACTGGAGGCGCGCCAAACCCCCTCGGCCGCCAGGCTGAAGATCATCTTCGGCCTCACGCCGGCCGAGGCGCGTGTCGCCATAGCGTTGCTGTCTGGCATGGGCCTAAGCGCCATCGCCCGCGAGTTCGGCGTCGAACCGGAGACGGTGCGCACCCAAGCCAAGCGGATCCGGTCGAAGACCGGTGCTCATACTCAGAGCAAGCTGCTCGGTACGCTGTTCGCAACCGGCTCGGATCTTGCCGTGCCGGCCGGCAGCAAAGGCGAGAGCGTCTAGACGCTCTTCAGCGAGACCGGGTTCGCTTGTGACGCAGCCGGCAGGCCGAGCAGGGATTTGGCGAGGATGTTCCGCTGCACCTCGCTCGACCCGCCGTAGATCGTCCCTGGGCGGGCCAGCATGAACAGCTTGAAGCTGTTGGCGTCATAGCCGTCGAAATCGGTCGCCCCCAGCACGCCGGCATGTTCGCCGGCGACCTCGAGCATCGTCTCGGTGATCCGCTGGGTCAGCTCCGTTGCGAGCAGCTTCAACATCGAGAACTGCTCGCCGCGCGCAGTCCCCGCCAGCGCCGCGTCCACCACCTCGCGGTAGAGCACGCCGAGGTCATGCAGGTCGGCCGTCAATGCGATGAAACGTGCGGCGTAGTCGGGGTCGGCGTGCGAGCCGAGCGCGCCCATGATCCCGTCCAGCGTCGCCAGCGCGTGCCGGGCGTGCGCCGGGCTGCCGATGGAGATGCGCTCGAACCCGAGCAGCGCCTTGGCGACGGTCCAGCCGTGGTTCTCCTCGCCGACCCGGTTTGCGACCGGCACGCGCACGTCCTCGAAGAACACCTGGCAGAACTCGTCCTCACCGCTGAGGTTCACGATCGGGCGGACGGTGATGCCCGGCGTCGCGAGCGGGATGAGGAGGAAACTGATCCCCTCCTGCTTGCGCCCGTCCCGGCTGGTGCGGACCAGGGTGAAGATGTCGGTCGCGTCGCTGGCATGCGTGGTCCAGATCTTGGAGCCGTTGACCACGTAATCCTCGCCGTCCCGCACCGCCGCCGTGCGCAGGCTCGCCAGGTCCGACCCGCTGTTCGGCTCGGAGTAGCCTTGGCACCAAACATCCTCGCAGCGGAGGATGCGGGGCAAATATTGCGCGCGCTGCTCCGGGGTGCCGTAGCGGAACAGCACCGGGCCCAGCATCGTGGTGCCCATGTCCAGCACGCGGGCGACGCCGAACCGCTCCATCTCGTCGCGCAGCAACAGTTGCTGCTGCAGCGACAGGCCGAGCCCGCCATGCTCCACCGGCCAACCCGGCGCGCGCCAGCCATGTTCCCACTGCGTGCGCAGCCACCAGCGGGAGTCCACGCCACGCAGCCGGTCGGTGGCGCCGCGTAGCCGATCGGGGTACGTTGCCTGCAGGAAGGCACGCAAGCGGTCGCGGAGCGCTCGGTCGGGGAGATCTCGCAGCGGGACGTCGCTCATGCGGCCAAGCTCCGTTGCAAGGTGAAGAAACGGCGGCGATGGGCCGAGCCGTTGCCGAAGGAGGAGGCGAGCCGCATGGCCGCCTTCATGAACAGCCCGATATCGGCGTCCTCGGTGTAGCCGATCGCGCCGTGGAGCTGGATGCAGGCGCGGCCGACCAGCAGGGCCGTGTCCGAGCACCGGGCCTTGGCGGCGCTGATCGCCGCCTCCGTGGCCGGTGCGTCCGGCGCCGCTTCATACAGCCGGACCGCGTTGCGCCACCCCGCCCCGGCCAGTTCGATCTGCAGCCGCAGGTCCACGGCGCGGTGCTGCAACGCCTGGAAGCTGCCGATCTTTTGACCGAACTGTTCCCGCGCGCCCATGTAGGACAGCGTCAAGTCCATGGCGGCGGCAGACAGGCCCGCTAGTTGGGCGGAGGTCGCGACAGTCCCTGCCGCGAGGGCACGTCGGATGGCCCGGTCCGCCGGGTCGCCACGCAGCAGGATGGCCTCGGCCTCGAGCGGGATGTTTTCCAGCCGCAGCGTGGCCGCCACCCCGTTATCGGTCATGCGCTGTCCGGCAAGCGTGAGCCCGGGAACGCCGGCGGGTACGGCGGCCAGCACGGTCTGACCCTCCAGGCAGGCGGACACCAGAAAGACGTCGGCCGCCGCCAACACGAACAGCTTCCGGCCGTCGAGCACGAGCCGGTTGCCGCGCAGCGTGACCGTCGCGGACGGGTTGGCAGGGTTGGCCTCGTTCAACTGCTCGGCGAAAGCCGGGGCGACCACGCCGCCACCGTTGATCCGTGCGGCTAGGGTGCTGGCCGCCGGGCCAGGCGGCATCGCGGCAACCAGGGCCGACGGCATCACCCCGGCAAGCACGAACGGCTCCGGCAGCAGGGCCGCGCCGAATGCTTCGGCGAGCACCGCGGCGGCTCCGAGCGGCAACCCGGCGCCGCCCAACGTCTCCGGCAAGCCAAGCCCCATCCAGCCGAGCTCGGCCATCTTCCCCAGCACGCGCCGGTCCAGCCCACCCGGCGCGTCGCGCAGGCCACGCAGCCGGGCGAAGGAATGCTCGGCGGCGAGGAAGCCGGCCGCGCTGTCCCGCAGCAGCGCGAGCGTCTCGGCGTGCTCGCTCAACCGGCGCCGCCCGTCAGTTCGCGGAAGCGTCCACCAGCTTCGGCCGTCCGACGCAGCAGCGGTGCAGGCGCCCAGCGCTGGCCGTAGCGCTGGTGCCATACCGCGATCTGGTCGTAGACGGCGCGGGCGCCCACGCCGTCGGCCCAGAACATCAGGCCGCCACGGTAACGCGGGAAGCCGAAACCGTTCAGCCAGATCGCATCCATGTCGCTGGCGCGGGCGACGATGCCCTCCTCAAGGATCTTGCAGGCCTCGTTGACGGAGGCGAACAGCAGGCGGTGCAGGATCTCCGTGTCGCTCAACGCCCGCTGTTCGACCCCTAGTTCCTCTGCCGTCGCGCGGATGATGGCTTCGACCGCCGGGTCCGGGATCGGCGTGCGGTCGCCCTTCTCGTAGCGGTACCATCCGGCGCCGGTCTTCTGCCCCTTGCGCCCGGCCTCCACCAGCCGGTCGGCGATGACGAGCTTGCGGTAGCCCGGGTCGGCCGCGGCCCGGCGCTGGCGGGACGCGTAGCCGATGTCGAGCCCGGCCAGGTCGCCCACCGCGAACGGGCCCATCGGGTAGCCGAACTCCATCATCACCCGGTCCACCTGCTGCGGCAGCACGCCCTCCTCCAGCATGATGACCATCTCGGCGTTGAACGGTGCGCGGCTGCGGTTGGCGGCGAACCCGTCGCAATCGCCGACCGCGGCCGCGACCTTGCCGGTTGCCTTGCCGAGCCGCATGACCGCTGCCAGCGTGGCGGGGGCGGTCTCGGTGCCGCGCACCACTTCCAGCAGCTTCATCACGTTGGCCGGGCTGAAATAGTGCGCGCCGGCCACGTCCTGCGGCCGGCTGGTGGCCGACGCGATCAGATCGATGCGCAAGGCGGAGGTGTTGGACAGCAGCAGTGCCCCCGGCCGCATCACCCGGTCGAGCTCCGCGAACACGGCGCGCTTGACCGCCAGATCCTCGAACACCGCCTCGATCACCGCGTCGCAGTTGCCGAGCGCCGCCAGGTCGGCCACCGGCTGGATCAGCGCCATGCGCGCTGCCACGGCATCCGCGGCCAGGCTGCCGCGGCGCACGCTGGTTTCGTACGTGCTGCGGATGCGGGCGATGCCGCGTCCGAGCGCTTCGGGCGACTGCTCCGTGATCTTCACGACGATACCGGAGTCGGCCAGGCTCATGGCGATGCCGCCGCCCATCGTGCCGGCCCCGACCACGCCGACGCTGCGTATGGTGGTCGTAGGCGCGTCCTTGGCGAGGCCCGGCAGCTTGGCCACTTCGCGCTCGGCGAAGAAGGCGTAGCGCAAGGCGCGGGCCTCCTCCCGGTTCTCGAGTTCCTCGAACAGCGCGCGCTCGCGCCGGATACCCTCGTCGAACGGCGTGGTGCAGGCGTTCTCCACGCTCTCGATGCAGGCATAGGGCGCGCGCTGGTTGCGGGCGGAGCGGGCGATGCTGCGCCGCTTTGCCTCGAAGATGGCCGGGTCGGCGCTCGCCTCACGGTCCCGCACGCGCGGATGCGGCGGGTGCGCGGCCTTCTCCCGGGCGAAAGCGATGGCGGCCGGTTCCAGCGCGTCCGGCGCCACGGCGTCCAGCAGCCCCATCGCCAGCGCCTCGGGCGCCGGTACGTGGCGGCCGCTCAGGATCATGTCCAGTGCGGGTTCGGCGCCCACCAGCCGGGGCAGGCGCTGCGTGCCGCCGCCGCCGGGGAGGATGCCGAGCTTGACCTCGGGCAGGCCCAGTTTCGCGCCTGCCGTGGCGACGCGGTAGTGGCACGCCAGCGCGTATTCCAGCCCGCCGCCCAGCGCGTAGCCGTGGATCGCGGCCACAACCGGCTTGGTGCACTCGTCCAGTGCCTCATAGGCGCGGCGGGCCGGGTTCGCCCGCACCGTCCCGAACTGCCGGATGTCCGCTCCGGCGATGAACGACCGCCCGGCGCCGATCAGGACAGCAGCGATCGCCGCAGGATCGGCGGACGCACGGTCCACCGCTGCCGCCACGCCTTCGCGCACGGCCGTGCTGAGCGCGTTGACCGGCGGGTTGTCCACGGTGATGACCGCCACGCCGTCCTCGACCCGGTAGCGGACTGGAACCGTCTCGCTCATAGGGTCTGCCTCAGCTACCAGGTTGGTCGGTGATCTCGGGGAAGAACACGTCCTTCCACGAGGCGGGCGCTACTTTGACCGCTCCGGTCTTAGCCATGAACGCGGCGAACTTCTCGACGCCTTGCGGGATGACGCCGAAGCTCGCATGCGGCTCGGTCGTGATCTTCTCAAGGTCGTCCACCGTGAGCGAGGTATGCGAATCCTCGACGTAGTAGGCGAGCGCGTCGCGCCGGTGCTGGTTGATGAAGTCGCTCGCTTCCTTCAGCGAGTCGAGCAGCGCGCGGAACAGCTTGGGATTGGCGTCGTGGAACCGCTTGGAGGTCCAGAGCACGGAAGCGGAGGTGTCGCCCGTGATGTCCGACGAGTCGAGAATGGTGTGGATCTTCGGGCTGCGCAGTTGCAGGTCCGGGAACGGCGGCGGCGTGAACGCGCAGTCGAACCCGCCGGAGCCGGACAAGAGCCCGGTGGAGGAGTCCGCCGGCGACAGCGTGATCGTCTGCCCATCCAGCTTGTTGTAGTTGGCGTCGCCGAACGCCTGCGCCGCAGCCATCTCCAGCACCACGGCCTGGATCGACACGCGCACCGCCGGCAGCGTGATGCGGCTGGTCGGCAGCAGGTCCTTGATGCTGTGGATCGCCGGGTTGTTGGTGTTGAGCTTGCTGGATCCCTGGGTCAGCGCGGAGACGCCACGCACTTCCTGGGAGGTGCCACGCGTGCGGCTCCAGATCGTGAGCAGGCCCGGCACGCCCCCGGCCACGACGTCCACCGCGCCGGAGAGCAGGCCGTCATTCATCATGTCGGGCCCGCTGAACGTCGCCCAATCGACCTTGAGGTCGGGCACACCCAACTCGGCCGCGCGCTTCTCCAGCAGATGCTGGTGCTTGATCACGTCGAACTGCAGGTAGCCGATGCTTTGCTGCTGGGCGAAGCGGATCGTGCCCGTGTCCGCTCGGGCCACGGCCGGCGCCAACGCGGTGCCAAACGCCAGCGCGAGCCACAGCGTCTTCGTTCTTGCCATATGTATTTCCCTCAGCGCCCTTGCATGCCCCAGCGGTAAACGGTCCAGCGTTCCACCGTGCGGAACAGCAGGCTGTCCACCAGCAGGCCGATCGCGATCACCGTCAGCAGCCCGGCGAACACGTTGGCGATCTGCAGGTCGTTCTTGTTCTCGAAGATGAACCATCCCAATCCACCGGTGCCGGAGCTGGTGCCGAAGATCAGCTCCGCCGCTACCAGGGTGCGCCAGGCAAATGCCCAGCCGGTTTTCAACCCGGCCAGGATGGAGGGGAACGCGGCCGGGATCAGGATCAGGGCGATGAAGCGGAAGAAGCCGAGCCCGTAGTTGCGGCCCACCATGCGCTGGGTTGGCGACACCGAGGCGAACCCGGAATACGTGTTCATCGCCACCACCCACGTCACGGCGTGCAGCAGCACGAACAGGATGCTGCCTTGGCCGATGCCGAACCACAGCAGCGCCAGCGGCAACAGCGCGATCGACGGCAGCGGGTTCAGCATCGCCGTCAGCGTCTCGAGCAAGGACGCGCCTAACAACGAGGACGTCGCCAACGCCACCAGCACGGCGGCGAGCGCCACGCCGCCCGCGTAGCCGATCACCAGCGTCTGCAGCGACACCGCAACGCGCAGCGGCAATTCGCCGTTGCCCAGGTTCTCGATCAGCGCCTGGACCGTGTCGGTGAGTGTCGGGAACAGCAGGGGATTGTCGGCGTAGGTTGCGTAGCCCTGCCACACCGCACCAAGCGCCGCGATGACGAACAACCGCCGCGCGAGCGAGCTGCGGTAGACCCGCTGGAACCATGATAGCTGCCGCGACGTGACGGATAACCCATCGGCGGGCGGCAGTTCGTGGACAATCTCGGGACGCATCATGTCAGGCCGCCGCGGCGGAAGCGGCGCCGCCGAACAGCAGGCCGTAGATCCGCGCCTCCAACTCGCGCGCGATCGCCGGGTCGGCGTTGCCGGACGGCACGCTGTTGATCTCCGCCCGAACCCGGCCGGGATGGGCCGAGAGCAGCAGGATACGGTTGCCGATCTTGATGGCCTCGGCAATCGAGTGCGTCACGAACAGCAGCGTGCAGCCAGTCTGTTCCCACAACCGCAGCAATTCGTCCTGCATTGCGGACCGGGTCATGCTGTCCAACGCCGCGAACGGTTCGTCCATCAGCAGGATGTCGGGTTCCATCGCCATGCCGCGGGCAATGGCCACACGCTGCTTCATGCCGCCGGACAGGGTGTGGGGGTAGCTCTCGCGGAACTTCGCAAGGCCGACCATCGCCAGGATCGCGTCCGCCCGATCCAGCGCTTCGCGCCGCGGCCATTTGCGCGAGGCCAGCATCGGGAACATCACGTTCTGCCGGACGGTGCGCCACGGCAGCAACTGGTCGAACTCCTGGAACACCATCATGCGGTCCGGGCCGGGTGCATGGATCGGCTGGCCACGCAGCCGGATGCTGCCCTCGGTCGGCGGCAGATAGCCACCTACCGATTTCAACAGGCTCGACTTGCCGCAGCCCGAAGGCCCGAGCAGCACGAAGCGGTCGCCGGTGAACACCTCGAAATCAACCCGGTGGGTCGCGGTGACGAGTGAATTGCCGGTTGCGTAGGTTAGTGTCACACCCGAGACGGAGAGCAAAGCCTCGCGGTTCGCCGGGTATTCCGGGCGGATCAGCACGAGTGTTCCGCCGGTGCAGGACAGGTGCGCATCCACTCCCCCGCCATGGCGCACCGGTTCCGGTGGGATGGCTTATACTATTGCGCCCGGCGCGTTCGATTGCATGCCGGGACGGCCAGTTATTATAACAAAGCTAGTCGGTGGCGAGCGCCGATGTCAACGACAAGCCCCCGGTTCAACGGGGGCCGGCGAAGGGACCACCGCGTATGCCGGACACGATCATAGAGGCCGCACCGTCGCTCGACCGCCTGTTCCGGCCGGCGAGCATTGCGGTGATCGGGGCCTCGTCCGACCCGGCCAAGATCGGCGGCCGTCCGATCGCCTACTTGCTCAATGCGCGTTATGCCGGCCGCATCTTTCCGGTGAACCCTTCGCAAAGCACGATCCAGGGCCTGCCCTGCTTCGCGCGGCTGGAGGACGCGCCGGACCCGGTGGACATGGTAATCCTGGCCCTGCCCGTGCAGCGGGCGGAAGACGCCATCGCGTCCTGCATCGCCAAGCGGGTCGGCGCCATCGTCATGTTCACCTCGGGTCTTGGCGAAGTTGACGAGGCCGGCGCTGCGCTGCAACGCACGCTCGCCGAGCGCTGCCGTGCCGCCGGCATTCGCCTGCTCGGGCCGAACTGCCTCGGCGTCTGCAACATCGCGGCCGGCGTGCTCGCGACCTTCTCCGCCTCCATCCCGGACGCCGATATCAAGCCGGGGCGCATCGCCGTGGTGAGCCAGAGCGGTGCGTTCGGCACCTACGTGCTCACGATGCTGCTGGGCCGCGGCGCCGGGTTCAGCCATTTCGTCGCGACCGGCAACGAGGCGGACGTGGACGTAGCGGACTGCGTCGCCTGGCTTGCCGCTGACCCCGCGACGTCCATCATCATGCTCGCCATGGAGGGCTGCCGCGACGGCGACCGCCTGCGCCGCGCCCTGGAGGCGGCTGCTGCCGCGCGCAAGCCGGTGATCGCGATGAAGGTCGGCACCTCGGCCCTGGGCGCCGCCGCAGCCGCCTCCCACACGGGCGCGCTCGCCGGGACGGACAGCGCCTATGCCGCGGCGCTGGCTGAAAGCGGGGCATACCGCGCCGGCTCGATCGAGGAGATGGTGGACTTAGGCATCGCCTGTGCCGCCGGCTGCTTGCCGCGTGGCCGGCGGTTGGGCATCGCGACCATCTCGGGCGGCGTTGGCGTATTGATGGCGGACGTCGCGACCGAGCTCGGCGTCGAACTGCCGGCGCTGCCCGACCCGGCGCAGGCCGCGATCCGCGCCATGCTGCCGTTCGCCAGTCCGCGCAACCCGGTGGACACGACGGCGCAGGTGATCAACGACCCCTCACTGTTCGCTCGCATCATGGATGTGATGGCCGGCGAGGGCGGCTTCGACGCGATCATCGTGTTCTTCGCCCTGATGGGCCGCAGTGCGCCCCGCATGATGCAGGCGCGCGAGACGCTGCTGGCCCTGCGCGCCCGCAACCCGCACCGTGCGATCGTGCTCTGCCTGGTATGCTCGGCCGAGATCCGGCAGGTGCTGGAGGCAGACGGTTTCTTCGTCATGGAGGAGCCGAGCCGGGCGGTCCGCGCCACCGCCGGCCTGATGCATTTCGAGCGCGCCTGGGCGTCACGCTCGGCGCTGGACGCGTTGGCGCGCCGGCGGCTGACCTTGCCGCCGGGCCCGATCGACGAGGCGCAAGCCAAGGCCGTGCTGGCCGCCGAGGGCATCTGCTTCGTGCCGGACCGCGTGGTACGGAGCGCCGGTGAAGCGGGTGAGGCGGCCGAAGCGCTCGGCTTCCCCGTGGCGCTGAAGGTGCTGTCACCGGACCTGCCGCACAAATCCGAAGCCGGCGGCGTGCGCCTGGGCCTGGCAAACCGCGCCGAGGTCGAAGCGGCGTGGCCTACCATGATGGCCGCCGTGCGGGCTGCCGCGCCGGGCGCGCGCATCGCCGGCGGGCTGGTGGCACCCATGGTCCGCGGCGTGGAGACGGTGATCGGCGTGCACCGTGACCCGGCGTTCGGCCCGATTGCGATGTTCGGCCTCGGCGGCGTGTTCGTGGAAGTGCTGCGGGACGTGACCTTCCGCCTCGCCCCGCTGACGCGCGAAGCCGCCTTGGCGCAGATCCTGGCGATCAAGGGCGCCGCCTTGCTGCAGGGCGCCCGCGGCACGGAGCCGGTGGATCTGGACACGATTGCCGACACGCTGGTGCGCTTGGCCCGTTTCGCGCTGGAGCACGAGAGCGAGGTGGAGAGCGTGGAGATCAACCCATTCATCGCCCTGCCGAAGGGCGGGATGGCGGTAGACGCCGTTATCGTACGGCGGCCCTAGTCCAGCTAGCCCCGCATCGCCTCGCAGCCCTTGACCTTTTTCGGCAGCAGCGGATCCAGGATCGCCGCGATCTGGCAGCGCGACATCGGGCGTTGCGGGCGCAGCCGCGGCTGGCGGTGCAGGTTGACCAACAGCATTCCCCCGCCCGCCAACGCCAGGCGCAGCGTCCCTTGCCGCATTGCCCGGGCATAGAGCGGTTCCGGGCCGCCGATCCCGGTGAGGATCCCGGCGCCGACCGCGGCGACCCGGTTGCGGTAGTCATCGGCCAGGTCCGGCGTGTGCGAGTGATACAGCCCAACGGCCTCGTTCCAGTCGCCATGCGCTTCGTCGTGGAGCGAGCGTAGATAACGGGCGGCGTAGTCAGCGTTGATGACGGGGTCGAACGCCTCGTCCAGCGAGCGGAACGCGCCGGGATGCATCGGAAGGTCCACCTGCATGCAGCCGACGTCGATGAAATGGTGTTGGCCGGTGGCCTGGGCCTGCGCGACCCAGGCGATAGCGGCGGCCTTGCTGTCCAGGAACAAGCCCTGGCCGTCCGCGTCGATCGTCCAGGGCCAGGCGCGCACGTCCCGCATGGCGGAGATCGGGCGCCCGCTCTCGACCTTGGCGATGCTGCCGAGCAGGCCGTGCGGAAGGCTGTATTTGGTTTCGGCGGTGGCGATGGCGGCCTCGCACTGGCCGCTTTGGGCCACCAGCCACGCCGGGTCGGGGGCGAGGGGTGCCGCGGCGGCACGTCCGGCGAGGACGAGGCAGAGGAGGCACAGGGTGCGAAGGAACGTCACGGCTCGCCCGCCTACACCCATATCACCGTTCGAGGCAAAATCCTGGGGCCACGCCCGACATTGCCCCGCAGTCTACGCGGCGATGCGGCCCCGCCGATCGGGTCCGCCCTTGCGGTTGCCGTGCGCGATGGGCGCTGTTTGCAGGATGCGCCGCAGTGATCAGGATCCGGGCCTAGGGAAGGCTAATGAGGCGCGCATGGGCCGGAGTGGCGTCGAGGAAGCGACACGCGAGATCAATTTCGTATAGATGTAGCATTTGATGCGCTACAATAACGATATTTACTATTCTTCAGAGAAGGCCAATTACTCGTTCACACATGCTAGTAATCGTGGTAGATTTGCTGGCGTAACAACCCGGGTCAGCGTTCTGGCCCAGAAACGGGGAAGCATCATGGCCTCTCAAATAGCGCCGAGTGGATCGATCACGCTGCATGAGGATTTCCAGATCGACGAGATCAGGCCGGTTCGGCAGGGCTCGTTGGGAGAGCATGCGGCATTGCCGGTATCGCCGCCGCCGCCGCCTCTGGGCGTGTTGGCGAATTTCGTTGGGGAGTTCGCGGGAACAGGCTTCAACACCATCTTCCGCCCGAACAGCCGCGCGCCGACGACGACGACTTTCCCGAAGCCGGTCAATCCTGTGCCACCGACGCCGCCGAGCGAGAATGTGCTCGAACTGAACCTCACCTCGGAGACGCTATCCTTCGCCGGCTCGCTCGGCCGGGTGCCGAACCGGGGCCTCGAGGGACAAAACGACATATTCCTCAACGGCGTCCCCTATACCCAGTCGATCTCGGATGTGACGAACCCCGACACCGGCAAGGGCGACGGGGCGGCAATCCCCATCCATTTCGAGCCCGGCCTATGGATGAACATACCCGCGACGAGCAACACGCCGGAACTCGCCGGGTCGCTGACCCGCATGGCATCCATCCCGCACGGGACCACGATCAACGCCCAGTGCCTGGCCCCGACGACGTCCATCCCCGGGCGGCCGACAATCCCGCCCACCAGCATGACGCCGTTCGTCATTGGCAGCAGCCCGCCGAAGCTCATCCCTTTCGCGGCGCAGACGGCCACCAACGGCGACGCACCCCGCATCCCGCAGGATCTGAGCAAGTTCATCGAAGCCGGAACCATCACCCAAGCGATCCTGAACGATCCGAACACGGTGCTTCGCGATGCGCTCGATGGCCAGACGATCACCAAGACGGTGACGTTCACCGTTTCGTCCAACCCAGCCGCGCCGGAGTTCGGCGGCGGCACCGGCAACATCGCCTTTCTCGAGGGTGACGCGAAGGCCGTGAACCCCAATGCCAACGCCGTCCAGGTGGAGGCGCAGTTCTGGATCGAGACCGTCGAGCACAAATCGAGGTTCCCCCGTTCAAGCTGGGCTCCCCACCGCTTGCGCTCTCGCCGAAGCCGACGCGGCCGGGTCAGAGCGTTCCCGTGTTCCACGTCGATCCCCCGCACGAGATTACCGCGCCCAAGACGATCACCGTGTCGTCGACACAGATTCAGTATTCGCAGGTGGTGCTGCTGAACTTCGCCGGACTTACCTGGCCGCACGTCTCGGTGGCGACATTGGTGCCGAAGCAGGCGCAAACCGTGCCGCCCGCCGCCTGGAACTAAGCCAGCGGGTGAGCCGGCTGGCCTAGTCGCCGTCGAGCGTCACCAGCACCGGCACGTGGTCCGACGGTTGGTCTTCTCCGCGCACATGCCGGTCGGGCGCGGCGGAGACCAGCCGGTCCGCAACCGCGGGGGACAGCAGGGCGTGGTCGATCCGTAGGCCGCGATCCCGCTGCCAAGCCCCTGCCTGGTAATCCCAAAAGGTCCAGGCGGGGCCGGCGGGCGTGGTGATGCGCACCGCGTCCGTCAGCCCGGCCCACAGCATGCGGCGGAAACGCTGCCGGGTCTCGATCCGGACCAGGGCGTCGTTGTCGGGTAGGGTGCCAGGGGTATAATCCTCGTCGGCGGGGCAGACGTTGTAGTCGCCGGCCAGCATGAACGGGGTGTCGGCAGCAAGCAGCGCATCGGCCCGGTCCGCCAGGCAATCCATCCAAGCGAGCTTATAGGCATAACCGGCATCGCCGCCCGAGTTGCCGTTCGGCAGGTATAGGTTGCCGATGGTTATCCCGCCGGCCTCGATCTCCAAATAGCGGGCCTGCGCGTCCTCGGCCGGCAACCCGGGCAGGGCAACGTGGTGCACGGCCATTGGCAACCGGCTCAGCACGGCCACGCCATTGTAGGATTTTTGCCCTGCTACCACGCTGTCGTAACCGAGTGCCTTGAACGCGAGCGCAGGAAACTGCGCCTCCTCGCACTTGATCTCCTGCAGCAGCAGCACGTCCGGCTCGGCCTTCTGCAGCCAGCGGCTGACATGCGGCTCGCGGATGCGGACCGAGTTCACGTTCCAGGTGGCGACCTTCACGGCGTGAGGTGCTGCGCGCCAGTAAATCGACCCTCAAGCCGCTCGCCGCTCATCAGTCGACGGCGAAGCTGGTGCCGCAGCCGCACGCGCTCTTGGCGTTGGGATTGCGCACGGTGAAGTGGCTGCCCATCAGTTCGTCGGTATAATCCAGCTCGGAGCCGGCCAGCAGGTCGAGGCTTGCCGGGTCCACCAGCACGCGGGCGGCGCCCGACTCCACGACCAGGTCGTCCGGCTGTTCCGCCTCGTCCAGTTCGAACTTGTACTGGAACCCGCTGCAGCCGCCGGCCAGCACGGCCACGCGCAGGGCCATCGGGCGGGGCTGGGCGGCGACGATGGCGGCGATCTGCTCGGCCGCGCGGTCGCTCATGGCGAATGCTTGTTCCATGCGCCCAACATAGGGCATCGCGCATGCTCATTGAAGAGGCTCCGGACCGGGCGGGATTGAAGAGGCGCGAGGCCAGGTGCTACGCGCAACCATGGCCCTCGCCCCCTATGCCGTCCGGCCTGAAACCGCACGCGGACGCCTGCATCACGAACCGGAAGCGCCGACGCGCTCGCCGTGGCAGCGGGACCGCGACCGGATCATCCACTCCTCGGCGTTCCGCAAGCTACAATACAAGACGCAGGTCTTCGTCAACCACGAGGGCGATTTCTTCCGCACCCGGCTCACCCACACGATCGAGGTCGCACAGATCGCCCGTTCGATCGCCCGCGAACTGCAGGTGGACGAGGACCTGACGGAGGCGTTGGCCCTGGCGCACGATCTGGGCCACCCGCCGTTCGGACATGCGGGGGAAGAGGGGCTGAACCGCGGCATGAAGCCCTGGGGAGGGTTCGACCACAATGCCCAGGCGATCCGCATCGTGACCCTGCTTGAGAGCCGCTATGCCGCCTTCGACGGGTTGAACCTGACCTGGGAAACGCTCGAGGGGCTGGCCAAGCATAACGGTCCGCTCGCCAAGCCGCCGCCCTACATCGCCGAATACGATGCCCGCCATAAGCTCGACCTGCACAGCCAGCCGGGAGTGGAGGCGCAGATTGCCGCCGCCGCGGACGATATCGCCTATCACAGCCATGACCTCGACGACGGGATGCGCGCCGGTCTGTTCGGGCCGGACGAGATCGCCCATTTGCCGCTGGTCGGCGAGGCGTTGCGCCAGGCCCGCACCGCCAGCCTTGACGTGCCGCCACCTCGGCTACGGCACGAGACGATCCGCCGGGTGATCAACCAGCTCGCCAGTGACCTCACCGCCGAGTCGCGCCGGCGGTTGGCCAAGCTCGACCCGGCGGATAGCCGCGCCGTCCGCCGCGCCCGCAACCCCGTCGTCGGGTTCAGCCCGGCGATGGGGGAGGCCAACGACGCGATCAAGGAATTCCTCCGCGCCCGGATGTATCGGCACTGGCGGGTGAACCGCATGTCGGCCAAGGCCAGGCGCGTGACCGAGCACCTGTTCTCGCTGCTGGTGGAGGACGTATCGACCCTGCCGGACGAATGGCGCGGCCGCGCCGGCGAGGCGGACCCGCGTCGGGCGGCGTTGACGGTCGCCGACTATATCGCCGGCATGACGGACCGCTCCGCCGTGGAGGAGCACCGGCGGCTTACGGATCTGAGCGTTCCGGGCTGAGGCACGCTGACGCGCGGCAAATCTCAGCCGCCGTGATTGTAGATGTAGTTCATTGTGATGCGGGATTCGCAGGTCGGCGACTTGACCATGGCTTCCAGGTGGTCACCCGTGATGCGCCCCTTCATCGTGGTGTCGCCGGAGACGGCATCGATCGTGCCGTCATACAACACGGGCGACGTAAAGAAGATCACCGGGCTGTAGGCGTACCAGAGCACGCCGTCGCCCACCATGATCACCCGCTCGCCCGGCTCGTTCGGGCAACCTGGGCCCGCGACCGAGACGCGACGGATGTAACCCTGGTAGCTGCCGTTGTACACGCGCGACTCGCCGGCCGTGAGCGGCACCGTGACGCCCACCGCATTGAACACGGTCTGGCAGCCCGAGAGAGGCAGGGCGGCAAGGGCGAGGACAGGAGCTAGGACGGCGAGACGGAACGGCATGGGCACGGGGGTGCAACTCCTGCAGGCACGGGCGCGGACGCTAATGCAACATCGCACGGCGCGCCATGGATGACACAGACGTAAGATGCGCGGCGCTTTACGAAACGGTCGCAGCCGGGCCACTATGCCACACTGCGTGACGGCCTATATCCCCGGTAGTGCTCACAACGAGGGCGAACAATGTTCATTCACCGGCGGCGCGGATGGGAAATTGCCGAGAGCCAAGTCACGCCGGAGCGGCTCATGACCGGACGGCGGGCGCTCATGGCTGGGTCGGCTGGTCTGCTGATTGCAGGCAGCTTGCCGGCGTCGGCGGCCACGGATGCCAAATACCCGCCTGGCCGCGCGGTGACACCGGAAGCCGATTCCACCACATACAACAACTACTACGAGTTCGGTGACGACAAGTCGATCTCGCGCGCAGCGCAACGGCTCGTGGTTTCGCCGTGGCAGATCGAGTTTGCCGGCATGGTGGACAAGCCGCGCACGATGGACGTAGCCGACTTGCTGAAGCAGGTGCAGGTCGAGGACCGTATCTACCGCCACCGCTGCGTCGAGACCTGGGCCATGACCGTTCCCTGGACCGGGTTCCCGGTGAGCCAGTTGCTGAAAGTGGCGCAGCCGACCGCCTCGGCCAAGTACATGGTAATCGAGACCGCGGTGCTCCCCAAGGTGATGCCTGGCGTGCGCGGTGGGTTCTACACCTGGCCGTATGTGGAGGGTATCACCATGCAGGAGGCGAACAACGACCTCGCTTTCATGGTGACCGGCATGTATGGCCACGACCTGCCAAAGCAGGACGGTGCACCAATCCGGCTGCATGTTCCCTGGAAATATGGCTTCAAGTCCGGCAAATCGATCGTCAAGATCAGCTTCACGGACAAGCAGCCGGAGACATTCTGGCAGGCGTTGCAACCCTCCGAGTATGGCTTCTGGGCTAATGTGAACCCGAATGTGCCGCATCCACGCTGGAGCCAGGCGACCGAGCGGCTGCTTGGGAGTGGTGAGCGGGTTCCCACGGTGATATGGAACGGCTACGGCGAGTGGGTGGCCAGCATGTACGCGGATAAGACGTCCGAGCGGTTGTTTGCATGATGCTTGCGAAGGTATTCGCCGTGGTCGCGGCCGTGATGCTGGTGGGCGCGGTTGCCGCAGGCACGCTGGGCCCGCAGGACATGTCCCTCGGCGAGGCGCTGACCTCGGTCGACCACTTGAAAGTCACGGCGGTGGAGGCTTGGATCCGCCTGCATCTGTCGGGGTGGCTCTGGGACCACCCGATGCGCGCGATCATGGAACGCCCGGTTTGGCTGCTGCCCGCAGCGGCCGGCTTGCTGTTTGCTGGCGGCGCGATGACGGCGGCCAGCATGCAGAAGGCGCCGACTTCGCGCCGCCGCCGCTCGTAGCGCGGGCATCGTCCGCCGCCATGCGAACGGTGCCCGACATCACCGGCTTCACAGCCGCAGGATCGTCCTTGCGGCGGCAATGACGCGGTAGGCTTCGCTCCACAGGTTCATGCCGCCGATCGCGTCAAAGTTAAAGAACGCAGCGCCGCTCACGTCGCCGCCGGGCTTGGGTTCGCCACCCTGCCACAGCGTGGCGAAATCCAGGATCGTGTAGTGGAAGCGGATGCGCCCGTCCGGGTCCGAATGGATGCTGTCCACATTGGCGGCCAGCGTCATTGGCCCGGCACTCAGCCCCGTTTCCTCCAGCAACTCGCGGCGTGCGGCGGCCTCCGCCGTTTCGCCCAATTCTTGCGCGCCGCCTGGAATGCTCCACTCGCCAAGCGCGGGGGGTGTCCCACGGCGGACCAACAGTACACCGCCAGGCCGCAGCATCACAGCGCCGACGCCTACGAGCGGACGGAGCGGGTATTCCCGGCTCACGCGGGCGCACTCACGCAGGCGCTAGCGGGCTGTTTGCTGGCAAGGCGAAGGCGTAGGCGGCCAGCCCGCTCGCCCAAGGCGAGGTGCCGGAGACGACCAGCCAGGATTGCCCGGCAAGGGTTCCCACCGTCAGCACCGCCGTACCGTTGGCCAGGTCGAGCGCCACCGTGCGCAATGGCGCCACGCGGACCAGCGGCCGGGCGCGCACGTCATCGAACGGCAGGGCGGCCAGCAGCGTCTTGAGTTGGTCGCTTCCGAGTCCGCCATCCTGCGGCACCGTGCGCACCAGGGCCGGGTCCAGGGGTGGGAGCGCGTGCTGGCTCCATTGCTCCGGGTCCACCGAGGTCTCCACCGGCGTGTTCACCAGCCAGCCGGCTGGGTCCGCCGATCGCCGTACTGCCGGGCCCAACCCGGTGATGATCGCGCACAACGTTGCGCCGGACGTGCCGAGCACCCGCACCAGCGTGCCGCCGCCGGGTTCGGCCTGAGCCGGGTCCGCCAGGCCCAGCGACGCCAGAGCACCCGGCGCAGTTGCCAGCAGCCGCAGGTTCAGCAGTGCCCGCATCAGCGCGTCGGCCCGGCCGGGCTGCGCGGGGTAGCCGCCCTGCCGCGCCAATCCCCACACCGTGCCCCGCCGCTCGAGCCAAAGCACCTGGCCGGCGTGGCTGAGTTCGATCCGGTCGGCTGACGCCACTCGAGGGGCCAGAGCGGGGCAGGCCAGCCCGGGCGTCATGGCCTGTGACGGCGTCCGGCTCAACAGCACGCCGCCGAGCATGAAGCTCACGCCGAGGCCGCCGGCCGCCAGAAGGAGTAACCGCATCTGCATAGCCACCCGCATAGCGCGGCCCACGGCGATCCGCCATGCGCAAGTCCGGGTTCCCGCCCGGCACTGATCGCGCGATGATAATGGATGCCTGTACGTGAAATCCTCAATGGCGCCATCAACGCCCAATCCCGCCGGCTGATCCGCAAGCGCGCCCGCAGCCGCTACAACGCCCGCCTACGCTCGCGTGAGCGTCTGTCCCACGTTTCGGTGCGGTTTACGGCGCTGGTGGTGGCGAGCGCCATGTTCATGGAGCAACTGGACGGCACCGTGCTCGCCACCGCGCTACCGACCATGGCGCGCTCCTTCCACGTCGACCCGCTGCAAATGAACGTGGCGCTGACCGCTTACCTGCTCAGCCTAGCGGTGTTCATCCCGGCCAGCGGCAAGGTGGCGGACAAGTTCGGCACCCGCACCGTGTTCCGCGCCGCCATCGCGCTGTTTACCTTGGGCTCGATCCTGTGCGGACTGTCCGATAGCCTGTCGCAGCTCGTGGCTGCGCGCATCCTGCAGGGCATCGGCGGCGCCATGATGGTGCCGGTCGGCCGGCTGGTGATCCTCCGTTCGGTGGAGCGCAGCGAACTGGTGTCCGCGATGACGTGGCTGATGGTGCCCGCGATGATCGGGCCCGTGCTGGGTCCACCGGTGGGCGGGTTCATCGTCACGGCACTCAACTGGCGCTGGATTTTCTACATCAACGTGCCGGTCGGCGTGCTCGGGATGGTGCTGGCAACACTCTACATCCGCGACATCAAGGAAGAGGGCCGCGTCGATTTCGACGGCTGGGGTCTGCTGCTCTCGGGGATTTCCCTCTCCTGCCTGATGTTCGGGTTGGAACTGGCGAGCCGGGGAGCGACGTCCCTGCCGATGACGGCGGGGATCGTCGGGGCCGGGATCGTGGCGGGGTGGCTGTACCTGCGCCATAGCCGCCGCCATCCACAGCCGGTGCTGGATTTCTCGCTGATGCGGGTGCCTACCTTCGGGTTGTCGGTGATCGGCGGTGGCTTGACGCGCATCGCGGCCGGGTCGGTGCCGTTCCTCCTGCCGATGATGCTGCAACTCGGGTTCGGCATGTCGGCGCTGCAGTCGGGGATGATCACTTTCGCCAGCAGCGCGGGGTCGATGCTGATGAAGAGCGCGGCCAAGCCGGTGCTGCGGCGATGGGGCTTCCGCCAAGTCATGATGTGGAACGGTCTCACGTCCACGATCTTCCTGGCCGCCATCGCCTCGTTCCGCCCGTCCTGGCCGACGGTTGCGATCTACGCGGTGCTGCTGACGGGCGGTTTTTTTCAGTCGCTGCAGTTTACCGCCTACAACACGATCGCCTACGCCGACATCGACAAGGCGCGGATGAGTTCGGCGACCAGCTTCTACACCACGTTCCAGCAATTGATGCTGACGCTCGGCATCTGCACGGCGGCGGCGGCCTTGGCCGGGTCGCTCGCGATCACGGGGCACTCCCATCCGCTCCTGTCGGATTACAGCGCCGCGTTCGTGGTGGTGGCGTTGGTGTCGCTCGCCGCGTCGCCCACGTGTGCGCGGCTGCCGCGCGACGCGGGGGACGAGTTGAGCGGCAGGCACAATCCGCCGATGCCGATCCAGCGCACCGTGGCCGCGGTCAAGACCAAGACCGCGGACGCGGGCAGCGTGGTGTAAGGCTGAAACAGTTCCCCCTCCCCTTGAGGGCGGGTTAGGGAAGGAGCGGCCCCACAGTCAGCGTCTGCGTGTGTCGCACCGCTCCCCCGGCCCCCTCCCTCAAGGAGAGGGGGACAAGCCTACTTCTTGGTAGCGCGCCGGGCGATGCGGGCCGCCCTGCCGGTCGCGGGCGTCGCGGCGGTCTCGCTGATCGAGGTGCAGGCCACGTCCACCGGGAACAGGTTCTTCACCGCCGCGTACTCCGGCAACGCCTCCGGCGGCACGGCCATCACCTCGGCGAACAGCGGCTTCTGGCGCGGGCAGAAATCGGACCCCTCGTGCTGGCCCTCCACGCTCTGCTCATTCGCCTGCAACGTGATGTAGCTGTCGTAGCGGGTCTGCGCCGCCTTGCCGTAGGTGCGCTTGAACCAGCTATTCACCGTGCCGTCCTCGCGAACCAACTCGCTGCGGTCGCGCTCGATGAAAGCATTGTAGAGGGTATCATCCTCACAAGCCACGGCCAGCACGCTCAGTTCGCTCTTCAGCGCCGCCACGTCGAAAGCCGACTGGTCGGCCGCCGACGTGCAATGCGCCTGCGCACCCGGCGCTCCGGCCAGCAGCAGTGCCGCACCGAGCACGCCACTTGCGAGCCGGGCGCCAATGGACTGCCGCACCATCACTTTTGCCCCGCCACGGCTGCAGCAGCGCTCACCGTCACACGCATCGTCTCGTCTCCTGGAATGAACCTGACCGCGAAGCTGTCGGCCTCCGGCCTCCCCGTGGGCGTGTAGTCCACCCGGGTCACGTCGCCAACCAGATGAACATACACGCGGCCGAACCGCGGCGCCTGTACCTGCTCGGGGGCGGCGAGCGCGTTGCCGTTCAGCGTCACCGCGATGCCACACCAGCCGCCGCCGCCGGTGGCGATCGTGCCCGTCGCATCCTGCCCTTGAGTCAGGTGCACCTCCGGGGCGGTGCAGACGGGAGCCTTGCCGGCGAGGTCGAAGGAGTAGACCGGGTTGCGGCTGCCGGCAGGGCCCGCGAGCTGCTGCGTGCAGGCAGCTAGCCCGAGCGCGGCAAGACAGGGGAGAATGAGACGTCTGGCGTGCATGGTAGCGGTCTTCCAGTTCCCGGCAGGCCAGTTTGCCCGCTCGTTCATGATGCGTCGTGTCAGCGGACGGCCTCCTTACAAACTGTCGGGTCGCAGGGGAAGGTCCCGGCGGCAACCCACTTGCCCTGGCGCGCGCCCGCCGTCTAGGAACGGTACTCGCCAGTGCTGCAACAAACTGGCCCGGGGGAACGCCGTCCGTGATCGTGTTACTGTTGTTGCCCTTCGTCGGGCTGCTCTGGGTGCCGTTTTATAACAGTACGGAACCGTCGCTGTTCGGTTTCCCGTTCTTCTACTGGTATCAACTGGCGTGGGTGCCGATCAGCTCGCTGCTGACGTTCATCGTCTGGCGCAGCACCCGGCGGAGCGACGACACGTGATCAGCGACACCATCGACTGGTCGGCCTTCGCCGTCTTTGCGTTTTTCTTTGTCCTGGTCTCGGTGATGGGCTTCGTCGCCGCACGGTGGCGCCGGCCCAAGACGCTGGCCCATATCGACGAGTGGGGGCTGGGCGGCCGGCAATTCGGCACCTGGATCACCTGGTTCCTGGTCGGCGGCGACTTCTACACGGCCTACACGGTGATCGCCGTGCCGGCGCTGGTCTACGCGGTGGGCGCTTACGGCTTTTTCGCGCTGCCCTACACGATCATCGTTTACCCGATCGTGTTCGCCATCATGCCCAAGCTGTGGGCCGTCGCCTCCCGCGCCGGGCACGTGACGGCGGCGGACGTGGTGCTTGCCCGCTACGGCTCGCGCCCGCTGGAACTGGCAATCGCGATCACGGGCGTGCTGGCGACCATGCCATACATCGCGCTGCAGTTGATCGGGATGGAGGTCGTGATCAAGGCGCTCGGGCTGAATGGGGAGATCCCGCTCGTCGTGGCGTTCCTGATCCTGGCTTTCTACACCTACTCCGCCGGATTGCGGGCGCCAGCGCTGATCGCGTTCGTGAAGGACGTGATGATCTACATCGTCGTGCTGGTGGCGGTGGCGATCATTCCGTTGAAGCTCGGCGGCTACGGTGCGGTGTTCGCCGCAGCGGATGCGGCGTTCAAGGCCAAGGGCTCGGGCGGCATCGCGCTGGTTCCGGCGCAGTATCTTCCGTATGCCACGCTGGCGCTCGGCTCGGCGATGGCGGCATTCATGTACCCGCACACGCTGACCGGCATCTTCGCGTCACGCAGCGGCGAGACGATCCGCAAGAATGCGGTGCTGCTGCCGGCCTATACCTTGCTGCTGGGGCTGATCGCCTTGCTGGGCTACATGGCATATGCCGCGGGCATCAAGCCGGCGACGCCGAACGACACAGTGCCGACGCTGTTCAAGGCGTTGTTCCCTGGTTGGTTCGCCGGGTTCGCCTTCGCCGCGATCGCAATCGGCGCGCTAGTGCCGGCGGCGGTGATGTCGATCGGGGCGGCTAACCTGTTCACCCGCAATTTCTGGAAGGCCTACGTGAACCCGGCAGTCAGCCCCGCAGGAGAGGCGGCGGTGGCAAAGACCGTGTCGCTGGTGGTGAAACTCGGGGCGCTGGGCTTCGTGCTGTTCCTGGACAACTCGATCGCGCTGAACCTGCAGTTGCTCGGCGGACTATGGATCCTGCAGACGTTCCCGGCAGTGGTGTTCGGCTTGTTCAGCCGATTTTTTACCGGGCCGGCACTGCTGGCCGGATGGGCGGTGGGCTTTTTCGGCGGCACGATCGTGTGCTGGACCGACGGGTTGAAGCCACTGCACACGATGGTGCTGGGGGGCGGCATCTACACGCTGTATGTCGGGATCCTGGCGCTTGTGGCCAATATTGCCGTGTCGGCCGTCATCAGCGCAGCGATGTCGTCGCCGCGGAGGAAACTCGCCGCGGTTTGAGCATTGGGCGTGAGGCGGACGTTGCCGGCCCTACAGAACCATGTAGGGCCGACAGCGTCCGCCTCAGCCGCCGCAATCAGTAGCCGTAAGACGGACGCTGCGGCGTCGTTGCAGCGCCCGCGCCGGCACCCAGCGCGCCACCAGCCAGCGCACCGATCGCCGCACCGCGCCCGCCGCCAGCCAGCGCACCGACGGCCGCACCGCCGCCAGCACCCAGAAGACCCCCGCCGACCGCGCGCTGGCCCGGGTCATACGGGTCGGAACAGGCGCCAAGGCCCAAGGCCAAGCCAAGGGCGCCCATGGTCATCATCTTCGACAGCTTCATCGTTTCCACTCCAGGTTGCCGGGAACTTCGACAGGACCCCGCCGCTGCGTTAACAACGCATTGGGCTATGAAACGATTGCCCGGCATCGGCCGTCCCACAAAATTTCCGCCCATGATAAAGCGGCCGGTCCATGGCACAGCGATGGCGGCGTTGCCCCTGTTCGGCCACAAAGCCATTGCGTCACAAGCAAGGCCCGGGCTTGCCGCGGGAGGGGGAGGGGGCTAAGCCCACGCGCTCAAACACCCCCCAATCACGCCAGGATTACCTCAGCCGATGTTCGGAAACCTGTTCGGCTTCATGTCGGCTGACATGGCCATCGACCTCGGCACTGCCAACACCCTGGTTTATGTCAAGGGCCGCGGCATCGTTCTGGCGGAACCGTCCGTGGTCGCGATCGCCGATGTGCGCGGCAAAAAGCAGGTTCTGGCGGTGGGCGAGGAGGCGAAGCAGATGCTGGGCCGCACCCCTGGCAACATCTCCGCCATCCGCCCGCTCCGTGATGGCGTCATCGCCGACTTCGAAGTGGCCGAGGAGATGATCAAGCACTTCATCCGCAAGGTGAACGGCCGCCGCGGCTTCTCCTCGCCGATGATCATCGTCTGCGTGCCCTCCGGCAGCACCGCAGTGGAGCGCCGCGCCATCCAGGAAAGTGCCGAGAGCGCCGGCGCCCGCAAGGTCATGCTGATCGAGGAGCCGATGGCCGCCGCGATCGGCGCCGGGTTGCCGGTGACCGAACCATCCGGCTCCATGATCGTCGATATCGGCGGTGGCACCACGGAAGTCGCGGTCATCTCGCTCGGCGGCATCGTGTACAGCCGCAGCGTGCGGGTCGGCGGCGACAAGATGGACGAGGCGATCATCAGCTACATCCGCCGCAACCATAATCTTCTGATCGGCGAAAGCTCGGCCGAGCGCATCAAGATGGATATCGGCGCCGCCTGCCCGCCGGACTACGGCGACGAAGGCCCGATCCGCGAGGTGAAAGGCCGTGACCTGATGAACGGCGTGCCGCGCGAGGTGCATGTCAGCCAGCGGCAGATCGCCGAGAGCATGTCCGAACCGGTCAGCGCGATCCTGGAAGCGGTGAAGGTTGCCTTGGAGAACACGCCGCCCGAACTCGCCGCCGATATCGTGGATAAGGGAATTGTGCTGACCGGCGGGGGCGCCTTGCTCTATCGTCTGGATCAGGTGCTGCGGGATGCCACGGGTCTACCTGTCGTGGTAGCCGAGGAGCCGCTGTCCTGCGTGGCGCTCGGCACAGGTCGCGCCTTGGAGGAGATGAAGCGCCTCCGCAACGTGTTGACGTCCATGTACTAGAGGGGTCCGCCCGGCTGTGATCCGTCTCTCCATCCCCGTCCGCCAGGCGCTGTCCCGGCTCACGCTGCCCGTTCTGATCGCGGTGGCATTCGGCGTGATGCTGCTCGGCAAGGCGGATTCGAACCTGGCCGAACGCGTGCGCATGGCCCTGGCAGACGCGCTGGCCCCGCTGTTCGGCGTGATGTCCGAACCAATCGCCCGGGTGCACGACGCGATCTCCGACGCCGGGGACCTGCTGACGCTCAAGGCCGAGAACGTGCGCCTGCACGAGGAGAATGACCGGTTGCGCCAATGGCAGGCGGTGGCGATGGCGCTGGACGCGGAAAACACCGCGCTCAAAGGCAACCTCCATTGGATTCCGGACCCGGCGCCCTCCTACGTGACGGCCCGTGTGGTGGCCGATGCGGGCGGAGTGTATGCGCGCGCCGTGCTGCTCTCCACGGGGCCCAACCACATGGTGACCAAGGGGCAGATCGCACTCGACGAACGCGGCCTGGTCGGGCGGGTGACCGAGGTCGGCATGCGCAGCGCCCGCGTGCTGCTGATCACCGATATCAACAGCCGCATCCCCGTGACGCTGGAGACGAGCCGCGCCCGCGCCATGCTGGTGGGCACCAACAACGCCCGCCCCCGCCTGATGTTCTGGCCCGAGGGCAGCATGCCTGCGGAAGGAGAGCGCGTGGTGACGAGTGCGGAGGCCAATGCCTTTCCAGCCGGGCTGCCGATCGGGGTTGTGCATTACACCGCCAGTAATGTGCCCGAGGTAGAGCCGTTCGCACGGCTGGACCGGCTGGAGGTGGTGCGGATCTTCGACTACGGGCTGACCGGCATCCAGCCACCGGAGAGCGCCGCCCGCCTCGTGGCCGATCGGAAGAAGTGAGAGGGCGTTCTTCTTTCCCTCCTCCTGTGGGAGAGGGCCGGGGGGAGGCGTGCCACGAACGCGACACTTCCCCGGTGGCCATCTCTCCTCCAACCCCCTCCCACGAGGGGAGGGAGCTTTCCAGCCGCCACGATGGATAAAACGCCCGGCATCCGCCCCCGCCCAACGCTTTGGCGCCAGTTGGACGCGGCGTCCCGTGCTGCGTTCCCTGCAGCCTGTACGGCGTTGTTCCTGCTCGTATTGTCATTCCCACTCGGCGTCCCCGGCCAGGCCGAATGGCAGCCCGCGGCGGCGCTGGCCTGCGTATTTTTCTGGTCGTTGTTCCGGCCGACCTCGATGCCGCCGGCCGTGGTGTTCGCGATCGGGCTGCTGGCCGATTTGCTTGGCCTGTCGCCGATCGGCGCCAGCGTATTGGTGTTGTTGATCGTGCACGGGTTTGCCGTCCGTTGGCGCCGGGTGCTGGTGCGGCAGGGCTTTCTGATTGTCTGGCTTGCTTTCGTGGGTGTTGCCGCTGGCGCCGCATTGCTGCAATGGGCGCTGGTCTGCGCGCTGACGGTCCGGCTGTTCTCGCCTTCCCCGGCCTTGTTCCAGTTTGCACTCACCTGCGGCTTGTATCCCGTGCTCGCCATGCTCTTCACGCGTGCCCATCGCGGGCTCGCCAATCCGGATCAGGCCTAACGTATGAAGAACGGGGCATGAAGAAAGAAAGCCGCATCAACGGCGTGTTCACCCGGCGCGCCTTGCTCCTGGGGGCCGGACAGATCGGCATCCTGGGCGTGCTGGCCGCCAAGCTGTATCAGGTGCAGGTGCAGGACGGCGCCCGCTACGCGACGCTGGCGGAGAGCAACCGCATCAGCGCCCGCCTGATTGCCCCCCCGCGCGGCCGCATCCTGGACCGGTTCGGCAAGGTCGTCGCCGGCAATAATCTGAATTGGCGCGCCCTGCTGATGGTGGAGGAGACCGCCGACGTCGGCGCCACGCTGGATGCATTCGGCCGGGTCGTGCCGTTGGCCGACCACGAACGCGCTCAAATCGACCGCGAAATGCATCACCGCCGCCGCTTCATCCCGCTGGTCGTGCGCGAGTTCCTGACCTGGGACGAGATGGCGGCAATCGAGGTCAACGCCCCTGACCTGCCCGGCATCCTGGTGGACGTCGGCACGTCGCGGAAATATCCGGAAGGGCCGACCCTGGCCCATGTCGTGGGATACGTCGCACCCCCGTCCGAGGCGGACATGGGGGAGGATCCGCTGCTCGCCTTGCCCGGGATCCGCGTCGGCCGCGCGGGTGTGGAGAAGTTCCACGACCTCAAGCTCCGCGGCCGCGCCGGTGCGGTGCAGATGGAGGTGAACGCCGTCGGCCGCGTGATCCGCGAGTTGGACCGGCAGGAGGGCACGCCGGGGCAGGATCTGGGCCTCACCATCGACCTCGCCTTGCAGCAGCAGGTGCTGGCCCGGCTCGGCGACCAGAGTGCGTCCGCCGTCGTGATGGATTGCCGCAACGGGGAGGTGCTGGCGATGACCACAACGCCTTCCTTCGACCCGAGCCTGTTCAACTCCGGCGTGTCGCAGGCGCAATGGGTCGAGTGGACCAACAACCGCAAGGCGCCGCTGATCAACAAGGCGACGTCGGGCGTGTATCCGCCAGGTTCGACCTTCAAGATGGCCGTGGCTATGGCCGGGCTGGACAACAAGGTCATCGGGCCCGGCGACCGCATCACCTGCCCTGGCTATATCGATGTCGGCGACACCCGCTTCCACTGCTGGAGCAAATACGGCCATGGCTCGCTGGATGTGCGGGGCGGGCTGAAGAACTCCTGCGACGTGTTCTTCTTCGAACTGGCCCGCCGGGTGGGCATCGACCGGCTGGCGGCGATGGCCAACCGCTTCGGCATCGGCGTGGATTTGGACATCGAGCTGCCGGGCGCGCGCAAGGGGTTGATGCCGACCCGGGCGTGGCGGCTTTCGCACGGCCATCCGTGGGGGATCGGCGACACGGTCAATGCCGGGATCGGCCAGGGTTACGTGGAGGTGACCCCGCTTGCGCTCTGCACATACGTCTCGCGTGTGGCGACCGGGCGGGCGGTGCAGCCGCATCTCACCCGCACGTTGGCCGGGGTGGCGCAGCCGGGTGCGCAACCAGCGGACTGGCCGAGCATGAACCTGTCCGAGCGCCATCTGCAGCTTTGCCGCGAGGGGATGTTCGCCGTGGTGAACGAACCCGGCGGCACCGCACCGCTCGCCCGCCTCGGCATGCCGGGCATGCAATTGGCCGGCAAGACCGGGTCCAGCCAGGTGCGCCGCGTGTCGCGCGAATTGCGGGAGAGCGGGCATTTCAAATCCGAGAACCTGCCGTGGGAATACCGCCCGCACGCACTGTTTGTCGCCTTCGCGCCGTATGACGCGCCGCGTTACGCGGTGAGCCTGGTGGTGGAGCATGGCAACGCGGGCGCCGCCGCCGCCGCCCCGCTGGCGCGTGAGATCATGATCGACACCCTGACCCGGGACCCGGTGAACCGCGTGGAGCCGCAGAGCCAGACAGTGGCGGACCGGACCTAAGTGCCGTGATCAACGAACGCCGTCTCATCCGCGCCGAGCCGTCCTTCGGCCTCACGACGAAACTGTTCCAGATCTCCTGGTTCTACGTCCTGCTGATCTGCGCGCTTGCCGGCGTAGGTTACGCCGCGCTCTATTCCGCGGCTGGCGGATCGCCCGATCCGTATGCCTCCAAGCAGGCCATCCGCTTCGCCTTCGGCTTGGTGATGATGCTATGCGTGGCGCTGGTCGACATCCGCTTTATCGAGCGGCTTGCCTGGCCGTTCTACGTGCTCTCGCTCGGGTTGTTGGCCCTCGTGCTGCGGATGGGGCACGTGGGCAAGGGCGCCCAGCGCTGGATCGATGTGGGCGGCACGCAGCTTCAACCCTCGGAGTTGATGAAGCTCGCCCTGATCGTGGCGCTGGCTGCTTGGTTCCACCGCGCGACATGGGAGCGTATGGGCAATCCGCTGTTCCTGATCCCGCCTGCGCTGGCGGTGGGTATCCCGGTGGCGCTGATCTTGAAGGAGCCGAATCTCGGCACTGCCGTCATCACGGGATTGGTCGGGGCAACGGTGTTCCTCGCCGCCGGTGTGAGGTGGTGGAAGATGGCGCTCGTCGTGCTGCCGATCCCGTTCGCCGCCCGGGTGGCCTATGGCTACCTGCACGACTACCAGAAGGCCCGTATCGCGACTTTCTTCAACCCGGAAAGCGACCCGCTCGGCGCCGGCTACAACATCCAGCAATCCAAGATCGCGCTCGGGTCCGGCGGCCTATGGGGCAAGGGGTTCCTGCAGGGTACCCAGGGCCACCTGAACTTCCTGCCGGAGAAGCAGACCGACTTCATCTTCACTATGCTGGCCGAGGAGTTCGGCTTCGTCGGCTGCCTGGCGATCATGGGGTTGCTGCTGCTCATCGTGCTGGGCGCGATGGCGATGGCGCTGCGTTGCCGGCACCAGTTCGGACGGCTGGTCTCACTCGGGATCGCGATGAACTTTTTCCTCTATGTGGCCGTGAATATCGCCATGGTCACGGGTGCGATCCCGGTGGGCGGGGTTCCGATGCCGCTGGTGTCGTATGGCGGCTCGGCGTCGTTGACGGTGATGCTGGGGTTTGGGATCCTGATGAGCGCCTATGTCCACCGCGACGTCGAGTTCAAGGACCGGCGCGAGGACTAAGCCGCCGTACCGAGATCGTTCCAATGCAGCTCTACGGATCTGCTCCGGTCTCCACCGGGTCCGCGAGCAAGGCAGAGGCTCGGTCGACCGACTTGACCATGATCTCGCCGGCCCGCCGCACCTTCGGGTCCTGGTGGCTGATCAGCCGATCCGCTGTCAGCAAGGCGGGGGACAGTGCGCCGCGCAGGTCGTGGCGCAGCCGGCGCTGCAGTTCGGCCCGGGTTGACAACTGCTGCTCCAGTTGCTGTTGAACCGTCAGTTTCGCGCGCAATTCGTCCAGCTCGGCAGCCATGCGCTGCAGGCGGTCAAGCACGACCCAGTTCATCACCAGGGCCACCACCCCGCCGGCTACGGCCGCTACGATGGCGAACGCCAATAGCGCCGCCGGCGTCGGCGGCAACGCACCGGCAAGCAGGCAGGCTGCATAGCCCAGACCTTCGGCGCAGAATGCGACCATCGCGAACAGGCCGAACCAGAGCCAGGCCTTTCCGGCAGGCTCCCGCCTGAGCATGGACGTCGTGGTTGTCAAAGTACCCTCGTGCATTCGCATGTCGCGGACGTGTAGACGCTATGTGCCCGGTCCAGGTTGGCTTGTCACACCAGCGGCGGTGAACAACGATCTCGCCTGCAGCCCCCGCGCATGCCGCCGGATCGATTGACGCAACAGGCCGAGCACGACTATAAGCCGCGCCTTGACCAGGGCCCGCGCGAGCGTGCGCCCACGGTTCGCATTGGGCAGACGCTGCCGCCTTCGTTTGCCCCGATCCCGTTGCTGGAGAGATCACCTTGAAGCGTACCTATCAACCCTCGAAGCTGGTCCGCAAACGCCGGCATGGCTTCCGCGCCCGGATGGAGACAGTTGGTGGCCGCAAGGTCATTGCCAACCGGCGCCGGATCGGTCGCAAGAAGCTCTCGGCGTAGGGTGTCATGGCGCCGGACTTGGCGCCCGTTTCCCTGGTGCCCGTTTCCCTGGTGCCCGTTTCCCTGGCGCCGGCTCCAATCCGGCTGAAACGCCGTGCGGAGTTTTTGCGGGTAGCGAGGACCGGGCGCAAAGCGGCGATGCCTGGGCTGGTGTTGCAGGCCCTTGTCCACCAGATACCTGGTCCAGCCCGGTTGGGCTTCACTGTGACCAAGAAAGTCGGCAATGCCGTGATCCGCAACCGCACACGACGCCGCTTGAAGGAGGCCGCGCGCTTGCTGTTGCGCGAACGCGGTGTCGCAGGCGTCGACCTGGTAGTGATCGGCCGTGATGGCACGCGAGGGCGGCCATTTCCGCAACTGATGGACGACTTACGGCGCGCGCTGGACAAAGCGGGCGTCGCGTGAGCCCTGCCGCTGCCGTGCTGGGCGGGGCCGTCACCGTCTATCAATGGACGGTTCGCCCGCTGCTCGGCGCCAATTGCCGCTTCCACCCCGGCTGTAGCGACTACGCGCTCGAGGCACTGCAGACCCACGGCGCCCTGCGTGGCACGGCCCTGGCTACCAGGCGGGTGCTGCGGTGCAATCCCTGGAACGAGGGCGGGTTCGATCCCGTCCCCCCCACTCATATCCCATCCGAGAGCTGATCGCCGCGCATGGACCAGAAACGCCTCATCGTCGCCATCGCGATCTCCATCGCGATCCTGCTCGGCTTCCAGTTCCTGTTGCCCAAGTCGCCCGGCAAGCCGCCGAGCCAGGAGACGACGGCCGAACTCAACCAACCAGCGGCGACCGCCACCCCGCGTGCGTTCGACCCGTCCTTTCCAGGCACCGAGCCCGAGGCCGTGCCGCCCCCCAGGAATGTCCCCCGGGTAAAGATCGATGCGCCCAAGGTCAGCGGCTCGATCAGCCTGCGCGGCGGCGTGCTTGATGATCTCGTCCTGCGCGATTACCACGAGGAGGTAAACCCGGCGTCTCCGCTCGTGCGCCTGCTCGAGCCGCAGAGCGATCCGGAGCCGAACTACATCCAGTACGGCTGGACCAGCGACACGGCCGGCGTGAAGCTGCCGGACGACGCCACGATGTGGACGCCGTCCGCCGAGGTGCTGAGCCAGGACAAGCCGCTCACACTCACCTGGGACAACGGCGCCGGGCTGACATTCGCGATGCAGTTCGCGGTGGACGACAACTACATGTTCACGGTGACGCAGTCGGTGAAGAACGACACCGGCGCCCCCGTTGCCGTTCGCCCCTTTGCCCGGGTCCGGCGCGACTACCAGCCGCAGACCTCCGGCTACTACGTGCTGCACGAGGGCCCGCTTGGCGTGATGGACGGCAGGCTGCAGGACCCGAGCTATGCCACGGTGAAGTCCGACGCCGAGAAGCATGACGGCGTCAGTCAGGCCGTGCAGACGACCGGCGGCTGGGTTGGCATCACCGACAAATACTGGCTGACCGCGGTGATTGCCGACAACACGGCTAAGGTGACGGGCGACTTCCGCTTCGGCACGGCCCCCGGTGGCAAGCCGCGCTATCAGGCCGATTTCGCGCCCGACGCGCCGCTGACCGTGGCACCGGGTGCGACGGCCATGGACACGTTCCACGCCTTTGCCGGCGCCAAGGTTGTCAAGCTGCTGCAGTCCTACGAGGACCAGCAGCATATCCCGCTCTTCTCCTATGCAGTCGATTTCGGCTGGTTCTGGTTCCTGACCAAGCCGATATTCTACGCGCTCGATTGGCTGAACGGTGTGCTGGGCAATTTCGGCCTCGCAATCATGGTGTTCACCGTATTCGCCAAGGCGTTGTTCTTTCCTCTGGCGAACAAATCCTATCGCTCGATGAGCAAGATGAAGCTGCTTGGCCCGAAGATGACGGCCCTGCGCGAGCGCTTCAAGGAAGAACCAGCCAAGCTCCAATCCGAGATGATGCAGCTCTACAAGAGCGAGAAGGTCAATCCGGCGAGCGGCTGTTTGCCCATGGTGGTGCAGATCCCGGTGTTCTTCTCGCTCTACAAGGTGATCTTCGTCACCATCGAGATGCGGCATGCGCCGTTCTTCGGCTGGATCCATGACCTTTCGGCGCTGGACCCGACGAACGTGTTCAACCTGTTCGGGCTGATCCCATTCGACCCGACGTCGTTGGCTCCCTTCCTGCACCTGTCCGCATGGACGCTGATCATGGGCTTCACCATGTACATGCAGCAGCAGTTGAACCCGCCCCCGCCCGACCCGATGCAGGCGCGGTTGTTCAAGTTCATGCCCCTGATTTTCATGTTCATGATGGGCCGCTTCCCGGCCGGGCTGCTGATCTATTGGAGCTGGAACAACACGCTGACGATCTGCCAGCAGTGGATCATCATGCGCCAGACCCGCATCGGTCCGGCCGGCAAGACAGCACCGGCACTCGCCGCTCCACCCCGCCCGCCGAAGCGGCAGCAGGCGAAGAGTTAGCTGAGACATCATGTCAGACGCCACCTCTCCCCCTCCCCTTGAGGGAGGGGTCCGGGAGGAGGGGTGCCGTGCGCACGATGTCGGCCATCTCGTACCATGAACACCGAAGAACCCATTTCACCCGACTTCACCCGTGAGGACGCGCCCGACCTCGAAGCCGGCCGTCTGCTGTTCGCAGCCCCGTGCAAGTTCTTCTTTGCTGCCCAGCGCCTGGACCAGCTTCCGCCGCCGGGCCGCACCGAGATCGCCTTCGCCGGCCGGTCCAACGTCGGCAAGAGTTCGCTGATCAACGCCCTGGTCGGCCACACCGCTCTGGCCCGCGCGTCCAACACACCCGGCCGCACTCGGCAGCTCAACTTCTTCGACCTGGGCGGCCGGCTCGTCCTGGTGGACATGCCAGGTTACGGCTATGCACAGGCCGCGAAGTCCGTGAAGGAGGACTGGCAGGGCCTCATGTTCGACTATCTGCGCGGCCGCCCGACCCTGAGCCGGGTGCTCCTGCTGCTCGACGCGCGGATCGAACTCAAGGCGTCCGACACCGCCGTGATGGACTTGCTGGACCGTGCCGCTGTTACCTATCAATGCGTGCTGACCAAGGCGGACGACGTGAAACCGCGTGCTCTCGAAGCCAAGCAGTCCGAGATCCTCACGATCACCCGCAAGCACCCGGCGGCTTTCCCTGAGATTGCCACGACGAGCAGCAGCAAGGGCCTCGGGATCGAGGAGCTGCGGGCCAGTCTTGCCGCCCTGGCTGGTTGACCCGGCGGCACACCCGTCCTTAGGTTCGGCCCATGCAGAACGCGGTCGAAGAGTATATCCAAGCCGATCCCGCCGAGCAGGCCCGGATCCTTGCTCACGCGTTGCCCTACCTGCGCCGGTATGCCGGGGCGACCGTCGTGGTGAAGTACGGCGGCCATGCCATGGGGGAGCAGCATCTGGCGGACAGCTTCGGCCGTGACATCGCCTTGCTGAAGCAAGTCGGCATCAACCCGGTCGTGGTCCATGGTGGCGGGCCGCAGATCAACGCCATGCTCAAGCGCCTGGCTATCCAGTCGACCTTCGTGGATGGCCTCCGCGTGACTGACGCCGCCATGGTCGAGGTGGTTGAGATGGTGCTCGCCGGCACCGTCAACAAACACGTGGCGGGGCTGATCAACCAGGCGGGGGCTCTCGCGGTCGGCATCTGCGGCAAGGATGGCGGGCTGATCCGCGCCCGCAAGCTGCGGCGCACGGTGCAGGACCCGGGCAGCCGGATCGAGCGCGTGCTGGATCTGGGTTACGTCGGCGAGCCCGAACATATCGACGTGCGGGTGATCCACGCGCTCACCGGGTCCGGCCTGATCCCCGTGATCGCGCCCGTGGGTCAGGGGGAGGACGGCCAGACCTATAACATCAACGCCGACACGGTGGCGGGCGCGGTGGCCGCCGCCCTGGGCGCCAAACGGCTGCTCATGCTGACGGACGTGCCGGGTGTGTTGGACGCCGAGAAGAAATTGATGCCCGACCTGACCGTGGAGGACGTCGAGCGCCATTGCCGCAGCGGCGTCATCAGCGGCGGCATGATCCCGAAGGTCGAGACCTGCGTGAGCGCGGTGCGCGGCGGGGTGAAGGCGGCCGTGATCATGGACGGCAAGCTTCCCCATGCGTGCCTGCTCGAGATGTTTCTCCAGAGCGGGATCGGCACGCTCATCCGGGCGTGACCATGCGGGGCAGGGCGGCCGAGCGCGGCTTTACCCTGCTGGAAATGCTGGTCGTGCTTGCCGTCCTGGGCCTGATGGTGGGTCTGGTCGTTGCCCGAGGCCCGTTGCGCAGCGCCGGGTTGGACGCAAGGCTTGCGGCAAACCAGCTCGCCGGCACCCTGCGCGCTGCGCGCAGTCAGGCCATCGCGGCAGACCGGCCGGTGGCAGTCGCGATCAACGCCGCCTTGGCGACGGTGCAGGTGGGCAACGCGCCACCCCGTCCGGTGGGGGCGGCCATTACGGGGCTGACGCAACCTCTCGTGTTCCTGCCGGATGGGTCCTCCCGTGGCGCCGCCGTGATTGTCGCGGCCGGACCGATGCGCAAGCGTGTGTCGGTGGACTGGCTGACTGGCCGGGTGAGCATCGCCGATGCGTCGTGAAGCTGGCTTCACGCCTGAGC
>CAXTVQ010000001.1:0-35975 GCA_964247705.1 uncultured Acetobacteraceae bacterium | reverse complement strand
TGACTGGCCGGGTGAGCATCGCCGATGCGTCGTGAAGCTGGCTTCACGCCTGAGCATCGTGAAGCTGGCTTCACACTATTGGAGGTGCTGGTTGCGTTCATCATCGCTGCCATTGCGCTCGCGGCCTTGTTCAGCGGCGGATTGGGCGGTTTGCGCGCGGCGACCGTCTCCGGCCGCTACACCGAGGCCATCTCGCGCGCCGAATCCCATCTCGCCGCGGCCAGCATCGGCGACGCGCTGACATCCAGCGACCGTCAGGGCGACGAAGGCGGCGGTTATCATTGGCATGTCCGCATCGCGCCGGTCGCTACCGCTACGCCCGTCCCCGGTGCCGTCGGCAACACGCCGCGGCTGGCCCTGTACATCGTCCGTGCTTCAATATCCTGGACGGAGCAGGACCAGACCAGGTCCGTGGAACTGGACACGATGCGCGCCGCCACCGCGCCGCCTCCACCGCCCTGATGGGCCGGGACCGTGGCTTCACGTTGCTCGAGCTGCTCGTGGCCCTGGTGGTGCTCGGCTTCGTACTCGCCGGCATCGCTGGCGGGGTTCAGTTTGGCGAGCGTGCCGCCGATATGCAGGCGCGCAGCATCGCAGCCCATGCCGATATGGGCGCGGTCGACCGCCTGCTCCGCCAACTCGTCGCCGCAATGGACCCGGGATCCCTCGCCGACCCGCCGCATATGACCGGCAGCGCGTCGGCCCTCGGCTTCACCACCGATCTCGGCCGCGCTGCCACGGCCCTTGGCGAGGGCGAGGCAGACATCGGCCTCGTCGTGGACAGCGGGCACCACCTTGTGCTGCGCTGGCTGCCTGCCCTGCACGCCGTCCGGCTCGGCCCGTCGCCGATTCCAGCAACCTCGGTCCTGCTGGACGGCGTGGACCGTGTGGAGTTCGCCTACTGGGGCCACGCCGGCGGCACGGGACAATGGCTTTCCGGCTGGGACGAGCGCGACATCCCGCCGCTTGTTCGCATCCGCCTGCACTTCTCGCCGGGCTCCCACCGCACTTGGCCCGACATCGTCGCCACAACGGAGCGATTGCGCTCGAGCCATTGAGCGGCTGGCCTCAAGGTTGTTGGTTCGCTTGTCCACTCCGTCTAAACAGCGTGTATGTTCAACGATGTCCTGACCTGGTGGCTGCAGCAGATGGCGGCGTTGCTGCCGCGCAGCCTGTTCGGCGACACGCGCTTTCGGGATGCCGTGATCGTCCGCATGCAAGGGGCAGGAATGGTCGCCAACCTGCGCCGCCGTGGGAACGAGACGCCACTCGGCCCCCTGGAACCCGGCAGCGCCGTGCTGCGGCGGTTGCGCTCCCGCCGCTCGGGCCCCGTCGTGATTGGTCTGCCGGCCGCCTCGCTGCTTCAGCAATCGGCGGCCCTACCGCTGGCGGCCGAGCGCGATCTGCAGGCCGTTCTGGGCCACGAGATGGACCGCCTCACCCCGTTTTCCGCCGCCGACCTGTATTGGACCTGGCGGATCGAGGCTCGGGACCGCGCGGGTGGGCGGCTTATGCTCCGCCTGTTGCTGGTTCCCAAGCTCGCCGTCGCTACCGCGCTCGAGGCACTCGGTTCCGCCGGCTTGCGGGCGGTAGCCATCGAGGTGCCGGCCGGCCACACGGTCGAGCACCTTCCGTTGCAGCCGCCGGGGGCTCGCCGCCGGTCCACCCGCATAGCCGCTTGGGCCTGCGGCGTACTTGCCTTGGCGCTACTGGCCGTCCCGCTCATCCAGCAGGCACAGGCGATCAGCGCCGCCGAAGACCGGGTCGACGCGTTGCGCCCCCAGGTCGCCATCGTGGACGCCCTGCGCCGCCGCGTCGCCGCCAACCAAAGCGGCGCCAACCTGTTCTTGGCCGAAGCCAGCCGGGTCGGCAGCCCCTTGCGCGCACTCGCCGCTGTCACCGCTGCCTTGCCGGACGACACATACCTCACCAGCTTCACCATGCGCGAACGCAGGATGTCGCTCTCGGGCCGGTCCGCCGGCGCCGCCCGGCTGATCAGCGCCCTCTCCGCAGATCCCGACCTGCGTGACCCGGCGTTCGACGCGCCCGTCACCCGCGCCGGCGACAAGCTCGACCTCTTCTCCATCCGGGTGACGCTGGCGCCTTGACCCCGCTTCCAATAGGCCGCCGCGGCCAGGCGCTTGCCCTCGGGCTGACGCTGCTCGTGGCAGCGGTGCTGTGGCTCGGCGTCATCGGCCCGGCGCTCGACTGGTACGGGGCCCGAGCGGATTATCTGGCGCAACAACAAACCTTGGCCGACCGCATGGCCGCCATCGTCGCGTCCGCACCCGCTCTGCGCGCCCAGCTCGCCCAGGCCAACACCTCCTCCCCGGCGCCGCAGGCCGTGCTGGAGGGTGCGACGGACGCGATCGCCGGGGCCACCCTGCAGCAAGCGGTGCAGGATCTCGCCGTCAAGGCGGGTGCCACCGTGACCAGTGCCGAGATCCTCCCGGCCGAACCCGTAGGCGCATACCGCCGCATCAGCCTGCACGTGACGGCCACCGGCGGTTGGCCGGTCGTCGTCGCCCTGCTCAACAGCATCGCGCAGGCAATCCCGCGGATGTTGGTGGACGATCTGTCGCTCCGCCAATCGCTCGCCCTCGGCTCGACAGACAGCCACCCCTTCGAAGCCTCGTTCACCGTAATCGCCTTCCACACGGGGACAGCCGCGAAGCCATGACGCTTTCGCTGGCCCGTGCGGCGTGGCTGCTGGCCATGCTGCTCGCGGTGGGGATCGCGGCCGAGATCACCCTGAAGCCAGCTCCGCCAATCCCAGCCGCCACGCTTCCGCCGCTTCCCCGGACCGACCGGGGCGGGGAAGCGGCCGAGCCAGTGGCGGCCTACACCGGGCTGATCCTCGGGCGCCCACTGTTCAATCCCGACCGCCGGCCGAAGGCTCCGGGTGCCGCCCCGTCTCCCGCCGCGGCCGGTCAAATCGAACCGCCGCGCCTGGCCGGCATCCTCATGACGCCGACGGGCCGCAGCGCCATCTTTGCCACGGCCGACTCCAACGGGCGCGGCACCGTGGTCGGCGAAGGCGGCAGCATCGGTGCGTGGCAGGTCGAGGCGATCCATGCCGGCGACGTCCAGCTTGCCGGTCCGAACGGGCGCCGCACCGTCCGCCCGACGTTCTCCAGCAGCGGGGAGGCGGTGTCCGGACTGCCGCAACCGGCCAGGGCAGGGATCTTGTTGCCGCAACTGCCTCAGTTGGATACGAGACCGCTCAACCAGCCCCCGTCTCAAGGGGCGCCGAACTTCTTCAACACGCCGGCGACGCCGGCGGCCAGGACGTCCCGATGACCGCTTACCGGCTGCTCGCGCTGCTGCCTCTGGCGGCGCTGGTGGCGTGCGCCCCGCGAGAAGGCACCCGCTTCCCCACCTTGCCGCAACCCTCGCCCCAGGCCGGCGAGGCCGCGCCCCGCGTGAACGGCGTCGTCGGCACCCCCACTGCCGACCCGCCGCCGCAGATCAGCACGGCCGCCGCCCCGGTCGTCTCGCTTCGCACCCCTACCGCGGCCAGCGGCGGCGGCGACATCTCGCTCAACTTCGCCGACACCGATATCCGCGAGGTCGTCAGCCAGATCCTTGGCGTCACGCTCGGCCGCACCTACACGATCGACCCGTCTGTCCACGGCACCGCCACCCTGCGCACCGCCGAGCCGCTGACGCGCGAGCAGGCCTTGTCCGTGCTGCAGACCTTGCTGGCGCAGAATGGCGCCGCCCTGGTGCAATCGGGCGGTATTTACCGCGTGCTGCCGGCCGCCGCGGCCGCGACCACGCCGGGTCTGGCCGGCGGCGAGGCGGGCGGCGCCGGCACGTCGCTGCACCCGCTCCGTTATGCCAGCGCCGACGACCTGGCCAAGACACTCGCGCCCTTCGTGCAGAATGGCGGCCGCATCGCCGCCGATAACGGCCGCAACGCCCTCATCATCAGCGGTGACCCGGCGACGCAGCAGGTGCTCAACGGCCTGATCGACGCCTTCGACATCGACACCCTGGCCGGCCAATCCTACGCCCTGCTGCCCGTGACCTCCGGCGACGCCAAGGACTTCGCCTCCGCCATGCAGGACGGCCTGCGCGGCGCCGGCAGCTCCCTCGGCAACGTGGTGCGCGTGATCCCGATGGCGCGGATCCAATCCGTGCTCGTCGTGTCCAACCAGCCCCGCTACATCGACGAAGCGCGGCGCATCTATGGCCTGGTGGAACGCAAGCGGCGGCTGACCGTGCGTTCCTGGCACGTCTATTACCTGCAGAACAGCCGCAGCAACGACACCGCCTACGTGCTGCAGCAGGCGTTCACGCCCAACAACGTCACCGCGACGCCCACCCCGCCCTCCGGCGGCGCGCCCAACAGCATCTCCGCCCAGCGCGCGGGCGGCGCAGGGACCAATATCGGCACCAGCGTCACCGGCAACGGCATCGGCGCCGGCAGCGGCAACGGCCTGGGCAGCAGCCTGGGCGCGGGCGGCATCGGCGGTAGCACCGGCGGCATCACCGGCGGTCTCGGCACCGCCCAGGGCCAGGCCGGCACGCCAGCGACGGCCCCCGCCTCGCCCGCCTCCGGCAATCCCCTGCTCGGCGGGCTGGATGGGGCGAGCGACGCCGGCGGCGGCGGCGCCGCCAGCGCCGAAGCCATGCGGATCATCCCGAACTCGCAGAACAACGCGCTGCTGGTCTACGCCACCCCGCAGGAGAACGACACGGTCGAGACCATGCTGCGCAAGCTCGACATCCTGCCGTTGCAGGTCCGCATCGACGCCACGATCGCCGAGGTGGACCTGAACGACAACCTCAACTACGGCACCCAGTTCTTCTTCAAGGCCGGCGGCTTGCAGGGAGAACTGTCGTTCGCGTCCGCAGCGGCCTCCACGCTCGCCACCGCCACCGGGCTCGCCTCCAACTTTCCGGGCTTCGTGCTCAGCGGCAACGGCGGTACGTCCGCTGCGCTCAGCCTGCTGCAGTCGGTGACCAAGGTGAAGGTGCTGTCCTCCCCGCAATTGATGGTGCTGGACAACGAGGCCGCGCGGCTCGAGGTCGGCGCGCTCGTCCCCTACCTCAGCCAGACGTCGCAGAGCACGATCACCAGCGGCGCTCCCGTGGTGAACTCGATCAACTACCAGCAGACCGGCGTGATCATGCAGGTGACGCCGCGGGTGAACAGCGGTGGCTTGGTCACGCTGGACATCGCGCAGGAGGTGAGCGACGTGGCGGCCGCCGTGACCACCGCCGGCGTGAACAGCCCGACCTTCAACGAGCGCAGCGTGACCAGCCGCGTGGTGGTGCAGGACGGTCAGACGATCGGGTTGGCCGGGTTGATCCAGGACTCGGACTCGCGTCAGAACCAGGGCATTCCCTGGATCAAGGACATCCCGCTGCTCGGTGCGCTGGTCAGCCAGCAGGCCAATGCGCGGACACGGACCGAACTCCTGGTGTTGATCACTCCCCACGTCATCCACGACCAGCGTGACGCCCGTTCGCTGACGGAGGACCTGCGTGACACGCTGAGCGGGTCTGCCGCGGTCCCGCAGCAATTGCAGCAGCTACAGCCGTCGGGCTCGGCCGATCCGAACGCATTCCTACGGTCCCGGTCAGGATTGCAGCGCTAGGAAGCGGCCATCACTGCCAGCCTCAAGCGATCCATCGTAGGCCTGGCAACGCCCGCCGCAACGCACCCGCTCAACGCTGGTGGAACGAGTTGCTCGGCGCCAACGCCAGCAATCGCGGCGGCGGCCCGGGCGCCGTCTGAAACCACGTGACGTCGTTGTGCGGCGCCACGATCTGGATGGTCCCCGCCGGCGGTATCGGCACCATGATGTCGTTGTGCTCACCCGCCACTTGCACCACAGGGCAATACCCCGTCAGTTGAATGGCCGAGTGCGCCCCATCCAGTGAGATCGGCCGCCCACCGCAGTCCACCAAGCCACGGCTGGGCTGGACGATGTGGAAGAACGGATCGCGCGGCGCCTGCCCGCTCACCATCACCGCGCCAGCAGCAACAAGGATTATCCGTAGACCCCGCGACATCACCGCCTCCCCGTTTCGAAACAACCCGCATATGCTCGCCGTTGACCGGCCAATCAGGCCGCCGTATCCGGAACCGTCAGGAACGCCGTCACCACGTGCCAGAACGCCGCCCGGTTGCGGCTCATGCCGATCGCGTGCGCCGCTCCGGCGATGATCGACAACTGGCGGTCGCCATTCGGCAGCTTGGCAAAGAACGCCTGCAGATCCGGCAAAGCCGAGATGCCGTCGTACTCGCCCTTGATGATCAGCACCGGGCACAGCACGCGCGCCGGGTCCACTACGGGCAGGTTCGTCGTCATGTCCAGGTACGTGCCGGTGGGCACGCTGTCGCCGAACTGCATCTCCTTCTCGGCGAACGCCTCCGCGGCCGCCGGGTCCGTGGTGCCCGGGTGGTCGCGCGTGAAGATGCTGAGCAGCATCGCCTTGTCCCGCGGCCGGCGGTTGTGCGTGCGGTAGAACGCCGCCTGTTCCGCCCGCTTGCCGAGCGTGGGGGAGCCCTCGCCGGTATAGGTGAACGCCTCCAGCACCAGCCGCCGCATCCGATCCGGCTGCGCCATCGCGTAGGCGCCGGCCCGCAGCGCGCCGGACGACTCGCCCAGCATGTGCATGCGCGCCTGTCCCGTCTGAGCCTGCACCACGGCGGCACCGGCGATCAGATCCTGCACCCCGCTCGCGATGTCCGAGTTGCCGTCCGTATGGTCAGACCGGCCATAGCCCTCGTGGTCCATCGTCCAGACGTCGAACCCGGCCTGCGCGAACACGTCCATCAACGAGTATTCGCCATGACCCGGCACCGAAAGGTCGAACGACGACAGCGCCGCCGGCGACGACCCGTGCACCAGGAACAGCACCGGCCGCCCATCGCCACCCGCACCACCGCCACCCGACGACGGCTGCCCGACCCGCTTGCGATACATCTGCAGCCGGATGCGCTTGCCGTCCCGCTCCTTGAACGCCTCGTACTCGCCATACCAGACCGTCTCAGCCGCCGGTTGCGCGGCCACCGGCAACACCAAACCGGCCCCCGCCGCCCCAAGCAGGACGCTGCGGCGCGAGGCAATCAAAGCCGCACCCCCGCCAACCCGACGGGCTCCGTTCCTGTTGGCGTCCCGAGATCAGCCGCCGTGATCGGGTCCTTCACCACGAACAGGTAGCACGCGGCCGACACCGTCCCGATCACGCCGCCCACGACCAGCGCCAAGACGAACGAGCCCGTGTTCTGCACGATCAGCCCCGTCACCGTGGGCGCCAGAGCGCCGCCCAGATAGCCGCCGAAATTCTGCATCGCCCCGATCGAGGCCGTGCAGTTGGTCGGCGCCGCCACCGAGGACAGCGCCCAGGCGCAGGTGCTGGTGATGTAGACCAGGAACAGTGAGGCGGAGATGAACGCGATCGCCAGCGTGTTGCTCTCCACATAGGCCGCAGCCACCGTGCACGCCGCCGTGCCCAGCAATGCGATCGCTGCCGGCACCTTGCGGCTGCGCATCGGCGAGACCCCCCGGCGCACCAGGATATCGGCCAGATAGCCGCCCAGCACGCCGCCCACCACACCGCAGGCGAACGGGATGGAGGCGGCCCAACCGGTGTAGCGGACACTCATGTGCCGCTCGATCTCCAGGTAACCCGGCAGCCACGCCGTGTAGATCCAGGTGAGATAGATGCAGCCGAAATAGCCGCCGATCATCCCCCACGTGGTGCGGAACCGGAACAACTGCCTCCACTCCGCAAACGTAACCTTGGTGCGCTGCCCCGGCGGGTCGCCCTGGGTGCGGTATGCGTTCTCCTCCGCCGTCAGCCCGACATCTTGCGGGTTGCGATAGACGGCAAACCAGACGCCCGCGACCAGCAGCCCGGCCACGCCCATGATGGCGAACATCCAGCGCCAGCCGAATGCCAGCATCAGGAATGTCAGCAGCGGCACGGCGATCGCGGTGCCCAGGGTGGAAGCGCAGTTGAAGATCCCCGTGGCAAGCCCGCGGTCCCGCGGATTGAACCAATCCCGCGCCACCCGCGCGCCGGTCGGGAACTGCGGCGCCTCGCCGATGCCGAGCAGCACCCGCGCGCCGAAGAACTGCCCGAAGCTCTGCACCAGCCCGCCCAGCAACTGCGCGACCGACCACAGCGACAGCCCCAGCGTCAGCAGCAGCCGCGGCCCGAGCTTGTCCACCATGGCGCCCGTCGGCAATTGCGAGAACGCGTAGGACCACAGGAAAGCGGACAGCAGATAGCCCATATCCGCCACCGACAGCCCCATCTCGTTGCGGATCAGGGGATTTGCGACCGCAAGCGTCGCCCGGTCGATGTAGTTGACGACGCCAGCGACCACCAGCATGGCCAAGGCGGTGCGCTGTATCGTTCTCACCCGCGGTGTAGCGGCGATCGTGGCGGACATTGCATTTCCCCGGTTTTCTTGTGGCAAAGCCATGCCAGCCGCTTTGGCCGCCGAAATCAAGCCGGGGCTAAATCTTCCTCTCCCCTCCCCTTGAGGGAGGGGGGCCACACACACAAAAGAGGACGTCCCAACATACAGACAAAGAGCTAACTCGTATCCACCACCGTCGCCGCCGGATCCGCCCGCTTATCCCCCACCGCCAACCCAAGATCGCGGCAGATCCGCCGAACGATCGCCGCCACCGGAAGGTCGAGCAAGTCCTGCTCCAACCCCGGAGCCAACAACCGTTCATTAAGGTCATCGAACAGCCGTTCAGCCGTGTCGCTATCGCTCACGCGCCGGATAACCTCGGACACGCCCCGCTTCACCTGCCGCCGAACCATCGCAGGCCGGTCATCCGCCCGTCCGACCTGCGGCCACCCAGCCTCGATCCGCTTGGTCAGCGCAACACAGCGCCGAACCGATCGCGAGATACGCTCCAACGCCCGCGCCAGCGCATCCACGCGTGGCACCGCGCCGGCCATCAGCCCGGCCATCTGGTCGAGACTCAAGCCACCCTCGGTCGCCTCCTTCAGCGAAGCCGGCGCCACGATCGACGCCGGCAGGGACGCAGCAACGATGTCTGCCGCCGCCTGCTCGACCTCCATCAACCGCACTACGATACGAGCCGCCTGCATGCCGATGGCGGCAAGTTCGTTCAGCATGTCGGTAGCAGTGTGGTGAGGAGCGGCCTGGACGTTCATGGGCTCCAGATAAGCACGAACGCGCAACGATTGCAAGAACAAGAAGGGAACACCCCCAGACAGCCCCGCCAGCAAGGAAACGGCGTCACACCAGCGGCAGCCCGGGCCCTTTTACAAAACCCGCCGCACACACCGGAACCCGATATGGCTCGTCCCGCTATCCACCGCCTGCGGTTGCCGCGCCGCCGGCCTGTAGCGCTGACAATAGTTGGGCGCGCACAGGTGCGACCCGCCCTTGATCACCCGTTGCACGATCCCCCCGCCCGGCGGTGTGCAGCAAGCCCGATGCGGCAAACCCGTCCGGTCCGGCGTCCAAACATCGTCCGTCCACTCCCAAACGTTGCCGATCATGTCCGCCAGGCCGTAAGGATCAGCCTCATAGCTGCCCACCGGCGACGTCCCCTCGAACCCGTCCGCCCCCGTGTTCTCGAACGGAAACCGTCCCTGCCAGACATTGGCCCGGTGCCGCCCGCCTGGCTCGAGCTCATCCCCCCACGCGAACTCCGTCCCGCCGCGGCCGCCCAGCGCCGCGAACTCCCACTCCGCTTCCGTTGGCAACGCCTTCCCCGCCCACGCGGCAAACGCGGCCGCGTCCGCGTGGGCCACATGCACCACGGGATGATCCGCTCCGCCCGCAACGGACCGCCAGTTCACCCCGGGCACGAAGCGCCACCAATCGCCCCAGAACCGCAGCGACGCGCCCGGCGCCGGCGGCGTGAACACGACGGACCCGGCGGCTAGCTGCGCCGGATCCGCGTCCGGGTAATCCGCCGGGTCCGGCGCCCGCTCCGCCACCGTCACGTAGCCCGTCGCGGCCACGAACGCGGCGAACGCTGCATTGGTCACCGGCGTGCGGTCCATCAGGAACGGCCCGACCTCCAACAGGCGGGCCGGCGCCTCCTCCGGATAGTGCCGGTCGGACCCGGCGACGAACCGCCCGCCGGGAACAGCGACCATGTCCGCATCCGTCACGTCAGCCGATCACCGCCGCCGCGCCGTGATCGCCTCGGTCCAGCCTTGCGTCTTCAGGTCGCTGCGGATGCGCCATTTCAGGATCTCGTCCACCAGCCCGCGCCGTGTCGCCTCGTGCGCCGGGTCGGACCAAAGATTGTGCAGCTCCTGCGGGTCCGCCACCAGGTCGAACAACTGGCCCTCGTCGTAGTCCACGAAATGCACCAGCTTCCACCGCTGGTCGCGGATCATGGTCATGAACTCGGTGCCGTGCAGGATCTTGTCGTTGGAATGTTCGGCGAACACGAACCGCCGCGCGTCCGCGTCGCCCTCGGTCAGATACGGCAGCAGCGACCGCGCCTCCATCCAGCGCGGCGCCTGCAGCCCGGCCATCTCCAGCACCGTCGGCCCGAAGTCGAACAGCGACACCAGGTCGTCCACCACGCGCCCGGCCGCGACCTTGCCCGGCGCCCAGACAATGGCGGGCACGCGCACGCTCTGCTCGTACATGCTCCATTTCTGGCTGTGGCCGTGGTCGTTCAGGCAGTCGCCGTGGTCCGACGTGAAAATGATCACCGTGTTGTCCAGCACGCCGCGCCGCTCCAGCGACTCCAGCAGATGCCCGACCTGGCTGTCGATCATGGTCACGTTGGCAAAGTAGTGCTGCCGCTGCCGCCTTGTCTGCTCCGGCGTGGGGTTGGGCAGGTGGACCACGGCGTCGTGGTCGGTGGAGAGGTGCTGCGCGCGCAGGCGCTTCAGCGGCGTTGGCTGGCTGTCGTAATCCGCCTGGTCCCCGATCGGCTGAGGTAGGTCCGCGTCATCGTAAAGCGCCAGCGCATCGGGCGTCGGGTCATACGGCGGATGCGGGCCGGGGATGCCGATCTGCAGGAAGAACGGCCCGTCCCAGCGGTAGGTGTCGATCCAGTGCGCGGCCAGGTTGGGCACGAAATTGTCCGAGTGCAGCTCGGGCGGCAGGTCCCACACGAAGGCGCCGAGCCGTTCGCGGTAGTCGGGCAGGCGGCGGTGCGTGATGCGGCTCGGCTTCTCGAACCCGGCGGCCCAGATCGCCTTGTCCCAATTGTCCATGAAGTAGGGCAGGGTGGGGTTCGCCCGGTCCTTGTTCTCCGTCACGTGGCGCTCGTGGAAGCCGAACGGTTCCTCGAATGGCGAGGTGTGCATCTTGCCCACGTTCACGGTGCGGTAGCCGGCGTCGGCCAGTTGCTGCACCCAGGTGTGCGTCCAGCGCTCGTCGTTGCGGAACACGCCGTTGGTGTGGGGATACAGCCCGGTGAACAGGCTGGCGCGGGAGGGTGCGCAGGAGGGTGCGGTCACGAACATGCGGCTGAAGGAGGTGCCTTCGCGCACGAGGCGGTCGAGGTGCGGGGTGATCATGTAGGGGAAGCCGCTGGCGGCGATGGTGTCGAAGCGTTGCTGGTCGGTGATGATGAAGACGATATTAGGCTTGTCCATAGTTGACCCTCAAACTGCTCACCAGCAGGGCTCTGCCCTGCACCCGGAAGGGGACGGGGTTCCCGTCACCCCAATAAACAGGCGTCGAGAGGACGACCGTCCTCTTGCGGGGTGCGGGGCGGCGACCCGCTAAGCGGAGACAAACAGCTTCCCCTCGTAATACTCGCTCGGCGGCAACGGCGAAGCCACCGTCCCAAAGCTCTTGAACAACCCGTTGAAGCTCTCGAACCACCCATCAACCGTGCCGTCATTGGTCATCCGGACCAAGTCCGCACTCGTCAACAGCTTGGTCGTCACCGCCACCGCCCGCACCGCCTCCACCGCAATCTCCAGGTAAGCCGCCGACAACTCCACCGACCGGTCGAAATTCGCCGCGCGCCAATCCATCGCCCGCTTCAGCACCCGCACGAACCGCCGCACCAGGTCCGGGTTCTTCTCCACCGTGTCGTTGCGCGCCACGAAGGTGTTGCAGAACGACGTCCCTGGATAGAACTCCTCGTCGTTCGCGAGTTCATGCAGATCCGGCACCCGCCGCTTCATCACGCTCACCAGCGGCTCCCACAACCCGGCGCCGTCGATCTGCTTGGACGTGAACGCCGCCACGATCGTACTCGGGTCCATCGGAATGAGCTGGATGTCGGACACGCTCAACCCCGCCTTCGCCAGCGCCAGCCGCAAGATCATCTCGCCGGACGTCCCCTGCGGCACACCGACCTTCTTGCCCTTCAGCCCCGCGATCGTGTCGATCCCCGGCAAGCTCACCACCCGGTCGCTGAACGTCAGCAGGTTTACCGCCACCACCTTGGTCCGCCCGCTCGCCGGCAGCCAAAGCGCCCCTGGCCCGATCGCGCCGAAATCGAGGCTGCCCGCGCCCATCGCCTGGATCTGGATCGGGCCGTTGGTGAACAGCTTGATGTCCGGCACCAAGCCCTCTGCCTCCCACATCTTCTGGTCGATGGCGATCGCCGGCAGGCTCACGTTCTGGTAGTCGGCGATGTAGCCGATCCGCACCGTCTGCGTTGCCGCCCGCGCCCGCGTCGCCGCCCCCGCGGCGATACCCGTCCCCATCATCGCCCGTCGCGTCAGCATGGTTCGTCCCCCTTTTATGCTTGCGCCGGATGATACACCGACCGCCAAACCTCGTTGCGGATCGCCGTGAACGCGGGCGAGAGCCGGATCTCCTCCGTGCGCGGATACGGCAGCTCCACCGGGATGATCCGGTGCAGCCGCCCCGGCCGCGCCGCCATCACCACCACGCGCCGCGCCAGATACACCGCCTCGTCCACGTCGTGGGTGATGAACATCACCGTGCGGCGCTCCCGGCTCCACGCCTCCAGCAGCTTGTCCTGCAACTGCACCCGGGTCAGCGCATCGAGCGCCCCGAACGGCTCGTCCATCAACAGGATCTTCGGATTGACCGCATAGGCCCGGGCAATGGCGCAACGCTGCTTCATCCCGCCCGACAGCGTCTTCGGCAGCGCGTCCGCAAAATCCTGCAGCCCGACCAATTCCATGAAATGGTCGGCGGTCGCCCGTCGCTCGGCCCGCCGCTTGCCGGCGATGCGCAAGCCGAACTCCACATTCTCCCGCACCGTCAGCCACGGGAACAGCGCGTATTGCTGGAAGATGATCCCCCGCTCCGGCCCCGGCCCATCCACCGCCGCACCGTCTACCAGGATACGACCTGCCGTCGGCGTCTGCAGCCCGGCGGCAATGTTCATCGCGGTCGACTTGCCGCAGCCGGACGGGCCCACCACCGTGACAAACTCGCCATCCAGGATATCCAGCGTCAGCCGGTCCAACGCCAGGAAACTCTCCCGCCCCGCAATTTCGAACGCCCGCGAAACCGCCTGGAATGAAATCTTCGGGGTCACGCCCGCTCCTGCCACGACGTCAGCCGCCTCTCCGCGAACAGGATCACCCGGTCCATCAGCAATCCCAGGATCCCGATCGCGATCAGGCTCACGAAGATCAGCGGCAGGTCGTAGTAAAGCTGCGCCTGCTGCATCCGGAACCCCAGCCCCGACTGCGCCGCGATCAGCTCCGCCGCGACCACCGTCGCCCAGGACGAGCCTAAGCCGATCCGCAATCCCACCATGATGAACGGCAGCGACGCCGGCACGATGACCCGGCGGAAGATCGTGGCGTCCCCCGCCCCCAGCACCCGCGCCGCATTGATCAGCGTCCGGTCCACGCTGATTACACCGCCATACACGGCCACCACGCTGGACAGGAACGCGGCCAGGAAGATCACGAAGATCTTGGGCGTTTCCCCGATCCCCATCGTCACGATCGCCAGCGGAATGACAGCAAGCGGCGGGATCATGCGGAAGAACTGAACGTAGGGCTCGATCAGCCCGCGCGCGATCCCGTACCAGCCCATCAGGAACCCGACCGGGATCGCCACCGCCACCCCCAGCACGAACCCCGTCAGAACCCGCGCCACGCTGGCTGCGGCATCCGCCGGCAACTGCCCGCTCCGCAAGGACGCCCAGGCCTGCCGCACCACCTCGAGCGGCCCCGGCAGCTCGACCATCCCCGTGCTCGTGACCGCTCCCCAGGCCGCCACGCCCAGCACCACGGCCACCGCGTTCAACAACGCCCGTTGCCCACCCGGCCTCGCCCGGCGCACAGGCCCGTCCACAAGCACGCCCGGCAAGGCGTCGCTGATCGGCTGGCTCAATGCGTCTCCCCCAGGTCGTTACCCCCAGGTTAGCGCGCCTACGCCCAAGCCGGAATGGCCGGCCTTACGATCCGCTATACCAGTTGTAGCCCTGGTCTTCCCAATACCCGCCCGGGTAGTCGTTGGTGACGAACAGGGCCATGATCTGCTTCGGGTTCTTGAACCCAAGCTTGGTCGGCACCCGCAGCTTCATCGGGAACCCATATTTCAGCGGCAACGGCGCCCCCTCGAAATCCAGCGCCAGGATCGTCTGCGGATGCAGCGCCGTCGCCATGTCGATGCTCGAATAATACCGGTCCGCGCATTTGAAGCCGACATAGCGCGCCCGCAGATCCGCCCCGACCCGCTCCAGGAACGCCCGCAACGGCACCCCGCTCCACTGCCCGATGGCACTCCAGCCCTCGATGCAGATATGCCGCGTGATCTGCGGCGCTTGCGGCAGTGTCCGCAACCGCTCCAGCGTCCAGCTCTGCGTATCGGCCACCATCCCGGACACCTCGAGCGCGTAATCGTCCGCGTCCACCTCGCGCACGTCGTCTTCCGGGTAGAACGCGTTGAACGGGAACGGCCGGGTGATGTCGCTCTCCGCATAGGTCGGCGCCAGCTTGTTCGGATCGAACAGCCAGCCCTGCACCCGGTCGTTCCAGTGCGACATCGCCCACAGCACCCGGTCCACCGCGTCGCCGTCCTGCAGGTTGCAGCCGCTCAGCATAGCCAGCGCGCCCACCGACAAGCCGCCCCTCAGCAGCATCCGCCGCTCGACCTTGCGCACGGCCGCACGGTGGTCGTCCAGCCGGATCAGCCCGCGCCGCTTCATCCTGCCGTCTCCCGCGCCCGCACCCGGCCGACGATCATCCCCGGCAGCGTGCGCGGCACCACCAGCACCAGCGCCAGATGCAGCACGATGAACCCCACGATCCCCGCCATCGCCGCGAAATGCACCCGGCGCGAAACCTCGTAGCCGCCGAACAGCTCGGACAGCCAGTTGAGCTGCACCGGCTTCCACAGGGACAACCCGGACGCCACCGCCACCACGCCCAGCACCAGCGTCACCACGTACGCCAGCCGCTGCACCGCATTGTATCCGCCCGCCGTATGCGCCAGCCGCAACCGCACCGCCAAACCCGCGTCGCGAAGGATCTCCCGCGGGCTCAACGGCCAGAAGCTGCGCCGGAAATGCCGCGTGACCAGGCCGTAGGCGATGTAGACCAGCCCGTTGCCCACCAGCAGCCAAGCCGCCGCCAGATGCCAGGCGATCGCGCCCCCCAGCCACCCGCCCACCGTGGCCCAGGCTGGGAACTTGAACCCGAACAACGGCGAGGCGTCGTAGATCATCCACCCGCTCATGATCATGCACGCCATGGCGAACGCATTGATCCAGTGCGTCAGCCGCACGATCAGCGGGTGGACTTTCATGCCGCGGCCCGCCTCCAGGTCACATCGGCGGGACAAGGCCGTCCTTGCCGACGGACACGTTGGCCGCAGTCACCGTGCCGTCCGCCGCGCGCGTGCCGTTGATCAGCACGTTGGCGCCCACCGTCAGCGCCGAGCGGTCGGTCGGCTCGTACGTCACGATCGGGACGTCGTCCGGCACCACAACCTTCTTCTCGCCACCCTTGTAGGTGATCGTGATCGTCCGGCCATTTGCCGCGACCATGCTGCCGACGGTGCCGTTCGTCATGCTGCTCTGCGCGCCAAGGTCCCAGTCGCGCGTGCCCTCACCCACGCCGCGCATGGCGGGCGGGAACACCTGCACCTCGAGCGCCTTCAACGTGCCGTCCGGCTGCGGCACCGCCGCCGTGCCGACGTAGCTGCCCGGCTGGATCTGGCTCGCCTGCGCCACCGTCAGCCACGTCACCCGCGCGCTGTCCGGCAGTTTCGCCTCCGTCTTGGTGCCGTTGCGCAGCGTAAGCTGCACGCTATCGGCCGAAACCGCGTCGATCTTGCCCCGCAGACGCGCCGGGGTCCCACCGGCAGACGTCTGGGCGTAGGCGCCGGCCGACACGAGGAGCACGGCCGCCAGGCCGAGGAAGGCGCGTCTATCCATGGAGCATGATCCTGCTGGGTGAGAGACATCGCGGAATTGCGACGGCGTCGTTGAAGCCGATATTCATCGTGCCTGCAATCCGACCAGCCGATCACATGGGGTCCGCCGCGAAACAGACAACAAACCCCCGCGTCGCGTCCTGCACGCTCCCGGGTCTTTGGCCCGCAAACCGTCCGAAGCCGTCGGCGTTACGCTGCCTCACCCCGGAGCGAGCCGATGAGCACGAACCAATACGCGATGCAGGATCCGCTGACCCAATACCCGCAGCCCAAATTCGAGGACCAGCCGCAATCCGCACCCGGCCTGGCTCAGGACATGGTCCCCCGCCCCGATCATGGCGAGACCAGCTACAAGGGGTTCGGCCGTCTCGCCGGCCGGCACGCGCTGATCACCGGCGGCGACAGCGGCATCGGCCGCGCCGTGGCGATCGCCTTTGCGCGCGAGGGGGCGGACGTGGCCATCAACTACCTGCCCGGCGAGGAGAACGACGCCGTAGAGACGCTGCAGCTCGTCAAGGACGCCAACGTCAAAGCCGTCCCGCTCCCCGGCGACATCACCGACGAGAGCTTCTGCCGGCACCTGATCCAGGACGCGCACGACAAGCTCGGCGGCCTGGACATCCTGGTCAACGTCGCCGGCAAGCAAACTGCGGTCGAGGCCATCGCCGACCTCACCACGGAGCAGTTCGAGGCCACGTTCCGCACCAACGTCACCGCCATGTTCTGGCTCTGCAAGGCCGTCCTGCCGCTGATGCCGAAGGGCGCCACGATCATCAACACGACCTCGATCCAGAGCTACAACCCGTCGCCGATGCTGCTGGACTACGCCGCCACGAAGGCCGCCATCACCGCCTTCACCCACGCGCTCGCCAAGCAGGTCGTGAGCAAGGGCATCCGCGTGAACGCCGTGGCGCCCGGCCCGTTCTGGACCCCGCTGCAATCCTCCGGCGGCCAACCTTCCAAGAAAATCCCCGAGTTCGGCAGCGAGGTGCCGATGAAGCGCCCCGGCCAGCCCGCAGAATGCGCGCCGATCTACGTGCTGCTGGCGTCGCAGGAATCGAGCTTCGTCACCGGCGAGGTCTACGGCGTCACGGGCGGCAACCCGATCTCGTGAGCGGTGTCGTCGGGCGGCAGGCCGGGTTCCTGCCGCTCCAGCGTTACGCCGCGTTGGGTGACGGACGCAGCGTGGCGCTGGTCGGTGCCGACGGCTCCATTGACTGGTGGTGCCCGGCGGCACTCGACGGCGATCCGCTGCTCGACCGCATCCTCGATCCAGACGACGGCGGCCGGTTTGCCATCACCCCGGTGGCCCCCTTTACCGTGGAGCGCCGCTACCGCGAGGACAGCAACGTCTTCGAGCTGGTCTTCACCACCGCCACGGGCCAGGTCCGGATCACCGACTCGCTCAACAGCGGCATGTCCGGCCGCCTGCCCTGGAGCGAACTCGCGCGCCGCGTGGAGGGCATTCACGGCGCCGTCGAGTGCCGGATCCAGATCCTGGCCGCCCGCGCCGTTTGCACCCGGTCATGGCGCGAGACCAGCCCGCATGGCGACGTGCTGCATCTGGACGGCGGCCTGATCACCGCCTTCCGCGCCTCCGGCCCCGTCGAGCGCACGGAGGAAACCGAACGCGGCGTGTCCGCCCGCCTGGTCGCCGAAGCCGGCGGGCGCAGCACCCTGGCCTTGCTCGTGGGATGGCAAGTGCCGCTCATCCTCTCCCCGATGGCGGAGATCGACGCGCGGATCGACCGCTCGGACCAGGCCTGGAGGGAATGGACCGCGGGCCTCACCCGTCTCGACGCATACGATGCAGAGGTGCGGCGCAGCGCCCTCGCGCTCAAGCTGCTGATCTACTCGCCATCCGGCTCGATCGCCGCCGCCGCAACCACGTCGCTGCCCGAACGCATCGGCGGCGGCAAGAACTACGACTACCGCTACGCCTGGCTGCGGGACGTCACCTTCACGATCAACACGTTCCTGCGCGTCGGCGCCACGGCGGAGGCGCAGGCGGCGTTCTCCTGGCTCACCCGCACCATCCGCCGGCAGGGCGGCAGCCTCGCGACCATGTACACCCTGTACGGCGAGGACGTGCCCTCCGAGACCGTGCTCGACCTACCCGGCTACCGCGGCAGCCAGCCGGTCCGCCGCGGCAACCGCGCCGCCGCCCAATTGCAGCTCGGCATCTACGGCGACCTGTTCGAGACCGCCGCCCTGTTCGTCTCCCAAGGCCATGTGCTCGACCTGGACACCCGCAAGCTGCTCGCCGACGCCGCCGACCGCTGCGCCCGCATCTGGCGCCTCCGGGACAGCGGCATCTGGGAACTGGAGCAGCGCGAGCACTACACGCTCTCCAAGATCAGTTGCTGGCGGGCGCTGGACCAAGCCGTGTCGCTGGCCGGGCTCGGACAGATGGACGACCGCCACGTTCCCATCTGGCGCCGCGCCCGCGACCGCATCCGCGACTGGATCGAAACCCGGTGCTGGAGCGAGCGGAAGCAGGCCTACACCTTCTACGCCGGGTCCGAGGAGCTCGACGCCGGCCTGCTGCTCGCCGTCCGCTTCGGCTTCCCCAACAAGCAGCGCCTCGCCGCCACCCGCGACACCGTGCAGCGCGAGCTGGGCTGTGGTCCGCACACCTATCGCTATTCCGGCATGCAGGCGGAGGAGGGCGCATTCATCGCCTGCGGCTTCTGGCTGGTGGAGGCGTTCGCCCTCCTCGGGGAGCACTCGAAAGCAACGGCCCAGATGGACGCGATGCTCGCCGCGTGCGGCGGCAATTTCGGCCTGTTGAACGAACAGATCGACCCGGCAACCGGCGCCGCCCTCGGCAACGTCCCGCAGGCGCTCAGCCACTTGGCCCTCATCCACGCCGCCTGCGCGCTGGACGAGTGCGAAGACGGCTAGCGCGCCGCGCGTTTGTTCAGCGGCAAATACGCCCGCCCGGCAAACGCGCCGCCGTTTACGGCAAGGACCTCGCCGGTGATGTAGTCGGCGGCCGGTGACGCCAGGAACAGCGTGGCGTCCGCGATCTCCGCCGGCCTGCCGAAGCGCTGCCACGGGATGTTGCGCAGCATCGCGTTCTGGAAGTCGGGATCCTTGGTCGTGTCCCCGGGCCGCGTGTCGATGTAGCCGGGTGCTACGCAGTTCACGTTGATGCCCTGCGCCGCCACCTCCATCGCGAGCACCTTGGTGAACATCACGATCCCGGCCTTGGAGGCGCAGTAATGCGAGCCACCCAGCCGCGCGCTGGCATGGGCGCCGGAGGACATCGTCACGATCTTGCCACCGTGCCCGCCCGCCACCATCCGCCGCGCCGCCTCCTGGCAGGTCAGGAAGGTGCCGCGCACGTTGGTCTCCATCACCCGGTCCCACTCCTCGGCCGGCATCTCGAGCACGGGGCAGTTCGGGAACACGCCGGCATTGGCGACCGCCACCGTGACCGGCCCCAACGCCTGCTCCGCCGCGGCGAAAAAGCCTTGCACCGAGCCCGCATCCCGCACGTCCAGGGCGCCGCCGAACACACGCTCGCCAAGCGCAGACGCGGCCTGCTCCGCCGCTTGGCCCTGCAGGTCGCCGAGCGCCACCCGGGCGCCGGCCGCGTGGAACGCCTGCGCGATGGCCAGCCCGATCCCGGACCCCGCCCCCGTCACGACGACGGTGGACCCGCCGAAGTCGAACGCGTTCATGACTGCCTCCCCGTTTCTGGTTCGCCCTTGAGCAAACGCGCACAGACCAACCCGCCGATGCCGAATGCTCCGACCACGGCGCCCATCGGCCACGGCGTCCCGTCCGCCAGCACGCCGACCAGCGCCGACCCCAGGATCCCCGTGCCGTACTGGATCGTCCCGAACAGCGCGGACACCGCCCCTGCCTGGCCCGGATGCTCCGCAAGCGCCCCCGCCACCGCGTTGGCGGAAATCAGCCCCGTCGCCGACACGAACAGGAACAGCGGCGCCACCAGCCCGGCCAGCCCGCCGAAGCCCGTGCCCGCATCGATCGCCAGCGCAACGCCCGCCACCGCCGCCAGCCAGTTTCCCGCCCGCAACAACCGCTCGCTGCCGAGCCGCATCACCAGGCGCACGTTGACGAAGTTCAGCACCATCAGCCCGACGATCCCGGCCCCGAACAGCAGCCCGTAATATTGCGGCGCCAGATGGTGGTAGCCGATATAGGCGAACGGCGACCCGGCGATGTAGGCGAAGGTGCCGCCGAAGAAGCACCCGGCGATCCCCATGAGGCCGAGCAGCCGCCGCTGCCGCAGCAGCCCGCCGTAGCGCGCGAACGCCGCCCACAACGGCTCGGCATTGCGCCGCCCGGGCGGCAGCGTGTCGGGCAGCGTGGACAGCGCCCCCAGCGTCAACACGCCCACCCCGACCAGCGTCCAGAAGATCGCCCGCCACCCGGCCACCGCCAGGATTTGCCCACCCAGCACCGGCCCGAGCAGCGGGGCGATCGCCATCACCATCATCAGCGTGGACATCACCTGCGCCGCCCGGTCGCCGGCATACAGGTCGCGCACCATGGCGCGGCCCAGCACCACGCTCGCGCAAGCCCCCAGCGCCTGCACCACGCGCCAGGCGATCATCGCACCCGCGCTCCCCGCCAAGCCGCACCCGGCGGAGCCGATCACGAACAGCACCAGCCCGACTGCAACCGGCCCACGCCGGCCATACCGGTCGCCAACCGGCCCCCACAACAACTGCCCGAGGCTGAAGCCGATCAGGTAACCGGAGATGGTGAAGTCGACCGTGCCCGGATCCGACCGCAGCGACACCGCCATCGTCGGCAACGCCGGCAGGTAGAAATCGGTCGAGATCGAGGCGAAGGCCAGCAACGCGCTCAGCACCGCAAGCACGCGCCAGCCTTGCCCCTCATCCGGCAACGCCGCCGCGACGGCCTCAGTGCGCAGTGAAGCCTCCATCCACCGGCAGTGCCACGCCGAGCACGAAGCTCGCCCCGGGGCTGCATAGCCACAACACCGCCGCTGCGACCTCCTCGGAGCGGCCCATTCGCCCGATCGGCTGGTCCTTCAGGAACTCCGCCATCGCGGCCGGGTCGATCGCGTCGCCCATCGGCGTGTCGATGCAGCCGGGGCACACGGCGTTCACCCGGATGCCCTTCGTCGCGTAATCCAGCGCGGCACTTTTGGTCAGCCCGATCACGCCATGCTTGCTCGCGTGGTAGGCCGCGCGGCCCGGCAACCCCACCAGCCCGCCGAGCGAGGAGCAGTTGACGATCGCGCCGCTGCCCTGTTTGCGCATCTGCAGCAACTCATGCTTCATGCAGGTCCAAACGCCGCGCAGGTTGACCGCATTCACCCCGTCGAACGCCTCCGCCGTCTCGTCCGTCACGTCGCCCATCGGGCCCAGGATGCCGGCGTTGTTGTAGGCCATGTCCAGCCGGCCGAACGCGCTGACGGCCCTTGCCACCATCGCGGCCGCCTGCGCCTCGTCGGTCACGTCGCACGTCACGGCGATCGTCCGGTGGCCCGCCTCGTTCAACCGCCCGCTCGCCTGCTGCACCGCCTGCGCGTCGATGTCGGCCAGCACGACGGCGGCACCCGCTTCGGCAAACGCCCGTGCCGTCGCGAGCCCCATCCCGGAGCTGGCCCCGGTGACGAGCGCCACCTGGCCTTCGAAGTCATAACTCGGTGTCATCGTGTGTCACTTTCGTTCAGAGCGGGTCGTAGCCCGGCTTCTTGACCAGCGGGTCGTAGCCCGGCTTTTTAACGAGCGTGTCTGCCCGCCCCATGATGTCGGGCCGGTAGACCGTCGCGACCCAATCCTCCGCCGCGACGTCCTCGATCCCGACCGAAACGGCGTCCTCGCCGCACCCGGCCGTCGCCATCAGCGCTTGCGTCAGCGCGTCGGCGATGGCCCGCTTCTGCAGCGCCGTCCGGCCGGTCTGCAGCTTCAGGATGATGTGCGGCATGGCTGCTCCTGTTCCCTTGTGATCAGCGGCGGTACTGTTCGTCGCTGACCTTCTCCATCCACTCCACGGGCGACCCGTTCAGCCGCTCCTGGATCGCGATGTGGCTCATCGCCGTGGTCGCGGCGGCGCCATGCCAATGCTTCTCGCCGGGCGCGAACCACACCACGTCCCCCGGCCGGATCTCCTCCACCGGCCCGCCCTCGCGCTGCGTCCAGCCGCACCCGGCCGTCACCACCAGCGTCTGACCGAACGGATGCGTGTGCCACGCCGTCCGCGCACCCGGCTCGAACGTGACGAGCGCACCGCCCACCCGCGCCGGGTCCGGCGCCGTGAACAGCGGGTCGATGCGGACGGTCCCGGTGAACCACTCCGCCGGCCCCTTGCCGGACGGCTGACTGCCTGCTCGCTTGATGTCCATGACCTTACCTCCGCCGCATTGCGATGACGGGGATGTAGGCGGTGCCGACCCGGGTGATTAGACGCTATCATCCGCAAGCAGTTAGAAGCGTGTCTAATCAATGCCCGGCAGCCGCCTCGACGACATCGCCGCCTTCCTCGCCGTCGCCCGGGAGCGCAGCTTCACCCGCGCCGCGGCCCAGCTCGGCGTCTCTCAGTCGGCGCTGAGCCAGACCGTGCGCGGCCTCGAGACCCGGCTCGGCCTCCGCCTGCTCACCCGCACGACCCGCAGCGTGGCCCCGACCGAAGCCGGCGAACGCCTTCTGCAGACTGCCGCACCCAGGTTCGCCGAGATCGAGGCGGAGCTGGCCGCGCTCAGCTCCCTGCGTGACAAACCTGCCGGCACGATCCGCATCACCGCGCACGATCACGCCGTCCGCGCCGTGCTGTGGCCCGCTTTGCAGCGCCTCTTGCCGGACTACCCGGACATCAAGGTGGAGATCGTCATCGACTACGGCCTGACCGATATCGCCGCCGAGGGCCTGGATGCCGGCATCCGCACGGGCGAGCTGGTCGCCAAGGACATGGTCGCCATCCGCATCGGCCCCGACCTGCGCTCCGCCGTCGTTGCGGCACCGTCCTACTTCGAAGCCCGCGCGAAACCACGGACCCCCCAGGACCTGACCGCGCACCGCTGCATCAACCTGCGCCTGCCGACGCATGGCGGGCTTTATGCGTGGGAGTTCGAGAAGAAGGGCAGGGAGGTGCGCGTGAGAGTGGAAGGGCAACTGACCTTCAACGGCACCGTCCCGATGCGCGACGCGGCACTGGCCGGCTTCGGCCTGGCCTATCTCCCCGAGGACACGGTCGCGGACGAGTTGGCGGACGGACGGCTGATCCGCGTTCTGGCCGATTGGTGTCCGCCCTATCCAGGCTATCACCTCTACTACCCAACCAGCCGCCAGCCCACGCCGGCATTCGCCCTGCTCGTCGCAGCGCTCCGACGCACGGCTCCCTCTCCCGTGCTCCACGGGAGAGGGCCGGGGTGAGGCCTGCAGCTAACGCCCGGAAAACACCGGCAAGCGCCGCTCCGCCATCGCCTTCACCCCCTCCTGGAAGTCCGCCGTGGCCAACTGCTTCTGCTGCTCCTCCAACTCGTGGTTGGTCGCCTCCTCCACCGCATCGGCCAGCCCCGCACGCATCGTCGCCCGCGTCGACTGCACCGCCAGCGGAGCGGACTGCGCGATCTCGGTCGCCAGCGCCAACGCCGCCTCCCGCAGCCCGCCTTCCGGCGCCAATACATCCGCCAGCCCGATCGCCTGCGCCTCCGCCCCCGTAAGCCGGCGCCCGGTGTAGAACAGCAGCGCCGCCTGCTGCTCCCCGATCGCCCGCGGCAACGTCACGCTCAGCCCGAACCCCGGATGGAAGCCCAGCCGGTTGAAGTTCGCAGTGAACCGGGACGTCGCGTCGGCCACGCGGAAATCGGCCATCATCGCCAATCCCAAACCGCCGCCCACCGCCGCCCCTTGCACCGCCGCCACGATCGGCAGCTTGCAGCGGAACAGCCGCACCGCCTGCTTGTACAGGTGGTCGGTCCCGCGGTCCTTGGAGGGCCCCACCGTCTCCCCCGCCGGACGGCTGAAGTTCGCCCCGGCGCAGAAGTTCTTCCCCGCCGCGCACAGCACGATCGCCCGCATGCCCGCCGCCTCGAACGCGTCGAAGGCGTCGCCTATGTCGCCGATCAGCTCCTTGTCGAAGAAGTTGTTGGGCGCCCGGTTGATCTCGGCGATTCCGACATGGCCCACGGTGGTGCTGATGACGTCGCTCATCGCAGGCCGAGCCCCCGCGCGATCATCCCGCGCAGGATCTCCCGCGTGCCGCCGCGCAGCGAGAACGACGGCGCCGTCAGGATCATGTGCGCCAGCACCGCCGTCAGTGGTTCGTCCGACTCGTCCTGTGGCTCCACGTCGATCAGCAGGCGCACGACCTCGGCCGTCTCCTGCTCCAGCACGTTGCCGAGGTCCTTCACCAGCGACGCCTGCAAAGCCGGGTCCTCCCCCGCCTGCAGCATGCCGGCGATGGAGCGGGACAAGCGCCGCAGCGCCATGGTGTGGCTGGTCAGCCGCCCGATCGCCACCGCCGCCCGCTCCGGCGCATCCGGCCCGAGTGCCCGCACCGTTTCCGTCAGCAACGTGAACGCCGAGAGGAACCGGTCCGGCCCACTGCGCTCGTAGGCCAGTTCGCTGGTGACCTGCTTCCAGCCCTCACCCTCCTTGCCGAGCACGGAGTCCTCCGGCAGCAGCAGGTCCTCGATTGCCACCTCGTTGAAATGGTGCTCGCCGCGCATGTCGATGATCGGCCGCACCGTCATGCCGGACTGCCGCGCCTTCGCCATGTCCACCAGGAATTGGCTGGCGCCGGCGTGCCGGTCGTCCGTCTTCTCGCCGGTGCGGCAGAACAGGATCATGTAGTCGGCATCGTGCGCGCCCGACGTCCACACCTTGGTCCCGTTCACCAGCCAGCCGCCCTGCACCTGCTGCGCCCGGGTGCGTGCCGCGGCCAGGTCCGAACCGGAATCGGGCTCGCTCATGCCGATGCAGAACGAGCAGTCGCCGGCCGCGATGCGGGGCAGGATCGCCTGCCGCTGCTCCTCCGTGCCGTTACGCAGGATGTTGGGGCCGCTCTGCCGGTCCGCGACCCAGTGGTGGCCGACCGGCGCCCCGGCTGCGAGCATCTCCTCCAGCACCACGTAGCGCTCGAGGGCGGAGCGCTCGTGCCCGCCGTACTGCTTCGGCCACGTCATGCCGATCCAGCCTTTCCGGCCCATCTTCTGGCTGAACCCGCGGTCCCTCCCGCTCCAGGAGGCAGCGCGCTGTTGCGGCGTGCGGTCCCGCAACTCCTCGGCGAGGAAGGCGCGGACCTCGCCCCGCAACGACTCGGTCGCGTCCGAGCGGGCAGGCGGGGCGGCGAATGCCAGTGCTTGCATGGTTAGGCTTCTCCTTCTGGCCGAAGCGCCACCAGCGCGTCGGCAATGGTGCATCCCTGTCCCGCGCCGTGCACGATGACCGGGTTCAACTCGAGTTCCATGATCCGCTCGCTGCCCGCCGCGAGCGCCGACACCTGGGCGATCAACCGGGCCAAAGCCGGTGCGTCGGCCACAGGCCGGCCGCGGAACCCGTGCAGCAGCGGGGCCGAACGCAGTTCATTCAACATGGCCGCCGCCTCCGCCTCGTCAACCGGCGCCACCCGGTGCGCGACGTCCCGCAGCAGCTCCGCCTGCGTCCCCCCGGCGCCTACCGTCAGCACCGGGCCGGCGACCGGGTCGCGCACTACGCCCACGATCCATTCGGTCCCCTTGGCCGCCATCGGCTCCAGCAGCACACCCTCGATGCGCGCGGCAGGGGCATGGCGACGCGCTGCGTCCAGCACGGCCTCGTAGGCGTCATGCAGTGCAGCGCGGTCGGCGAGCCCGAGGCGAACGCCCTCAACCTCCGTCTTGTGGACGATGTCCGGCGACTGGATCTTCAGCGCCAGCGGAAAGCCGAGCGCCGCTGCGGCCTCGTCGAGCCCGCCCGCCTCCGTCACCAGCCGTGACGGGGCAACGGCGATCCCGTACGCTGCCAACAACGCCTTCGCCCCGTGCTCCGACAACGGACCCTTCGCGAGCCTTGCCTCCAAATCCGCCGAGAGCGCCACGGGTGCCACCACCGCCGGCCGCGCCTGCGCCAGCGCACGGCCCGCCGCGCCCAGCAGCGTCATCGACGGCAGCACTACCGCACCCGCCTGCGTGATCGCGCGGCGGCCCAGGTCGGACGGCAGCGTGTAGCTGTAGATCAACACGGGCTTGCGCCGCTGCGCGATCAACGCGCGCAGATCGGCCCCATCCAGCGTGACCCGCGCCGGGTTGGCCAGCGACGTCACGATCGCGATCATGTCCACCGCCGGGTCGTCCATCAGCAGCGCCGTCGCCCGCAACGTGCCGCCGCCATGCGCCCCCTGCGCCGTCAGGTCTACCGGGTTGCGCGCCGACCCGTAGGACGGGATGAACGCCCGGATCGCCGCCTGTGACGCGTCCGACAACGCCCCTACCTCGAGCCCCGCCACACTGAGCGCGTCCGCCGCCAGCGCGCCCGCACCGCCGGAGACGGTCAGGATCGCCACCCGGTTGCCGCTCGCCGGCGGGTTCGTCATCAGCGCGCCCATCACGGCCAGCGCCTCATCCAGATCGGCCGCCACGGTGATGCCGTAGCGCCGGAACATCGCGTCGTAGCCCGCATCCCACCCGGCCAGTGCTGCCGTATGGGATGCCGCCGCGAGCTGCCCCGCCGCCGACCGGCCGATCTTGATCGCCACCACCGGCTTGCCCGCCGCCAAAGCGGACGCGGCGGCGGCGCGAAACCTCACCGGGTCCCGGATCGTCTCTACGAACAGCAGCACGCCGCCGGTATCCGCATCGTCCGCCGCATGCTGCAGGAAGTCGGCGACCGTCAAATCCGCCTCGTTGCCGGTGCTGACCACGGAGGAGAAGGCGAGCCCTAACGCACGCCCGCGGTTGAACAGCGCGAACCCCATGCCCCCGCTCTGCGCCACCACCGCCACCCGGCGGGACGTCGCAACCGGCAGGTCGGGGTCCAAACCCTCCACCGCCGGGCTGAACGTCGCCGTGACGCGCGCCGGCTCGTTGTAGAACCCCTCGGCATTCGGCCCGCAGATCCGCATGCCGCTGGACCGGGCCAGCGCCGCGATCTTGTCCTGCAGCTCCGGTGGCGACGCATCGTCCTCCGCGAACCCGGACGAGATGATCACCGCATGGCGCACTCCCGCCGCCGCACACTCCTGCAATGCCGGCAACACGCCGCCCGCCGGGATCGCCACCAACGCCAGGTCCACCGCCTCGCCGATCGCCGCCGCGCTCGGGTAGCAGCGCAACCCGTCAATCTCGCCGTAACTCGGATTGATCGGATAGATCGCGCCCGGGTAGCCGTTCTTCTGCAGCAGATGCAGCAGCGCGCCACGGATCTTCGTGCGCTCCGGCGAGGCGCCCACGATGGCGACCGAGCGCGGGTTGAAAAACCCTTCCAGGCCCACGTTACGCTGCCGCCGTAATCACAGGCCACAACCCGTCCGCACCGGCCCGCAACGCCGCGCGCCCGACCAGCGCGTTCCACTCCGCCTCGTTGCCGAACTCGTCCCGCCAGGACCAAAGCCGCCGGGTCAGCGGATGCAGCTCGTATTCCTGGGTGAACCCGATCGCGCCATGCACCTGGTGCGCCAACCCGGCCGCCACCGACGCGGCCTCCCCCGCCCGCGCCTTGGCGGCGCCGATCACCAGCGGATCCAGCGTGCCGCCCAGCGCCTCGGCCGCCATGTCCGCGGCGGCCACGGCAGCAGCGCACTGTCCGGCCAGGATCGCCATGGATTGCTGGATCGCCTGGAACTTGCCGATCGGGCGGCCGAACTGCACCCGCGTCTGCACATAGGTCACGCACACGTCCAGCACGCGCGTCAACGCCCCCGCGATCTGCGCCGTGCGCACCGCCGCCCCCGCCGCCCGCAGCCCCGCCACCGAAACCGGGCACGCCGCCGCGTCCACCGCGGCGTCGAACACCAGCGTATCGCGCGGCTCTCCGGCGATATTCGTGCCGTGGCTCGCACTCCACCGTCCGGCCGGCATGCAGGTCACCATCCCGTCCACGATCACCGCCGCGGCCTTGGCATCGCGTCCCCACGGCACCCGCCGTGCCGTGCCCGACAGCCGGCCGCCCTGCAGCACCAAGCCGTCATCCCGCCGAACCGGCGCCAGCGTCAGCGGCCCGCTCGGCACGTCCAGCCCAGCCTGCGCCAGCAGCCACCCGGCCAGCATGGTCTCCGCCAGCGGGATCGGCGCCGCGTGCCCTGCCGCCACCCGAAGCAGCCCCATCGCCTCAACAGGAGTCGCACCGAACCCGCCCGCCGCGTCCGGCAGCAAAGCGGCGGTAAATCCGGCCTCCTCCACCGCGCTCCACAGCGCGTCGGGCCAAGCGCCACCCTCCGCCGACCGGATCACCGCCTTGCCGCCATGCGCCGCAAACAAGCGTTCCGCACTGTCCGTGAGTTGGTCACTCATCGCCGTTCCCTCCGCCCTCGCATCCTGAACCCGGCATCAGCGCCCCCGCAACCCGTCCCACCACGCGTTGCCGAAACCCAGCAACGCCGCCGTGTCGCTCTGTGCCGCCCCCGACAGCCAGCGCTTGCCGCCATCCACCACCATGCAGTCCCCGGTCACGTAGGACGCCAGGTCCGACAACAGGAACGCACAGGCATTGCCCAACTCGACGTGCTCCCCCACCCGGGCCAGCGGGATCGTGGCCTCCGGCGTGGGTTTGGCCAGCCCCGGCGGCGCCAGCCCGGCCGCCGCACCCGGCGTCGGGAAAGCGCCCGGCGCCACCGCGTTCAGCCGGATGCCGTGCCGCCCCCACTCCACCGCCAGGCTGCGCGTCATCGCCAGCACGCCCGCTTTCGCCATCGCCGACGGCACGGTGAACGCCGCCCCGCCCAGCGCCGACAGCGTGAGGATCGACAGCACCGTCCCACCCCGCCCCGCCTCGATCCAGCGCCGCCCGCACCCGAACGTGGCGTAGGCGGACCCATGCAGCACCACGCCCAACACCGCATCCAGCGCCCGCGGCGACAGCCGGTGGCTCTGCGCCAGGAAATTGCCCGCGGCGTTGTTGACCAGCGCGTCCAGCGGCCGGTCCCGCCAGATCGTGTCCAGCATCGCCTCCACCTGGCCCGCATCGCGAAGGTCGCAGCCCACGGTGTCCACCTGCGCCGCCGGGTGCGCCGCGCGGAACGCCGCCGCCGTCTCCTCCAGCACCGGCACCCGGCGCCCGCAGATCACCAGCGCCGCACCAAGCCCCAGGAACCGCTCGCCCATCGCGCGCCCCAGCCCGGTGCCGCCCCCCGTGATCAGGATGCGCTTGCCGGCCAGCAGGTCAGGCGTGAACATTCTCGGCTCCCAATCCAAAATACGCCCGCCGCAGCCCGTCATCCGCCTGCATCTCGGCCGGTGTGCCGCCGAACCGGATCCGCCCCCCCTCCAGCGTGAACCCGCGGTCGCCCAGCTCGAGGAACTTGATGTTCTGCTCGGCGATCAGCATCGACAACCCGGCGGCACGGCTGGCCGCCAGCGAGCGCAGCACCGTGCTCACCATCAGCGGCGACAACCCGGCGGACGGCTCGTCCATCACCAGCAACGTGGGGCAGGCGGCCAGCGCCTTGGCGATCCCCAGCATCTTGCGCTGCCCGCCCGACAGGCTGGAGCCAAGCTGGTGCCGCTTCTCCTTCAGCACCGGGAACAGCTCGAACAGCTCCGCCGCCCGCGCCCGCGCCTTGGCGGCCGGAACGAACAGCCCGCCCAGCCCGATATTGTCCGCCACCGTCATGCCCGGGAACACGCCCAGTTCGGACATGTAGCTCATCCCCAACCGCACCCGGGCGCGGGTGGGCAGGCGCGCGACATCCTCGCCGCGGAACAGGATCTTGCCGCCGCGCGCCGGCAGCAGCCCGTGCAGGCATTTCAGCAGCGTGGTCTTGCCGGCGCCGTTCGGACCCAGCAGCACCACCGTCTCGTTCTCGCGCACGTCCAGGTCGACACCCCACAGCACCTGGATGTTGCCGTAGCCCGCCTCGAGCCCCTCGGTGCGCAGCAGGCTCACCCTACGGGCTCCGGCGCGCCGAGGAACACCTCGATCACCGCGCGGTCCTGCGCCGCATCGCGCATCTGCCCGCCGAAGATCTGCTTGCCGGCGTTCATCACCACCACGCGGTGGGTGATGCGGTCGATGAAGCTCATCAGGTGCTCCACCACCACCAGCCCCATCCCCGCATCCGCCAGCGCCATCAGCCGCGCCGCCACCCGGTCCAGCTCCGCCGGGTGCAGCCCGCACGCGAGTTCGTCCACCAGCAGCAGGCGGGGGCGGGTGACCAGCGCGCGCGCCAAGTCCAGCATCTTCTGGCTCACGCTATTGAGGTCGCCGGCCAGGCGGTTCGCATCCCGGTCCAGCTCCACACTGGCGAGGATGCTGTCCAGATCGCCCCCAGCCCCATGCGCCACCTCGAGGTTCTGCCGCACGGTGAGCGAGGCGAACGGCTTGGGCACCTGGAACGTGCGGTTCACCCCCGCCGCCGCCCGGCGGTGCGCCGGCAACCCCACCAGCGAGCGCCCCGCCAGCCGGATCTCACCGCTCTCCGCCGGCAGCAACCCGCTGATGACGTTGATCAGCGTCGTCTTGCCGGAGCCGTTGGGCCCGATCAGCCCCACGATCTCGCCCGATGCCACGTTGAGGTCGATCCCGTCCAGCGCGGTGAACCCACCGAACCGCTTCACCACTCCCGTCACGTGCAGCAGCGGCGCCTCAAGCATGGGCGCGCCGCCGCATCATGTGGGGGATGGCGGCCAGCCCCTCCGGAAAGAACATCACCAGCCCCATGATCAGCAGCCCGTAGGCAAGCTGGAAGTACTGCGGCGCCGAAACCCCGATCGCGTTGTAGGTGCCGTACAACACCAGCACCCCGATCACGGGGCCGATCAGCGTCCCGGCGCCGCCGAACAGGGTGAACACGATGGCGAAGATGCTGAAGTTGAAGTCGAACACCGCCTCCGGGAAGAACGTCGCCGCACGCCACGCGAACACCGCCCCGATCAGTCCGGCGACCACCGCACTCAGCAGCCACACCACCAGCCGCCCGCGCACCACGTCGATCCCCGCCATCGCCGCCGACAACGGATTATCCCGCGCCGCCCGCAGCCGCAGGCCGAAGCGCGCATGGCGGAACGTCGCGACCAGCCCCATGGTCACCGCCAGGATGCCGAGCGCCAGCCCATAGGTCAGCCCCGGCCGGTACCCCGCATCCAGCCGCACGCCATAGGGCCCGCCTGTCAGCCCGCCAAGCTCGGGGTTCGCGATCAGTTGCCGCAGCGCCTCCGCCGCGGCCAGGCTGGCGAGCCCGAAATACGCCCCCTGCAACCGCAGCAGCGGCGCCAGCAGCAGCCCGACGAGCAGCGCCGCGACCCCACCCAATGCCACCCCCACCAGCGGCGGCGCCACCCCGTGCATCACCGTCAGCGCGAACCCGTACGCCCCCGCGCCGAAGAAGCCCACGTAGCCGAATGGCAGATACCCGGAGAACCCGTAGGTCAGGTTCAGCCCCTGCGCCAGTACCAGGAACACGACGAAGTTCAGCAGCAGCAACTGGTTGTCGTACAGCCAGGGCAGGGCGCCGAACAGCACCAGCACCGGCAGCACCACCGCCAGCAACTCGGTCCGCAGCCCTCTAGGCATAGCGCACCCGCGCGCCCAACAGCCCCGTCGGCCGCACCAGCAGCACGGCGATCAGCACCAGGTTGGGCAGCAGATCCGTGAACGAGCTGAGATAGGTCCGCATCAGCATCAGGCACACGCCGTAGATCGTGCCGCCCAGCACCGTCCCCAGCGGGTTACCCAACGAGCCGATCACCACCACCGCGAACGACACCAGGTCGATCGGCACGCCCAGGCCCGGCGTGAAGCTGCCCATCATGAATGGCGCGAACACCCCCGCCACCGCCGCCAGCGCCGTGCCGAAGCCGAACGCCACGGCCGAGATGCGGTGCACGTCGATGCCGATCGCCACCGCCTCCTCCCGCTGCGCCATGATCGCCCGCGTCTGCCGCCCGAGCCGCGTGTGGTATAGGTACAGCCAAACGCCCGCCAGCATCAGCACGGCCACGCCAGCGGCATACACCCAGGCGAACGGCACCGTCTGCCCCAGCAGCGGCACCGGCCCGCCGCCCAGCAGCCGGCTCGGGATGGAGCGCTCGTTGTTGCCGAACAGCATGGAGACGACGGCCTCGATCGTTTGCGACAGGCCGAAGAACAGGATCAGCGACAGCATCTCCGGATCGCGAGCGCGCTGCAGCCGCGGCACCAGGGCGTAGTACACGGGCAGGGCGATGACGAAGAACACGGCGAAGGTGGCGAGAACGGTGGGGACGGGGCTGATCGCGGCGGTGCGCATCAACCAATAAGCGGAGAAAGCGCCCAGCATCAGGAAGTCGCCGTGCGCGAGGTTGACGATGCGCATGACGCCGAAGACAAGGTTCATGCCGACGCCGACGAGGGCGTAGTACAGGCCGAACAAAAGCCCGGCAAGGATCGTGTAGGTCAGCATCGCAGGGGCTCTGCCCCTGCACCCCGGAAGGGGACGGTCGTCCCCTTCACCCCTGTATCCACAGGTGTCCAGAGGACGACTGTCCTCTGGCGGGGTTTGGGGCAGAGCCCCAATCTAAGGCGCCGGGTAAATAGGCTTGGCCGTCGCCTCGTCCGCCGGCCAAACGATATTCAGCCCTAAATCGCTCGACCCGGCCTTCGGCGGCAGGATCTGCCCCAACGGATCGATCTCCCCGCTCTGCGATCCGTCCGGCGCCAGCACGAACGCACCTACCAGCGTCGTCATGTTGCCCGACAGCGTGAACACCGCCCGCCGCAGCTCCATCTGGTCCAAGCTCTCGGCCGCCGCCAACGCCCGCTCGATCACCAGCCCCGCCTGATACCCGGCGATCGCGTTATAACCGAACTCGATCCCCTTGATCCCGTTCGCTTTGACATACCCGTCGAACGCCTCCTCGAACTGCGCCCGGTTCAGCCCGTAATCCGTCTTGAACTGGTACGATCCAGGCCCGGCCAGCGCATACGTGTTGTAAAGCTGCTCCGCCAACCCGTTCGTCTTGATCAGGTTCTGCTCGGTCAACCCATACCCGGTGAACAGGAACTTGAACTTCGCGCCGTTGTCCCCCAGCGCCCCCAGGAACGCGAGCTCATTGGTCGGATAGCCGAACTCCAGCACCGCGTCCGGCTGCGCCGCCTGCATCGTGTTGATCAGCACGGTGTAATCCGTGGTCGTCGCCGGCACCCCCCGGTCGAACACCAGCTTCACCTCGGGATGCTGCTGCAACGCCTCCCGCACCGCCTTCGCCTGATACGCCGTGTAGTCGGCGGTGACGTAAAGCAACGCCGCCGACTTGATCCCGAGCTTCGGCATCTCGGCCACGAAGTCGGCCAGCGTCTTGGGATACCGGTCGGTCGCCGCCAGCGCCAGCAAGACGATGTAGGGGTTGTCCGGGCTGAAGAAATTGGGGCTGCTGCCCGTGATGTCCCACAGCAGCATCTTGTGGTCCCGCGCCACCGGCACGGAGGCCGCCGTCATCACCGACGTCGAATCCGCCAGCAGGATGTCCACCTTGTCCTGCGTGATGAGCTGGTTGGTGAGGTTGCCCGCGAGCGACGGCGAACTCTGGTCGTCATACGAAATGAGCTTGATCGGGATGCGCTTGCCGAAGCCCTTGACGAACACGCCGCCCTGCTTGTTCAGCCCGTCCACCCAGTATTGCAGTGCAACATGCAGCGGGGCCGAGGTGCTCGCCATGGCGCCGGAGTTGGCATACAGCGTGCCGATCTTGATCTCGGCCGGCGCATCGGCCGCCATCGCTGCCACCGGCGCCGCCAAACCGATCGCACACGCCACGGCGCCCAGCCACCCAACAAGCCTCATCCGCCATTTCCCCCGTCCGCTAGCGGCTTCGCGCCGCTGTTGCCGCCACGATAAGCCCGGAACCGCGCCGCCCGCCAGCGCCGATATTCAGCCCGCGCGCACCCCCAACACCCCGTTGTGCTCCCCCAGCAGCGGCGCGCTTGACCGCACCGACGGGCGAACGCCGTCGAAACTCACCGGCAACCCCACCGTGGCCAGCCCGGACCCGGGCAGCTTCTGCAGCACGCCGAGTGCGGCCAGATGCGGGTCGGCCACGACGTCGTGCAGGTCGTTGATCGGCGCGCACGGCACGCCGATCCGCTCGAGCCGGGTGACCCAATTGGCCGTGCTGTCCTCCAGCATCACCCGCGCGATCGGTGGAATGATCGCAGGCTTGTTCGCCACCCGAAGCGCGTTGGTGGCAAATCGCGCATCCTCCCCCCACTCCGGATGCCCAAGCTCGGCCACGTATTTGCGGAACAGCCGGTCATTGGCGGCCGCGACCACCACCTCCCCATCTGCGGTGACGAAGGACTGGAACACCACGACCTTCGGGTTGCCGCTGCCATGGCGCGCCGGGTGCTCCCCCGTTGCCTGGAACCCGGCGAAATGCACCGAGAGCCAACCGAGCGCCGTCTCGTACAGCGACGTGTCCACCGTGCAGCCGAGCCCCGTCCTCTCCCGCTCCAGCAACGCCGCCAGCGTGCCCAGCGCCGCCCATACGCCCGTGCCCAGGTCCAGCACCTGCATCCCGACCCGCGTGGGCGGGCCATCGGCTTGGCCATTCACGCTGAACATCCCGGCGAACGCCTGGATCATCGGCTCGTAGCCCGGCTTGAGGTGCATCGGCCCCTTATGCCCGAACGCCCAGAGCGAGCAGTAAACCAACCGCGGGTTGACCGCCCGCATCACCTCCGGCCCCAGCCCCAACTGGTCCGTCACACCCGGCCGCAGATTCTGGATCAGCACGTCGCACCCGGCCACGTAGTCCTTCAGCCAAGCCACATCCCCGGCGTGCTTGAGGTCCAGCGTCACCGAACGCTTGTTGCGGTTGACTGTGTGGAACGTCGTCGCCATGCCATCCACGAAGGGCGGCCCCCAGCCACGCGCGTCATCCCCGCCCTCCGGCCGCTCGACCTTCACCACGTCCGCACCCAGCATGCCCAGGATCTCCCCGGCATACGGCCCGGCGATATTCTGCGCCAACTCCACGACCTTGATGCCCGTCAGTGGCAACATGCTTGCTTCTTCCTTCTTGTTGGCCGCCGCCGATCGGTTGGCGGCGGCCCGCGTGGCAACCGAAGCTGGCCACAAGCGCCACCGACGGCGCAAGTAAGACGTGGCCGGCGACGTCTTGTCAGCGGGCCCGGCCGGGTGTTGTCTCACCGCTAAGCATCGATCTGAGAATGGCTGATCAACAGCCGCGAGGGAGGTCACGATGGCAGAACCTGGAACGGGCGTCGGGCGGCGGCAGGTGACCCTCGGCGCCGCCGCATTGGCGTTGTCCGCAGCCGCGCCAGCCCGGGCCGCGGTGACGCCCACGGTCGCCACCGACGCCGGCAAGGTGTCCGGCCTCGGCCACGGCGACGTCTGCGTGTTCAAAGGCATCCCCTACGCCGCGTCCACCGCGGGCACGGCCCGGTTCATGCCGCCCGCCCCGGCCAAACCCTGGACCGACATCCGCCCCGCCGTGGAATACGGACCGAAATCGCCGCAGGCGCCCGGCGTGCGCGGGCCAGGCGATGAACGGCGCGTAGACGCCTTCCGCACCCACGTCATGGCCGGGCTT